>NZVE01000060.1 GCA_002697345.1 Paracoccaceae bacterium | reverse complement strand
TTGCTCAGCCATCAAAAGAGTTTCCCTAGCTCCGTAGTCATACCACGTGTCAAAAAATAGATTAGGGATAGAAACACGATCATCCTCTTTAACTAGGTCCATCGACCGAAAATATTCCCCATCGGGGCTATTATCTCTCCATAAATCAAAGTCATTTGGAGTAGCATTACTTCGATCCAAAAGACTAATCGTTGGTAATGTTTTTATATTACTCAGGTATTGACTGAAATCGAAGTCTGGTCGCATTTTATAGGCTTGGGCACTTAGACTGTTAAACCATTCACTTCGAGCGTTGCCAGTTAAATTGGGCCCATAGAATACTTTAGTCCCCTCACCCGCGAACCATCCCGCTGTCTGCCCTAACTCAAAAGCACCTCCGCTGAATGACTGCCATGCACGCCCGGGCCTATAATAGCCAGATGCAGCAGACTGCGGATGACCCACTACAAGAGCAGGATGATTGGTAGCCTCCAAGACTACTTGCGCCTCACCTAAATACGAACACCCCCCCAACCCTATTCTTCCATTTGACCATGGTTGTTCAATGATCCAATCGAGAGTATCCGAGCCATCTTCTCTCCTTCCTCGTGCTATTTGGTAATTTCCCTCTGACTCAAACCTACCCCTGATGTCTTGAATAACAATGGCATAATCCTGATCTACTAATTTTTGCCATACTGGGTTCCAATCAAATGCATGTGTTTTGTCATATACCGTTCTGATAAGAATAGTAGGCCTTGCCTTATCAATTCCGCCATTAAAGTAGACATCTGTTGACAGGTGGATGCCATCACGCATTTGTACCATTTGACTCTTTAACGCTGCAGCAAAGCTCTGAGGGCTTAAAAATAAAATTAGTCCACTAATTAAGACGATCATAGCTTTGGACAATAAGCTCAATTTGGCGTCAGTTAACATCATTATAATCCTCAGTCATCTCACACGAATTTCCTTAATTATCGTAACAAGCAAAAGCAACTGCAACACCATTACTAATTACACTAATTTAGATTATGGTTATTATCATTGTGGATCTCTGACATTAACCAGCCTCTAAATACTTTGACTTTGTAGTCCTCGCTTTTTTGTTTTAAGCAAGCTAAATACCAGCGATCGGGGTTCTTGACCCTTAAATTAGGAAATATTTCAACCAGCACACCTGATTGAATATCTTCATTTACATAAGGCTGCTGACCCATTGCAATACCCATACCCTGTCCTGCTGTTATCAAGGATGCCTCATAGCTATCAAAATCTAAACCATAATCCAGCTCAACATTAGACAATCCATTTGAGGACAACCAAACTATCCAATCATTTTTAGAGGGATAGACCTGCAAAATGCTGTGCTTATCAAGATCTTCTGGGTCACCAATAGGCCCATTCATTTCAATATATTTAGGGCTGCAAACAGGGAACAAATCACCGCCAAACAAATGATCATAATGCAACCCTGAATTATTGGGCTTACCTATCATAATAGCGACGTCAATATCCTGATGATCAAAATCAACATTTTCTTGGGATGTATGAAGACGAATATGTATCTCAGGATGTACTCTTTTAAACTCCGGTAGTCTCGGAATCATCCATCGAATCGCAAAAGTCGAGTATAGTTGCACCGTGAAGACACTATTAGAAAATTCACCCAAAATCTGATTGGTAGCCTCTGAAATAGAATTAAACGCATACTTAATTTTCGGAAAATAATTCTTTCCCTGAGGCGTTAGCTCAATACTCCGAGACTTACGAATAAAAAGTTTGGTACCTAAGAAACTTTCAAGATTTCTAATCTGATGACTGACCGCTGATTGACTAACATGTAGTTCCTGAGCCGCGATCTTAAAACTCAAATTTCGAGCAGCCGCCTCGAACGTTACAAGCGACTTTAAAGAAGGTAATGTTATTTTTGAACGCATAAATTCAACCATTGCAATGAGAGGAGTGTGATACTCACAACTGATTAAAGCTACTTAATACCGACGCTAGTAGAATTGATAGATGAATAAAAATCAAGTATGCAAAGCGTGTCGTTCAACAATTATCTTCGCGCGAGTAACTGCGCCTCAAAAGCTAAAATCATTGATTATTCTCGACTTTGTCTCCTATTGATTATACTTCATGTTATAGAATAAGATGACACTTTGAAACGTGTCACTTGTATTTTTGTCCTGCGTTTTTACATGCGAGGTTTTGCTTTTCAAACCATGTCAACATCAACTTTCCTTTTTGATGATTTAGGACCAAACAAAAGGCACGGAACTTAATGACTACCGCTGATTCGGATACACAAAAAGATCTTGCTGACGCAATCAATCATCTTAGAAATGGCAGTCCTGATAAAACCCGACGAATTTGTCAAAATTTTTTAGCCACTAGCCCATCAAGTGGAGCCCATATACAACTCTTAGCTCATGCTTTTATCAAACTTGGTAATCTGCACGAGGCAAAACAACAAATAGAATTTGCTTTGAAACTTACTCCAGACTTCGCTGGCCTCCATGAAGATTTAGGAAGCATCCAAGCGTTAAGCAGCGATTATAAAGGTGCGAGTGATTCATTCCGCAAAGCCATCCAATTAGACCCGAGACTAACAAGTGCTCATAAAAAACTTGCTCAATCTTTATCTGCGTCTGGCAAAACAGATGAAGTCGATGAAGCATTTGAAAATTATCTTGATCGAGATAAAGATGCTGCTTTAGTTGCCGCAGGAGCTGAACACTGGCGCTCCAATAGAATTGAGGAGGCTGAAGCAGTACTCAAGAAGGCCTTAAAGAGAAATGCCGATAATGTTGATGCTATGCACTTCTTAGCATTGGTCTATCACGGAGAAAACAAAAAACTTAATGACGCCGAAGCGCTATTACGAAAAGCTACTGACATAGCACCAGATTTCTCTCAAGCGCTAAGTAGCCTTGGTAGAGTTCTAATTGATTGTGGCAAATGGTTAGATGCAATAGCAATTTATAAAAAGATTATTAAACTTAAGCCAAATGATTACAAAGCCTGGGCCGGTTTAGGAAGAGCATTCTCGCTATCTGGACAAGTTGAATCTGCTCTTGGTGCCTATAAAAAATCTCTCTCAATTAAGGATGAATCACCTAATGTTCATATGGCCTATGCCCACTCCCTAAAAACAGTGGGCAACCAAAAAGCAGCATTACGCGCCTACCGAAAATCCATAGAGTACAGGCCAAGTTTAGGTGAAAGCTATTGGAGCATGGCAAATCTAAAGATTTTTAACTTCAAATCTTCTGAAGTAAAAGCTATGGAGACACAACTCGATTCAGAGGATTTAACTGACTCCGCACGCACACATTTCCTTTTCTCCTTAGGTAAGGCTTATGAGGATCGAAAAGAATACGATCTTGCTTGGCACTACTACAATCTTGGTAATGAAACTCAGCGCAGCAAAGTTACTTATGACCCTGTAGCTAATCAAGTGCAGCTAGACTCTATTAAAAGTGTTTTCAGCGCAGAGTTTTTAAACCATCACAAAGGGGTTGGATGCGAGAAACCTGATCCTATTTTTGTTGTTGGGTTACCCAGATCTGGCTCTACGCTAATAGAGCAAATTCTGGCAAGCCATAGTTTGGTTGAAGGTACATCAGAATTGCCCAATCTTGGTGATATTGCGTTGAGTACAGGAAAATATCGTCAAGATGGGCTTACTTATCCAAAGACACTGAGTACTCTAACCCCTCGCGATTTCAAAGCATATGGTCAAGAATACCTTCAACAGGTAGATCGGCACAGAGCATCTGGCACGCCTTTCTTTATTGATAAAATGCCTAATAATTTTGCCCATGTAGGCTGGATAAAAATGATTTTGCCTAATGCAAAAATCATTAATACTAGACGTCACCCGTTGGATAGTTGTCTCGGGGCTTACAAGCAGTTGTTTGCTAAAGGCCAGAATTTTACTTACGACAAATTTGAGCTAGCTCAGTTCTACTGTGACTATGTAGATATTATGCAGCATTGGCACTCTGTCCTTCCAGGAGAGATTCTGGATGTACACTATGAAGACACCGTCACCGATCTAGAGTCTCAAGTACGACGAGTTTTACAATTTTGTGGGTTAGAGTTTGAGGAGCAATGTATACGTTACTGGGAAACAAAACGCGCAGTAAAAACCGCTAGTTCAGAACAGGTTAGGCAACCTGTTTATACTTCAGCCCTTGGCCTCTGGAAAAACTATGCTGGGTATATTGAAGATTGGCAACAACAGTTAGAGAGTGTAGTTAAAGATCTCCCTCAGTCTATCCGAGATATTAGTGGTTAATCACCCTAAAAATTCCAAACTTCCAAGCCATGAATAGCGTTACGGATGTCTGTGGACAGTGTGACCTGTAAAACCGTTTCTCTACTCTTTAAATCGTGTAGAGCGACAGTTGAAGGCGAGGACCCTGTGGCGATCAATCCCTCTTTAACAATACAAAGCCCTCTACCAAACGATGCTCTGGCGATGGAACTGTCATCAAGATTTTGTCCAGTAATATGGCGATCTGGAAGTGAGGGAACTCTAAAAGCCCTGTCCTCAGCAGCATCCCGACTTGCATATCGCACCATGTTAGCGTTCGTGTCATTAAACAATACGCCATTTTGATACGGTTGAGCGTTATGCGTGCCAGGTGGTAAGGTTGCACTCATATTCACCCGTTTTCCATTAAAATGAAGTAATCCGCCTGTTTTGAGCCCTGCAAAATAAAGGCCATTGTCATTTGCGGTGACCGAATTGATGTGCAATTTGTTCAGCATCAACGGACCGTCATCATTACCTGGATCAAATGCACTACCAGTAAACTGATAACCCTCAGTCTCAACATAAAGGCCCCAGTGAAATTTTTCTTTTACTATGTCAAATACCAAAATTGAATCAAAACCGGTCGAAGTCAGGAAGATCTGATTTTGATAAACAACAATCTCATGACAGTGCTTAAGGTACTGATTCCTCCAGGATCTTTTGAAACTAAAATCAGGATTATAGGCATACAATTCATCGCTCGCAGCGATAAACAAGGTCTCATTATGGATGGCGATACCTCTCAAACCACGATCCGCACCCCGTCCGCGCCAATCTATCGCCATAGTATTCCAATCTAGTTTTTGTTCAACTTTCTGATCTTTCAGATCAATAAGAAACACACCACCATGACTGTCGCCCTGCTGACTCCCACGCACAACTGATGTAGCTATTAAACCAGTCATATTCAACTCACATACCTTTAGATGCTTCTCTCTGATTACAACGGCGATAGATAACTAGCATCCCGGCGACTAACGCACACATAGACCGCTGATCTACCACCAAGAAATATAAAATCCAGCTAACACAAGGCTAATCGCAAACCCACCTAAGTTAAATGTAAAGGATGTTGAAAAATCAACATCTTCAACATCAACCACCGACTGAGACTTTTGAGTCGAGCCCAAAATCGAGGTAATAATTGCTATCAGAGCGCACAAAACGAATACTAATCCTACTCGGTCTATAAATGGCAAATCAGGCCAAAGTATTTTAAATAGCACCGACAAGATTGACGAGCCAACTGCGGCATAAAGGGCACCATTCGCGGTCGTTTTATCCCAGAACATGCCTAAAAGGAATATTACAACGATTCCTGGAGTAAAAAATCCTGTAAATTCTTGGATGTACTGAAAAGCCTGGTCAAATCCACCAAGCAACGGCTTTGCGACAAGCATTGCAAATATTAAAGACATTAAGCCAACCACCCGTCCAATTGTCACTAGCCTTTCTTGTGACTGCTCACTCTTGGTGAAATAAAGAAACAAATCCATAGTAAAAAGTGTCGAAATACTATTTGTCATTGATGCTAGTGACGACACTATCGCAGCAATTAATGCTGCAAAAACAACTCCTTTTATCCCTACTGGAAGTAGATGAATCAGCGAAGGATAAGCCTGATCTGAGGCTGCTAAGTCAGGTAAAAGTAATACTGCAGCGACACCAGGTAACACCACAATTAATGGCATTAACAATTTTAAAAAAGCTGCAAAAACAATTCCTTTCTGAGCCTCTTTAACACTTTTTGCTGCTAAAGCGCGTTGGATTATATATTGGTTAAAACCCCAGTAGGATAAGTTCATTACCCACATACCTCCTACAAGCACAGAAATTCCAGGCAGATTAATATAATTGGGATTTTCTTTCGATAAAATCATGTCGAATTTATCAGGCGCTTGACTCATTAATTCCGTCAGACCAGCGGCAACACCGCCACCCAACGAAATTTTATCCAGAGTGATATAAGAAATCATGAGACCACCGATAACCAACATGATTACCTGAATGATGTCTGTTAGAGCAACTGCTTTAAGACCTCCATAAAGGGAGTACGCGGCAGTAAACAGACCAATAGCTACAAGAGCTACGGTTATATCGAGTCCCGTAATACTATTGACCGCCAAAGCACCCAACCATAGGATTGATGTCAAGTTAACTAAAACATACACTCCTAACCAAAATATAGCCATGACAATTCGGACTCGAGAATCATATCGTTTCTCCAAATACTGAGGCATGGTGTAAATGCCGTGCTTAAGAAAAATAGGCAAGAAATATTTACCTACCAAGATAAGCGTAATTGCAGCCATCCACTCATAAGACGCAATCGCAAAACCCATAACATAGGCCGATCCAGACATCCCAATGATCTGTTCAGCAGAAATGTTAGCCGCAATCAATGACCCACCAATTGCCCACCAAGGCAAATTTCGACCCGCCAAAAAATAGTCACTTGCGTTTTTAGTATGCCCAGCTGTTTCTCTCGAGACCCATTGAGCTAGGAAAAATATCGTCATAGCATAAAGTACCGCAACACCTATATCGACAGTTCCTAAAACCATAATTATTATCCTATTGCTCTTAGCCTTTAACCCATAAAAAAATAGTGTTCACCTTGTACAAGTAAAATCACAAAATATCACGAGTATAAATTCAACGTAATTTTTCTCCGGACTTTACAAATCGTAACCAAAAGTCATATCTATATTCAGCGTCAGATAGTGAATATTTTCGCAATGTCTTTTTACCCCAAGAATCATCCCCACCAATACCCATCTGACCATAATCGACATTAACTGACACCAAGTCTCTTGGCTTGATGTCATTTATATGAACATTTACTCGATCAGGATTATCTCTAGCCCCGTCGCCATCTTCACTAGTTATCGCTATTTTCGCTCGCGGAATGAAATCCTCTTGAACGTTGTGGTGGACGCTAAAACCAATACGATCCTCTGCGACAACATATACCCCTCTACCGCCGTTTTCTTCCCGCAGAGAGAACCATCTTGTGTCTGTTTTATAACCGTTTTCTTGAGGTCTGATGTAGGGAACGTAGTGATCCTCAACCGTATTTTGGAAACGCCCTACCCTAGCCGCAGACTTTCTATCGCGATAATTCTCGAAGGGACCTCGCCCTAACCACTCAACCTGCTCAAAACTTTTCACAAACTGCATATTCATTCCAACTCGCGGCAATTCAGGCTGGCCTGCCATTTTTGTAAAATGGTTTTGCACTCTTATATCTCCTCCAGAAAATATCTCAAAGGTTGACTGCCAAAGGGCTATTGTTTGGTTATCCAAATTTTTGAATTGATATTTTGCTAAAAGTTCTACAGATTCCTTGGACTGATTAGTGACAGTCAGAGAATCCAATATTCGATTATCTATTGAATCAGACCATACCTTTCCCCAATCATGCATGTAATTTCCAAAATCATTATCTGTTGGGGCTCGCCATAAATTTGGTTGGAGAGGCGAGAGTAATACTGAACGCCCGTCCACTTCAATTTCTGACAACAATCCATTTTCACGGTCAAATACCACAGTAAAGTTATCCGACTTGATCTCTATAGAGCTTTCACTTGCAACTACCGCGAGTGCCTCTGCACTCCTGACCTCAACAGGAGGCCGTGGGTACGGATTAAATAACTCAAACTGCTCTTCAGCATAAACGTGGTTAATAGGCAGCAAACCGTGTGCACTTGAACCAACGAGTCTTAAATCTAGGTGGTAGTCAACACCTGGCTTCATAGAAGGGAAAAAATCCCCTAACTGAACAACACCATGTGCTCCGGGCTTAATAGCCAGTTGATCCAAATTTCCAGACTTTATTTCTTGGCCATTTGCAGTCAACACCCAATTTAGTGAAAATTCATTAAGATCTGTAAAGTTGTAGTTATTTTCAATCTCAATTAGGCCTCGCTCTAGACTGAGTGGCTTGAACTTTACATGTTGGTAGACTTTTTTGACCTCCCAATAAGCAGGCTGCACTTTTCGATCTGGAAATATAATTCCATTAAGACAAAAATTGCCACTTGACGGAACATCCTTTGGCCCATAGTCACCGCCATATGTCCAATAAGGGTTACCGCTTTCATCTTGCTCATACAAACCTTGATCGACCCAATCCCATATGAAACCACCTGTAAGATTGTCATTACTCTCAATAACTCTCCAGTAGTCCTCCAAGTTCCCGTTACTGTTGCCCATAGCATGAGAATATTCAATTAAGAGGAAAGGACGGTCACCATATTCCTCGGCATATTTTTCTAGATCCCAATGACGCCAATACATACTGGAGTGAAAGTCAGAATGTCTTTCTCCAACTAGTTTAATATCTCCTTCAGTTTCGTACTGCACTGGTCTAGTGCTATCTTTCTTTTTTAACCAAGCATAAGTGGCACCCAAGTTGACGCCATCTCCAGCCTCATTACCCAAAGACCAAATGACAATCGAAGAAAAATTTTTATCTCGATGCCACATTCTCTTAGTTCTATCTAGATGATGGCTCATCCAGCGAGGTTTATTACCTAATGTCTTGTCATGATCATAACCGTATCCGTGACTTTCGATATTGGCCTCATCAACTACATACAAACCGTACAAATCGGTAAGTTCATAAAAACGTTCAGGAAATGGATAGTGTGAAGTTCGCACGGCATTCATATTTGCCGCTTTCATGAGCTCAATATCCTTGATCATAGTTGCCTCATCAATCACATGCCCTTTCCGATCATGGTGCTCGTGGATATTTACTCCCTTTAGCTTCACTTTTTTTCCATTCACCAGAAAAATACCGTCATTAATCATTACGGTCCTAAATCCTACATATTGACTAATTGCCTCGACAACATCGCCTTGTTTATTTCTTAAAGTTATCAATAATCGATAAAGATTTGGTTTCTCAGCACTCCAAGGAGTGACATTGCTAACAATTTGAGAAAAAGTAATGTTTGTATTTGGCTGAAAGGCGGCTATTTCTTGTTTTTCGTGATAAATAACGGCTGTGTCTCGATATAACTCGACTTCAGCACTAACTGATTCAGACCCTTCAGATGCTAGGTCTATATCGAGAATTAATTCACCGTCTCTAAAATCATTAACGAGTCCAGCTTGAACTCTATAATCTCTTACTCGAATTTTAGGTCTGGCATACACCTCCACATCTCTCTGAATTCCTGATAATGACCAAAAATCTTGATCTTCAAGGTATGAGCCTGTGCTCCATCGATACACCTCAACCGCAATGGTATTTTTCCCAGATTTTACAACCTTACTAATATCGAATTCACTAGGCGTCTTACTCCCCTCGCTATATCCTACATACTCACCATTGACCCATAGATAAAATGCTGAGCTGACGGCACCAAACTTGACGAATATTGACTGGCCATCCCAAGTCAAGGGAATCTCAAAATCTCTTCGATAGGAACCAATAGGATTCTCGTCTTCAGGTACATTCGGCTCATCAATCTCGAACGCATAAGGCACATTTACATAAATCGGATACCCGAAACCTTGACGCTCCCAGTTTGACGGAACCTCGATATTTGACCAAGCTGAAACATCAAAATCCAAGTTATGGAACGCCACAGGGCGCGTATCGGGGCCATCCGAATAATTGAACTTCCAATGCCCATTTAACGATAGATACTTTTCATTTTGATCAGTGTTGTTTGCTAGCGCCCCCTCTATAGTTGGGTAAGCAATAAAATGAGCCCGCGGCATTTCGACATTTTCACGGATTATTGCAATATTATTCCAAGCAGGGGGATTAGAACTTTTTTGACTATCTGGATTATCACAAGACATTATCATTAATGAGCCAAGAATTAAAAATAGGAAGAAGAAGTACCGTCTAAACATCTTATTATTACCTTTCGCAGGGTCTATTCTAACTGTGTTCAGTAAATTATGGGTAAAAAAAAGGCTCCATACTAGGAAGCCTAATTCTCTTATCTCTAGAAGCGTTGACGATATACCAGAGTGCCTTTAACTCACCTAGACTTCGCCTATTTACTGACCAAAGGTCTTTGTGAAACTAATCTCTATAGTACGAGGCTGATTGTAGTTCGGCATATTGAGATAACGGTTCACATCTGGCCAAGTACCATTTTCACCAAAACTGTCGTCATACCAACTGGCGATCCACTGGGCATTGCGGTCATCCCACAGGTTCCAAATACTCAGAGTGGCACTCCAGTCACCCTCAGCATACAACCCAAACTGAAGGTTCGCTTCCCCTTGATCTTTTATTAACTTAGTTCCAGTCACCGTTGGATCAAGGTTCATAGCATCTCTAGCACTCCACCAATCATGATACATTGCCTCTTGCCACCAGTGATCGTAACGTACCCAACCATCTACACCTTCCATAACGGCTGGAAATTTATATTCAATACCTATCCACCATTTAGAGGGAGGAGCAATAGCCATTTCTTGCCCATTTGCACCCAACAGCCAATCCTGATTATCAGGGTCGCTTAAAGAGATTAGCTCACTCAAATAATAATCATTCTGAAGCTCTGAGTCGTTTGTCGAATATGTGGCATCAAGACTTAAGCGCTCGTTCACAACAAAAGTGAAACTCAATTCGGCGCCTGATAATTCTGCATCCCCCATATTAACGGTCGCATTAGCAGACCAATCATCCGGGTCCGTAATACCCCTCTGTATATCATCCCATTCCATTGAGTAAAAAGAAGCATTGAGCTGCAAACGATTATCTAACCATTGGCTCTTGAGACCAACCTCTTTATTAATCAAGCTATCACTGTCATACCGATCGGGCATTCTAGAAGCAGGATTTTTCTTGGAATTAGCGCCCCCCAAACGAAATCCTTCACTGTATAATGCATACACCATCTGATCATCACTGATATCGTAATTTACCGCAAACTTAAATAACGTATCGCTATCATCCCCCTCATAAATATCAGTATCATAAGGGTTACCGCGCGGCCACTCTTTAAACTCCGATCTATCACGCTCATATTCGAACCATCGAGCTCCGACTGTTGCTGTCAACTTATCAGTCAAACCATAACTCATTTCACTAAAGACAGCAGTTTGCGTTGTTTTGGCGCTGTATTCTTCTGAGTACCAATCGTCCGTGTTTGGAAAATAGGTGTCATAAGCCAGCCCCCAATAGGCGCCAAAAGCTGTACTGTCAAGATTCTCTACTTGACTGAAGACATAATCCCAATAATCTTCAGTTTGCTCATAGAAGGCCCCCACCATCCATTTGAGTCTCGAATCTCCTGTCGAACTGAGTCGAAGTTCATGGGTAAAACGCTCCGCCGTTTGATCATTAACTGATATCTCCGGCTGAAATCCTGTGTCATAAGTGACATTGTAATAAATGTAGGTGCCGTAGGTAGCTACTGATTGTGCACGGATTTGCCCATCAACGTTCGCATCAAACTCATAAGTAATTTCACGGTCGAGGTAACTGCTAGTGAGCGATAGTTCAGCAAAACCGAGGTCACCTGTGACATTAAGTGCTGAAATCCACCACTTATCACGGCGATCGTCTTTATGAAACCGAACTATTTCTAAATCATCAAGCCCTGGCGCACCCGGATCAGACAGCCAATCACCCTGTGAGTGCTGATCCTGTTGCATGACCATTAGATTCACATCCCACGAATCATTGACAGACCATAGAGCACTAACACGAGCTCCCTTTTGATCCCACTCATTAAAATCTTCTTCCACAACATCAGAGTTGTCATCATCAGAAAAAATATTAGTTCCGTAGACGTTATCAATATACCCGCCATCTTTCGAATCATAAACTACTGCTCTGACGGTCAATTTATCTTCAATAATGGGCATATTTACCCAAGCTTCAACATAATGACTCTTGTCACCTTCCTTGATAGTGGAAAGACCAGTATTTATCTCGCCGTAAAGGCTTGAGTGGTCGGGGGCGCTTGGAATTATCCGCAATGCTCCAGACTGAGAACTTGAACCAAAGAGAGTTCCTTGAGGACCTGGCAAAGCCTCAACACGCTGAATATCAACTAGTCGTGGGTCAACCGACTGAGTAGCTGAAGTCATCGGAATATCGCCAAGATATACAGCGGTACCTGAATCCGTGCGCCACTCGCCACTACCAGTGCTTACACCTCTAAATACCACTTCCGAACGACCAGGTGAGTTTTGAACCGTCGACAGACTCGGAATAGATTTTTTGTATTCGCGCATATTACTGAAGCCAAGGGTTTTTATATCATCAGCCCCAAAAGCTTGAATTGATTGCGGAAGATCCTGCATATTCTCTTCACGTTTTGTTGCCGTGACAATGATCTCTTCAAGACGAACTGATTCGTTCACAGGTTCCTCAATGCTCTCTTGAGATAAAGCATTAAAGGTTCCCAAAGATGATATTGTAGCCAGTGCAATAGCGCGTCTTAGTGGCTGGATGGTAAACTCGCGAGTGAAAGCTCTCATAAAAAAGTCCCTGCAATGCGTTCGGCCGATTTCAGATCTTTTATCCTTAACGGTAAGACCATAAAACCATAAAACCATATTCCTCGCAAGAAATGATTACTGATGAAATCTCATCATAACATGAATTAAATTCATGCATTTCGCAGCAATTATTGGCACTTTTGCTTTTCTGCCGAATCATCTGGCGTGGTGTCCGCAAAGGGTTTCTATAACAACTTGTCTTATTAGTCGTATTTAAGAGTATGGTTTTGGATTACACTCGAATGTAAACTTTAATTAAATGTACCAAAGCGCGTTACACACTTTTATTCAAGTCAAGGACTCTTTAAACTTAGGCTTGCGTTAGAAACAAAAGAGAGGGTTTATTATCACTATTAAGTTTAACCACAGTCTTCATTTCTCAGCTGAGGAAGTATGGGCTGTCCTCGGCAAGCCGGATCGGGTTGACTGGGTGCCTGGCGTAAAAAGCTGTGACTTCGATGGAGAAGTAAGGTCTCTGATTTTACCGGGCGCTGGAGCAATTAAAGAAAGAATCCTGCTGCATGACAATAGTGCAAGACGAATTGAATATTCGTGCTTTGAATCCCCTGGAGCTCTAACGTCCCATCACGCCAAGATGGAAATTCTAGATGATGGGCAGCATTCATTGTTAGCGTGGGAAGCAATCATTGAACCCATTGAATTGGAAGCTTTTGTCAAAGAGAGCATGGAAGGTGCTCTCTCTCAGCTTGAAGGTGTTCTCGCTAAAAATCGTCTTTAAATTGCATGGTTTAAAGAATAAGAATCTAGAGCAGAGAATAAAGTGTTTTGGCTAATTTATTGGACGTTTCGTAGAGTTTTAAGTCCTTGTGTTGTTGATTATTAAAGTAAGAAAAACCAACCTTTTTATCCATGTCCCCAAAAACAACTGCTCCTCCAATACCAGTATGTCCAAACATACTAGTGCTTTTGTTTAGACCTATTGGAGTAAAGGGTGCATTGACCATATGACCCAACCCAAACCGATAAGGCAAACCAAAAAGCACTAGATCAGGACCATGAGAATGGA
>NZVE01000059.1 GCA_002697345.1 Paracoccaceae bacterium | reverse complement strand
TAGTACTACCTAGTTATTGACTAACCCAGATAGCATCACCAGTTTTGTAAGCGTCAGGCCAAACAATTGCTGAGTCAGTAGAGTCCTCACCTTCGTTTTGGTACTGGATAACGGTCATAGCTGGATCAGGCCACTGATGCCACCACTCGTCACCTTTTCCGTCTACGCTAGGATCTTTGCCTGAACCGTAAGGAAAATATATTCGGCCAAGTGTTCCATCGTGATCGATATTCTCAAGAGCTGTAACGATTGCTTCTCCATCTGTGGTACCCGCTTCATTTATTGCTTGAACCAAAATTGCGATGGAGTCATATGCTTCTAAAGCATAGCTTTCAATAGCACCCTTACCTGTTAGCGCTTTATAAGTCTCGTTTAATTTAAGCGCTTTATCATTCCACAAGTTCACTGGTATACCTATCCGTTGAACGAAAGCATATTGACCATCAGGAACATTTTCCCACCAAGCTTTACTTTCAAGAGCAACTTGACCGGCCTGGAAAGGTACATCCATTGGGCCAATTCCTGCATCAGCAGCTTGTTGTGCAAAGTTGTATCCAGCTTCACCAGTTGCAAGAACAATAATATAACCAGGATCATACGCTTTTATGCGCTCAACAATTCCTGAATAATCTTGTGTTCCAATATCAACACCGTAAGTCGCGGCCTCAATACCATTTGCTACCAAGCCTTTAGTTGTCTCAGCAGCAGCAGGGATACCATAATCTGTATTCTCTGTTAAAATTGCTACTTTTTTTAGACCTGGTGCCAATATTGCAGACTGCCAAATCGTAGCGGACGCCCAAGAGCTTAGCGGTGCAATTCGGAAGATAAACTGTTGTTTATCGCCAGTAATTGTATCGTTCCAAGTTTCTGCAAAAACCACTGGGATTTTTGCATCGTTTGCAACATCTTTAGACGCAACTCCAACCGAGCTGTGATAACCACCGCCAACGGCTACTACGCCGTCTTGTGTGATCAATCTATTCATCATCGCCGCTGCTTTTTCTGGTAATCCTTCTGTATCGGCAATAACAACTTTAATGTCGCATCCAAGTGCGCCACCAGCCGCATTCAGATCTGCTTCTGCTAGTTTCATAGCGTCACGCATTGCCTCACCTCCGCCAACAGCTCCAGGAGCTGATAGTGGGGCCAAACCGCCAATTTTAATTGGGCAGTCTGCTGCAAAAGATGCGGATCCTACTAAGGATGCAATAATCGCAGTCGCAGTCGCAATTCCATAAATTGATAATTTTGACTTATTCATGTTTTAACCTCCATAAAAGATATGATTCGATAAAAAATCGTAACACGATAAAAAGCAAAGAACAAAACCCAAAGCTATAAATGGTATTAATTCATTTTAGTACCTGTCAGGTTAAAATTATTTTATCATATTGTGATACTAATTTAGATATATTTTTGAGAGTGTAACTCTTTTTCGAACTGTAAAAAAGTTACCCTCAATAAATCAATAAGTTCATCAACCTCACTTTTATTAATTGTTAAGGCTGGTGTTATCATCACCCACTCACCAAAGATCCCACCTGATGTCTTCCTGGTATATAATAACAATCCGTTTTCAATTCCAATTTCAACAAGCCTATAAACGCCACGACACTTGATAGGCAACATTCCTTTAGTTTCTTTATTTGCAACTAACTCAGCGGCTAATAACAAACCTTTGCCTCGAATATCTCCAATTACCTGGCTTGAATTAGCTAACTCTTTTAATTTAGCCATAAGATATCCACCCATTTCTGTGGCATTATTCATCAAATCATTTTCAATTAATTCACTTACGACAGCCTCACCCACAGCGCATGAAAGCGGGTTGGCCGCATATGTGTGACCATGTTGAAAACCACCTGAGTCAACAACTGTACCAACAATCTCATTTGGTGCCATAACTACACCTATAGGCGTATAACCAGCGGCCACTCCTTTAGCCAAAGTAACAAGATCAGGACGAGCGTTTGGCCAATGTTCTGCAGATAAAAACTTTCCTGTGCGGCCAGCACCTGCCATTACATCATCATAGATTAATAAAACACCATAACGGGTACAAATTTCTCTAACCGTTTCGTAATAATGGTCCGGAGCAACTAATCCTCCTGAGGATAACCCGCCAACAGTTTCGACAATAAAGGCTAAAACATTATCAGCCCCCTCACTTAGGATAACTTGTTCCAGTTTTCCAGCACACTCTCGAGCATAACTATTTACATCATGATTATCAGGCAGTCGGTAAGAAAATGGAGTTGGAACCTTTGGCATAACTTTTGCCATAGAACCAAACATCGACTCAGCAACTGGATCACCCGAAACTAAAAATGCACCTAAAGTTGATCCATGGTAACTTGGGTTTCTTCCCAAAACTTTAGTTCTATTATACTCACCTTTTGCAATAGCATACTGGCGGGCAAGTTTAATTGCTGACTCTGTAGCCTCAGATCCTCCTGAAACAATAAATGCTTGATCAAAACCTGTTCCTGACAAAGAGACTAACTTTTCTGCCAGTCTTTGGTTTGGAGAGTTTTCAAAAACAGCAACACTAGCAAAACATACTTTTTTTGCCTGGTTTGACATCGCTTCTAGTACCCGCTCATTAGCATGTCCTAAATTGGTTGTTACAGGTCCAGATGAACCATCAAAATATTTCTTTCCGTTTGTGTCCCACATATAGATGCCCTTGGCTCGATCGATTACGGGCAATGCACGGGCATCCCCAGTATTAAAAACCTGTATCGGGCCTCCAGGTTTTATTACATGCTCGTTCAACATATGCTTTCCTGCCTTTATAAAGATTTTTATATTATAAGTTTAACTCTGTAAGCTAAGTAAATATTATTAGTACAACCTTAATCAAAAGTATTGTCGTGTAAACTAGCTTTTACAAGAATAGGATTCATCCACTTTTACGTTCATAAAAAAGGCTGATAATTTTCATTAAATTAGATGTAAAACGTCCTTACCAATAAAAACTCTTATCAAAATTAATTAAAGTACCCTTTTATAATAATTAACAATGATTGTAGAATACTTTAATGGCTTGCCAGTATCTTTTAAATTTTTACAAGCTAGGGCTTGCTGACCTAGAACAAATATTTTATCACTATCTAGTGTATGCAGGGAGAATCTGGATTACCAGTGCCGAAGGAGCAACCGCCCCGGAAACTCTCAGGCAAAAGGACCTGCATATCAACATAAAATCTGGAGAGAGGTGTCTAAGAACACTCGCCGAAGGGATAACGATCTCAGGCAAAAGGACAGAGGGGCATCATTAGCGGGTTACACTACTCGTAAATAATGATGTTTTTATGGTTAAAAAATTAGGGGGCTTTATGACCACACTTAAACGAACAAGGTTATACGACTATCATATTGCGAATAGTGCTAAAATGGTACCTTTTGCGGGATATGAGATGCCAGTACAATACAATCTGGGCGTAATGAAAGAGCATCTCCACACAAGAATGGCAGCAGGCTTGTTCGATGTTAGCCATATGGGCCAAATTCTCGTGTACCCAAAGTCGGGTGTAATTGCTGATGCTGCATTAGCAATCGAAACTCTTGTTCCAGTAAACATATCATCTCTAAAGAGCGGTCGTCAAAGATACGCGATGTTTACAAATGATAACGGTGGGATTTTAGATGACCTTATGATAGCAAACCGGGGTGATCATTTGTTTATTGTCGTTAATGCCTCCTGTAAAGATGGTGACTTTCAGCACTTAAAAAACAATCTTGGAAGTGATTTTCAAATCGATATGGTTGAGGATCGTTCTTTAATTGCATTGCAAGGCCCTCTTGCTGAAAAGGTTCTATCTAAACTAAACCCAACCGTTAAAGAATTGAAATTTATGGATAGTGTAACCGCGAAACTATTAGACATTGAGTGTTGGATTTCTAGGTCAGGCTACACAGGGGAAGATGGTTATGAAATTTCTATACCAAACAATGCTGTTGATGAGATAGTGCAACTTTTAAGTCAAGATATTAATGTAGAGCCAATTGGACTTGGTGCCCGCGACTCTCTGCGGCTAGAGGCGGGCCTCTGCCTTTATGGACACGACATCGACACTAATACCAGTCCAATAGAGGGCAACCTTAATTGGGCCATTCAAAAAATCAGACGCACTGGTGGAGAACGCGCTGGAGGGTTCCCCGGTGCAAATCGTATTCTGAGAGAATTGGAAGTAGGTCCATCTAAGAAAAGAGTTGGCATTTTGCCAGATGGGCGAGCCCCTATGAGAGAAGGGACTATTCTATATGGATCTGATAATAGGAATGACCCTATTGGAAAAGTAACTTCTGGGGCATTTGGTCCATCAATTCAGAAGTCTATGTCTATGGGCTACGTCTTAAAAGAATACACTGGCTTAGAAACAATAATATATGGCGATGTCCGTGGGAAACTATTGGCCGCTAGAGTAACATCAATACCTTTTAAAAAATCAAATTATAAAAAATAGGGAGAAAAACAATGAAATTTACAGAAGAGCATGAGTGGCTTTTGTTAGAGGATGGCCTAGTAACGGTAGGAATTACTAAGCACGCATCAACCGAATTAGGCGATATTGTCTTTATTGAATTACCTGCAGTAGGCACATCTGTCACCAAAGATGAAGAGGTTGTCGTAATAGAAAGTGTGAAAGCTGCATCTGATATTTTAGCGCCATTAGACGGTGAGATAGTAGAAGTTAATGAAATCTTGAATGATGAACCTAGCAAAGTAAACGACGACCCGACTGGAGACGGTTGGATGTTTAAATTGAAAATAGAAAACCTTTCTGACCTAGAAGATTTCATGTCAGAAGCAGAGTATAACAATTTTATTGGCTAAGGAAAATTTCATGACTTTTAATCCAACACAATATTTACCTTACGACTTTGCCAATCTACGTCACATTGGGCCATCTAAATCAGAAATTGCTGAAATGTGTAAAGTTCTTGGGGTTAAAGACATCGATGAGTTAATTGACCAAACAGTTCCAGAAAATATCCGTCAAAAAACTTCTCTTCATTTTGGAGAACCGAAGTCTGAACAAGAGTTGCTAAAATATATGCGCGGTGTTGCATCTAAAAACAAAGTTATGACAACAATGCTTGGGCAAGGTTACCACGATACGGTCACTCCTCCCGCAATTCAAAGGAATGTGTTTGAAAACCCAGCTTGGTATACTGCGTACACCCCTTACCAACCAGAAATAAGCCAAGGAAGGTTAGAGGCTCTATTAAATTATCAAACGATGATATGCGATCTGACTGGCCTAGAAGTTGCAAACGCCTCTCTACTTGATGAGGCAACTGCCGCTGCAGAAGCAATGACTATGGCAGAGCGTATTTCAAAATCGAAGAAGAAAAGCTTCTTTATTGATGAGAACTGTCATCCTCAAAACATTGCCGTAATGCAAACTCGAGCACTGCCATTGGGGATTGATATAACTGTAGGTAATCCAGAGGAATTAGAAGCAGACAATCATTTTGGTGCGATTTTCCAATATCCGGGAACATTTGGAGGATTAACTGATTTTTCAAAAAAGATATCAGAGCTTCATGAAGCTAAGGCAATTGCTATTATGATTGCTGACCCCTTGGCCCTAACTTTACTTAAAGAACCTGGAGAAATGGGTGCTGATATTGCTGTTGGATCCACTCAAAGGTTTGGCGTTCCAATGGGTTTTGGTGGGCCCTCGGCAGCATATATGTCGTGTAAGGATTCATACAAAAGGTCCATGCCAGGAAGAATCGTAGGGGTTTCAATAGATACTCGAGGAACTAAGGCATATCGGTTATCGTTGCAAACTCGTGAACAACATATAAGACGTGAAAAGGCGACTTCAAATGTATGTACTGCGCAAGCTCTATTAGCGGTTATGGCATCTCTTTATGCAGTTTTTCATGGACCGGATGGATTAAAAGCAATAGCACAAAAAGTAAATCTAAATACAAATCATATGGCAAAAGGTTTAAAGGCAGGAGGTTTCGGTATTAAGTCCGAGAGTTTCTTTGATACTATTACAGTTGATGTAGGAAAAAATCAGAAATCAATTTTAGATTCTGCTGTATTAAAGGGTATTAATTTAAGAAAAATTGGATCAAATAAACTTGGAATCACCGTTGACGAAACCACACAACGTGAAACGATTGAGGATGTTTGGACCGCTTTTGGGTTAAATTGTAAATGGACAGATTTTTCAGAGGATTTCTGCCTTCCAGAAAATTTAATACGATCCAGTAGTTTTCTAGACCATTCAATATTCCATATGAATCGTTCAGAAACAGAGCTGATGCGTTACATGCGAAAATTGGCGGATAGAGATCTAGCCTTAGATCGCTCAATGATTCCTTTAGGCTCTTGTACTATGAAACTAAACTCCGCCGCAGAAATGATGCCGGTAAGTTGGCCTGAATTTTCTAAAATGCATCCATTTTCTCCTAGTAACCAGACAGAAGGTTATCAAGAGCTTTTGAAAGACTTGTCTGAAAAACTGTGCTTAATTACAGGTTATGATGCCATGTCTTTACAGCCAAATTCAGGAGCACAAGGTGAGTATGCAGGCCTACTAACAATCGCTGCCTACCATAAGGCTCGCGGTGATAGTCATCGGAACATATGTTTAATTCCAGTAAGTGCGCATGGGACTAATCCTGCCAGCGCTCAAATGGCAGGAATGTCAGTAGTAATAGTCAATTCTGCTGAAAACGGAGATGTCGATATTGAGGATTTTAAAGAAAAAGCCGTTAAGGCTGGTAATAACCTTGCAGCGTGTATGATTACTTATCCGTCTACTCATGGTGTTTTTGAAGAAACTGTGAAAGAAGTATGCGATATAACACATCAATTTGGTGGCCAAGTCTACCTAGATGGTGCGAACCTTAATGCGATGGTTGGAATATCAAAGCCCGGAGAAATAGGTTCTGATGTCAGCCACTTAAACCTGCATAAAACTTTCTGTATTCCGCATGGTGGAGGTGGACCAGGAATGGGCCCTATTGGTGTTAAGTCACATCTTGAACCTTTCCTACCTAGCCATCCAATTGAAGGGGGAAAAACTGGCCCAGTAAGTGCCACTCCATTTGGCTCAGCTTCAATATTACCCATAAGTTGGGCTTATTGCTTAATGATGGGAGGCGAAGGGTTAACCCAGGCTACGAAAGTAGCCATATTAAATGCTAACTATATTGCTAAAAGGCTTGAAGGGTCATTCAATGTTCTCTTTAGAGGAAATAAAGGCAGAGTTGCACATGAATGTATAATTGATACTAGGCCTTTCTTGGATACGGCTCACGTTACGGTTGATGATATAGCAAAACGATTAATTGATAATGGGTTTCACGCTCCAACAATGAGTTGGCCTGTTGCTGGGACTTTAATGGTCGAACCCACAGAGTCTGAAAATAAAGGTGAGCTTGATAGGTTCTGTGATGCAATGATCGATATATATGGTGAAATAAAAGCCATTGAAAACAACGAGATTGATCCAGAAAATAATCCGTTAAAAAATGCACCTCACACTATTGAAGATCTTCTTTCTGAATGGGATCGGCCCTACTCAAGAGAGCAGGCTTGTTACCCAGCAGGTGCAAACAGGGTGGATAAGTATTGGCCAGCGGTCGGTAGGATTGATAATGTTTTTGGAGATAGAAACTTAATTTGCACATGCCCGCCACTAACAGAGTACTTAGAAGCCGCGGAGTAGGTGCTAAGGGTAAAATTTGTAGTAACCAGTGGAATTGTAGGAAAATATGTCAAATTTTAATGACTATCCAAGAGATTTAATAGGTTATGGTCAAAAAATGCCTGAATTCAAGTGGCCTAATAATGCAAGAGTAGCCATCCAGTTCGTTTTAAATATAGAGGAAGGTGGAGAAAACTGCGTTTTACATGGTGATACAGCATCAGAATCTTTCCTATCTGAGATTATTGGTGCTACTCCGTTTGAGAGCTCCAGACATATGTCAATGGAATCTATTTATGAGTACGGAAGTCGTGCAGGGTGTTGGCGAATTTTGAAATTATTTAGAGACCATAATTTGCCAATTACTTTATTTGCTGTTGCGATGGCGGCGCAACGAAATCCAAGTGTTATTGAACAGGCCTTAAAGGACGGTCATGAGGTTGCTAGCCACGGTCTCAAATGGATTAATTATCACGGTATTCCAGAGAGCCTAGAGAAGGCCCATATGGAGGAGGCCATGGAAATCCTAACTAACATTTGTGGTGAGAGACCAGTTGGCTGGTATACTGGCAGGACGTCTGAAAATACACGTAAGCTAGTTTCCGAATATGGGGGCTTTTTATACGATGCCGATGACTACTCAGATGATCTACCATTTTGGAGTAAAGTTCAAAAAAACCACTTAATAGTACCTTACACCCTAGATGCAAATGATATGAGATTTGCTTCACCTCAAGGGTTCAACTCAGCAGACCAGTTTTATACTTACCTTAGAGACTCTTTTGATACTCTGTATGACGAAGGGAAGGACTCTCCCAAGATGATGTCTATTGGAATGCACGCAAGGATTTTAGGTCGCCCTGGTCGTTTTAAAGCAATAAAAAATTTCGTTGAATATATTAAAAAGTTTGATGATATTTGGGTAGCCCGCCGAGATTCCATAGCCTTACATTGGCAGAAAATACCTGAACCTAGTCCAAGCTAATTAGAGTTACTTATAATGCTTTCTTAAGAGTATCCTTAAGTTTCTCAAAATCTGATTGAGTATTCCATAGGTGAGGTGTAATTCGCAGGCTTCCACCACGCTCAGATAAGTATACATCAGATTTCACAAGCGTTGAGAGCAAGTCCGTAGGTGCCGATTTAGGTAATTTTACTCCTAAAAAGTGTGGGCCTCTTAAATATTCTGGTAATACTGATAAACCAAGACTTTCAAGTTCCTTAGAAAGATTTCGATTATTTACTGCCAACGTAGTTTGGATGTTTTCTATGCCCCATTCCAAAATTTGTTTTAAAGCCTCTACCACACCTGGCATAAGAGCAAAGTTTGCTCTCTCACCAACGTCATATCTATTAGCGCCTGGTTCATAATCAGCGGTGTAATTCACCAGACCTGAAAAATTTCTACTGTCTTTTCGAGTTATCCAGCCATTTTCTAATGGTTCTCCATCTCGCCACTTAGGGTCAACATACAAAAAACCTGTAGAATAAGGGCACAGCAACCATTTGTAACCTGCAACAACAGCAAAATCTGGACGGATCTTACTAAAGTCTGTTTTCATAGCTCCTACTGACTGTGTAAGGTCAAGTACCAAAGCGGCTCCAACCTCATCACACTTTTGACGCACAGAAATCAGGTCCACTATAAGTCCATTTGTCCACAAAACATTAGGCAGCGCAACAACTGCCGTACTTTCATTAATAGAGTTTAAGACTTTTTCAGTAAGAGACATGTCACTTGGTATTGAAATAGAGACTACTTTTCCACCTTGATTGCGTACAAGCCTTTGCCAAGGATAAACATTTGATGGAAACTGATTATCTAGGATTAAAACTACCCTCCCATTCCCCACTTTGAGATTTTTTGCTGCAGTTTCAATTCCGTAAGAAGCAGAAGGGACAACAGCAACTCCTTGAACATCAACATTTACTAATCGAGAAAAAAGTAATCTGGCCTCATCAACGGATTCATAAAAATCAGGAATTGTTATTTCCCAAGGGCTTTCTTTTTGTCGAAGTCCTTTCTCACTCGCTAAAACTACCGATTTAAGCAGTGGCGACATATAGGCTGTATTTAAATATGCTATTTCTTCTGGAATAGTAAAAAAATCACGTTGACAAGAAATCATTTCATCCTCTTATAAGTTATAATTACGTGGACAAATTTTTAAATAAGCCTAGACCCCTTCGTCTTTGCAGTAAAGAAACGAGTATCAAAAATTTCTATTAACTCATGGTAACAGATATCTTATTATTTGTGATCACAAAATAATATATTGTATTTTTTGTGATCACATAATTTTACTAAAGCGTGCCCTTTTTAAATTTTATATTGGATCAACCACTTTTATAGTGCTCCCGATTACTTTTCCAGCATCTAATAAAAGGTCTTCTCTGTAGGGGTTGGAAACTACTTGAATACCAATAGGTCTATCATTTACCATGCCAGTAGATACTGTAAGTCCAGGCAAACTTACAAATGGAAGACCTATCTGTGTCATCTGGGCTTCAATTATTGATTCAAAATTCTGATCAGAACTTACATCTTTATGTTGATCAAAAGGTAATTCACCAGATACTGGGCACAACATAATTGGATATTCGTCAAGAAATAACCGCCAAGATCGTACCAATGATGCACGCGATTGTAAGACTTTCATAACAACGGCTAAGTCAACAGGAGGACAAAGCTCTTTTAGTCGTTGGTAAACGATATTCGCGTCCGGATCATTCTCTTTAACGACTGCCTCTTCAGCACCATGTTTCATTTCTGCCATCCATAAAATTAATTGATTTTCCATTGCCTGTCTAAGAGGTGGCGTATCGACTTCATCTATCTTCCAGCCAGCATTTTCTAATAATTTCGCAGAAGAAATTAACGCATTTTTAACTTCTGTGGAAACTTTCATACCATCTGGAGAGAGGCATAACGCTACTTTTTTTGGCCTTGGTTCACCTACTAATGGAGCTGGAACATACCAGGGGTCATTAAAATCTGAGTTAGACATTGCAGTAAGGCTAACCCTTAGATCCTGAATAGACCTCGCTATAGGACCAGAAACTGCCATTAACTGACCGCCAATAAACCTATCTGAACCACTAAAATTATGAGCAGGCACTCGACCCAAAGATGGCCTCAGCCCATGAACACCGCATGCATAGGCAGGATACCGTATGGAACCTGCTATATCAGTTCCGTGCCCAACAGCCCCCATTCCTGCCGCAACGGCTGCTGCAGCGCCACCAGACGAGCCACCTGGAGTTATATTTTTATTCACAGGGTTTAACGTATTTCCATGAAGAGTATTCCTAGTAAACCAGCGAAGTGAAAAAGCTGGAGTATTGGTGCGGCCTATAATAATTGCTCCTGCCTTTTCTAAATTATTAACTATTGGGTTATTGTGTTTTGCAATCAAATCTTTTTGTATTTTCAAGCCATTTGTTGTGGCATACCCAGCTTGATCAATATTAACTTTTACGGTTACTGGAACTCCACCAAGTATTCCAATATCGTCACCAGCTTTTATTTTTTTGTCTAAGAGGTCAGCCTGCTCTAATGCATTACTACCCATACTTGATACTACAGCATTAATTTTTGGATTAACATCTTCGCTCCGAGCAATCGCACTGGCAACCGATTCTCGGACAGAAATCTCTTTATCCTTAATTTTTTTTGTTATTTCCGTTGCTGTTAGTTGCCAAAGTTCCATTACTCTAATTCCTTTTTAATTTAACAAATTATAAAACTAGCGAACCAAGAGCCATTGATACCGCGGCCTGAGTAGGGTCTATTATTGGTACATTCAATTCTTTTTCTAGCTCTAGCCGATGCGTCGCCATTCCCGCACAACCTAAAATTATTACGTCTGCTCCATCTTTTAATAATTTTCCTCCTATTTCAATCAGTTTCTCAAAAGTGTGAGCACCTTGTGCAGTCTGATCTACCGTCATATCTAACGAACGTTCATTAGCTAACCTTGAAGCAAAGCCCATCTTCTCGATATAGGTTCTATGCCGACTGATAGATCCTTCAGAAATTGCTATTACACCGAATCTTTTACCTCGAGAAAGAGCCGTTAATATCCCAGACTCTGCAATTCCATAGATTGGAGTTTTAATAGCAGACCTCAACAGGTCAATCCCCGGATCGGAGTAGCATGCGATTACATAGGCTCCAGCATCTTTATGGTTTTTTATTTGTTCGAATATATCAGGAACAACAGATTCAGAATCTAGTTTACTTTCAATTCCAAATGGCCCTTTTGAATTCGTTACACATATGATCTCAGGACCTCCTTGGAAACGGTAAGCCTCAAGTGCCTTATCGAGACCATCAGTTACCACTTTATTAGAGTTTGGGTTAATAACCACAATTGATTTCATAAACCACTAACCTTTATTCTTGAAATCAGCATTTAAAAGAAACTTTCAACATCAAGCTCAGGAGCAGGTTTTCCACCAAATCCAGTAAGATCTATCTTTTCTCTAGGAGTAAATTTTCCATGGGAATGATCTCCCACAAGCTTCCCGTTTAAAATTACAGCAGACCCCCGACTTATCACACTAACTGGCCATCCCTTTACCTCCATATCCAAGAATGGGGTATAATCCATTGCATCATGCTGATCCTCTACAGTCACTATTCGAGTAAGCTCTGGGTCCCAAATTGCTAAATCTGCATCAGCCCCAATAGAAATGGACCCCTTTTTTGGCAACATACCGTAAGTACGAGCTGCATTTGTTGAGCTTAATTCAACAAACTTCTGGAGAGTTATACGGCCCTTGTTAACCCCTTCTGAAAATAACAATGGCAAACGCATTGCAATACCAGGCATACCATTTGCAATCTGTTGAAATGGTGCGTTAGATCCCTTTGCTAATTTTCCAGTTTCATCAAAACGGTAAGGAGAATGGTCCGAAGAAAAAACTGTAAAAGTACCTATTTGTAGATGCTTCCATAATTCATCTTGAGTTTTTTTATCTCGGAGTGGTGGAGAACATATAAATTTTGCCCCCTCCATTCCGGGTCTATCAAGATCATTACGATCTAAAAATAAGTATTGTGGGCAGGTTTCACTAAAAATCTTTAAGCCTTGGTTTTTCGCCTCTAATACTAAAGCTGCTCCCTGAGCAGTTGAAACATGTACGATCATCAATGGGGCATCAACAAATTTTGCTAACATTATAGCTCGATTTATTGCTTCAACTTCAGCGATTTCTGGATGACTAATCGCGTGATATCGAGGCTTAGTATATCCGCCCTTAATAAGCTTATCTGAAACCCATTTAATTATTCCACTATTTTCAGCATGAACCATAGTCAAAACACCGTGTTCTTTTGCAGCAGTAAGGATTTCTAGGAATTGTTCATCACTTACCTTCATCAAGTCATAAGTCATAAATACCTTAAAGGAAGTTATACCTCTCGCAACAGCTTCTGATAGTTCTCGTGTCATCACATCTGGTGTAGGGTCTGCTATTATTAAATGGTAACTATAATCTATTACTGATGAGTTTTTTGAACGACTATCATATAAGTCTAAGGTTTCGTTTATTCCCGTTCCACGATGCTGTGCTGCGAAAGGAATAAAGCAAGTATTACCACCAAAGGCAGCACTTACGCTTCCGCTTTGATAGTCATCTGAAGTCATACCGCCAGTGGCACTTTCTTGAGCAATATGACAGTGTGCTTCAATCCCTCCTGGTAGTACTAACTTATTAGTAGCGTCAATCTTTTTTCTACCTTTTAAATTTGTTCCCAGAGTAGCTATCTTTCCATCAATTATACCGACATCACCCTTGTAACTTTCAGTAGCAGTTACAACAGTACCCCCCTCAACAACTAAATCATACAACTTAAATACTCCCTTTACTTAAAATAGTCTCAATAATTATCGATGACTGAGCCCAAACCAGTGGTTTTTAATTTATAATCCAAACGTTTCATTAGCCGACTTAATTCATCATAATCAATCTTAGACATATTCACCCTTGGCAATCGCACAAAAGGACTTTTAATAAGTTTTTTACGATATAAAATCTCTTTCCTAATAGACATTCCAATACCAAGTTGTTGGTCATATCTAATTAATGGTAGAAATGTGTCAAAAATGTCTTCAGCTTCATCTATATTTCCTGCTCTATAAAGACCCTCCACAGCAACTAACATTTTCACATAAGGAAAACCTGTCATCGCCCCATCGGCACCGCGCCCTAATTCTTGAGGTAAAAACAAGGCGGCATTACCAACCAATATTGATAGTCTTGGTATCTCGTCATTACCAGATCCACTTCTAATTACACTTAACTTATTCAAACCAGGCCAATCTTCATGCTTAAACATTACCATTTGTGAATGTTTTTTTGCTAACCTTAAAACAGTTTCAGCTGATATATGAACACCTGTTGTTTGTGGAAAGTCTTGATAGCATATCGGGACATTTGCGCCAATTTGTTCACACACTATATCAAAATAATTAAGAATCTTTTGTTCTGTATTTAAACCAGGAGTAGGGGCAATCATAACCCCAGCTGCTCCTACATCCATTGAGAGCTTACTAAGGGATTCCATTGCATTAACACCTGATGAAGAAATACCTACAATAACCGGAACCTTATTATTAACTCGCTTAATAAACGCTGAAACAAATTGGTTTGATTCCTCTAGGCTCAGCTTATTAGCCTCACCCATCATGCCTAAAATCGTAATTCCTGAAACACCAGACTCAATGTAATACTCAACTAAAGTCTCAATACTATTATGATCGACAGCACCCTTTTCTGTGAACGGTGTGGCAGAGATTATATAAACTCCATTAGTATTTCTATTAATCATGACATTCATATTTTTACCTCTATTTAACTTAAATATTTTTGTAGTAATACTAACTAATTAATATCCTGATTTATACGAAAAAAAATATCACATCAGAATTCAACCTATGACTTATTATCAAAGAAAATTCCAAATGAGTAAATTATTAATGACAGCCAGATAATAGAAAATGAGATAAATTTAATAGTACCAAATTGTTCCTTAAATATAAATATCGCAATTAAAAACATCATTGTAGGTGCTAGGTATTGAAGAATGCCAATAGTAGAAAGTCGGAGCAATTTTGCACCATTGGCAAATAATAGTAATGGCCCTGCTGTCACTACTCCGCATCCTAAGAGCAAGAAAACCTCTGTAGAGCTCCGCCCCCCAAAGTATCCGCCAACAATCTCTAGATAAATAATATAAGCTATTGCCATAGGAGCCAGTAAAAGAATCTCTAAAAAGAAGCCTTGATTTGGTCCTATTGGAAGTGATTTTTTTAAAAAACCATAAATCCCCCAACTAAATGTCATACCAAGAGAGATGTAAGGAGGATGTCCGTAGTCCCAAGTCAACAAACCAACAGCAAAAGCTACAAAAATGATAGCCACCCACTGAACTCTATTCAATTTCTCCCTCAAAAAAACAGCACCCAGAAAGATACTAAATAACGGGTTTATAAAATATCCTAATGCTGCGTCTAATGCATGGCCTGACGTTATTGCCCACACATAAAGACCCCAATTAATCGAAAGTAAAAATGCTGTTAAAATGGACGTCAGTACCTGTCTTGGATCTTTTAAAGCAGACAATACATTCCTCATGTTTCCGCGTAAAATGATAATGATGCCTACGATAGGTAATGACCAAATAATCCTATGCCCAATGATCTCTAGAGTCGGAATATGCGACATAGCTTTCATATAAAGAGGTAAAACTCCCCATAAAAAATAAGCAGATGCTCCGTAAAACAACCCCATAGACGTATCATTATTCTTTTCAACAGATATTGAAGGACTCATGAATTACCTATACTTTCTCAATGGAATCTGATTTCAAACGTATAAGCTATCTAAAATCACTATAGCCATGACGTACCCTAAAGAAGATTACCTAACAAGAGATACTCTAAATACTCAAATAATTAATCTTTGTTCCTTAGAGACTTTACTGGAAACTAAATAAATATGTCCAAGTTTTTTATTATTGACCCAAAATTTTTGGGTCCATTATACGCCATGGGAGCTATGTTTTGCTTTTCTTTGAATGATGTTTCGATAAAGTACTTATCCTCCGAGTATCCCTTACATGAAGTAATTCTTATCAGATCATCATTGAGTTTACTTTTTATTGTTTTGTTCTTATTTCCCTTCAATGGTGGCCTAAGTGCAATTAAAACAAATCTTTTAGCTATTCATATTGTACGTGGCTGCTGTGTTGTCGTTGCCAATATGTTTATGTTTATGGGTTTGGCAGCTTTGCCAATAGCTGATGCTGTAGCTATATTCTTTGTATCTCCATTACTTATAACAATTCTTTCGATTATATTTCTGAAAGAATATGTAGGCATATGGCGGTGGATAAGTATTGGTATAGGGCTCTTAGGGGTCTTAATTATCTCAAGACCTGGCAGCTCTGCATTTCAAATAGCTGCAATATATCCTATGTTGGGAGCACTAAGTTATGCATTTTTACATATATTGACTCGAAAGATTCGAGCAACCGAAAGTGCCGCTACTATGGCATTCTACATCCAGTTTACCTTTGTTGTTGTCGCCTGCTTAATAGGCTTAACATTAGGTGATGGTAGTTTGGACATCAGTGATGACCCCTCACTTAGTTTCTTGTTACGGAAGTGGATCATTCCCAATCTTTGGGACTATTGGATTTTTCTTTTAATCGGGCTCGCAACAGCTCTAGGTGGGCTTTTAATTTCGCAAGCGTACCGAATTGGAGAGGCTGCGTACGTTGCACCTTTTGAATACATCGCACTACCAATTTCAATTTTCTGGGGCATAACAATATTTTCTGAGTGGCCAATTCTATCCGGATGGATTGGTATTTTTCTGATTTTATCGTCTGGCCTGTTTATGATATGGCGTGAGTCGATAAAAAACAAAAAACACCTGCAGGATGTTTCAAAAATTAGGCAGTGATATTGTAAAAGTTGTATTTAGGAGGTTAAATGTTTTTCGAAGATTTTACTATGGATTTCGAGTTCCAAACTAGTTCAAGAAAAATTTCTAAAAAAGAAATTCTTAATTTTGCTCTCGAGTGGGACCCACAAAGTTTTCATATCGATGAAGTGGCGGCACAGCAATCACCTTACGGGGGTATTATTGCAAGTGGATGGCAGACACTTCTAGTAGCATTTAAGCTTATTCTAGATACTAAACTTTTTAGTGAAAGCTCTATTGGTTCTCCAGGAATGAATTACGTAAAATGGATTTTACCAGTCCGTCCTGATAATAGTTTACAGGTTTTTGGTAAGGTAGTAAGCTGTAAAAAATCAAAGTCAAAACCAGATCGAGGATTTGTAAATATAGCCTATAGCGTAATACGAAATAAAGACGAGTTAGTTTGCTCTTATGAGGCAACTCACCTTTTATGGTGCAGAAATAATTAAGCACCTAGACTTTATTGATCTGGGTATTAAATTATAGAAATTTAATTTTACTCTGAAACTTTCAGTTCTACTGCTCCGATACCATTTACCTCATAAGATATAGTATCACCACTTTTCGGAAACATTGTCGCAAAGGTTGAACCAGTCATAATTAATTCATTCGCTTTAAGTAGCCGCCCACGCTTGTTAAGAAAATTTGCAATCCAAGCAACCGAATTAAAAGGGTCACCCAATGCAGCACCTGTGGTTGAAGTTTCTATTTGATCATTCACTGTTTTCTTTACAACAGTTTTATCAAACTCTAAGTGTTTCCAACTTTCATTTTCCTTTCCTAAAACTGCCCCTCCAAACCAACTATTATCTGAAACAAGTGAATTAACCTCTAAGTTGTTATAGTTGGCGTTACGATCATCTATTAGCTCAAACGATGTACTAACTGCTTTCACAAACTCTTTTACGTTCTCTGAGGTCCACAAATTTGAACTTTTTGGCATATCAGCACCAATTCTCACTGCTAACTCAAACTCGACACCTAAATGACCAAAATTAGATAGTTGGACAGTTTGATTACCATGGTAAATCTGCGAGCGGTAAAGACGCCCAATACACGGATGGTCTAAACCTACCAACTCTTGAATAGGTTTAGAAGTAAGGGCGAGCTTATAACCTACTACTGGCCCAAGTTTTTGTTCCCATTCCTTGATAAGGAACTCTTGGACAGTATATGCATCTTCTAGTGTTTCAACAGCAAAACACCCAGGAACAGAACAAAAGTTTTTTCCTCGTTTATGTTGATCTTCTATCCAGTCTGCAGCATTTTTTAACTTCTCTAACTTTCCTTGATCCATTTTTTCGCAAACCCTACTAAATATTAATTTATTAAAGATATTCAACTTCTATAAAACTACACGCGAATTCATTCCCATTAATTACATCGTGCTTTACACCTTTTCCTCTAAAGTAGGGTTTTCCAAGCTCAAGTTTGCTTTTACTAATAGTCTTACCGTCATCAATTTCCAGTATGCCCGAAAACATAGGTATGACTGAGTAATCACATCCATGTTCATGCCAACCCGTATTGTCTCCATAACCAGAAAATGACCACTCTGTTATTCGAGTAATATCGTTTTCGAGCAAAACCTTTCCAACAGCTAATTTTTTTTGTCTTTTCATACTTAAAATCCTTTTTTTAAATCTTTGTGATAAGAGATATTTGTAATACTTAATACTAGAGTTGCAAACGAAAACCCAAATTTCAACCCTTCTAATCAAGCTTCACATTAGACTGGAAATTAGTATTTTATTACTTAGTGAGAAATATATTTTTGTATGACATTAAACTTTAAAAATAATAAACTCCGGTATAGAGTTTCGTAAAATCAAATGGAGGAAAAATGAGTTTACTTGGTAATTGGAACTATCCAACTTCAATAAGGTTTGGATTAGGGAGAATAAACGAGCTTCCAGAAATATGTCAACAAGTTGGTATAAAAAAACCATTGTTAGTTACAGATAAAGGTCTTTCTGATTTACCTATAACTCAAAAAACGTTGGAAATTATGAAAGCCAATAATTTAAACCCCGGTTTTTTTAGTGAAGTCGATCCGAACCCAACTGAAGAGAATCTGTACGCTGGTGTAAGACAGTATATAAATGGAGGACACGATGGTGTTGTAGCCTTTGGAGGGGGGTCAGGGCTGGATTTAGGAAAAGTGGTTGCATTAATGGGTCGTCAGAAAAAATCTATTTGGGATTTTGAAGACTTTGATGAGTGGGGGAACCAAGCGGACGCATCAAAAATTGCACCAATAATTGCTATTCCAACAACAGCAGGAACTGGTTCGGAGGTCGGTCGAGCCAGTATTATCACAAACTCAAAGACAAAAACTAAAAAAATTATTGCTCATCCAAAATTATTGCCGTCTGTTGTTATATGTGACCCAGAGCTAACGGTTAGTATGCCTAAATTTATTACATCTGGAACTGGACTGGATGCATTCGCACATTGTGTGGAGGCCTTTTCTAGCCCTCATTACCACCCAATGGCACAAGGGATTGCATTAGAGGGAATGCGTCTTGTAAAAAATTATTTACCACTGGCATACAAAGATGGTTCCGACCTTAGTGCGAGAGCAAATATGATGTGTGCGGCCGCTATGGGTGCTACTTCCTTTCAAAAAGGATTAGGCGCAATCCACGCCCTAAGCCATCCTATCGGAGCTGTACATAACACACATCACGGCACAACAAATGCTATCTGTATGCCAGCCGTTCTTCAACTCAATGCTCCAGCAATTAAAAGTCGTTTTGATTTGGTTGCCAACTATCTAGAAATTAAGGGTGGCTTCGAAGGTTTCTGTTCATTTGTTCAAGACCTTAATGATCATCTAGAAATCCCAAGAAAGTTATCTGATATAGGTGTTATTAACCCAAATATCCCTGAGCTAGCCTCAATGGCTCTTTTAGATCCTAGCTGTAATGGAAATCCTATTACGCTTACAAAAGAAAACACAATTGCATTATTTGAAGCTTGTATTTAACTAAATAACTTTACTTTGTCACACTACAAAAACAAAAATTAACGATTGGGACTCATCAACTTAATTAACTATGCAAACCACAACTCAATTTCCTATTTTGTACAACATGTCGTCTGTAGGTGATCTACTTACAAGTTAATACTTTAAGGATTCTTAACTAATTAAATTTATTAAATAGAAAGCTTAAATGATATGTCTTCAAATCTGAAAGGCATCTGCCTAATACTTGTGACACTGGCATTATTTACCTCAATGGATTCGGTAGCAAAGCATTTAGTACAAAACTACCCCCCAATTCAAGTCATTTGGGCAAGATACCTAAGTCAAACAGTAGTTAGTTTTATCTTACTATCTCCAGTTTTGTACCGCATACTAAGAACAAAAAATTTCAAACTACAGATTCTTAGATCTGCATTGTTATTCACCGCTACAGTTTGTTTTTTTACGAGCTTAAAAACATTAAAACTTGCTGATGTTAATGCCATTTTTCAAG
>NZVE01000058.1 GCA_002697345.1 Paracoccaceae bacterium | reverse complement strand
TTGGTGGAAGCAAAAATTAATTATAGCGCAGCCAAGAAACTAAAGGCTGGAGGTTATGCCTCAGAATCTCGCCTTGCTTCAAACGAGGCTTTAAAACAACAAGCCATTGCAAATCTAGAAACTGCAAAAGTAGGCGTAACAACTGCAAAAGCTAGAATCAAATCCGCAATAGCCAACATCGAAACAGCTAAAGCTGGTGTTGAGGCAACAAAAGCAAGAATTAAGTCGGCGATTGCAAATGTCGAGACTGCAAAAGCTGGTGTGCTTTCGGCTAAAGCACTTGTCGGATCGGCTCAATCTTCTGTAGCAGCAGTAAAGAAAGAATTAAGTCGATTAGAAATATATGCTCCATTTTCAGGTTATTTAGAGACCAATACAGCTGAATTAGGTAGTTTAATGCAGCCAGGTTCTTTGTGTGCAACAATAGTCGATCTCAGTACAGTTAAGTTGGTCGGCTTTGTTTCCGAAAATAGTGTATCTCAATTAAAACTTGGGGCAAAATCATACGGATTAACTTCAGCCGGTCAAAAAGCTACTGGAAAAGTAACTTTTATTTCAAAATCAGCTGATCCAGCAACGCGAACCTTTCGATTAGAGGTTTCTACCGATAACTCGTCAGGAGCGCTGATAGATGGCCAAACAGTAGAAATAAGTGTGGTATCAGATGGAGAAACAGCTCATTTGATACCAGCTTCAGCTCTGACGTTAAACTCTTCAGGGGAAATGGGTGTTCGTATTGCGAACAGAAATAAATCTGAATTTAAACCAGTACAGTTAATTAGAGATACGACTAAAGGTGTATGGGTGTCTGGATTAAACGTGGAAGAGGAAATAATTATTATTGGACAAGAGTATCTTACTGATGATGTTGAAATCATTATTTCATATTCGGAGAATTAAACGATGATTGGAATTGTCGATTGGGCGAGCCAGCGGGCAAGAATGATTATAGCATTCATAGCAATGTCAATTGTAATTGGGTGGGCTGCATATTTTGGTTTACCCAAGGAAGGTGAGCCAGACATTGAAATACCAGCTCTTTTCATATCAGTACCATTCCCAGGAATATCGGCAGAGGACAGTGAAAGACTCCTCGTAAAAGTTATGGAATCTAAACTTAAAGATCTAGATGGTTTAAAAAAAATTACTGGAAATGCATCTGAAGGCTACGCTGGCATTGCCTTAGAATTTGAGTTTGGTTGGAATAAGATAAAAGTGCTTGCAGATGTTAGAGACAAAATGACTCAAGCTGAAGCTGAATTTCCTTCTGGAGCCAAACAATATTCTGTAAATGAGATTAATTTTTCTGAATTTCCAATTGCGATAGTCTCAATTTCAGGAAACCTACCCGAAAGGACACTACTAAAATCAGCAAAAGAGTTGCAAACGATTATTGAAACTCTTCCAGAAATTTTAGAAGTTAGTCTCTCTGGTCACCGTGATGAAATGCTGGAGGTAATTATAAACCCTCTAGCTTTAGAGGCTTATAATGTTTCCGCATCTGACCTAATTTCTGTTGTGAACAATAATAATTTATTAGTAGCCGCAGGAAAAATAGAAACCTCCCAAGGGGCTTATGCAATAAAAATTCCATCCTCATTTGATAATCCGAGAGACGTTTACGAACTGCCGATTAAGGTTAATGGCGACAGAGTTGTTACTTTAGGAGAGCTTGCCAAAATTAGGTTAACCTTCGAAGATAGAACCGGGACAGCTCGTTTTAACGGTAAAGATACAATAGCGCTTCAAGTGGTCAAAAGAAAAGGTTTTAATATTATAGATACAAGCGCATTAGTTAGACAGCAGGTTTTTGATGCCGTCGAAAAATGGCCAGAAGATCTAAGAAACTCGGTCAAGGTAGACGTAACATTTGATCAATCAACAAATGTAGGAAGTATGGTTAGACAACTAGAGGGATCAGTCTTAACAGCGATAGCACTGGTAATGATAGTTGTACTTGCTTCCTTGGGTGCTCGCTCGGCACTATTAGTTGGATTTTCAATTCCTACATCTTTTCTACTATGCTTTATCCTACTTGGGATAATGGGAATTACAGTATCAAATATTGTGATGTTTGGACTTATCTTGTCTGTAGGCATGTTAGTAGATGGCGCTATAGTAGTTGTCGAATATGCTGATCGAAGACTACAAGAAGGCATTCAGCCTATGAAAGCGTATTCTGACGCTGCAAAAAGAATGTTTTGGCCAATTGTGAGCTCTACTGCTACCACACTTTGTGCATTTTTGCCTATGTTATTTTGGCCCGGGGTTCCTGGTCAATTTATGGGAATGCTCCCAATAACTCTTATCTTTGTTCTAAGCGCTTCTTTAATAGTAGCACTAATTTACCTACCTGTATTAGGTGGAGTAACAGGTGTTATAAGTCAGTTCTTTTCGGGGATTTCTTTATGGTTACGTAGCTTCAGCTACCTAACAAGACTATGTTTCTTTTTAATTTCTTTTTTTGGGCTGTTTATATCTTGTATGCAGTTATTAAATTCAGAGTATATTTTTATTTCAACTGGAATTCCTCCATTTGTTAAAAGTCTTTTAGCAGTACTGTTTTTCGTCACAATGGCAACAATGGTTTCAATTGCAATGGGGGCAATTTCAATACGTAACCCTCAAAAGGGAATTTCTGGAGGTTATAAACGAACCTTGTTTGGTCACTTCACAAAATTTATTGTTGGCAATCCAATAATGCCCTTAGTTGCAATTGGACTAGTAAGTTTTTTTATTATCTCAACTTTCAGTATTTTTAAAGCAAACAACAATGGTGTTGAATTTTTTGTTGAATCTGAAACTGAACAAGCCATCGTCTATGTCAGAGCCAGAGGAAACCTTAGTCTTCAAGAAAAAGATGCACTAACACGACAAGTTGAAGATCAGCTATTATCAATAAAAGGTATTACTGCCGTATTCGCATTTGCTGCTGAGGGTGGACTTAGAGCAAATGATGGCGGCATCTCCACACCTCTTGATACGATCGGTAAAATTCAAATTGAATTAGCTCCTTGGGGGAGTAGACGAGACGATTTAGAAATTCTTCAAGAAGCTAGAGTTAAAATGTCAGGCATACCAGGCATAAAAACAGAGATTCAATCTCAGGACCGAGGACCGGCTCAAGGTAAACCTGTAAACTTGCGTTTAACTGGCAATAATTGGAATGACTTAAAAAACGCTACGATTTTGGCCAGAACAAAATTTAATAACACCCAAGGATTAATTGACATCGAAGATACTCTACCTCTTCCGGGTATAGATTGGGAATTGAATGTGGATGTTGAAGCTGCAGGACGATACGGAGCTGACGTTAATATGGTAGGAGCAATGGTTCAATTGATCACAAGAGGTCTTTTGTTAGATACAATGAGGGTCAGTACTTCCGAAGAAGAAATTGACATTCGTGTAAGACTTCCAAAGGATCAAAGAGTTCTTTCAACCTTAGATAGCTTGAAAGTTCGGACACGTGATGGCCTAATTCCTTTATCTCAGTTTATTAGCAAGAAAGTTGTCCCCAGGTTAGATAGAATAGACCGCATAAATCAGTCTCGCTATTTTGATATAAAGGCTGATATAGCACCTGGTTTACTTAATGAAGATGGTGCTCCGTTAAATGCAAATGAACGTATAGACTATATAACAAAGTGGATAGTAGAGGATCGGCCTTTTAAACCCAATATAAACTTTGAATGGGCTGGAGATACTGCTGAACAAGAGGAAAGTCAGGCTTTCTTGAGTTCAGCTTTTGCAGCCGCACTCGGTTTAATGTTTATTATTCTTTTAGCTCAGTTTAATAGCTTTTATAATTCAGCATTAGTTCTACTTGCAGTAGTTTTATCTACTTCAGGGGTACTAATAGGTATGTTAGTCATGGACCAGACCTTCTCAATCATAATGACCGGAACCGGTATAGTGGCATTGGCAGGCATTGTAGTTAATAATAACATTGTCTTAATAGACACTTATTCAGAGTATTCGCAATATATGCCGAAAATAGAGGCAGTTATACGTACTTCTGAGGCACGAATTCGACCAGTACTACTCACTACGGTAACAACTATGGCAGGTCTTACACCTATGATGTTTGGACTTTCACTCGATTTTCTTAATGGAGGTTATACTATAGATTCACCAACAGCACTCTGGTGGAAGCAATTAGCGACTGCCGTCGTTTTTGGTTTAGGCGTTTCAACAGTCTTAACTTTATTTCTTACGCCCGCTCTCCTCGCTTTAAGAGTCTGGATAACAGCAGGAGCATACGCCTCTTTAAAACATTTAATTTCATTAGGTATGGGGCGTGACTCAAAATCATCAAGAGATATAACACTAGCGAGTTTATCAAAAAAATTGTCAAACCCAATTTTATTGTGGGAGTTTCCTGAAAATGATGTAAAATCTCAAGAGAATATGAATCCAATCCATCAATTTAAACAAATTAAATTTTTTAAAAAATAATAATTTAAATTAACTTTGGAAAGAAATGTTTTTTAAAATGTGTTCCGGTTACCTAACCATTAACAAACAAGCGTTAATTAATAACTTAAAAAAATTACAACGCTTATCGACATCTGAAACAGGTTCAGTTGTTAAGGCTAACGCTTATGGACTGGGTTCAAAAGAAATTGTAAAACTGTTAGCAACTAACGGTGTTCGAAAGTTTTTTGTTGCAACAATAAATGAAGCTGAGATCATTCGAGAAACCTTAGGAAAGTCTCCAGAAATATATGTATTTTCCGGACAATTAGAGGGTGACACTAAGAAATTCATTGATTTAGAGGCTAGGCCAATCCTAAATTCAATAGTCCAATTAAACCGTCATCATTCACAATCTCGCGAACTTCCCTTTGCAATCCAAATCGATACTGGAATGAATCGTCTAGGGGTTACATCAAATGATTGGGTAAAAGAGTTGGCAACAGGTGCAGATTTTATTATGAGTCACTTGGCATGCGCAGATGAGCCATCAAATCTTGAAAATAAAAAACAATTAAACAAGTTCCTCCAAATGACTTCCGAGCTTAATATACCACGATCACTTTCAGCTACCGCTGGTATATTACTAGGAAATGACTATCACTTTGATCTAACCCGACCAGGTATTGGTCTCTATGGAGGGTTCCCATTCTCTGACTCTGAACATGTTGTGTCGTTAGATATCCCAGTAATTCAAACAAAGGTAATTAATAAAGGGGAGAGCATTGGTTACGGCGCGTCGTTTATAGCACAAAAGAAAATGACAATAGCTACGATATCTGCTGGCTATGCAGACGGCATAATAAGAAGTTTATCAAAAAAAGCCATTTTTTATCATGAAGGAATTCCTTGTCGAGTAGTAGGAAGGATATCAATGGACTTAATAACAGTGGATATTAGTAAATTAGAAAATGAACCTAATTATTTAAACTTTATTGGCCCATCTCAATCTATAGATCAGGTTGCCGAAATATCAAACACAATAGGTCACGAAATTCTAACTTCTCTTGGAAACAGATATAGTCGGATCTACAAATGATTTTTATACGTGGAATTGGAAAAACTACTTTACATGCTCTTTCTGGTATTGGACGGGTGTTTCTGTTTATCGCTAATATTTTAGCAAATCTCTTAACTCGACCATTTTATTTCAAAGAATTAGGTCACTCATTAATTAATATAGGGTACTTCTCATTACCAGTTGTCGGGTTAACCACTTTTTTCACAGGAGGAGCACTAGCTCTGCAAATATTCGCAGGAGGCGCAAGATTTAACGCTGAGGCTGTAGTACCTCAAATTGTTGCAATTGGGCTTGTGCGAGAGTTAGGACCCGTTTTAGTGGGCTTAATGATTGCGGCTAGGGTCACTTCTTCTATAGCTGCTGAAATTGCTACGATGAAAGTAACTGAACAATTAAACGCTCTTAAAACTCTCTCGACTAATCCGATAAAATACCTAGTAATCCCTAGAGTCCTTGCTGCAATAATTGTGTTACCAATTCTAGTTAGCATTGGTAATATTATTGGTATTTTTGGAGGTTATATAGTTTCCACTCGTGCCTTAGACTTTAACTGGATTAGCTATTTACAAAGTACAGTAAGTTTTCTCGAACTTTCAGATATCACATCAAGTCTCATTAAAGCATCCGCCTTTGGTGGAATAGCATCCCTAATGGGTTGTTATTTTGGCATCCACTCTGGTCAAGGGGCTCGTGGCGTTGGTGAGGCAACAAGATCGTCAGTAGAAGCAGCTGCAATATTTATATTAGTAGCAAATTTTGCTTTAACGGGAGCACTTTTTTAAAATGATAGTATTAGAGGGTGTAAAAAAATCATTTGGTAAAAAGAAAATCTTAACAGGCGTAAATTTAAAGATTAATGAAGGTAGCAGTCTGGTAATAATAGGTAGGTCTGGAACAGGTAAGTCAGTATTAATAAAATGTATATTAGCCTTAGAAACCTATGACGAAGGCACAATACATATAAATAAAATAGAGAATAGTAATAAAAACAACAAAACATTTTATGATCAGTTTGGAATGCTTTTCCAAGGTGGAGCACTTTTTGATAGTATACCTATTTGGGAAAACATTTCTTTCCGTTTATTGAGAGGTAATCAAAAGATTTCTCGATCTGATGCTAAACAACTTGCCTCTGAAAAACTGAAGCTCGTCGGCTTAAATAGTGACATAATAGATCTATACCCAAGTGAGCTCTCTGGAGGTATGCAAAAAAGAGTCGCATTAGCTAGAGCTATCGCTGGTGATCCTAAAGTTATTTTTTTTGACGAACCAACTACTGGCCTAGACCCAATAATGGCTAACGTAATAAACAGATTAATTAGAGAAATTGTCGTTGAGATGGGGGTAACCGCAATAACTATAACTCATGACATCAACTCAACTCGTATAATCGCAGATGATGTGGCAATGTTAGACTCAGGTAAAGTTCAGTGGAAAGGTGAAATCAATCACTTGGATAACTCAGGAAACAAAATGGTAGATCAATTTATAAATGGACTGGCTACTGGTCCTATCTCAAATAATTACTAAAAAAGTAAAGACTTAAGGTACTAATATAGTAAAATGAATATATTTTGATAAGTACCTACTAAATATGAAAATGTGCTTGCTGTCTGATCAAGCTTAGGTGAGACTTTCCCAATGGTAAAACAACTTTTATTTTCATGCAGTCAATGCGGAACAAATTTTGGAAAATGGTCCGGTCAATGTGATAATTGCAAAGCCTGGAACACAATAGTCCAAGAAGTTCCCCTATCATCTGGCCCAAGGAATAGCTCTATTGGAAGTGCAAGAGGTGAGATAATCAAGTTTTCTAAATTATCTGCAACAGACAAAACTCCAGAAAGAACTCTATCTGGGGTTAAAGAGTTAGATCGTGTCTTGGGTGGAGGTCTAGTCGATTCATCAGCTATTTTAGTTGGAGGAGATCCTGGGATTGGGAAATCGACTTTACTACTCCAGGCCGCTGCAAGATTTTCAAGACTTGGTTTAGATGTTCTTTATATCTCTGGTGAAGAAGCCGTAGACCAAATACGACTCAGAGCTAAACGACTAAAGCTCCAAGAAAGTCCATTAAAATTAGCTGCTGAGACTAACCTTAGAAATATTCTAACAACATTAGATTCTTTGAAACCAAATTTAGCAATAATTGACTCTATTCAAACAATTTGGTCAGACAATTTAGACAGTGCACCAGGCTCAGTGTCTCAGGTCAGAGTAGCTTCACATGAGTTAATAACTTTTGCAAAAACTCGAAACACATCTATCGTCTTAGTTGGTCATGTAACAAAAGATGGCCAACTAGCGGGCCCAAGGGTGGTCGAACATATGGTTGATACCGTTCTTTATTTTGAAGGGGAGCGAAGTCATAACTTTAGAATCTTACGAGCTGTAAAAAACCGATTTGGTGCAACTGATGAAATTGGTGTTTTTGAAATGACGGGTTCTGGTCTAATAGAAGTGCAAAATCCATCTGCAATGTTCATTGGCGATCGAGACAAATCTACTCCTGGGTCGGCTATTTTTGCCGGAATAGAAGGAACTAGAACAGTTTTGTCCGAGATACAGGCTCTTGTTTCTCCCTCCCCTCACTCTCAAGCGAGAAGAACGGTAGTTGGTATAGATGGTGGTAGGTTAGCAACTATCTTGGCCGTACTTGAGGCTCATTGCAAAATTCAATTTTCTAATTATGATGTATATTTAAACGTTGCTGGGGGATTGCGAGTTTCTGAGCCAGCAGCAGACTTAGCAATAGCTGCTGCAATCCTTTCTTCAAAGCAGGGTATTGTATTACCTTTAAATACAATTATTTTTGGAGAAATTAGTCTGTCTGGGTCCCTTCGTCCTGTTTCTCAAGTTGAAAACCGTATAAGAGAAGCTAAGAAACTTGGATTCAAGGGAGCAATTATTTCAAAAGGAAAGAAAAAAGTAGAGCAGTCGTTAATAGAGATTACGGAGTTCGAGGATATAAATGCATTCATTAACAAGCTTTCACTTAAATAATTACGGTGTACTAAAAAATGGATAGTTTTACATTAATAGACGGAGCAGCTCTCACCATAATTTTATTATCTGGGATTTTAGCGTATGCTCGAGGTTTCACGAGAGAGCTTTTTTCGATAGCTGGTTGGATTGTATCAGTGATTATAGCTTTCATTTTTGCTCCAACAGCAGTCCCACTAGTAAAAGAAGTTCCTTACTTAAATAAAATTGTAAGTGGATGCGAAGCTACCACAATAATATCATTTGCCTTTGTACTTGCGCTATCAGTAGTAATCTGTTCCTTCTTCACTCCACTCTTATCTAATTTAATAAAACGTTCATTCTTAAACAGTATCGACCAAAGTTTGGGTTTTTTATTTGGAGCAGCAAGGGGTGCTGTCTTAGTTGCAGTTGCTATTGTTGCTTACAGTCAATTAGCAATCAACCAGCAGTTTCCTGTAGTAAACGAAAGCTTTGTATATAAGTCATTTTATGGAGTGTCGTCCGACTTTAGCTCTGTTCTCCCAGACGATATACCTTATTGGGTAGTAAAAAATTACGACGGGTTAGTATCAACGTGCAATACCCCCTCAATTAAATTATAATTTTTAAGAGAGAACAACGTAAGTGATTCTCTTTTATATTTAAAAGCAAAAAATATCAGTATTTAGAAATTTTATCTTTGGAAAATATATGTGCGGTGTATTTGGAATATTTAATCATGAAAACGCGGCTGCCTTAGTTACTCTTGGCCTACACTCTTTACAACACAGAGGGCAAGAAGGAGCCGGCATTGTTACCACTGATGGTAGTAACTTTTACGGTGTTCGACGACCAAGGTTGGTTAGTGAGCACTTTAATAGCCCTGAAATTGTAAACAAACTCATTGGTAATAGTGCGGTTGGGCATGTTCGATATAGTACAACAGGCGCTTCTATAACTGAGAACATTCAACCACTTTTTGCAGAGCTATTTCGTGGTGGGTTTGCAATCGCACACAACGGTAATTTGACCAATGCTAAATCATTAAAAAATAAACTTGTTGAATCTGGAGCAATATTTCAAACCACATCTGATACCGAAGCAATTCTACACCTTGTTTCGAAAAGTAATAAAAATAACGTAGTAGAAAAGTTAATTGATGCCCTCAGCCACATTGAGGGAGCGTATGCTCTTACTATAATGACTAAAAAGAAGCTTATTGGTGTAAGAGATCCTTATGGTATTAGACCTTTAGTCCTCGGTGATTTAGATGGCTCGCCAATACTAACATCTGAAACTTGTGCTTTGGATATGGTCGGAGCAAAATATGTACGGGATGTTATGCCAGGTGAAATAGTTTTAATTGACGAGAATGGTATCAAAAGTATTAAATATGATGAAACTAAGATAGAAAGACAGTGCCTATTTGAACGAATTTACTTTGCTAGGCCTGATAGCGTAGTTAAAGGAAATACAGTTTATACATATAGAAAAAATCTTGGATTAGAGTTAGCCCGTGAATGGCAAGAAAGTGGTAATTGTCCTACAAAAAAAGAAACTAAAAATACGGTAGTTGTTCCAATTCCAGATAGTGGAGTACCTGCGGCACTGGGCTTTTCTCAATTTACAAAATGTGATTATGAGCTTGGGATAATAAGAAACCACTATGTTGGAAGATCATTTATAGAGCCTCTCCAAAGCTTAAGACAAAATACAGTCAAGTTAAAGCACAGCATAAATAAGTCTGCTGTAAAGGGAAAGATAGTAATACTCATAGATGACTCCTTGGTACGAGGCACCACAGCAAAGCAAATAGTAAACATGGTTTTTGAAGCTGGAGCAAAGGAAGTGCACATTGGTATAGCTTGCCCTCCTGTAAAATATCCAGATTTTTATGGTATCGACACGCCTAACCAAGCCGAACTGATAGCAGCAAAGTATTCAAAGAAGGAAACGGAAAACATTATAGGGGCTACGTCAATATTCTTTCTAAGTATCGAAGGTACCTACAAAGCAATGGGTTATGAAGGCAGAAACAACGAAACTCCACAGCTCACTGATCATTGCTTTACTAATGAGTACCCAGTACAGCCCGAAATCTTTTAAAGTAATTTTTGATTAGGCTTATTTCGAAGTCTGATGAGAAAGTATTAAATCTTCCCCACTGGGTACAAAACTTTATTTCCACAAACAAAATGACAAAAAATAACTAATTAAAAAAAAATTTAATTTCTTAAGTTAAATTACCGCTATTTTAACAATCACATTTATAAAACATAATAGTTAAATTAAACGTTTTACTATGGACGAAACAAGTAACGCAGCTACAAATGATTTCACTATATCAATTAAAATAAATGGAGCTATAAAACCACTCATTATCTTACTAACTGGTAAATTTGCCCAACCTGCCTTTATTCCCAAAAACTCAGCTATTAGGAGAGGCCAAATAGCACCAGGAATGTATAAAAGCATGGAGGCCAGTAAAGTAAAAAAGGAAGTCGCAAAAAAGCTAGTGACCTGAAGGTCTCGTGCCAAGCCCGCAACATAGACCATAAGTAGAAAACCAAAAAGAAACCCAGCAGTCGGTCCGATCAAAGCCAAAGTAGAAGCTCCTCCCGCGAACACTGGAAGACCAACTGCCCCTTCAAGCAGATATGTAAACACAGTTGCCAAGCCTAGTTTAGAACCAAAACTAAGGCCTATCATCAAAACAGCTAAAGTTTGGAGTGTAACCGGGACTGGCACAAAAGGGACAATTACTTGAGCAGATAAAGCTATAAAAACAGTCCCAAGAACTACCAAGCTAATGTTTTTCAATAATTTCTTATTATTTTTCTGAGCAAATGCTAAAGCCATTTTTTTTCCATTTTTTTTTATTTTAACACACGAGGCATAACATAGGATTATTATTAATACAAATCTTGATCTTCAATAAAGTATATGAAATGAGCGACCTATGACAGACAATAGAAATGAAATAGCGTTAATAACTGGTGCATCTCGAGGTATAGGAGCAGCGCTAGCCCTAAATCTTGCATCTTTAGGTTACCATCTAATTCTAGTAGCCAGAACAGTAGGAGCATTAGAAGAACTTGATGATAGAATTCGTGAAATTGGTGGATCAGCAACTTTACTACCATTGGACGTAACCGATGAAATAGCTATCAAAAAAAGTTGTTTAGCAATTTTTAACCGCTGGAAGAAAATAGATCTTTGGATTCATACAGCCATTCACGCTCCTGCTCTATCACCAACAAATCACATAGACTCAAAAGAGCTCACAAAAACACTAGCTACTAATGCCATTGCTACCTCTCTATTAATAACAAATTTGAGTCCTCTTTTAAATCAATCTAAAAATGGAAAAGCAGTATTTTTCAATGATAGTGCGACTCAAAAAAAATATCATGTGGCATACGGTGCATCTAAAGTTGCTCAACTCTTTTTGGTTAAGAGCTGGAAAGTAGAGAACCAAAAAAAATCTCTACAAATAATAATTGAGGAACCAGCGCCCATGGCAACTAAAACAAGAGAAAAATTTTATCCGGGAGAAGATAAAAGTAAGCTTTCTGACCCTGAGACTGAAGCTAAATTAATTTTAAATCGCATACTAAAATAAACAATTAAGTCTTATGCAATTTTTTGATCATCCAAGTCTTGTTTGAACCACATTGAGGCATAAACTCCATCTAGGTTAATAAGAGATTTATGGGTTCCAGATTCAATTATTTGCCCCTTCTCAACGACAATGATTTGATCTGAATTAGAAATAGTTGATAACCGATGAGCAATTAAAATAGTAGTTCTACCGCTACCAAGGCTTAAAAGGCTCTCTTTTATATTCTTTTCAGTTCGTGTATCGAGGGAGGAGGTCGCCTCATCTAAAACGAGTAGGTCGGGGGATTTTAACAAAGTTCTAGCAATACCAATTCTTTGCTTTTCTCCTCCAGAAAGTTTCAAACCTCTCTCTCCAACAGAAGTATCATATCCCATTGGTAACTCCATTATGAAATCATGAATTTTTGCAGCTTTTGCAACACTTACAACCTCAGTTTTTGAAGCATTTAACTTTCCATAGGCGATATTGTAAAAAATTGTATCATTAAAAAGAACAATGTCCTGCGGCACCATTCCAATATTTTTACGCAAGCTTTCTTGCGTAACATGGGATATATTTTGACCGTCAATTAAAATTGAACCTTTGTCGGCGTCATAAAATCGAAATAGAAGCCTTCCAATGGTCGATTTGCCACCTCCTGTGGATCCAACAACAGCCAGCGTTTGACCCTTTTCCACAGAAAAAGATATATCTTTTAAAATTTTTCTTTCTATGTCGTAACCAAACGAAACTTCCTTAAATTCAATTCGCCCTTTACTAACTACTAATTCAGGAGCTCCAATCTTATCCTCCACCTCAGCAGGTTGTTCCAGCAAACCAAACATTTCAGACATATCAACAATTGCTTGTCTGATTTCTCTATAAATAGTTCCCAAAAAATTTAAGGGCATTGTAATTTGTATCATATATGCATTAACCATCACAAAATCACCAACTGTCATAGTTCCATCATGTACGCCTATCGCAGCCATAATCATAACAGCTACTAAACCACTACTAATAAAAAATGATTGTCCAAAATTCAAAAATGAAAGGGAATATAGAGTTTTTATTGAAGCCGCTTCAAATTTAGCCATTGCCGAACCATACCTAGCAATTTCACGATCTTCTGCCGAAAAGTACTTTACAGTTTCATAATTCAGTAAGCTATCTATAGCTTTTTGGTTAGCATCTGTGTCTTGCTCATTCATTATCCTACGAATTTTAACACGCCACTCGGTAACAGAGAACGTAAAAATAATGTATAAAAAAATTGTAATCAAAACAACCAATAAAAACCTTACATCAAACACAACAAATAATATTATAGATGTCATTAGAAGTTCTAAAAATAATGGCCCAATAGAGAAAAGTAAGAACCTAAGTAAGAAATCTACACCTTTTACTCCCCTTTCAATAATCCGACTAAGACCACCTGTTTTACGAGAAGTGTGATATCTCATAGAGAGTTTATGAATATGCGTAAACGTTTCTATCGCTAATTCACGTAGGGCTCGTTGTCCTACTCGAGCAAAAACAACATCACGAAGCTGTTGAATACCTACATGCATAAATTTTGCTATTCCGTAAGCTACCGTCAGGCTTACAGCTCCAGCACCCAACATCCAACCCGAAGATTGAACATCCCCTGATAAGAGATCTACCGCCCCTTTATAAAGAAATGGCGTAAAAACACTTATAATTTTTGCAAAAAACAAGAGAAGTAATGATATAGTTACCCGCTTTTTTACCCAGGATTTATGTTTAGGCCACAAATATGGGAGCACACGAAAGACAACTCTCATTGAGCTATTAGCCTTTAACATAGTTTTTGCACTCTTTCTAGTTAAGGGTAAATTTTGATAATAATTATATGTTTGACGATCAATCAAAAATTACTTTATTTTTAAGCGAAATGCTACTCTTCAGGCAACTTAAAAACTTGTCCAGGATAAATAAGATCAGGGTTCTTAATTAAATCTTGGTTAGCTTGATACACTCTAACATACTGAAACCCAGATCCATATTTTTCTCTAGCTATTGCCCACAATGTATAGCCTGGTTGAACCGTAATAGCTGATGCACCTTTAGCTGCTATCACAACATTCTCTCTTTGAAAGGGGGTCTCTACCCTAGATAGAACAACTCCACTTTTAGATACCTCATCTGCCCTCAAATTATACAAACCCTGTTTAATATTTGTTAAAGGAGTAACCCAAGACCCATCTACACCTATCGAAGTTAATAATACTGGCTTATTGTCTAAATATATTTGAACAAAATCTCCTGCAGAACCACGTCCAGAAATAGCAACTTCCCCTTCGTTATCATAAGTAATCGTATCAATTACCACATTTTCAGTATCACTATCCTTAGGAGAAATTGGTAAAGGTGACGATTGCACTACTTTTGAACCTTTATTATCAACAATAACTATAGTTGGTTTTTTCTTTGTAGTATTTTCGTCTATATTTGTTGCCAAAACTTCACTATCAGATTTAGATGCTACTTCCGCTGTCACCACCTTGATTTCTTCTTCTACAGAACTAACTTCAGCCGTCGTTACTACCTCTTCACTATCAGATTTGACCACTATCTCTCCCGTAACCACTTTGATTTCTTCTTCTACAGAACTAACCTCAGCCGTCGTTACTACCTCTTCACTATCAGATTTG
>NZVE01000057.1 GCA_002697345.1 Paracoccaceae bacterium | reverse complement strand
CATTGAGGTGTGTATCAACATCAGAGTTACCATAACTACCTCCTCCTGGAAGGTTAGTTAAACCAGACCCATCACCTACAAATGATGTAGCGGTCACAACTCCAGTTACGTTGATACCAGAACCAGTTACTTGTAGTTTTGTTGATCCACTATTCTGCAAGTACAATGCACTGGAGTCAATGAATAAAGACCCAGTTCCACTTTCATTAATATAACTTTGGGTTCCACTATGCCAAATTTGAAGATCGTTTGAATCTCCAAATCCAAGTCTAAAGTCATCCCCATTTACTGTGCCAATTCCAGTACCAGATGACCATATAGATCCATTGTACCTGAGGATGTCATTGATCTGTGCTCCAGAGGATACAACGTCAGTTAAATCATTTAGGCTGGTTGCTCCACCAGTTCCTCCACTACCAACTACGTCGGTAATTTCAATAGTAGCAACTCCATTTGAATAGGTTGCGGTAACACCAGCACCAACAAAGTTAATGGTTGCAGCAGTTCCAACAGTGCTTCCTTCTTCTTGGATTGAGACACCAGATCCTTCTGCTGTAACGCCTGTTAGGTTGGATCCATCACCATAGAATGTATTTGCAGTGATAATACCAGCGGTGAAATGATCTGTCCCAACGCCGATGGTTCCATCTATGTTTCTATTAAGAAGTTCAGTCCATCCTCCCGCATGAGCATAATATGCCTTTCCAGTATCATGGGTATGAACAAATGCACCATGGTACTCAGATGGACTAGGTAAAGTTCTATACTCTGCAAAGAGGAATGGTAGGATGTTAGTTGTTGCAGTACCTACGATTCTTCCTTTTAGTCGGAAGTTACCTAGAACGGAAAGAGCTTCCTCTGCATTGGTGGTTCCAATACCAACGTTGCTACTTGTAGTGATGCCAGTAGGACCAGATTTCCAAATAGAACTGGAAGCTGGGACATTGTATAACCCAGAAGCATCTCCAGAGAATGTAGAAGCTGTTAGGATACCAGTGGTCTCATAGTTGCCATGGATATCTTCTACAAGAAGTCTTCTCCAACCATTATATCCACCGTTAGTAGTACCATAAGAAACGTATGCTTGCTTTGCGTTGTTCGCATAGGCAAACATTCCTCTCCAAGACACTGCATTAGGCATGTCAGTGGTAGAGTCAAAGTCAAAGCGCATCTTACTGCCTTGACCTGGGAAGGTTACAATACCTGCACCTGAGTTGATGTTATCAATCAGGATAGAGGGGGTTCCAGTGAGGTTCTGAGCGACTGTTGCGATACCTGCAGTCTGTGCATACCCCGCAATGGTAGATAGACCTGCAACGGGTGTATATGAAGAGATACCAGCGACCTTTGCATACTCAGCAATACCTGCATTGGTTGCAACACCTGCCGCAGAAGAATATGTAACGATTCCTGCAGTAGTTGCAAAGGTTGCTACACCAGCGACGGGTGTATACGAAGAGATTCCTGATAACGGAGAGTAATTTGTTAGAGATGCAAATCCTGCAACAGGAGTATATGATGCAATGCCAGATACAGTTGCATAGGATACATAATCTACTGCGTCTATGGTTACGTTACCACCAAAGACACTACTTACATTAAGTCGGTCATTGAAATTTACGGTTTGTGCTACACCAAGAACAGATCCACTGTTTTTGATGACAATGCCTTGTCCAATAGCAGTAACACCAGTCAGTCCAGATCCATCACCAATGAATGTTCCTGTCGTAATACCCGAAAGTAACGCATTACCTTCTACATGTAGTTGACTAGTTGGGAGAGTCGTGCCAATACCAACATACTTACTGGTACTAATACCATATGTACTTGCCTTGGTCCAAGTTCCTGCTGAACCTGCGTTGGCAGATAACTCTGTTCCATCTCCAAAGGTGTCATAAATGTCCTGAAAATTGGCATTTACTTTTACTGCACCAGATGCGAGGGAATCTCCCAGACCATCATTCGGCGTAAATCCAGTGAATATTCCCTGTCTAGCCATTTATTTCTTATGATAAGGTCTATTTCTTCTATTTATTGTTCTAATAAATATGAGTATACGACCATGTTTTCCTTTTTTATACCATGACAAATAAAGTCAGCAAACATAGAGAAGCATACGAGCAGTTTAAATCCGAATTGTGTGAGTATCACTTGGATAATTATACTTCTTGGATTAAAAATTTGCAAGAGGAAGGATATGATGTAACCAAATGGAGCACTGAAGAGATTATTGATACTTATATTAAGGAAAATAATCTTTGGAACTCCGCAGAAACTATTACACAATCAATCCTAGAAGATAAAAAGAAAAAGGGTGACTCATATCTAGAGACAGATATGAAAAAAAGAAGAAAGAATAATGAAAAAGCTGTAAATGATATGAAGAAAGTCAAGGACGATACCGTTCCTCGCTGGATGAGAGAGGATGTACGTCAGAGACTTGAAGAAGCTCGTCGTGGTCCACGTAAGGAAGGTAAAGAAAAGACCGAAGATAAAGCAAAAGAATCTTTGGAAGCAGTGAAGAAACGCCAGAGCGTTCTTGACACGCATGAGAAGAAGACTGGAAGAAAACTTGATATTAAAAAATCAGTAGAAGGTAAAGCACACGCCAAAAATTTCCCTAGTTCTCGTCAAGAGAAAAAAACTAAGGGTGAAAAGGAAACTGATCTCCAAACACAGAACCGTCGCGTAAATAAAGATACCTCTCGTATTGTTGCCAAAGGTTACACTAAGAAAGAAAAAGAAAAGAACAAAGGCATTTATTCTTCAAGGTTTGATTGATGGCTAAATGTAAATCTGGATACTACTGGTGTTACACTGATAACAAGTGTAAAAAGATTCCACTAGGGTGGCATGTGGGACGTGGTGGAGTAATTGAGAAAGACGAAGAAGAAAAGAATGGAAATAACAAGAATGGCAATGGAACTGGGAATGGGGAACCTAATGGGGGTTCTGATGGTGGAAGCGTATCCGAAGAATCAGTCTCTAAGGCTCAACAAAAGTTCTTTGGAATGGTTCGCGCAGTCCAAAAAGGAGAATCAAACATCGGAGGAGATGTAGGTAAAGCCGCTGCATCAATGAAAAAGAAAGATGTAAAAGACTTTGCATCTACTAAACATAAAGGTTTGCCTGAAAGAAAAAAAGTTGATGAGGGACTCAGAAGTAGTATTCTTTCTGATCCGAAGGCTATGAAAAGCATTAAAGATAATGAGAAAGTAAATTATTCTCAGACGATGCGTATGAAACATGGGAAGAACTGGAAAGAGTTCGTTTCCCAATCAAAAGATGCGAAAGAAAGACTGCGCCCTGGTGAAGTTAAAAAGTGGGATAAAGAAAAGAAAAAGTGGGTATCAAATAAAGATTGACAAGGTATTGAATTGTTAGTAAACTAACTCTGCCAAGGTTCAAAAGAGAGACTATATAGCTTAGAGTTTTTATTAATTAATTTGAATGGCAAACCTGAGAGAAAGACTGAGGGAGAAGGGGAAACTTCTCCTAGCACATGCTCCTATCCTAACCCTTGGATGTACGATGGTAAGTGCTTTGAGTCTGATGACATTGGCGACAACTATGGTTTTGTATACAGGATCTCAAATCTCGAAGACGGAAGACAGTACATCGGCAGAAAGTATTTTTGGCAACATAGAAAGCCTAGAGGTAAATCTAGGAGAGTTAAAAGTGAGAGCGACTGGAAAAGATACTACGGAAGTTCTGACGAACTTGCTGAAGAACGCCGTAGAATTGGAAATAGTTCCTTCAGAAGAGAGATACTTTCCGTTCACCCCACAAAGGGCTTTGTAAATTACGAGGAGACTCGTCAACTTTTTGTGAACAACGTCTTGACTGAACAGCTTGACAACGGACAACCTGCGTATTACAATAGGAACGTTCTCAGTCGTTATTTCAGGAAGGATTACTTCGATGGAAAACCAATCTAAGGAGACCGTTCGCGATTATATCGTGGATCGTATACATGAATTGGTTGATGATGAGCGTCTTGAGGATGCTATCTCACTCTATGAAGAATACAAAGAAACATTCATTAATGTTTCTAACGTTTCATAATTAAATGAAAATTTCTACTATTGCCTCACTTCTCCTGTGCTCGGTTCTTACCCCAGTTCAGATTGATGCATCTCCTGTAAGACCACCTCAACTTCAATATGAAGAAGTTGAAGAACTACAGTGGAAATGTGAAGACTGTACTCCAGAGGAACAGTATGTTCTCCTCTTGATTCAAGAAAAAACAAAGATCACTGATCGCAATGCTCTTTCTACGATCATGGGTAACATCAAGCAGGAGAGTAAGTTCATCTCTAACATCTGTGAGGGTGGTGCTCGCGTCTCCTACACCGAATGTAAGTCTGGTGGGTATGGATTGATTCAATGGACTTCTATCGGTCGTTACAAGGGTCTTGGAAACTTCTGTGCTAAGTATGATTGTAATCCGTCCTCATTGGATGGTCAGATACGTTACATGATTAACGAACCTATCTTTCAAAGGGTCCTTCCACAATTTGAAGGCAGTGGACAGACAGTATCTTATTACATGAAACCTGCTTACTACTGGTTGGGTTGGGGAATCAAAGGCAAACGAGAGGTTTATGCATATAAGTACTCCAAGATGTTGAAGTTGGAATAAATAGATCGGAGTGCTAAGAATCCTCGTAGAACCCCAAATCAATAATCCATATCTACTATAAACTGTTACAGCACTCTAGAATTCTGAATTCTCATGTTTGAAAGACTATTAGGCAAATCAAATCGTAAAGTAAAGTCTGATGGAAAAACTAACATTGATGTTAGTTTTAAATACACTGGAATTCCAGCACCTATAATCCTACCTGATGATCCTTGGTTTGGTCCTTCTCCAGTTAAAAGTAAAAATCAAATGACTCATGAAGAAATGCTTGAGGAAGCATCAAGAAGAGAAGAATCGAATCGTAAAAAAGAAAATAAAGAGCCAGACAACATCCATGAAGTGATGTATAACTTTTCTACGCACAGGGGTAAACTTACCATTCAGATTGATTCTCCTGGGGGATCTGAAACTTTCCAAAAAGGTTTTGGTGATTGGATGTCTGGCATAAGAGGTTGACACCAATCAGTTTATCCGTTATATTATAGAAGTGGTTAGTACCACTGCGGTAACCTCCTTGGTAGTTCAAGGTTAGCGGCGACAGGAACTACCTTTTGACTCAGTAGCTCAGCTGGATAGAGCAACTGCCTTCTAAGCAGTCGGTCGTTGGTTCGAGTCCAACCTGAGTCGTTCGTCGATGTGGCGGAATTGGTATACGCGCTAGGTTTAGGTTCTAGTGAGGCAACTCTTGAAGGTTCAAGTCCTTTCATCGACATATGAATTATAGAAACTATTCAACCGCAAGTTCAAATTATAGGTTGTATGAACCTGTAATTTTAGAGTGTCCAAATTGGGAAGAAATTAATCCAGGACTTATGGAATGGATTAGAGAGTATTCGCATGAAATTACTGTTAATGGTCAAGCACGTAGAACAGAATTTACATCTACAACTACTCCAGTTGACTGTAAAGAATTACCAATTTTAATTGATTGGATAGATTCAGAAAGTTTATACTGTGCTGATCTTATTGCTCAAGGAACTGGTACTGCTTATTACGATAGCCCTTCTCAATATAAAAACTTTAAAGTTGCAGACTATTGGGGAATGTGGTATAATAAAGGCTCTTATGCAACTTATCATAATCATTACCCCTATGCGATGTCTTTTGCATACTATATTAATTGCCCAGAAGGAAGTTCCCCTCTAGTATTAGAAGGCAATGAAATTCAGGTCACTGAGGGTAGGTTAGTTGCATTTGCAGGTCATATGTCTCATCAGGTGGATCCCTGTCCAGTAGATAATAGATTTATGATTGCTGGTAACATTGCATTTACGGGACCAATGCGGGTGTAGTTCAGCGGTAGAACGCTATCTTTCCAAGTTAGATGCCATCGGTTCGATCCCGATCACCCGCTTAAACCGTACATGTTAAATATCAATGTGTGCAAAAAACATATGAATAAACTAAGGGTTCAACAATCATATGTTTGGTATGAAACTGGAGATCATACCATGATTGTAAAAATGTATTTTATGAATTATATTCCATTTACATTTGATGAAATACCATCAGTTGCCAGGGAAGATCCAGAAGTAATTATGGAAGCAAATAAAAATAAAGTAATTACAGATGAACAACTGTATAAATCCTCCTCATATCTCACAGAAGAACTTGCAATGCCTTTGATTTATGAAATGGATTTAGAAAATCCACAAGACCTTCCAGATTCTAATGCATATTGACGCTTGGTTTGCTACACCAATATATAATGGTGAAATTGTTCCAACTAAGGAACAGAAAAATAAAATTGAAAGGTATTTCTATAAATACACTCAAGAGAATGGAGATAAAATCTTCATCGGTAACTCATTAAATATCACTGGAGACGTAACAGGTCAACATCAAATCTCAGAACTTGAAGAATTCGAGTGGATAAATGAACATTTGTATGGGCATATTGATAATTATCTGAGAGCTATTGGTGTAAATACATCCAAGTATAAATTTTACATTCAAAAATCTTGGCCTGTTATATGTGATGAAGGTGGTGGAGTTGCTCCACATGCCCATATGAACTCTCATCTTAGTGCAGTTTTTTATATTAGATGCGGGCCCGATAACGGTGGAGACATTATCTTCACTTCTTCGCCTGATCATCCACTCAATGTATTACCAGTACACATACCAAATACCAACGTCAAGTATACGCCTACCGAAAATCAACTTTTGATTTTCCCTTCTTCATTACGTCATAAAGTCACAGAATTTTATGGAAAAGACTTCCGTTTTTCTATTTCTTATGATATAATGATTACAACTCACATTAATATTAATTCAGATTCAGAATCCGATGTTTCTAATCCTGATCTGTGGGTTTCATTGGGAGATTAGCTCAGCGGTAGAGTGTCTCGTTTACACCGAGGTTGTCACTGGTTCGATCCCAGTATCTCCCATAGAAACAAATGTTACATACAAAATGCACCTGTTGCAATAAAGAGATCATCTCATCATCGAAACTACAAGCCTGTGGTTGCGAAAACAATATGATGATCAAAGATGACACCATCACGGCGGTAGATTTAAATTGCGTAATTATTATTAAATGTAAAAATTATGCTGAAAGTCAGGGTTTTCTAACAAATTCTGACCTAAAATACCAGGAGGAACGACGCAAACGTAAAGTTCGCAAATTAACTTTCGAGGAACGCTAATGATTAATCTTGACGAACGATATCACTCATACCTTTCTGGTGATAAAAAATTCCGTATTGATGATGCTGAGGAGTGTGTGAAAGGATATGGATTTGAGTGTGACGGATCATCAATTATTGGATATTATGTGTTGACGGAAAACTATAAACTATCGTATAATTTGAAAGAGCAGTTCCAATTTATGGAACCACTTGGTTGAATATATAACTTACGTCTAAAGAATTTAAAATCATGTTTCAAGTCCCAAATGCTGAATTGTTTTACTTAACGCAAAAAAATACGTTAAAGAAAAAAACAGTACACGATGAATTGAAGGGCAAAAAAGTAGTAGTATACTTTGTTTGTGGAGCATATACTCCTACATGTAGTACCAAACATGTACCAGAGTTTGAGGAAGCCTATGATGAAATCAAATCTCATGGAATTGACGAAGTTTATTGTTGTTCTATGAACGATCCATGGGTGATGAAATCCTGGTGGAAGTCTATGGGCATCAAGAAACAACAATACTTGTGTGATGGTAATGGAGCATGGTTATTGCGATTTGAACAATTCGCTTCTCAAGGACAAAAAGTAGTACAGTTCTTCAATACTGGTATGGGTAGACGTGCATGGAGACATGCTTTGGTTATCCATGATAATATGGTTATTCACGAAGTTATGGAAGGTCCAGAATCTGGAGAAAAGAATAACTCTGCAGATGATCCATATGAATTTACTTCTGCTGCATCAATTCTTGAGTATCTGAGGAAGAGGGAAACTACGAGAGCCAGACTAGATGAATTTAATAAAAAATCAGATTCTCTTTCCGACCCCACAGACGTAAACATTTAATTTTATACCCTTCGATGGAAAAAATTACATTGGAACAATTAGAGTCTGATTTTGATTCTATCTTTGATAGAGTTGAGAAAGGAGAATCATTTCATATTCTCACACCAGACGGAAAAGATGTTATGATGGTGCCTTCTGAAGAGGTAATTAAAGCTTCTATCGAAGCAGGGATTGCATCTCCTATGGATGATGACTACTTCAAACTATACCAAGAAACGGCAGAAGCTTCTTGACAACCTCAGTCCAATACGATAAAATTAACTCGTACACTTAACCGACTCATGTCTGTTCTAGCTAAGTTCAAAAAAGACATTAGTATGCTCACCGCAGCTGCAAATGGCGATTGTTATCTAGATGTTAAAAATCCAAAACTCTATAAGAAAGTTCGTAGATTTTACGAAAAGGAAGGTGTAGATTTCTCTGGAGATCTTGAAGACGACTATCAAACTCTAGTCGAATGTCTTTTTAATGACCTTAACTGTGCTGTTTCATGAACGATCTAGATCCTAAGTCTGTTGCTTCAACAAAAACCATTGTTATTCACGAACGATTTCCTTATCGTTTTGTGCAGAGAGGCTACATTCAACTGAATGGTAAACCAGATTTTCGGTTGCAGAAAGCGAATGAATATACTAAAAAGTATTCTGACATTTACTTGTTTGATAATGGAGATCAGATGCTCCTCGCTATTGAAGACCATGAGTACCCTAAATGGTTAGATCCAGATGGTGTACCTTGTTATGTAAAAGACACTGTATCCTCATGATCTTAAAGTCACGGATGGACTATAACAGCACTGGTGGAGCTAGTCCTGGGACGACTATAAAATCACCCTGGTCGGGATCAATGACCCCTTTGTTTAATGAGTAACGACTTCCCCAGTATCCCTGAACAAGCAAGAAATTTATCTAAGACTGCCTTAGATATTGCCAAGTCCTTCGCAAAGACTAGGCGACTTCTTGTATCTGATGATTTGATTGATCTACGTAATTCTATTTGTGAATCTTGTGATCGTTATGAATTTGAAAGTTCTAGGTGCAAGGAATGTGGTTGCTTCATGGTAAATAAAGTTCGTTTTAATGGGGCTACATGCCCTCTTAATCATTGGTAATATGTTTATTCTAGATGATGTTTTAACTGATCTTCAGGTAAAAAAAATTCTTGATGCTAATATTAATTACCATAACTACTATCTCCAACCGAAGGAGAATATTGAATGCCTAAATCCATTATTGGATGAAGCAAAAAAACATTTTGATTTATCAGAATGTATTGGTTATGAAGTTTGGAGTCAAAATAACCCCGAACTTGGTTGGCATATGGATAAAGATGAGATTCTTTTCAGACAAGAAGGTGTCAATTCTTTTCCAATATGCACTTTAGTTTATTACTTGAGAATAGAAAATATTCTTGGTGGTAAACTTCTTTTTGAAGACCGAAAGTCAATCAAACCATTGCAAAATCGATTAGTTATCTTTGGTCCTGGCATCAAACATGCTGTCGATGAAATGTTTACAATTGATGGACAACGACAGTCTATTATCATAAACCCTTGGGATTGTGAAATTAGATCCCCGTAGGATAAGGGTTAAGCCTGCTGGTGCGGATGGGATTGATCCCGCCTGGTTTCCAATTTCCAGTAAAAGAATTGGTGGCGAGCCTGCAACCCCCCGAAAATGAAACCTAAGTACGAAGATTTTATTGGTCTCTATGAAGGAGCGATAGACCCAGATTTTTGCAATTGGATCTGTCGTTACGTGGATAACTCTAGCCATGTTGCCCCGAGAAACTTCATGCAAGTGAAGGATCAACAAGTTTGTTTTAGTGCATTTTCTCCGAAAGAGAATAAAGAACTAATGCAATCTGTTGACCAATGTCTCTTTGATTATGTCGGAGAATATCCATATCTTACTAACTTTAATTATGTGAGTGCATTAACGCTAGTGCAAAAAACAGAACCAACACAAGGTTATCATCTTTTTCATGGTGAGAATCTAAACTGGGACGTTCAACATAGAACCATTGCTTGGATGGTTTATTTAAATGATGTTAAAGAGGGTGGTGAGACCGAGTTTCAATATCAGAAACTACGAGTTAAACCAAAGAGAGGAACTGTCCTAATTTGGCCAGGGGGTTTTACTCATCTCCATAGAGGCAATCCTCCACTGAGTGGTGACAAATATATTGCTACTGGTTGGTATCAAGGATCAATTGGTTTACGTGAAGTATATACCGCTGGTCTTAACGATAGGAAAGACAAAGAAGGTTAATTATTTGAGGGTTTCCTTTCCTAGGAGACCCAATTTTTGTATAGAGGGGTTGCGGAAAACCGATCGACATAATATAATAAATACAACGCAGTACGTTATTAAAACATGACGCAACAAAAAACAGCATTGGTTCTCGGTGCTGGTGGTTTCATTGGAAGTCATATGGTGAAACGTCTGATCCAAGAAGGTTATTGGGTTCGAGGTGTTGATTTAAAATATCCTGAGTTTTCTGAAACGATGGCACATGAATTCGTTGCTGGAGACCTTCGTGATCAAACCCTTGTAGAAAGTATTCTTACAGTTAATAATACCTCCTTTGATCAGATTTACCAATTCGCTGCAGACATGGGCGGTGCAGGATATATCTTTACCGATGAACACTCTGCAGACATTATGCATAATTCTGCTAGTATAAATCTAAATGTACTGGATCGACAGAAGAAACTCAATGATTCTCTTGGAGTAAATAAGACCAAGATTTTCTATAGCTCTTCTGCATGTATGTACCCAGAGCGCAATCAATTAGACCCCAATAACCCTGACTGCCGTGAAGAATCTGCATACCCCGCAGCACCAGACTCTGAATATGGATGGGAGAAACTCTTCTCGGAGAGAGTATATTTTGCTTACAATAGGAACTATGGCATTCCTATTTGTGTTGCAAGGTATCACAACATCTTTGGTCCCGAAGGAACTTGGGATGGTGGAAAGGAGAAGGCACCAGCTGCAATCTGCCGTAAAGTCGCTCTCCTCCCAGAGGTCGGTGGAGGCATCGAGGTGTGGGGAGATGGCTTACAAACTCGTTCCTTCCTGTTCATTGATGAATGCATTGAAGCGACTAGACGACTGATGGATAGTGACTTTATGGGACCAGTTAATATTGGTTCTGAAGAGATGGTTACTATTAATGAACTGGTGAAGACTGCTGCCAGTGTTTCTGGTAAAGTAGTGACAAAGTTGCACAAACTCGACGCACCTTTAGGAGTGCGTGGACGTAACTCTAATAATGACCTAGTTCGTGAGAAACTAGGATGGGATTATTCTCAAACTCTTGAGGAAGGAATCCGCAAAACTTATGAGTGGATCTCTACTCAAATTACAACCCGTAAACTAGCTGAACGTGAACTGACCAATGTCTGAAACTATTACTAAAGTACCTGACACTACAATTGTTCTCAAGAAATCTGAGATCAGAAACCTAGATGTCTTTGAACTTGAAAGTGTATCTCTAAATGCTAATGACTGGCTCTCTGCTGGTCAGTCTGAATATCGTCTCTATGCATATCTCTCTACCTGCTTTAATGATTCTGTTATCCTTGATGTAGGTACTCGCGTCGGTGGATCTGCTCTTGCACTTTCCTATAACGAAAACAACCGTGTCATTAGTTATGATTTGGTTGAGCAAGGTGCATCTAAAATCGTGAAGGATAACATTGAATTTAAGATTCAAGATTTCCGTGAAGATGAAACTCTAAACTATGATGAGATCTCCATCATTATGATTGATGTTGATCCACATGATGGTGTTCAAGAAGTTGAGATGATGGAGTTTCTGAACGACAAAGGATGGAAAGGTATCATTCTTCTAGATGATATTGGTCCTGCTTGGCCTGAAGTTCAGGATATGTGGGATGCAATTGAAGATCCTACGATTGATGTAACTGAAGTTGGACATATGAGTGGAACTGGACTAGTAAACTTTGGATCTAAGCATACTGTTGGTTGGGAATGAAAATTACTATTTTGGGATCTTCGGGTCAGATTGGTGCATATTTGACTCAGTATTTGAAGGTCAAAGGACATGATGTAATTGAGTTTGATAAAGTCAATGCAGACTATCAGGATATGACTCGTATTCCTAATGTCTGCTTGCAGGATGTATTGAAAGATACAGATTTTTGTTTCTTTCTTGCATTCGATGTTGGTGGATCTCACTATCTGAAAAAGTATCAACATACATTTAAGTTCCTTGATAACAATTCAAGGATGATGTGTAATGCTTTCCAATATATTGAGAAGTATAAGGTTCCTCTCGTATTTGCTTCATCTCAGATGAGCAGTATGAGTTACTCTCCTTACGGAGTTATGAAGAGAGTTGGTGAACTATATACTGAGTCCCTGGGTGGCAAGATTGTTAAATTCTGGAACGTATATGGTATTGAAAATGACATGGAAAAAGCTCATGTCATTACAGACTTTATCGATAAGGGATTTAGGAATGGTGTCATTGATATGATGACAGATGGTACAGAACAACGAGAGTTTCTCTACGCAGAAGATTGCTGTGAAGCTCTTGAGGCAGTCATGGAAAATTACGATGACTTCACCTCTACTGACCCTCTTCATATTACTTCTTTTATTAGTACAAGTATTTTGGAAATCGGAAAGATTATTCAAGATCTATTTGGTGCTGATGGTCGAGAAGTACAAGTCATTCCTGCAGAGTCGAAGGACACTGTTCAGAAAGATGCTCGCAACCAGGCAGATACCTTTATTACTAAGTGGTGGAAACCAAAAACTAGTATCAAAGAAGGTATTGAAAAAGTCTATAGAGAAATGAAGCATTGCCATGAGTAAAGGATTTAAAAAATCTCTAACGAGAAATATAGGACTAGATAACACTGATACTAGAGTCCTATCTCCAGACCAAAAGTTTCCAATCAACTTAATTTGTAATGATGATTTGGAACCTTCCACATCTGCAAACAATAGATCTGTTTATACTCGCTGGGTACGCGATGGATCTGGACTTTGTAATTTGTATGTAAATACAAGAGCTTTGGAAGTCCTAGAAGATACTAGTGATCTACCAAAGTTTATTTGGTTGCTTGAATCTAGAGAAATCATTCCAGATCAGTATAAATTCATTGAAGAAAACTATGACTTTGTTGCTAGTAGAGTAGACGGTATTTTTACTTGTGATCAAAGACTCACTGAAGAGTCTGGTCCTGAAGGTAAGTTCCTCTATTGTCTTTCTAATGCTGCTCCTTGGGTTATGGATAGAAATATCTATGACAAGTGTAAACTAGTTTCGATGGTAGCATCCAACAAAGGATATACTCTTGGACACCAACGTCGTCTCAAAGTAGTTCAGGAATACTTTAATAAGTTTGGAGGAGATGATCTTTTTGGTTGGGGACTTCCTCAGGAACTTCCACTTAAAGAAAAATCTAGAGCACTTGCAGACTACTTGTTTTCCTTTGCTGTAGAGAATGCAAACTACCCAACATATTTTACTGAGAAACTGACTGATTGCTTTGCTTGTGGAACTATTCCCGTGTACTATGGTACACCAGGAGTTGCACAATATTTTAATCATGAGGGAATAATCTTTCTCGATCAGGAAAATCCTTGGGAAAATATTCCTTGGGATAAGTTGACTCAAGAATATTACTTGTCGAAGAATGACGCTATTAAAGAGAACTTTAATATCGCTAAAGAGATGAGAGTTGCGGAAGACTATATGTATGCGAACTACTTAAACCAATTAGATCCCCTTAGAAACCAAAGAGCTGTAACAGTATGACAACCACAGTAGATAGAAACGGTTGGGAAGCCGAAGATAAAATTGCAGACGAGTACTTACGTGCTTGCGTTGAAGCAGTAGAAGATGATTCTTCCTTTGAAGTATTTAAATCTAACCCTGAATATACAACTATTCTGGAACATGTTCTTAAGGAACAGGGTCAGTCATATTTAAATATAGCTCGTGAAATGAATGAGGAAGCTCTTGAGGAAAACCTTGAGGGATTCAAAGAAAATGATAAGTATGGTTCCCCGAACAAACATGTTTATCCTGGCATTGATGGTCAGATTTCTCCTACTACTCTGAGGTACATCAAGAATACGTTTGAGATGGCTTTCATGATCAATGATTCTCCTATCAGTCGTATTGTTGAAGTTGGTGGAGGGTATGGTGGACTATGTAAAGTTCTCAGCACTGTTTGTGAGTTCGATGAGTACATTCTGATTGACCTTCCAGAGGTTAGTGCTCTGCAAAGAAAGTACATCGATCAGTTTCCTGATATCAAAGACAAAGTAAAATGCATTCCATGTACTGAGTATGAAGAGATTACGGACATTGATCTCTTCATCAGCAATTATGCTTTGTCTGAGTGCAGTCTTGAAGTCCAAATGGAATACTATGACAAATTGGTTACCAATACTAAGTTTGCTTATCTTATCTACAATCTTGTCAACTTTAACGATTTCCACTATAATGACTTCATCGACAAGATGAAGGAAACTTTTACCTTCGACGTTGGTAGAGACTATGAAAACACTGTTATTCTAGCTACACAAAAAGATGAATCGAATCCCTGATTATATGAAACTTACATGCGATGTTGTCGCATGGATGTGTGATTATTGTAGTTCAAACAAAATCAAATCTTTGGTAGTCGGAGTATCTGGTGGAATTGATTCCGCAGTCTCCTCTACCCTTGCCGCAAAGACTGGTATGCCAGTCTATGCAGTTGGTATGCCAATCAACCAAAACAGTGAACAGGAAAAGTTATCTGACGCTCATCTTTTCTGGTTGAAGAATACCTATCCTAATGTAACAGTTTTGAAAGCCGATCTTTCAGAAGTGTTTGGGAAGTTTATTGAGACTATTGGTAATGAACTTGGTATGGAGTACTCTGTTAATAAAATGGCAGGTGCTAACAGTCGATCACGACTTCGCATGGTTACTCTATACCAGGTTGCTGCATCTGTAGATGGTATCGTTGTTGGTACTGGTAACAAAGTAGAAGACTATGGAGTTGGTTTTTATACTAAGTATGGTGACGGTGGCGTTGATATTGCTCCGATTGCTGATCTTTATAAAACAGAAGTAAGAGAACTTGGACAGTTCATGGGAGTAATTCCTGAGATTGTCAACGCAAAACCTACTGATGGTTTATGGGACGATGGACGCACTGATGAGGACCAGATTGGTGCATCTTACGAAGATTTAGAATATGCTATGGAATATGGCAATGGTCCAGCAGTTCGTATTCTTCATGACTTCAACTGCAAAAATAAGCATAAAATGCTTCCCATCCCTACATTTAATTTGGTTAACAAGAAATGAGAATCGGTGTCATTGGTGCAGGTCGTCTAGGAATCTGCTTCGCTCTTCTTTGTGAAGAGAGTGGACATTCTGTCATTGTTTCTGACGTGCAATCAAAATACGTCACTCAACTGAACAGTCGTGAAATTTTTAGTAACGAACCTGAAGTTGAAGATCTTTTAATGAGAGCTGAAAATTTTCAGGCTACGGTCAATAACCAAGAAGTTATTCGTTCATCGGATTTTATCTTTACGTTTGTCCCCACTCCTTCTCTTCCAGACGGTAGTTATGACTGCCAGTGTGTGGACATGGTTGTGGATGATCTACTAAAATCTCCTGACTTGCAGGATAAAGTTTTTGTTATTGGGTCTACAGTCAATCCTGGGTACAGTGATACGGTCCAGGATCGTCTCAAAGATCGTGGCATCTCTGTGTATTATAATCCAGAGTTTATTGCACAAGGAACTATCATTCGTGATATGAAAGGTGCTGATATGATTCTCTGTGGAGGAGATGATTCTAGAGGATTTGGTGAGATTCAAATGATCTATGAGGACATTCAGGATAGTGATGTTCACTTCTATCCAATGTCTCGCAAGGCTGCAGAGATCACTAAAATTGGTGTGAATTGTTTCCTTACATATAAGATTAGTTACGCAAATATGATGGGTCAAATTCTTTACAACTCTGGTTGTGGGGATGAGATTGATAATGTTCTTACTGCTGTCGGAGATGATACTAGAGTTGGAAGTAAATACCTAGGTTATGGATTAGGCTTTGGTGGTCCTTGTTTGCCCCGAGATAATCGTGCATTGGGACACTATGCTAAGACCGTTGGTCTTGAGTATAATCTTCCTGGTATTACCGATGACTTTAATAATGTACATGCAAACTTTATTAAACGATATTGCATCGAACAGAATGTAAACAATCTTCCTTTTTTCATTGAGAGCATTGCCTTTAAGAAAGGATCTGACATGACAGTAGAGAGTCCACGATTCTTGCTGGTTGAAGACTTACTGAAAGATGGGTATACTGTTTATGTTCAGGAGATTCAAGATGTTATTGATCAACATGAAGAGGAATTGATTGATCTTTACGGAGACAATATAATCTTTGTTAAGAACCCTGCAGAAATTCACGAACCGTTTTGGAGGATCGACCTTTGACCATTAGTTATAATCGTCTAGGAAGTAATGGACGACTAGGTAATCAAATGTTTCAGTATGCCTCCTTGCGAGGCATCGCTGCTTATAACGGATACGATTGGATGATTCCTCCTGATGATACTAATCATCGGGATAATTATGGTTTGTTTGAGACCTTTCAAATGGTTCATTGCAAGTCAGATAATTTGGGGATTACTAACTTTCCTAACGTAGGAGAGTCTACACATGCTTTCGATGATAAATTATATTATACGAAAGATAATGTAAATATCGATGCATATTTACAGTGTGAAGATTACTTCTTACATATAGTGGATAATATTCATGAGGACTTCACTTTCCGTTCGGATTATTTGGATCCTTGTAATGAGTTGGTTAACTCTTTTGACCGTCCTCCCATTTTTATACATGTCCGACAGGCAGATAACATCGGCAGGGAAGAGTTCCATCCTATTCTTCCGATCAGTTATTATGAGGAAGCGTTAACTCACTTCCCCAAAGATACTCCATGTTTTGTATTCACTGATGATATTGGCTGGTGCAAACAACAGTCATTCTTTAGTGATGATCGATTCATGTTTAATGAAAACAATGAAAGGTATCCGTATCAGACTATTGATGGTACTGGTAAGATGCAGAATACTCTTCTCCCACAGGTTGATCTGTGTTTGATGAGTCTTTGTTCTGGTGGCATCATTGCAAATAGTTCTTTCAGTTGGTGGGGAGCTTGGTTGCAGAATGATCGTGGAAAAATTGTTGCTCCTAATCCAGAGAAGTGGTTTGGGTCTTCTATGACTCACCTAGATACTTCTATGATCGTTCCTGCACGTTGGGAAACTTTAGATTGGAGTAAGTGAAATGGCTATTACATTTAAGGGACTTGGTAATGAAGGTCGGCTGGGTAACCAGATGTTCCAGTACGCTTTTGTTCGCGGAGTTGCAGACAATAGGGGATTTGAATGGTTTGTTCCTGGACCAGATGCAGATCGACTAGACAACTATGGTCTATTCGATTGTTTTGAACTGGCTAATTGTGATCGGGAAAAAAATATTGGAGAGTATTTTATTGCCAATAGGGTCGAATATCGTGACATGCATTTCAATGAACAAATTTTTAATGAATGTTCCGATGATTCAGACTTCTCTGGTAACTTTCAGACAGAGCGATACTTTGAGAAGATCACTGCTTCCATCCGCGAAGATTTTACTTTTAAGGAATCTTACCTAACACCTTGCCAAGATTATATTGATTCTCTTGGTGGACGTGACGGATGTATTTTTCTACACGTTCGTAGAGGTTCTCCGAATCTTACTGGGAGGAGAGGTGAGAAGTGGTCGTATCAAATGGTACAAGAATATCATCCATTGTGTAAGGAAGAATATTATCTTGAAGCTTTGAAAGAGTTTCCAGAAGATAAAAATATTATTGTCGTATCGGACACTATTGATTGGTGTAAAGATCAGTCATGGTTACAAGGTGATAGATTCCAGTTCTCTGATTCATCTTATGAAGAGTTTGGCGATGGTGCTTCTGTGCCATACATCGATCTCTGTTTAATGAGTCTTTGTGGAGGTGCAATCATCGCTAACTCATCGTTGTCATGGTGGGGAGCTTGGTTGCAGAATAATGCGGGTAAGGTTGTAGTTCCTGATCCCTGGTTTGGACCTGCATACGAACACTATAATATGAAGGACATGATTCCACAGAGATGGATCAAACTTCATAACGATCCAACGCCTGTGACTCCCCAATGAAAGACTTAACTTATCTATTGCCTTGTAGAATCGAAACTGATGATCGTCTTCGTAATGTAGTTACATCAGTATCATATATCCTTAAGAATTTTCCTGATGCAAAAGTTTTAATTAAAGAAGTTGATACCAAATCAAATTTTATTGAGTATGCTCTTCCTCAAATAAAAAAGTATGTTGGGGATATCGGTCAACTAAAACATAGTTTTGAGAAGAGTGATGAGAAATTTTTCCATAAAACTAGAATCCTAAATGACCTATGTGTCGAAGCGGATACTCCAATCATCTATAACCACGATGTTGATGTAGTTCTGCCAAAAAATAGTCATGAACTTGCCTACCAAGGAATTACACAAGAAGGATCTGATGCTGTTTATCCTTTTGGATGCGGCATTTATCAGTGGGCTGTTACATATTCTGATGAGTTGCTGGATAAATTCCTTTCCTCTCATGATGGTACAGACTTTGATCTAAGCGTACTTGATAGTAGTAAACAAAGAATCCCCTCTTCTATTGGATGGGGACAGATGATTACGAAAGCTGCACAAGTTTCCGCTGGTATGTGGAACGAAGAGTTTATTTCATGGGGTGCTGAAGACTGTGAGTTTTATTATCGACTCAATCTTTTTGGGTTCAAAGTAGGCAGAGTTATTGATGACATCTATCATTTTGAACATGGTAGAACGTTCAACTCACACTACCACAATCCCAAGTTTCAAGATAATGATCGACTATGGAACTGGATTCGTACACAAAGTAAAGACAGTTTGACTCAATATTATTCAAAATTAGATTACATTAAACGTCGGGGAGAAGAACTCAATGCTAGCCTTTAATCAACTTGGAAACTTAGGAAGACTGGGTAACCAGATGTTCCAGTATGCAGCAGTCAGAGGTATTGCTGCAATGAGAGGATATCAATTTGGTATTCCTCCACATGATGCAAAACGTGTTGATAACTATAGTCTCGGTAGAGCATTCAAGTTAGAATCTGTTGGTTCTTCCAACCTACATATTCTTGATCGTGGACATGCTCCAGTGGTTGTCGAAAAACATTTCCACTTTGACGAAGAACTGCATAGAATGTGCCCGAACGACGTTAGTTTGTTTGGATTCTTTCAGTCAGAGAAATACTTTGCGAACATTAAGGATGAGATTCTAAGAGACTTTACTTTCCACGATTCAATTCTGGATCCATGTAAAGAGATGATCGATTCTCTCGATCAAGCACCGATCTTTCTTCATGTTCGTAGGGGAGATCCTAACCTTGTCGATGCTAGGGGATTTAAGTGGTCGTATACTCAATGTTCGTCGCAACATCCACCACAACCTATTTCTTATTATGAGAAAGCTCTAACACATTTTGATGATGATCAACCTGTTGTTGTCTGCTCAGACTCTCCAGAATGGGTCAAGGAACAGGAGTTCTTCTCTCATGATAGGTTCTTAGTCTCTGAACCTCAAGATAAGTATTCAGATGGATCCTGGGAACCTTTCGTGGACCTTTGCATCATGAGTCTATGTTCTGGTGCAATCATTGCCAACTCATCGTTGTCATGGTGGGGAGCATATCTTCAGAATAACAGGGGCACAGTTGTTGCACCTGAAATGTGGTTTGGACCAGACTACAAAGATAAGAACACCTCTGATCTTTATGCCGCAGGATGGATAAGAACTTAATTGTTATCGATAACTTTTTAGATAATCCAGATCTAATTAGACAAACTGCACTTTCATTAGATTACACTTACATTCAGAAAAATGTTCCTGGAAGTAGGAGTTCTAAAGGACTTGGTGGAGATCTATTTTATGAGATCGATGCCAAATTCCAGAAAATTTTTAATGCAAAGATTAAATGGTACTGGGATAATGATACTTTCTATTGCCAATCTTGTGAAGAGGGAACAGAAACCTGGGTACACACTGATGTATGTACTGACTGGGCAGCTGTTCTCTATCTCACTCCCTATCCAGATGTTGAATCTGGAACAGGAATTTATCATAAAGACGATGACGATGAATGGGAAATGAATATTGCCGTAGGCAACGTCTATAATAGACTGGTTGCATATCGAGGTAAATCATTGTATCATAGGAGTATAGTTCCTGGATTTGGAACTACTCTTGAAACTAGCAGACTAACACAAGTATTCTTTTTTGATTTAGAACCCAATGGACAAGAATAAATCTACTTATAAACTAAAGGGGTTTGGTCCTCTCTACGTCATCAATCTTGATGGTCAACCAGAACGCTGGGAGTGGATGCAGGAACAACTTGACTATTGGGAAATCAAAGACTATACTAGAATCTCTGCTTACGATGGTAGACCCGAGATTGGTGACGATCTCAGTGATATTATCCAAGGCAGATACCCTGATAACATGAGTCCTGGTGAGATTGGATGCGTCACATCTCACCTTCAAGCTATCAAACATTTCTATGAGGAAACTGATGAACCTTACGCAATCATCATGGAAGATGATTGTGACATCAGTACTGCTAGGTATTGGACATTCACCTGGAGACAATTCATCTCTAGGATTCCATACGATTGGGATATTTGCCAGGTAGCAATCATTTGTCCTGGTGAATTGCATGTCAATATTCATCGTAGATTTGTCAATGACTTTTCTACTGCATGTTATGCCATAACTAGACATCATGCTAAGAAAATCATTAATCACCATTGCCGTGGTGAAAAATATAAACTGGACAACGGTGTAAAGCCTCGTCCAGTTGCAGACGATCTTATCTACAACTCTGGAGTTTCATATGCTGCTCCTATCTTTTTGTATAAGATCGAATTGGGATCTTCCATTCATCCAGAACATATTGAGATCTTCCATAGAGGATCTCATGACGGTCTCAGGAACCTCTGGGAGACCCGTGGCAGTGATCTAACTATCGATAAGATCACTGAGTATGATCCTTACCTTGGACGTGTTGCAGGACGAGATAGGGACACTGCCTAATCTCGCGCTTGACAAACTTCAAAATCTAAGGTAGTATAAATACTGAACCAACCTGTTTTGTTACGGGTTGTGACAATTGGCACTGTGCCAGTTGTATATTTAACAACGAGACAAGTCGATGTCTCTATTCATCTGCGGGTAACCATTCCGCAAGTAACTAAAGGTATTTTTAAATGTTTAAATCTGTATTCGCAGCCTCCGCTGCTCTGTTCGCATCCGCTGGCGCTGCCCTTGCAGGTCCCTACGTCAACGTAGAAGCTAATGCTGGTTGGACGGGTTCTGATTACAATTCAACCACGACAGATCTTCACGTAGGGTACGAAGGCGCACTTGGCGAGTCTGCTTCGTACTATGTACAAGGTGGCGTTGCTGTAGTCTCCCCTGACAGTGGCGAAAGCGACACCGTTCCTTCTGGTAAGGCAGGCCTAGGTCTTGCACTGACAGACTCACTTGGTGCATATGGTGAAGTATCATTCATCGGTTCTGGTGACGAAGATCTTGACCGTGGTTATGGCGGTAAGTTGGGCGTCAAGTACAACTTCTGATATTCAATATAGACACATAAACATCTAGATGTTCGGGGACTCTGACGAGAGTCCCTTTTTAATGCCCAGTAATATATACTATTGATGTATTTGTAATGAACACACCAGTGATTAAATTTCTATGGAAAGGTTTTAATCATCCAGTTACTTACCTAAACCTTACGTTTGTTGGAATGTTATTCATGATTCAGGTCGTGCATACTAAAGCACACCTTACTTTAGAATCAGACGTTCACGGTCATGTGTTTAGAACACTCAAAAAGAATCCAGAACTAGCTCGATCAACTTGTTACCAATTAGACTGAGTAATCAAATGAAAAAGAAAGTCAAAAAACTTGCTAAATGGTTCTATTCAAATACTGATAAGGGATATACGATTCCTAAAGACAAGTCACAAATTGATTGTACTCATGAAAATCTTTATGATATGATAGAAAAACTTCAGCATCAACTACAAATTATGGAGAGCCAACATATGGAATTGGTTGTGCATGTGGCTAGGATGGAATCTCAGTTAGATAATCAGATTAATAAATGAATTTTGTATATCAAAAAGAAGGTGCTTTATCTACAGAAGATTGTCTGAAGGTACTGGATTTTTTTGAAAAAAATAGTAATGAACATACCTTAGGAAAGGTTGCTGGCAATGAGATAGATTCTAATATTAAAGTTAGTACCGATTTGAGAATGGATTTCCATGACGAATGTATGGCTGACATTATCCTCGGAAAGGCAGTGTCTATTGGAGTTCGTGAGTACATGGATTTTTGTATAGGCATTAATGCTCTTGACACTCCTTGGGATGTGGATGGTTCTTATAATTTGCAGAAATATAATCCAGGAGAGGGATTTAAACAATGGCACTGTGAATCATCAGGATACGATCCCGATTCGATGAAGAGAGTCCTTGCTTGGATGATTTATCTGAATGATGTTGACGATGGTGGAACTGAGTTTTTAAATCAAGATGCTGTTATGGAAGCCAAGGCTGGTAAGTTATGTGTTTGGCCTGCGTTCTTTACCCATGTTCATAGAAGTCAGGTTTCTAACACAAAAACTAAGTATATTGCGACAGGTTGGGCAAAGTACGTATAATTAGTAAGTAACACTTTAAATTTAATATGCCAAAAGGAAGTCTTGATAAGAACGAATTGTTATCGCATATCTATATTCTGAAACACCAGTTGGATGAAGAGAAAATTTCTAGTGGTGAGAAATGGAAAGGTCATCAGTACTTATCTAAGGTATTGGATAAAATTGGCGAATATAGGTATTGACAAAACTTTATGTTTACTATATAATATGTAAAGAAACATTACGGAGTGTATCGTGACTGTAACAACTAATGATCGTGGACAACAGAATCTGTTCGCTAAAGAACCTCAGATGTACGTCTCTCAGACTGATGCAGAGCGTTACGGTTATGAGTCATATGCAGAACGTGCAGAGAAATTGAATGGACGGACTGCTATGGTTGGATTTGTTGCTGCTGTTGTCTCTTATGCTTTCAGTGGTAGCGTATTTTTCTTTGGAGCGTTCGGATTCTGATGATTGAACTACTGACTTATTATGTGATTGGAGGTGCCCTTATCATTGGACCACCTGCAATCTTCCTGATCATTGCTATGATGGGAGCCATCCAAAATACGAAAGGTCGTATGGTTGGATACAAAGACCACAAAGAATATGGTGACAGTTCCATCTATGAGAACTCACCATCAGATCAAACCAAATTTTACCTCACACTAGGAGAAAACTCATGAACGAAAACGCAGAACGCATTAATGGCTGGGCAGCAATGCTCGGAGTCATCGCAGCAATGGGTGCATATGCATCTACAGGACAAATCATTCCAGGAGTATGGTAAATGTTAGTATTCGCATCAGGTCTGGTACTTCTCTTTATTATTAACGCAGTCTTATCTGATATTGATGTAGATGATGATGATCAAGGTGGTGGCGGCATGATGATCCCTGCCACAGCTCCTGCAGGTTGAGTACAAATACTCAACTTTCGGGGGTTGACGGAAAACCCACCATCTGCTATAATAAATACATCGATTGGTTAAGAAATCAACACATTTCTTAACGGTTCGTAACACTCCCCAAACCAAGACCTATAGGGTGTATAAAAACGTCTTTAATACCTCTGCCTAGGGCGCAGAGGAATAGTAAAACCATCAT
>NZVE01000056.1 GCA_002697345.1 Paracoccaceae bacterium | reverse complement strand
TGTATCAATTAGTACACTGTCACGATAGATTTCAAATCCTGTAAGTGTTCCAGAACCAACGTTAGTTGGACTAGACCATGATACGGTTATATCAAGAGGTGCTGTGTTTGGACTGTTTATACCACTGCTTACAGAACTTGGTGGGTCGGCTGGTGTTCCAGCCAGTCCACTAACGTAAGGTGTAAGGAAATCAGAATCACCAATGGCATTAGTAGATTTTAATGTAAAATAATATGTGTTGCCACCAACTACCGTACTGTCGTCATGTTCAGTTGTGGAAGCACCAGTGGTTGTAAGTAATGTTGGTGCTACACCTCTTTCATAAATATTATCAATCTCAGTTGCAGTAAGTACGTCAGAATTGATAAAGTATTCATCTATCATTCCAGAGATGTTTGTGGTGTAATCTGTTAATTCATCTCTTTCAACTACTGCTCTTAAATCAGGTGAAATGCTGTTAGTTTGGGTGAATGATGGGAAGGTAGATGGGAAAGCACCCTGAGTAAAAGCACCTGAATAAGTTTGAGTAGCACCTGTTTGTGCATATCCTAGCGAAGATGTAGCTCCAGTTATTTGCATAGCAAGATGTAACGTATCAGTAGAAGTTACAGTATATGGTGTTACAAAGTCTATTTCAAACCACCCTGAACTTGCTGTAACTTCGGCAGTTTCAGCTAACAGATTTTGAGGTGCACCACTTCCGTTATCATCATAAAGACCTAATCTTACATCCCCAACAACACTTCCAATGTATAACTTACCACCTGTAATCACATCACCCACAACTGGAGAATCTGTTAATGTATTAGCATGAATTGCAGTATTATACCCTGCTGTTGTGGCTGTGAATGGGTGACCGTTTGTAAGTTCAGTTATTACAGATTGAGTATTAGAACCCAATGATGTAGAATCAGTTGTAGTTGCTACTGAACTACCCTGAGAATAAATTGTCCAGTCGTTACCTGAACGTGTAAATGCAAGGTGTCTTGGTTCTGTGGTTGTGTCGTCTAATCCTGTGGCTGAGATGATAGATGTAACACCACCACTTGAAATCGATATAGCAGATGTTTTAGTTGACACATATTCATTAGTTGGGGATGTGTTATCTTCTGCCGACATCCAATTTGCAGAACTTGGAATTACAACTGTTGATGGAATTGTAAGTGTATCTTGTAATACAGTATCAATGTATAACTTTGCATTACTTCCATCATAAACTAACTTTACATCATAAAGTGTTTGACTAAGTGACTTGGATATAAGAGTACCAAAAGTCCATGAACCAGCACCGTCTTTGTACACCATTTTGTAACCATAACTACCACCATCTCTAACTGCAACAATACCAATCATATCCTGATTACTGGTTCTTGGGTGTCCAGTTCCAGCAGTTAAACTATTGATTAGCCATTCTGAATCGGTACTACCTGTTGCACCGTATAATTTAACAGATGATTCCAATGTGAATGAGGTTGTATCAGTTAATGAAAATGGTTTATACAGATAACCACTAGAACCACCCCAATTATTATTATAAAGTTCATCAGAACCTATACTGATATACGGATAACTACCAGTTAAAGTATATGTTCCATCACAGGTAGTAGTGGTACAGGTTGTAAAATCATCATTGAATGTACTTGATGTATCTACATCAACACTTGCAGAATCAGTTCCGACATTGAATGTTACGTCATTGAGTTGCAGAAGTTTGGTGTTGGTTGGAAGTGCTGTATAACTAATGTCTAAGTTATCAACTTGTGTGATGGTACTTCCACTACCTGAACTTACACTGTTTTTAGCACCAAAGTATTCCAAGCCAGTAATACCTGAATTAGTTACAGTTTGTGTACTGACCAAACTTCCAGTATGACTTCCAGTTCTAACATTCATAGTATATGTATCATCACCGTTACCAATAATTTCAACATAATAATTTGTATTAGCAGTTAAAGTAATCCATGATGAAGCTGATACACCACCACTTAAATAAACATCATTAACTGTGTATAATTTTACATTAACTAAATCATTGAAAAACAATGCAACAGTGTCTTGGTTGTCATAATAAGCAGATGTATTATCCTCACTAAACATTCCAACAAATCCATTTGAATAACCGTTTAACCCATCAGTTGTAAACTCATACTTCATGTTAAATTCATTACCATAACTATTACTCAAAGCATAAGTTGAAGCATCATTGGTATTGTCTCGTTTCCATTCTTGTTGGAATACACCGTTTGTGATACCCATCTTTGATGAGTCAGAATCTACCATGTTGTCAGTTGAGAAATCATTCGAGTCAGATAAACTTGGGTCGTCAAGTTTTACCCATGAACCAATGCTGAAATTATCAGTACCATCAGGTAGGTTTGAGTCAGTGAAAGATACGTCAAGGTTCTGAACACCTGTGGATATGACACCAGTTGTTGAGGTTGGTGGGCTTTCAACTGGTACTGGTGTTACAGATTGTGCAGGGTTAGTTCCACCATGTGCTATTGTTGTTAGATAATATGTGCCACTTGCACCACTTGAAGTTGTACAAACAGTTCCGTCAATAGAATAAGTAATTTGACCACCTGTACCAATACTTATTTTGTAAACATTAGATGGACTGAATGTAACCCCAGTACATAAGTTTTGTCCAGAACTGAAAGAATTATTTTCAACAATCCAATAACCGTTAGACGTGTTTTCTTTATAGAAACCAAAATCAATTTCTGTATAAGTATTTCCACTACTTGGTGCAGAAGTTTCAAGACCTATACCTACCATGTGCTGTGTGCCACCGTTAGTTGTCCATGTTATTTCCTGTGGCACACTTGAATCATAACTTGTAGTTGTTCTAGCCCATGTATCCCACCCTGAACCACCATTTCTTGTAACCGTACCACCGTTAATTCCATGATTTAATATGCTAGATGAATCCCATGTTACACCAAGACCATATCCAACGGTTATACTGTTAGTTGATTTATCTACGAGTCCTTGTTCAGTATTGAATATTTGATTCTCTAAAGTATTTCCAGTTTGTTCAAAGTTGTAATATGCAAGTATTCCAGATGTATCTGATAGGTTATTTGGATTAGCGTCACTTTGTAATGCTGTTCTTTCTGCACTTGTAAGAGCTCTATCCCAAAATACAACATCATCAATTATACCATCCATACTTCCACCATTATTACTTAATCCACCAATTTCCATAATTCCACCATTAATGGTACTTGTCATACTACTGCTATTCTCTAAGCTGTTATCCACATACATTGTGAATGTATTACCCTCTCTTGTTATAATGACGTTATACCATGTATCATAAGATATTGAATTTGTGCTGAAATGACTAGCACCACCACCCACCCAGAAATTAAGTCGGTTATCTGTCATGGTGTATAATTGCATACCACCTGAACCACCACTTGACTGATAGTTACCAAAAATATCTTTGGCTGCTGTTGAAGCAGTTGATTCAACTTTGAAATTTGCCATAGCTGAAAAATCACCACTTCCTGACAGTATTGTGTCAGGTAAAGCAACAAAGTTACTTGGGTTATTGTCTAATTCAAAATCCCATCCATTACCATTAGCTCCAGTTACGCCAGTTGTTACACCGTTGTTAGTTCCATCTAAAGTTGAATCCCTGACTTGTACATCTTCAAATCCATGAATCAAAAACTCGTTGTCAGTAAATGTAATTTGTGAATCTGAACCTGATGAATCAGGCAATTCAGATAGTGCAAACTCGTTTAGTGTTCGGTACACCTTGTAACCTGTGATAGGTGAACCACCGTTACCACCGTTGCTTACACTAACTGTTGTTACAGTACCACCAGTTGCAGTTATGGAACCATCATCAATATATCTTATAATTACAGTACCAGTACCACCATCACCACCAACATTAGCTCCATAACTTGCACCACCACCACCGTTACCTAATCCGTCAGTTCCATCTTTACCATAAGATACACCATTTCCAGTACCACCACCTTGACCGTCACCGTTAACACTTCCTAATCCACCAGTACCAGTTGAATATGTACCACCACCACCACCAACTGCATAAATGATTTCACTACCTGTTATGCTGTTTGCAGTTCCAGCACCACCATCACCACCAACGCCATCAGAACCATTAGCACCTTGACTACCACCTGATGAATCTTGACCTACACCTGAACTTCCACCACCACCTGAACCTGAATAATAAAATTGACTTACTGACGTTCCACCATCATTACCATAAGTTCCACCAGCACCACCAGTAGAGGTACTACCATAAGTTCCACTTGCACCTGAACCTGAAGCATTACCGTTAGCATTACCAGCATTATTGGAAACTTTATTAGCTCCAGCACCACCGTTAGCTGTTACACCATCAAAACTAGAATCACCACCGTTAATACTTGTTGTAGAAGCGTCACCACCGTCACCAACTGTTATACTGTAAGATTGGGCTGTAACTGCTTGACTTGTGGCAGTTATATACGCACCAGCCCCACCACCACCAAGAACACCATTACTAGTACTTGACTCACCCCCTGCCCCACCACCACCGATAATGAGATAATCAACATCACCACTTCCAGCAGTTACCTGAAAGGTGTCAGTTCCAACTGTTGTGAATGAATGTACTTTGTAATTAACGGATTGTTGTGGTGAATCCCAGTCAAGTTCCAACGGAATACCTGTGACAGTTGTAAGTCCAGTTGGTGCTTGAGGTGCTAGTGGTAGTTCATATTCCACGTTCAAATTTATAGTTGAAAATTGTGCCTGATATTTTGTTGAATCTCTAGTGTCATAATCCCCATCTCTTAATCCATAAGCCACAAGATTAGAACCACTTGCCAAATCACTTTCTAAATCTGCAATACCCTGAGAACTAAAACTTGCAGTTGTACCACTTGCAGAATTACACCAAGTATCATTATCTAAGTAATCCACACCACTTGTAATTTCATCCCATGCTTGTTGGTCAGTTAATCCTGAAACATTGTCCGTTGTTATTTCAGATACATCACAAGAAGTAGGAAAAGTATGACCACCATTTGATTGTATTGTGTCTATTGTAATACTTGAAATAATCACAGTATCAGGTATAGCAGTTGTATCAAAATCCACTATGGTAGTATAACATCTATCACTAAGACTTGAACTTGGTTTAAGTATATATCCAACAGTTGTCCAAACAACAGGACTACTTGGACAGGTTGAACCTGAACCTGTACCTGTGTAATAAGAACTAAGATTATTACTAGCAGTAGTAAAGGTAGGGTCAATCTCAAGATAACCTACAAAACCACCATCAGCATAATCCATGTTTACTTTGTAATCCCCATCAAAAATTATGTTCACGTTACTTAGACTTTCAATACCTGTATCAAAATCATAATTTACACTATCAGTAATGGCTAGGATTTCTGCTTGGTTATCTGTGATGAATTGCCTGTCAAAACTTTGTCCGTTTAGTTCTGCAATATCAATTACAGTTTCACCAATGGTTATTGATTCACCTGAATGTATGGTCTGCGAAATTCCTAGTTCTTGATTTCCGTCATGTATGACTTTGAAGGTTTCTTTGAATCCTGAATTAATATCCAGTCTAATCTCTTGAACAAAAGATTCAACTGGAACTGATTCTATAACTCTAGTTTCACCGTTGAAATATCCTGTGTTAATTACATTGTCAAAAAGTGTGAATCCTGAGTTGGTAGAGTTTGAATAAAACAATTCAGAACTTCCTGTATATTCAATAAAGTTTGCACCGTCAAGATAACCCTGAATGGTATTACTTTCTAATGTGAATCCTGAGTTAGTTCCATTACCGTAAAAGTTCTCAGTAGTTCCAGTGTATGGAATAAAAACATCTTCAGTAATATCTTCTGTAATTACTTTGGTACTTGTAAGAAAGACACCATCATTATATTCTGAAACAGTAACAGTACAGGCTTCATCATTGATTGGAAGGTTTTGCCATTGACCGTTGTTAAGATAAGTTGCAACTGCACTTACACTTGGAATGATTTGCTCACCATCAAATCCGTTTCCGTAGATACTATAACTACAACTGTTCTTGTCAAAGATAAATGAACCAACTGCGTTTGTGTTAAAGATTACTTTGTCATTGGTATTTGATAGTGCATAGTTTTGCCACCCACCATCCATAATTCTTTCAGGGTGACTTTCCCAAACTGCTTCACCTATGAAAAAGTTTTCAACGAGGTCATAGTTCTGACCTTTGGTTTCAACTATCTCACCAAATGCTACTGGCACAGATAATACTAAAGCTAGTGCTGATATAATTGCAATTTCTGTACGCATTATTAATCCCGTCCTCTAGCACTTGCAACCATTAAGACTTTGATAACTAGAATGAATATTCCTATACTTGGAATCAATGGTATCAAATACTGTGTAGTTTCTTTGGTCTGATTATACATATCAATCCATTCCTGTGTCATTGAACCGTTAGTCAGGTTGTTTTCCATGACTGTGAATACAGAACCAAGTATCATTGGTGCTATGGTAAACATGACACCGTAAGAGATTATAAAGAGTATGACAGAAAATCCTAGAAAGATAAGGCTACTCATGCTAACTAAAAGTGTGGAGTGTACTTATTAAAGTTATTTAAAAAAGTAAAGAGTATAAGTTTTTTAGGCTTATAACATCTTGACTACTGTCAAAATTACAACAGCTGCGATAACAATTAATACAATTATCAATAATGCGTATGCATTTTGAGTTTGTTCATTGTTTGCTTCACATTGAGCTGCCCAACCTGTTTGGGTTGCACCACTTGTGCTGTCATAATCAGAGAGGTTAGTACAATCTTGGACAGAGTTGCCTAAGATTTGTGTACCGATTCCTAATAGTATGGCAATGCCTATAAAAGCACCAACTAATGCCATAATGTTATTCTCGACCATTATGCTTACTCTCAAATAATTCTAGTATATAATCTTAAAGTAAACTCTAGGCGTAATACTTCTTTAATAATTGGGTTATCCAGTTATGACATTTCTTGCATAGGGTTACACCGTTATCAATTTTAAGTGCGAGTTCAGGAAACTGTGCTCTAGGTAATATGTGATGTGCTTCAAGTTGTTTGGTTGAACCACAGTTAATACATCTTGGAAAGATAAATTTGATAACATCACCCCATGCCTTTAAATCCATTTGAGTATAATACTTTGAATGTTTTTCCCTATATCTTTGTTCAATTATTAAACGCTTTATCGGATTTACTTTCGCCCATTCAGAACGATATGTTGGGTTATCTAAATGCCATTGTTTAGACTCAGCATTACGTTTATTTTTATTGTTTTTATGATAGTTACTATATTCACCATTAGCAGTTCTTTGTTTACCACGAAGTCTTTCTGATTCCATTTGTTCAGGTGTGAGGTTATGATACCTTTCTCTCATTTTTGGTAGTAATGTATCTCTATTCTTTTTATAATGTCTTGAATTAACTATTGCTTTCTTTTTTTTATTCTCAGGTTTTTTATAATATTCACGTTGTTTATACTTGTATTCATCAGAAGATTCATAATGATTTTTACATAGGTCTTTGGCATAATGTTTTTTATCACATTTAGTACAACTACGCCCCATGTGTTTTATTGGTGCATACTATTATTTATCAGTTTCTTGTACGCCAAATAACCATAGTTGCAATCAGTCCAGTAAATGCTACGGCAACCAATGTAACTGCATACACCAAGAAAGTATCTGGGAAGAAGGTATAACTTATTGGAAGGAATAACAGACCAATGAGAATTGGATATAGTACGTTGTGATATTTAATGTAAGCCATAATAATAAAGATAGTAACAATAATCATAGAGAAATAACCACCAGTGATATACTCAAAAGGCATTAGTGCAAAGTCCAAGTAATCCTCGTTAGCTCCACAGTTATCCCACATCTCAGCACCAGCCGTCATGTTCATAAAGCATGGCTGAAGTGATTCGTCACCTGTAATAGTTACGGTACTTTGTGCATATACTTCATTAGATACAAAAGATACTGCCAGTATTGCTAATATTATATACCAGTACACAGTCAATCATCAGCCGTTCTAGTATTAAGGTTGTTCTATTACTATCGGTTCGACTTCAATTAACACAGGTTCTATTTCTTCTTCAGGTTGTACTGGAACTTCAGGTTCTTCAATTACCACTGGTGGTTCTTCACTAGGCATTATGATAACTGGGTTTGCTTCCCTGTGTTCATCTACTATGCTTTGTGCAGTTGAAGACAGTTTGTCATAGTCAACTTCGCCTGAGTCAACTGCTATTCTAAGACTTTCAGAGTTAGGGTACTGCTTCATTATAACATCATCACTAATCTGACCCAGTGATGGCATGGACATACCACCCATCATAGAGTCCAAGTGTCCACCGTCATACACAATGTAACCTATCGCACCTACCATGCCTATTGCCATGAAGATAGCGACAAACTTAATCCATGCTTGTTTGGAAGCGATAGGGGTATTGGTTACTTTCTTGTGTTCCATGTCGGTTCTTTGATATGAAGACACAACCGTACCCATGAATTTAGGGTCTGTTGCAATAAGGTCTTCCTGAATAAATTCTGACACCTTCTTTAATGGTGTGACGATTTCCCTTACGTCCAAGTGGTCTAAGTAGTTAATCATGTTCATGGCTTCCTTTGAATATCTTTCGTTAAGTTCAGTCTGTGCTTGAACTTTCTCATAGCCTTGAATCTTGTCAATCAGTTCAGACAACTTGTGTGATACAAAGTCGTCACGTTCCTTTGAACCAAGTATCTTGAATATGTTTGCCAACATACCGTCAACCTTTGGAAGCTTGTTTAACTCTAAAATAATTTCCAGTTCCTTTGAGTCAGAACTTAATGGCAAGTGATGTGTAATGTCATACTGTAATATTCTAAATGTCTTGACCATTGATTCTCTGTATTGTAATATTCTTCTGCCGTCAATCTTGAAGGCATAAACATCACCGTCAATGTCTGTGATAAAATAGTCACCGATAACGTGTTTGATTGGAACAAAATGTACTCGGTGTGAAGCGTCAGAAATAATTGCAGTTATCCACTTTGGTGACAGTAAATCTCTACCATGTAAAACGCCCATCTTATCATATTATCTTAGAGGTATCTATTTAATTATATCGCCCTATCCCGTAAAGGATAGGGGGAATAGTGAGGGCGACACCATTCATTTTTAATTATATCAATGACTTTTTATTCTTTTTCTCTTGTTTTCTAAATGCTGAAAAACTTCCAGTGACACCTAACGCCCTATACTTTTTAGAGATTTCTTTATCGGCTTCTCTATACTTTTTAGAGTATTCCCTATGATACTTTTTAGATTTAGCCACTGTATAATTCAAAAGCCAATATGTTTTTAAAGTTATAGTAACCACAACATACAGGGCTATGATACCACAAAGCGAACCTGAACACAAGGACTTAGTTGACGTACTGGTTCAGTCCGTTCAACGCATAGAGCAAGTCCCACAAGAGGACGGTTCATTTGAAAAGTCTTTGGTAATTGACCCAAAGTCATTATACTACAAGACGTTAATCGTAGCCTCGCCTCACCTCGCAAGGTTTGTTTTAGAGTTAGAACAGTTTCAGAATCTTGCCACACAGTGTTATAATTTCATGTCAAGAAACAAGGCTAACGCTTTGTCAGCACAAGTCAAAGAATTGGTTATTGCTTATCAATATTCAATAGATTCCAAATCATCAGAATCCATCAGAGAAAACGGTTCTGCACAAAGTACATTGATTGACAAGATTGCAAGAAACAAGATTGAACGTTCCTACCAAGTCAAGGGTGAGAAAAGACGTTCATTCCTTGACGCCATGATGGGTAAGGACAAAGAAGAAGATATGGACAATGACTAGTCAACACAAGACTTGTGAACTATAACTTGTTTCTGCGTATGCTTTAACGGCTTTCCACAACAAGGACAGTATGAATACATTAGTTCAGGTCTGTTAAACTTCAATCCCAGTCCTTCTCTAAGTGTTTCTTTACGTCTTGCATTGTGTATTTCTTGTACTGATAGTTGTTGTTAGTCCACTTTCTTTTGGAATATCTTTTGTGAAAGCATACCTGACAAACATGAGTACCTTTGTCATGTACTAGATACTTTGCAACTTCCATACAGTCATAACAGATTTTCATCTTAATGATTCCCCTTTAGGTGACACCAGCAAATACAGGTCTTTTCTGAACAAAAGTTATGCAGTACACTTTTACACCTAGTTGAAATAAATTCGTCCAAACTACTCATCATTTACCACCCCTGACAGTTTCTTTCTTAGCCTAGTTTTTTTTGGAACCAAGTCGTAATGTGTAGCTATTGCTTCCAGTGTAATCAGTTTCTTTTCCCTACACTTGTTTAGATACTTTAGACATGATATGACTTTGGGATTATACACTGTCATGCCCTCGACATACATATTGAGTTTGACGGCAGCTAACCATGTACCCTTACCCCATTTTTCCTCAGTTTCCTGACAGAACTGGTCAATAGGAACATCTGATTCTAATTCGCCTGAAGTTGTAGCTTCAGAGCATTTTGAACAAATCGGGTCTTGCCATTGTCTAGTTGGTGACACAATAAAGCGTAATGAATTTTCGTTCCAAAACAAGATAGGTATGAACGGTTTTCTGTATTCATACTTGAATAGGTTTCCATCTTTTGATATTTTCATAAGCCAGTATTTTTTGGTAATAGCCATGTGTCTGTACTTCTTAAAGTCCAGAATCTTTTGCTGGTATTTCTTACCAAACATATTAATCAAATTTTCATTCTCTGAAGAATCTACCGTTGTAATGTACTTAAAGTCAGCCGACCTGAGATATTTGTCAAGTCCCATAGAATAGTGATAGTTCATCATTACGATAATCTTAACGTCCCTTCCTTCGTCCAAATGTCTAATGGTGGTAACTGCTGATTTTACCATCTCAATTTGTTTCTTGTTTGCATTAGCACCCATAAACGATACATCATCAAATATCATAATGTAGTTAACTGGTTCCAATGCCAGTAATGTCTTCTCAAAGTTTAACAAGTCCTCTTTATACAAAACCTTAATCTTGTATTGCAAGTCTGCGTGTTTGTGTATGGCATGGGCTATGGACTGACTTAGGGTTGATTTTCCTGAGTGCATTGAACCAATAAGACCAATTCTGCATACGTCAATTTCTGCACTAAAATTAATAATTTCCCTGACAGTTGCCAAAAAAGAATGATTTCTAACCATAGATATCCCCTTCCAATGAGTAGTCACTGGTGCTTTATTCTCACCTTTAACAGATAGTTTCTTTGTGGTTGTAGTTATTGGCATTATTTATCGCCCTCTTTATCATCTAATGAATTGTCAATATCACCCATTTCTTCATCACCCTTGTTCCAGTTATCATCTCTAAACTTTGCCATTTTGAATTCTTCTTCGTTTAGTAAAAGCCAACCCCATCTTTCAATCTCTATGTTAAACTTCATTCTGTCCATAAGTCCATTTTTTCTTTCAGGTGGGTCAGGTACAATTCCCAAGTATGTAGGGTTCTGAAGCATTGTCTGTGAAATGGCAGTAGTGTTCAACATATTCGTACTGTGACATTTTATACAATTCCATACTTTATTAAACGTTCGACCATACAACAAAGATTGCATACTGTCAGGCATTAGCTCAAAAACCTGAACATCAGACTTGTCTATGGCTTCACTACAACTGCCACAAGCATAACTTATCTCAGTCTTTGCCAGTTGCTCATGGTCTTGTGTTGATATTACAACTTGGTATTCAACTGGCAACAATGAGTTGATACCGTTTAATGCACCATGCATAGCAGACCAGTTCTTAGTCTGTAAAGCATGAATGGCTTCGCCTCGATACCGAATGAACGCTGTATTAATGTCTGGAAGTCTGGACTGTGGCATAGCATATCACCCTAGATTTGTTCATTCATGGCATGATATAAAATTTTGTACATAAAAGTCCGTTGCATGGTATATTTAGTAGAATTCATACCAAAAAAAAATTTTGTTTTCAAAAATACCTAATCTATACCGATTTTGAAAATTTGCACATAAACTCAGATATGCCTCAGGCACGGTGTCGCCTACATATAGAGAAGCCTATCATATATTCACTAGTAGACAATAAAATAGAATTGAGTTAAAAACCCAGTATTAGGCACTAACACAATCTAATGTCTAGAACATTGTGTAGTCAAAAAGAATTGGCAACTTGGTAAAAAAAATTAACAAAATAGGGGGGGTTAATCAATGCAAGTAGGACTTTAAGAAAAATAAAGAAAAAGAGAAAAGGAATTATTCTATTATTTCATAACGATAAATTTGTTTTTTATCGCTATCCCAAAAAAATTCATCATATCCTCTAGTTGAATCTTCAACTTCAAAACGAGTGTTGAACATATCGCCTTTTTTGGTTTTTCCTTTTGCACTTTCGATTGTGTCGGCAGCTATGGCATTAATGACAGTTCTGATTTTTGGGTAAAAATAATCCCATTTTTCACTGTCAAATTCTAGACCTGTTTGTGCGTTCAATCTTAAAAAGTTTGAACGTGATTTTGAGAAAGCTGCCATAATACCGTCACCAGTGTAAACAATTCCTTCGACATTCCCGAAAGGATTGTTTAATTTGGTGATGTATCTTTTTCGTGTATTAATCCCTAATCCAGTTTTAGATTTTGCTTCCAATTCTGGGGTTATTGGGTAATACACTTTTTTTGAATCTCTCGTGTCAATCATTACTATATCTAAGAACTACTTCCTTATTAAAGTATAGATTTCTATATCTAAATAATATTAAAAAAATACAAAGTCTCACGCCTAAAAACGACCCAAAAAATTTAGTCAAATACCCCCCCCTAAACGACTCCGATTAATGGTTTCATAGATTCTTTCTATGTGATTCTATAATTTAGTATAAGAATACAAATCCTTTTATTAAAGTATAGAAATCTATATTGTATGAATACAAGCGATTCAATTTCAATGGGTGGCGACCTTAACGCCAATGGTCAAAGAATGGATATAGATTGGTATGGTCTTTTAAATCATGCTATCGCAATCTGTGACGACGCACAAGCTGAACTAAGCGAAGGCAATTTCAACAAAGCCGAGAAATTTTTAAAAATCGGAATCAATACAGCCAAAGCAGCTTTGAAAGGTATCAAAGGGGGTCAAAACTAATGACTTTCTCAATTCAACCTGCTGGATACAAATGTGTCTATATTGAAATAGATGGGTTATCCGTTGAAGTTAACGGTAGTAACGGAATTTTAAGAGTTACACCAGTTAACAACGAAGGTGAAAAAATAGCATTGAAAAAAACACGAATCTATCAAGGTGGTGTATGGACTGATGAAAATTCAAGAAGCCAAGAAATCAGAACAGAAATGCAAAAAATTTCGGAAGTTATTTTTTATAGTGAGGATAGAAAATAATGACTTATAGAATATCAGAAAAAGACCTACGTGAAATAATATCTGATTTCTGTAATGAAACAGGTGTAAAATTTCAATTACACTGTGCTTATGGTGCTTATGGTGTACAAATAAGACTCCCTAATTCGGCTGGGTGTGTATCTGATTTTATCGGACTAGGTACAAAAAAAGAAACCTTTGAAAAATTACAAACAATTAGACGGTTCTTTTGTAATACAGACAGCCGTTTTAATCGGGATAAGGTGGCACTTTGTCAGCATAGAGATTCACTAAATCATTATGAAGGCAAAAAAAATGTAAGTGTCATAAACCATTATACCGAAAAAAAGAGAGGTAAAGAACTAGATGTTTTTTATTGTTGTGGGTGTGGTAAAACAGATTTAACACAAAAAGACCTAAAAAAATCTGAAATCCCTATCACATATAGGGGGTTAAGAACTCAAATAGAAAAAGCAGTTAAGGAGTCTGAACAATGACTAAACACATAGTTTTTCAAGGAGAAAAAATCCCTATTGAATTTTTTAAAAATGGGGAATGTATAACTCTAAATGAAAACAAAAAGGATTATCCTGAAGAAGTAAATCAAATACTTTACAAAAAATATCCAAAAGTTAGAGTCATTGAGCATAGCTCTCATTATAATGAGAGGATTGAGGACGATACCCAATGAACGACAAAGACTTGGAAAATCTGTACAAATTAAACCTTGACTTGTTTGATTCATGGTCTGAACTGTACGATATAGAAACAGACCCAGAAGCTAAAGAAGCCATGAAAAAACATCTTGGTTCAATGGACTTGGTATTGGGCTGGGTTGAAAAGACTTTAGAATACAAGGACGAAACTGTGAGAACTTTAAGATGAAAAAATGCAGAAATTGTAAAAAGGGAATCTTAGAAGGGGTTTATCTTTTTACAAAGTGTCCTTACTGTGGGGTTGAAACATGAGGTATATCAAAAAATATTCTGTTAAAGAATGGAATCGATTTGATATTGACATGCAAGAAATACTTTGTACAAAATATAATATCAGATTGATTGACTTTCAAACAAAAGAAGAAATAAGAAACCAACTTGAAAAACAATTCATTCCTTTAGTGGGTGAGGCTAAACGAAAGTCTAAAGAACGTAAGATTCAAATGCTGAAAAAAACTGGTCATGTAATGGGCGAGATAGCAGTTGGAACACTTGCAATGATTCAAGCTTTCAGTTCACAACCAGCACCAAAGAAAAAAAGGAAGCGTAAAAGATGATTGATATAGAAAATACACTACTTCATTCAGAATTTCAACAATGTACAGATTGTAAGGAATATTTTTGTATGACTTTAAAAGACAATTATGAAAACAAAAAAAGATGTCTTGAATGTACTGGAATAAGAATACCAATAAATGAGTATCTTGATATTATCAAATCGTTAACTGATACTGCAAAATATATTATAAGTACACCAGCAAAAAAACTTGATATTGAATTTGTTAAAGAATGTAGTTTTGTAAATGAAAAAGTTAAAAAAGATTTGATAGTATATTTGAAAAAAAGGAAGCGTAGGAAATGACTTTAATCTGTAAGAATATTTGTCTGCACCCAGAATATGCACATAAAAAAATAGTAAGGGATTTGGCAAATACACCATACAAAAAATGTTCAAAGTGCTGTCTTTTCATAAAATATGATGGGATTTGGTGTCCGTGTTGTGGTGTCAAACTATCCAAAAGGGCAAAGAATACTATTGCAAGACGTAGGCGTTTAGAATTATGAGGTGTAGGACTTGTTCTAAAATTCAACGTTCTAGGAAAAAACGACATTGTTGGACTTCTCGTATGGAATGTGCATTGTGCCATTACGGCATGGCTGGTGTTTCAGGAAAATCTTATATCAAATCAGCAAGGTTTGATTAATATGACGAAGCGTTGGCATATTTGTACAAAATGTAAACCAAAAGACCCTACTTCTTCTTAGTCTTTTTTTTGTAAGACTTTGGAATATCTCTTTTGTAGGATTTTCTACAATGTCCTTTAACAGTGGTCATTTCTTTTTTGGTTTTGCCTTAAAGTGGCTACCAACTTTTACGTGACCTTTGTTGTGTGGTTTGTGTCCTTTCTTAAATGGCATAATTATGTACAAAAACAAATACTATAAAAAGACTACCATGCCTCTTTGACTGATTCAAGACTGGCTTTCAAATAATGGTCAACTGTCATGGAAGGTTTTGAATGTCTGAGGTGTTTTGAAATGACTGGTATTGTAGAAGCTTTTTCACCATGAGTTCCGTTTAACATTTCTTTGCCTATTGATTTTCTAAACAAGTGAGTGATTACTTTTTCACCAATTTCAGATTCATTACTTTGCCATGCTGAAATATCCAAATCAATACCTATTCTTCTACACCAGTGATACACCCTATCGTATGTTAGTCCATCAAATAACCTACCTTTTTCCTTGACAGATAACCAAAGTGTTAGTTCATCTACAAAAATATGAGGAATATGTGCTGTATCTTGTTTCTTTGTCTTGGTTTTACCTAGATAAATTTCCCTGTCAATTAGATTAAAGTTTTCTTTTTTCAAAAAAATTGCCTCGTTAGCCCGTAACGCACAGTAATACATTGTCTTATAGAGCATTTTAATATCTTCATCTTGCCATTTACGAATACCTAGAACTGGAATGTAGTTAATAATTTTATCAAAAGTTTCGGGGGAAATATAATTTACTTTATCTTGCATTAGAAAACTCTAGCTTTTCTGCCATGCTTACATTTTGTTTTGCCACAAGCAGGGCAACGCTTTCCAGATTTTACTGTGTAATCACTTGTTACACCGTACCCATAGCCACCGATAGGCATTAGCATATACCCCCTTGAAAATACATTCCAAATGCTATACCTGTACAAGCACCAGCGATACCGTATAAGACTAATAGTTTTTTTAATTTATTACGTTTAATCTGAACTAAATCCTGTGCTGGTTTAATATCATCTTCCCATCTTCCCATGTAGAAAAAATAACGTTACTTGTATTTAAGGTTCTTGGAATCCATGATTACTTTCAAGTGTGTCAGGTGCTTGGAACTTGTCATTACTGCAATCGTCAGCGTATAACTGGTGTAATTTCAAATGTTGTTCTTGTGACAAATCATTATGGTCTGGATAGCCATAGTTCTCAACACTCATCATATAGTACAAAATTTTTTCACAGTTCCATGAATGGAAAAATTCCATCTCTTGTTCGTTGATAGTCCAAGCCGTAAGAATAATCACACCAATTATACTCATCACAATAAAGCCAGTATTCTTATGCAAGAATCTTTTCCATGCTGGAAGTTTCTCATACTTTCCATTATATTTTTTATCAGTCAAGTCCTAATCTCAACTCCTTATTGTTTTGTATCGCATTATATAACCAATTCTGATAGACTAACGCTGGTGAATCTTTCCAATTCCTATCGTTGTGAGGTGTAGGTTCCTGATGAACAACAGTAGTTTCCAACACTTCTATTTCACCGTTACAGTTGTTGACAGCGTACTCTACTGCCTGTGTAATCAGTTCAATGTCAGGTGCTACAATTATCTTTTTACAGTTTGGTGTCTGTTTGAAGTTTTCCCATGTGGTATAACTTGACTGATTAAAACTTCTTGAATTGTCAGAACCAATTACTGAAAGTGTTGTAAACTTACTTGCCTGAATTTCAATGGCGATTGACTTTGATTGGAACGGTGCGTCAGGGTCAACCATTACCAAGTCATAGTTATCTTCGGTTTCATAGAATTTCCAATGCCTGTCCATGATACCGATACGCTTAACGTCATAACCCATGTCAATAAAATGACCTGAAGCAGTAGGGTTTGTAGTGTCAAACAGTTCAACTAGCTCACGATAGGTAGGGCAGTTGGTGTATAACCCATACTCAATCATAGTCTGACAGTTTTTGCTCAGACTTATTGACACGTTTGTATATCTGTCTGGATTGGAATTTGCCTTTTCAATTTTCTCAAAGTCGCCTTCCATTTTTTCTAACAACACTTTGGCAGTTTCCAAATCATGTTCCATTGAGTCATATTTTGTTTCAATTTTTTTTAAATCCTGAAACTCATCACGCCACAAGTCTTTGACTTCCAAATATTTTGAATAGTAATACGATTTCATAGCCTTAGTTTCCTCATTTTCATACTGGTTGTCCCATGACTTGTACTCTACAAACAGAACATTCATCTTGACTTCCTTATCCCTTTTGTCTATCTTTAATTCTTCAAACTCTGCTTCCAGTTCTGCAACCTTTTCAGTCTGTTCGTCAATGTCAATCTGCAAGTCCATCAATGCGTCAGCGTTGCCCAACATCATTAAAAGTACGACTTCAATCATCTACAATATCACCCAAATACCAAAAATGTTTCTGTGTTTGATGTCTGTACCTATCATCTTCTTCAAACATTTCCCCACATAATTTGCACCTTTGCCATTTATACCTCATACCTTGCAACCTCTCGTCTGTGTCTAGCAGTCTTACTTCTTGACTGGAATCTCAAATGAGAGTTGTAACAGTTTGGGTTAGGACACATTGTTAATTTTAATTCCTTTGGATAAAGTTG
>NZVE01000055.1 GCA_002697345.1 Paracoccaceae bacterium | reverse complement strand
TTAAAGATAATTTAACGCTAAATGAAGCGGAGTAATTATTTAAGTACTCAATTAACCCAAAGGAGTCAGTGATAATAATAGGTTCTGTTACATAATTAAAAAAGTCATCAGAATTAATATCATAAAATTTTTGCTTTTCATCTTGCAGTGCCGCAGAAACATTTTCAACTTGCTTATTCAAAGCCTATCCTTAATTTAAAACCCAGTAATACAGAGTATCTTAATAAAAATATTTTATTACACAAATATGTAATAAACAGTAATTAGATAAAAATCATATTTAATATCCAAATGGAGAACACTTTGACTACTTACGCTATTAACGGATTTGGTAGAATTGGTAAATTAGTAACAAGGATTCTTATTAATAAGAATGCTAATATTAGTTTTATAAACGATCCAGAAGGTGACCTCGACTCCATTGCTTATCAACTAAAATTTGACAGCGTGCATGGAAAATTTAGTAAGGAGGTTAAAAAAAGCTCTAAAGATATTTTGGTAAATGATAAAAAGATCCAAATCGAAAATATGACTAACATCGATACTTTACCAAAAGACAGTGCTGACGTTGTTATTGATTGTACTGGAAAATTTAAATCACCAATACAAAAGCAAGCATACATTAGCTTAGGTTTTAGTAAAATTATTGTTTCAGCAGCTATATCTGATGAGATGGGTGTCAATATTGTGTATGGTGTAAATGAGGGTGTATACAGTCCCGAACTGCACACTGTCTTGTCAGCCTCAAGTTGCACAACGAACTGCCTAGCACCAGTCGTAATGGCACTTCATGAAAGCCTTGGCATCAAACACGGGTCTTACACTACGATACACGATGTAACTAACACTCAAACAATAGTTGATCGTCCCTCAAGGGACTTACGGAGGTCCCGATCAGCCCTAATAAATTTAATCCCCTCAACAACTAATTCTGCACGTGCCATCACTCAAATATACCCAGAGCTTAAAGGCAAGTTAACAGGGCACGCCGTTAGAGTACCGATTTTGAATGCATCACTGACAGATTGTAGTTTTGAAATGCTCACTCCAACGAGTAGAGAGGAAGTGAACAATATTTTCAAAAAGTATGCATCTAAGAGACTTAGCGGCATATTAGGTTATGAAGAAAACCCATTAGTATCAAGCGATTATGTTGGTGATAGTAGAAGTTCTATAATCGACGCAATGTCCACATTGGTAATCAATGAAACCCAAGTTAAGCTTTATGCGTGGTACGATAATGAATTTGGATACGCTAACCGTCTAGCAGATGTAGCTCAATTAGCTGGAGCTTCTCTTTGATCAAGAGTGATAACACAAAAGTATATGCCTACGTCACATTGTCCTATTGGATATTTATGCTAACAGACGGGGCTTTACGAATGCTCGTACTCCTACACTTTCATTTGATGGGGCTAGGAGCTATTCAGATAGCCTACCTTTTTGTTCTTTACGAAATCGCAGGGGTTATAACTAATCTACTATCAGGGTGGATTGCTAGTAAATTTGGTTTAGCATCAATCCTGTATGCTGGACTGTTAGTTCAAGTCGGAGTTATTTTAACGCTAAGTAACTTCTCGGACGTGAGTACTGATATCATATATATGGCTCAATTAATGCTTCTCCAGGGCTTATCCGGTATTGCGAAAGATCTAGTAAAAACTAGTGCAAAGAGCTCTATAAAACTTCTCTCTTCTGACAATTCTAGTAAACTATTTAAATGGGTAACCTTACTAACAGGCTCAAAAAATGCCATAAAAGGTTTTGGGTTTTTTGTTGGTGCTACATCATTGGGTCTTTTTAGTTTTAAGGGTATCTTATTTTGTTTGGCTTTTTTATTGTTCATTACTTTAGTTATTACTTTCCCAAAAGTAATGTTCTCTTTGCCAAAGGGAAAAAAAAATATAAAATTCAATGATATCTTTTCTCGAAATAAAAATATAAATATATTGAGTTTTGCCCGAATATTTTTATTTGGCGCTAGGGATATTTGGTTTGTTGTCGCGGCTCCTCTCTATTTGTACTCTATCGGGTCAGAGGTTTTGTTCGAGACTAGACTTTCTAATTTTCTTTTTGTCGGCTCTTTCATGGCTCTTTGGGTCATTCTATATGGCTTTGTTCAAGCTCTTGCGCCAATAGTTTTAAAAAATTATCAAAAAAACTACGAACATCTTAGTACCGCAGCTTTCAAATGGGGCTTGTACGCAATTCCGCTTCCATTAATTTTATCCTGTTTATTATATTTTAATTCAAATTTAGATACAGCCGTAATTATCTCAACAATATTAGGTCTTTTTGTTTTTGGATTTATATTTGCTATTAATTCATCCTTACATTCCTACCTGATTTTAGCATTTAGTTCTAAAGATAAAGTAGCAATGGACGTAGGCTTTTATTATTCGTCTAATGCCTTAGGAAGATTAGTGGGCACTCTCCTTTCTGGAATTTTATATCAAACTGGTGGAGTGTCATTATGTCTCTTTTGTACATCTATATTTTTAATTTTTAGTTGCTTTTCAATTAAAAAACTAACAAAATAAATTTGTCCTGTGAGACAGCCTATTTAGGGCCTTATACATCCATCTCCAGAAACAATGTACTTAAAGCTCGTAAGTTGTTCAGTTCCTACAGGGCCTCTTGCGTGCATTTTTCCAGTAGAAATTCCAATTTCAGCACCCATCCCAAATTCACCGCCATCTGCAAATTGGGTTGATACATTATGCATCACTATGGCACTATCAAGTCCGTTAAGAAAAATTTGAGCAGATTTCTTATCTTCTGTTACGATACAATCTGTATGATTTGATCCAAAAGTTTTAATATGATTCAGTGCTTGATCAATCCCGTCAACTACAAGAGCAGAAATTTCCATATCAAGATACTCTTTCCCCCAGTGTTCATCTCCAGCCAAATTCGTTCCTTTTAATGATGATAGAAACGTGTCAGCATTAACTTTTACACCCTTTTCTAACAACAATCTAAGTACATCTTTACCTATCGTCGAAGCTATATCACGATGAAAAATGAGACACTCAACTGCTCCGCAAATACCGGTACGACGTGTTTTTGAATTTAAAACTACTTTAAGAGCTTTTTCTAAACTCGCACCCTTATCAATGTAGATATGTACAATTCCTTCAAGGTGAGCAAATACTGGTACTCTTGCCTGCTCTTGAACTACTTTGACCAAGCTTTTTCCGCCGCGCGGAACAATTACATCTATGTAATCCACCATACTCAGCATTTCTGATACGGCAACCCTTGAGGTTGTTGGAACTAACTGGACTGCCTCAGCCGGAAAGCCGACTGAGTGAAGGCCATCTACAAGGCAACCATGAATAGCCACTGATGAGTAAGAACTTTCTGACCCCCCTCTTAAGATAACAGCATTCCCTGACTTAAAGCATAGGCCTCCAGCATCTGCTGTAACGTTTGGCCTACTCTCATAAATGACTCCTATAACCCCTAAAGGTGTCCGAACTCTTTTTATATTTAGGCCGCTAGGTTGGCTCCATTCACTAATGACCTGACCAATTGGGTCTGTTAATGCCGCAATTGACTTAAGCGATTTAGAAATTCCTTCTACTCGCTCACTATCTAACATAAGTCTATCAATCATTGCTCCTGATAGCCCGTTAGTCTTTGCTTTTTTTATATCCTTACTGTTTTCATCTAAGATTTTTGTTTTGTTATCAGATATACTTTCAGACGCCCTTAATAGAGCCTGTTGTTTCTCAATTGGGTCAGCGCTAGCTAGAACTTCAGCAGCAACTTTAGCTTTCCTACCAATTTCATTCATTAAAATCTTAACGTCAGATGAAGTCATCTTATCAAACCCTAATATAGTTTTAGATTGTAAACTTACAGTGCCATGTCATCTCGGTGAATTAACGCCTTTCGGCTAGGGTAGCCTAATATTTTCTCCACCTCAACCAATCGAGAGCCAATTAACTTTCTTGCTTCTGTGGCTGTGTATCTAACAATGCCGATACCAACATTTAAACCTTCCGAGTTGCTTATGTCCACAGGATCACCACGATGAAACTTCCCAGATACGCTTAGTACACCAGCAGGAAGTAAAGACTTACCAATTTTAAGTGCTTCCTCTGCACCTGGGTCAATTATAATATTCCCACATGCTTTCATTGATTTTATCCAAGACTTTCTTGCTTGTTGTGGGTTATCCTTCGCCTTGAACCAAGTACTAATAGACCCAGTATTTAACATCTCAAGTGGATTAAATATTGACCCTCTGGTTATAACTAAGGATGCACCCCCTGATGTTGCCATCTTTGCGGCTATAATTTTTGTCTTCATTCCGCCTTTTGCTATAACATTTCTAGCTTCCCCAGCCATAGCTTCGATTTCTGAGGTAATTTCAGTAACTTCTGGAATAAATTTTGCAGCCATATCGATAGATGGGTCAGCACTGTAAAGGCCATCTACATCACTAAGTAAAACTACTAAATCTGCTCCAACAGTTACTGCTACTTGTGCCGCTAATCGATCATTGTCACCATACCTTATCTCTTCGGTAGCGACAGTATCATTTTCATTAACAATAGGTATGACATTCATTGAAAGGAGTTGGTTTAGCGTAGCTCTTGAGTTTAAGTATCGTTTTCTACTCCGTATATCTTCAAGAGTGACTAGCACCTGTGCTGCTGTAATTTTATGTGTAGCTAGGACATCTTCATAGGCTCTTGCTAATTGAATTTGGCCGACAGCAGCAGCCGCTTGAGATTCCTCTAATGCCAATGATTTTGATGTAAGTTTAAGAGCTTCTCTTCCAAGTGCGATTGAGCCTGATGATACCACAATTATTTCATGCTTTTTTCTTTTTAAATTAACAATGTCGCTAGCAAGCGCATTAAGCCAGTCTATATTAAGTTTACCAGTTTTATCATTCACAAGTAATGAAGATCCAATCTTTATAACAATGCGTTTATATTTCTTTAGGGTCGCCATGGCTTGTCTTCCACCTCTAGGACTTCTGGCTTGTTGGCCTTATCTATTACTTTCCGAAGTTCTCTCAATATCTCAGTAACACCAGCTGAGCTAACACCAGACATTTCATAAACTTCACTATTGGTTACAGCTTTAAGTTCAATAAGTTTTTTCTTTCTTTGATTCTCAGTTAGTGCATCAACCTTATTCAGTGCCACTATTTTTGGTTTATATCTAAGATCACCTCCATATTTTTCTAACTCCGTAACTATAGTACTATACTCTTTTGTTACAGACTTGGAGGTACCATCAACTAAGTGTAGAAGAACTGCGCACCTTTCGACATGTCCTAGAAACCGATCCCCGATCCCCTTACCTTCAGAAGCCCCTTGGATTAAACCTGGAATGTCCGCAACAACAAATTCTGTTCTATCGATCCCAACAACTCCAAGATTCGGGTGTAATGTGGTAAAAGGATAGTCAGCAATTTTTGGTCTCGCGTTAGAACAAGCTGCAAGAAAAGTAGATTTTCCAGCATTTGGTACTCCCAACAACCCAACGTCGGCAATTAGTTTTAACTTAAGCCAAACTGTGCGATCTATTCCCGCTTGACCAGGATTTGCGCGCCTTGGAGCACGGTTAAGGGACGTCTTGAAGTGAAGGTTGCCAAAGCCACCATTTCCCCCAGTGCCTAGCTTAAATTTTTGCCCTAAGGTTGCCATATCGACTAACACAGTTTCTTCATCTTCATCGAGAATCTCTGTTCCCACAGGAACCTTTAGAATAATATGGTCACCATCTTTCCCAGATCGTTGTTTCCCCATCCCATTCTGACCATTTTTTGCAAAGAAATGCTGTTGGTATCGATAATCTATTAATGTATTTAGGCCATCAACTGCTTCAATTATAACGTCTCCGCCTCGTCCACCGTTTCCTCCGTCTGGCCCACCGTATTCGATATGCTTTTCTCTGCGAAAGCTAACAGAGCCACTTCCTCCCGAGCCAGATCGAATGTAAACTTTTGCCAAATCAAGAAATTTCAATTTAATACCCTACGCTATTTCATAAAAAACACTAATCTAGTTTTTTAATATAAGTCCAAGTTGTAACCATCGCTGATCGCGCCACGGAAAAGCTTTCGGCCTCTCCAATATACTCGAAGCCAGCATTTATTAATACCCTAGATGAAGCAGGATTATCTTGAAAAACTGAGCCAAAAATAGTTTTACAGTCTTGAGGGTTGAATTCAATAAACGCTTTTACAGCTTCAGTTGCAACTCCCGTATTCCAGATAGCAGGAATAACCCAGTAAGCTATTTCAGATTGGGATCTGTCTAATCTGTTCAAACTTACGACTCCAATTAAATCAGCCCTTCCAGACTCTTCATATTCAATACCCCATGCGTCTAAAGAGGTTTCATCAGACATAGATTTTTCAATAAAATCTTTTACGAAGTCGGGAGTTAATGGATGTGGAATAGTTCCAGACGATCTAGCAAGCCGAATGTCTCTTACATACATTTCCACCTTCGTAACGTCAGATAAACTTAAAGGCCTTATATTAAACCGCCTTGTCTTAAACACAGTTTTTTCTGGGATTTCTATAAAGGTACTCATAGCTCACCTGCTACAAGGACACTAAGAACAGTTAATAAGGTAATAGCGCCGAGGGTCCACATCAAATACTTTTCTAGCCATGTACCAGCAAAGTATTGAGCAATTTTGACACCTCCCATTGTCCATAGTGGATGAAATATTAGCTGTATAATCAATATGATAACCGCCATTATTAATGTTGTTTGGAATACAGGAGAATTATCATAAGTAAAGGCGGTAAAACTAGTAGTTATTAACGCCCAAGCTTTTGGGTTAAACGGGTGAACCAAAAGTCCAGCTATAAACCCAGGAACTTTTTCTATATCCTCTTTTACCTGAAATCGCATATTTGCTACTCGCCATGCTAACCAAATCATATACCCAGCAGACACCCATTTTAGGAGTGAAAAAACTAAAGGAGCGCCTGATGCAGCCTCCAACAAACCGAACCCGATTGGCCAAATAATAAGTTGTTTACCAATACAAACACCAAAAACAAACGGCAATGAGGACTTGAATCCAAATTTTGCTCCAGCTGCCATAAGTACCATATTAGCTGGACCTGGAGTGCCAATCACACTTACAGCAAAAAAAACAAAACTAGCTAACGCTATACTCATAATTATAACCTTAAAATAAAAAAGGACCGACTTAAAAAGTCGATCCCTTAAAAATACTTTCTTTAGGTACGACTACTCTGCTGCTTCAGCTTTCGGAAGAACTGAGATAAATGTACGACCTTTTAGACCCTTGTGAAATTTTACAGAGCCATCAACTTTAGCAAAAATGGTGTGATCTTTTCCCAAACCAACGCCTTCGCCAGGCCACCATCGCGTACCACGCTGACGACATATAATATTGCCTGGAATAACTACCTCACCACCGAACTTTTTAACTCCAAGACGTCTTCCAGCCGAGTCTCGGCCGTTACGTGATGAACCTCCAGCTTTTTTATGAGCCATTGTTACTCTCCTTGGTTACCTTCTTAGTTTTTTTACTAGCAGGTTTAGATACTGGTTTCTTTTCTGAAGTGCCTACTTTTTTAACCTCAACAGGTTTTTTTGCTTTTGCTGTGCTAGGCTTCTTTGCTGCTACTTTTTTTGTCGCGGGAACTGTCTTAGCTTCAGAAATTGTTTTTGGTTTTACCTCAGGTGTAGGGGACTTTGCCACTTTAGATGGCTTTTCAGACTTAACTGGACTAGAAACCTTTTCAATAATTAACCCTGTCCCACTTAAGGCTTCCTTAACTCCAGATTTCTTAGCACCTTTGGCTAAAATCTCAGTAATACGCAAAAGTGTTAGTTGTTGCCTATGGCCTTTTGTTCTTTTTGAGGAATGTTTTCTTCGACGTTTAACAAAATTTATTGTTTTAACACCCTTAATTTGTTCAATAACTTCAGCTTGAACGCCCGCATCAGCTACAAGTGGGCTACCTACAACTGTCTTAGCCCCACCAACCAATAGAATTTCATTAAACTGTATCTTTTCGCCAGCCTGGGCATCGAGTTTTTCAACTCTGAGAACATCACCTGAAGAAACTTTATATTGTTTTCCGCCAGTCTTTAAAACTGCAAACATTGTATTTATCCTGTCATAGCCGCGCCCTACGGTCTCCTATTGGTGTTAAGGGTACTTAAGTCAGTACCACCTCGGGCAGCGTGTTCCGGATTGGAACCATAATTAAAAAAATAGTAACACTGATACTATATGAGCGCCTTATTCAAGTTTTTCATACACAAGTCAACTCAGAAAAGTATTTCTTTAACGGTTATTTTTTGGCTATGAGTCATTAGCTGTAAAATCTTTATGCGCCACCCTGCTCACTTAAAGTAGCGAATGCTTGGCCAAGCCTATAACTCTGATCCTCAAAGGCCTTGTCCAAAATATAATTAATAGTGTTATTCAGACGTTTACTTGGCAAAGACTTAGAAAAATCTAACAAATTATTTAACTCATTGTTTGTTAAGTCTTTATAATTATAAGATGTAAAACTCATTACCCACTCAGTCATTCTTTTACGAGTTTCAATTTCGTTTGCCCAAATTTTTGATATTATTTCAGCCTCCAATAACCTCTGTTTGTCACTCGGCAAACTTAATGAATAACCTTGATAAAATGCTAGATTTGAATTCATTGAGCTGGAAACATTATCTTCAATATAATGATTTTCTTCAATAATTTTTTGATATACTTTTAAACGGTTTGGTTTGAAGTACTTCAATTGATTAAAGATCTTTTTTGCCTCTGCCTTTCCGAGTTCGCTTTTAAGTACTTTCCTAGTTGTTAATTCATTTTTGATTAGCTTTTTACCGAATGTAGTTTCATAAAAATCTACCGCATTTTCAACATCTTCGAATATATTTAATTTTAGTAATTCGTTTCTAAAAAATTCTTGCATACTATCTGAAGAATAAATTTCATTTAGTTTACTAACCCATTCCTGAGACTGTTGACCTTCCTCCTTCAACATTTCAATACCAGCTGTAACGCCCTCGTTCTGCAGTTCTTGAAAAAGATCTTTTAAGTTTAAAACTTGAACTAAACGGTTAACTTCTGTTTTCTCTATTGCTTGAACTGGTAATGTTAAAAAAAATATTAGGAAAAACTGTGTAATAATTTTATTATAGAATATATTAAAAAAATAATTAGACACTATTCTTATCCCTACAGTGTTATAGCTATTAAAAAGAACCTTAGGTTATACTATGAGGAAACAGATTCATAGTATAAGATATACGGAGAAATTACCCGCGTATATCAATTAATTGTAAATGTTACTTGAAACGGGTCAGCTCCTACTTTCAGAGCATAAATTTTTGTTTCAGAGTGCTGATAATTCAAATCAAAACTACTCGATGCTGTCATTTTAAAGCCTAGGGAGTATTTACTGCTCTCCGTAACTGTGTAGGCCGCGTCCATAACTATCATAATTTGTTTTGCATTACTTATAGTTGTCGCTTTTGTTACCCCATCCGCCTGAAGAAGCGCTACTCTTAGTCCGGCATCTTCTTCCATATCAGCATCAAAAGATCCGTCACCAAGGGTCTCATAAATCTCTGTAGTGTAATCTGGATCTGCGGTAGATCCACAATCTATACCTAAAGTTGCCCGGTTATCGGAACCAGGTTGTGGGCTAATAAGTGTTTCGCCGCTTATGCTACCACCACCGTACGCTGACGTACTCGCAATTGTCCAACAGGTAGTACCAGCACCAGTCTTGCCAGTAATTGTGGTATTAAATGTCTCTGTAAGTTGTTGAGAGAGCCTATTCTTCAACACCATTACGAGATGATTGTATGTACCGGTTGCAAGATCACCATTAGTGGCGAGTGGCGAGCCTGCAAGGCCGGTTATAATATGCTCAACGCTTGCATCATTGTTCAGTAGGAAGGAGCAGGATGAGAAATCTTGCGTGGAACCTGACCCAGTTGCATAAGGATTGGCCGTGCACAATCCAAATTTGTAAAAGTTAATTTTATAAAAATCAGGAACTTCCTTACACGAAGATCCTGTTTCTCCACCAATATCAGTTACTATTGCTGCATCATCTGAGCCTGGGCTTAACGCATTAGCGATAATAGCCCCACCAGCAGTTCTTGTGCAGGCTGAGTCTGTTTCTGCGAAAGCTGAGTTGCAAAACAAAATTATACAAAAAAAACTAAATAATCTACAAAAATTCATAATTAAAATCCACTAACTGTAACTACGCCAACTGACTTCTTTTTAATTCTATTTTCTCTTTGAACAGGCTTAAATAATTCGCTGCGAATAGGTTGTAGTTTTGTTTGCAACGCGAATGATCTTTTTTTACGAGATTTTTTTGCTGTACCGCCCAGTGGTATAGAAAAACTAATTGAACCGATTGTATCAGATGCCTTTGTATCTGTTTTCTGTGACGCAATCCGTAAAGACATGTTTGGTAAGATTTCTGCAGTTAGTCCAAACTCGTCTGAATCTGTATTATAACCAACTCCATCTTCCCAATGCGAGCCTTTAAAATAAATATCTGAGTCATAAAAGAAGGGGAGTTCATATGACAGTTTATAATCATACCCGTCTAAAGCTGTTTCAGTAACTCCTTTATAAAGTACTGGACTTGATAAACCTTCATAATAGTTTGCCCTAAATTGTGCAATCGACGTTAAAAGCTCTGTGCCGACACTTGCTCTGCTATTTTCAACCGCTAGCTCACTATCCACAAAAGCATTAAACCCAACTATTACTGTTTCTGCATCATTAATGTGTCTAGCCCCAAACCCTATATTAGCCGTTGCTCTTCCACCATGATTGACGGCAGATGTTTGATTAAAGATACCCCAGTTAGATGTCTCTTTAAGCCTATAAACAGACATCACTTCACCAAAAGTCTTATCGTTTTCTCTACCTATATTGAGATCTAAGTACATCCAATTCCCCGAAGTTAGGGACTCTGCTAGTTCATCAGCCTCTTTATTTACTTTACCTAACGAAAAAGTTTCTGCCTTACTTTTTAAAGTGGTGCTTAAACTTCCGCCACTTGCAACATCCGCCACGGCTGTTGCGAGATTTGAAGCTATTACTGTTTCATCAGCATTAACAGAACACGCCCAACTTATACATGTTATTAGAATAGGAAATGTTATTTTTTTTATCTGCATGTCTACTCACAAGAAATTAAATAAAGAAACTAGAATCAAACAAACACTAAAATTTTATTAGTTTCAATAGGGCATTTTAACTCTATTTGGCTAACATAAAACGAATGAAAAAGATTGACAAAAGTTTAATGTTAAGGAAATATTTTTGTTTACTAATCAACAAGGATTTTTGATGGAAAATGTTTATACACTACCCAAAATACTTGACGCCTTAAAACAAGTAGACTTAGTTGATATTATTGGTCAGGGCTTCGTATCTCTCAGTAAAAACCAAGTCATTACCCCACCGATTGGGGAAATGTTATTTCCAGATTCTAATGGAGAAGTTCACATTAAATATGGTGCCATAAAAAATGATAATGACTTTGTAATAAAAATGGCAACAGGGTTTTTTAACAATCCACAAAAAGGCTTACCCCCTTTTAGTGGCTGTATGTTAGTTTTTAGTCAGCACACAGGCCAAATTAAGGCAGTCTTACTAGAAGAAGGGGAGTTAACTAATCACCGAACTGCGGCTGCAGGTGCAGTTGCAGCAAAATACTTAGCTCCAAAACATGTCCATCAAATAGGAATTGTTGGGACTGGGGTTCAAGCCCGTATGCAAGCTTTATACTTACAAGAAGTAACAGAATGCCGAAACATTTCAGTATGGGGGCGGGATACTATTAAGGCTGAGCATGCTGCCCAAGATATGAAAGATATGGGATTTCAAGCTAAGGCGGAAACTAATTTAAAGTACTTATGCGAAAACAGTCAATTGATTGTCACAGCAACTCCTTCGTGCGAACCACTACTTGAAGCTCATATGATTAAACCAGGTACGCACATCACAGCAATGGGATCGGACACTCATGAAAAATGCGAACTATCAGTTGATATTTTAGAAGTAGCAGACATAGTTTCTACTGACAGCATAGATCAAGCAATTTCCCGCGGTGAAATTTCCCATGCACTACGATCTAGAAAAATCAAAAAAGAAAATATAGTTGAGTTAGGACAAATAATTCTTGATCCTAAAACTGGTCGAAAATCAGATTCTGAAATAACTGTTTCAGATTTATCAGGAGTTGCTATTCAGGACATAATGATCGCGAAAGCAATAACAAAAATTTTAGAGCCTAAGTAAATTTATTAATTTTGAGATAATAATTTTTGCACGAGTGATTGATCTACATTGGCTCCACAAGCAATAACTACGGATGTCTGTCCTTTAAGCTGTTCAGATACTTTTTCATAACCAGCTAGCGCGAGAGCTGCAGAGCCTTCTATTATTTGATGTTCATCAAATGCAAACTTTAGGAAGGAACTAGTTATCTCTTTTTCATCACACCAAAGAAGTTCATCAACAGTTGACTTGCAGATTTCAAATGTAACTGTATCTGAGTCAATACCTCCAGAAACACCGTCGGCTAACGTGGGCAAGTGTTTTGTATCTACGATCCTTCCTAACTTTAGAGAGTCTCCAAGTGTACAAGAGTTTTCAGCAGAAACACCCCAGACTTTAATATTTGGGTTAACGGCCTTTAAAACAGCAGAGATCCCGCTTATCAAGCCCCCTCCTCCCATTGAAACAAAGACATTATCTATTCCATTTTGACCAAGGGCTTCAATAAGCTCCAGGCCTATAGTTCCTTGTCCAGCAATAATATCCAAATCGTTATAAGGTGATACGTAGAGATATCCCTCCTCCTTAGCTAACTTCTGTGCATGTGTCTCTGCTTCACCAGACTCTTGACCCTCAAGAATTACTGTTATGCCATACGATCTTATTTTCTCTAATTTTACGATAGCAACAGTCTCTGGGAGAACTACAGTTAAATCACCTCCAAGTTCCCGTGCCGCATAAGAGCATGCAAGCCCGTGGTTACCAGAGGATGCAGTTATGAGTTTAGCATTTTTAAGAACACCTTCTTTTTCAAGTTGAGTTAACTTACTAAATGCTCCACGTATTTTAAACGAACCGCTAAACTGAAAATTCTCTGCTTTGAAAAATAAATCCGTTCCATAAATATTAGATTTAATAAGTGGGCTATTAGATATCTTCTCCACTATCCTTTTGCGAGCATTTTCTGATTTTATCTTTAAATTCTCTAAAGAAATGTGATTTTTTGTCATAAATACTCCAATTGTAAAATTAATGTTGATCGTATTTTGTTATTATTATTCAGATGACGCAGGCTGTATCAAGCTATAAGTAAGTTTTCATCCGTTATAGTAGTATATTTATACTAGGGTATACAAAATATCATCTTTTTAATAACATTTAAAATCAACTATTTTAGGTTATAAAATATGAATAATTTCAATGCCGATAACGAACTAAATAATTTAAACAATTTACTAGATCAAAGGTACTCCTGCAGAGCATTCCTGAACAAAGCAGTTTCCAAAAGTACTATTCTGAAAATATTAAGTTGTGCACAAAAGGTTCCATCATGGTGTAATGCTCAGCCTTGGGAAGTAAGTATAGTCACTGAGGCTAAACTAGTGTCACTAAAGAAATTAACAATTAAAGCTGGACTGGATCGCTTGCACAAACCAGATATAAAATTTCCTTTAGCTTACGAGGGTGTTTACAAACAAAGACGCCGAGAGTGTGCTGAACAATTATATGGCTCCATAGGAATAAACATTAGTGATAGAGATGCATCTTTCAAACAAACGTTAAAAAATTATGAATTTTTTGACGCCCCCTGTGTTGTAATAATTACTTCTCCAAAAAATCTTGGGTCATATGGATTACTTGACTGCGGAGCATTTATAACAGCACTCACTCTTGCAGCTACAGCAATTGGAATAGCCTCAATACCTCAAGCAGCAATAGCAGGGGTAGCTCCTGTAGTTCGTGAGTTTTTGGGGTTATCTTCGACACGTGATATTGTTTGCGCCGTATCTTTAGGCTACCCTGATGTAAATAATCCTGTTAACAAATTTCGAACAACTCGAGCTAATGAGCAGTACCTAATAAAAGAAAATATCACTTAAAAGGAGAATAAGTTGGACCATTATCTTAAAGCATCAACTCAAACTTGCATTTGGGGTTATTTTGACGCGCTTTGCGAACCTGTTCTTACTATTAATAGTGGTGACATCGTAACAATTGATAGCGTTAGTGGTGGTCCGAACGTTATACCTCCTAAGGAATTTTATACCCCACCTGAGCTAAAAGAAATACATGCATTAGGGGTTCCTCAAGTTCCTGGACACATATTAACCGGTCCAGTTGCGGTAAAAGGTGCGAAAAGGGGTCAGGTATTGGAAGTAAACATTTTAGAGGTGAATTTACGTCAAGATTGGGGTTACAATTTCATTCGACCTTTGTCAGGTGCGCTGCCATATGATTTTAATGAAGAAATTCATATGAATATACCGCTCGATAAACAAAATATGGTAGCTAATCTTCCTTGGGGATTAGAGCTACCTCTGTCGCCTTTCTTTGGTGTTATGGGCGTTTCGCCACCTAAAGGTTGGGGACGAATTTCCTCAATAATGCCAAGAGCTCACGGAGGAAATATAGATAACAAAGAGTTAGTTCCAGGGACGACACTATATTTACCAATATTTAACGATGGAGCTCATTTTTCTGTAGGAGATGGGCACGGCGCTCAGGGAGACGGAGAAGTTTGCGTGACTGCAATTGAAACGGCTTTGCAGGGAAAATTCCAGCTGACGGTTAGAGATGATTTAGATTATATATATCCTCAAGCCGAGACACCAACTCATTTTATAACGATGGGTATGGATCCTGACTTGGATGTTTGTTCTGAGATGGCTCTTAGAAATATGATTGATCTTATTAAATTAAAAACAAATATCACTACCGCTGAGGCCTATACCCTATGTAGCCTTGCTGCTGATTTAAGAGTAACCCAAGTAGTAAATGGGTGCAAAGGTGTACACATGATGATTAAAAAAGATTATACTCAATAAGGGCAGATTTTTAATTCTTAAAAAAAGGAAAAGAAATGGGATTATTTGGTTTAGAGGCATTTTCACTATCATTTTTACCTTCTTTAATAAGCAGTATTTGGATACT
>NZVE01000054.1 GCA_002697345.1 Paracoccaceae bacterium | reverse complement strand
CTTGGAGGTAATTCGTGCAGCCACAAAAATTGGTGCCCAAGTTCTGGGTAAAGACAATGAGTTAGGTACTATTCAGGTGGGTAAAAAGGCTGACATGATTATCGTCGATGAAAACCCATTGCATAATTTAAAATCTTTATACGGCACTGGAGTGCCGAGGCTAAATGAAAAAACTCAGACAGTTGAGCGTGTTGGCGGCGTTCGATGGACGATCAAAGACGGTATTGTTTATGATGCCCGTGCGCTCTTGGCCGATGTTCGCGCAATGGTCAAGGCAAGGAAGATAAAAGCTGGAATGGACCCAAAAGTGCCCATGAGCGTGGAACATTAAAATATCAAAGGTTCGGGTTTATGCATTTTCATTGACTCGGACAACTTCTGACTTAAAAACCTCTAGACTCCTTGTTTATATATTCTATCGCAGATAACTTGTGATTTATCTTTACTCTTGTATGTGAGTCAAAGAGTAACAAATAGGAATTTAAGTTAATGAATAAAAGTATATTGGTAGTATTAACGTCGATAGTTTTTTTGTCGGGGTGTCAGGAGCGCTTGGTGTATGCAGAGACTCGAAATAAATCCTTGGAGGCATTAGAGATAGAGAGCAAAGTAACGACCGCATTAGTTTATACGACAGCTAAGGATACCGATAAGCGCTTGAGCTTAACGGATGAACTTACTTTCGAATCTGGAGTGCAGCCTTTTGAAACAGAGGTTTCAATATTTGTGAACCCCGATAAGCGCTATCAGAAGGTTCTTGGTTTTGGTGGTGCGATCACAGATGCAAGTTCTGAAGTTTTTTCTAAGTTACCTAGTGACAAACAAGAAGAGTTACTTAATGCCTACTTCAGTAAGGACAAAGGTATTGGTTATACCTTGGTTCGAACCTCCATTCACAGTTCAGATTTTGGAAGTGAGAGTCATACCTATATTGTTGAAGGTGATAAGACTCTAGATACATTTACCATAGACAAAGATCGTGAGTTACGTATTCCATTTATAAAACGAGCAACCGAGGTGGCAGGAGGAGCGATTACTTTTTATGCCAGCCCTTGGAGTGCGCCCGCGTTCATGAAGACTAATAATAATATGCTGGGTGGAGGGAAATTATTGCCAGAGTATTACAACACGTGGGCTCATTACTTTGCCAAGTTTATCAAAGCCTATGAGGCTGAAGATATCCCGGTATGGGGAGTGACTATTCAGAACGAGCCAATGGCGGTTCAACGATGGGAATCAATGATTTATACCGCTGAAGAGGAGCGCGATTTCCTGAAATATCATCTCGGTCCAATTCTAGAGGAAGAGGGTCTGGGGGATAAAAAAATTGTTGTATGGGATCATAATCGCGACCTTATAACACGACGCGCCAACGTTATTTTTAAGGATCCTGAGGCATCAAAATACGCTTGGGGAATTGGCTTCCACTGGTACGAAACTTGGGCTGGTGGTGAGACTATGCATGATAATCTTGCGTTAGTTAATGAATCTTATCCAACTAAGAACTTACTCTTCACTGAGGGTACTAACGAGAATTTTAGTGAAGATCGTTATCAGCATTGGCCTAATGCTGAACGTTATGGCCATTCGATGATAAACGACTTTAATCGTGGTACGGTCGGATGGACTGACTGGAATATTTTATTAGACCACACAGGTGGGCCGAATCATGTGCAAAACTTTTGTTTTGCACCTATCCATGGTGATACGCGAACGGGTGAGCTGATTTATACCCCGACCTATTATTATATTGGTCACTTTTCCAAATTCGTTCGTCCAGATGCTGAGCGCATAAGTACCAGCAGTAGTCGAAGTTTCTTACTGGCAACATCGTTCATCAATCTGGATGAGCAGATGGCAACTATCGTAATGAACCATACAAATGATCCAATTGACTACAATTTCTTTGTTGGTGAAAAGCAGGCTAAGCTGACTATTCCACCACGAGCGATGCAAACGTTAGTCTATTAAGCTTTTGATGGGACTCTAACTTGACTTGGGGGTAATATTTTGCCGGCATTGAGTTGGTGTAATGCCCTCTAGTTTTTTGAAAAATGTATAGAACACTGATTTACTGTTAAATCCCACCTGCAGATATATGTCGGTAATAGTGGTAGATACATAGTCAGAAGATTCCAGCATTCGCTTTGCTTCCTCGATACGGTACCTATTAATAAACTCGTAGTAATTGATACCAAAGTGACGATTAATAAGCGTTGAAAGATCTCTAGGCATTATAGATAAAGCATCTGCAAGCGTATCAAGAGTGATATCTGGATCCATGTAGATTTTTTCTTCACGTATGGCCAAATCAACTTCAGCGGCTAACTCGGGCTGCAGGTGCTTCTCATTATTGGGCTTACTGACCGCAGAGATTTCACTAACTTGCTCAAAAGCACCAAAGTAACGAACGGCGTTAAAGACCAAAAGATTAACTAAAGCAAAAGTGATGTAATATCCAGTTAGCCCAATATTGCTGAACTGTTGCAGACTTAATTCTGAGAAAACGTTGATAATTTTAGCACCGGCCAAAATGGTCTCAGAGACCATGACCACCAAGAACCCAATGACCAGTGCTCGTAACCAAGATATGTGTACTTTCTCCATATTTGAATTGGTATCCTGTAGGCGATAACTGTAGCGACTAATCAATACTACACAGGCGATAGCGTAGATCGCTCGTACTCCTTTACTGAAAAATTCCATGTAGACATAGTTGGCGCTGTACACAAATGATTCGCTATTAATCATCTCTAAACGGTGAGTCTCTGATTGGCTGTAAAAAGCAGTCCAAATAAATATACCGTAGGTTACCAATGGGGCTAGGTGAAGTAGATCATTCTTGGTCAGAGAGAAATCGCGAAATACTAGGGACTTAAAACATAAGAATAAAAGTGCACCATCTATATAGTATGCGATCGCTGGGATAAAATATAAGCTTGGGAATAGATCCCTTGCGGTCATTTTGAATTCAGCCCCCCACATAATTAACTCATTAATGGGGATCAAAGAATGCGCCAATAAAAATAAGGCTAGAAACAAAGTGCTTTTAGTATCTTGATCGATGGTGAAACATAATAATAAAAAACAAAACAGGCACTGCATTGCAGTCATCAAGAGAATGACATCATGAAAATTGAATAATACCGAGCTAAATTCCATTGATTGTCCCCTTCCTGCACTCCCTATATTTTGATTGGCAAGGGTTTGATGTATACCAATATTAGTCGAAAACCCAAGTGTTTCATACTGTGCAGGACCAGTGTCACATGTTTATGATCGATAGACATAGATTTTTTTACTTTTTGTTTTAGCAACTCTTTTACCGTTTAGAATCACTTTACTCAAAAATATTGGTGTTCAAAGATAACCACATATTGGAGCATCATGCCTTTTAGCACTTTTTGTGTCCGAGTACGTTAGTCGGACGCTTGCAGTGCTCAAGATTTGTAAATTATGCTCTTACAGTTTTTTTGGCTCTGTTATACATTGCCTAGTAATATAAAATCTTTAAAAGTCAAAATAGCACAGTCGAATCAAGCTCTGGCTTGGGTGCTTATTACCACTGCATCGACCAAATTGTTAAGAGAGTTGAGGTCTACCATGAATCTAAATAAAAGCCTTTCTTTACTGCCTGGATTTCTGGTGGTATGCGTTTCAGCGTGTGGGGGTGGTAGCGTTGGTGATGATGCTGACCAAAATGTCGTACGCTCATTGTTTGCTGTAGGAGATGTTTTCGAAGGTGTTGAGGATGGAGGTCCTGTTGAAGGGGATGTCAGTACTAATGATCAGGGTAATAATTTAGGTTTTGCAATTGATACAGCGAGTAGCATGGTCAATGGTACGTTAGAGTTCAATCCTAACGGCACGTTTATTTACATGCCTAACCCTGACTTTTTTGGTACTGACAGAATCGATTACGTTGCTACTGACAGTGTGTCAGGGCAATCAGATATGGCTACTTTAACAATTAATATAGCCAATGATTTTGAATTCATCGAAGAATATGGCTGGCAGATGGTATGGGGCGATGAGTTTAACTCAGACTCCTTGGATTCCTCTCTTTGGAATGCGGTGAATGGAAGTGTTTCTGGAGGTAATCTTGTAATTTCAGGTCAAGATGGAATGACTTCTTCGGTAACTGGATTAAATCCGATTAAGTTTGGCCGTATTGAAGCTACAGTCAGAGCTCCAGTTGGTTCAGATGTCACCGCTATATTTAAGTTAGTGCCAGTGTCTGATATGTATGATGGTGAAAATAGTTTGGTTGCACTTGAATCGGATGAGGGATCTTTGATCGCTGGGGCTCACTATGGTTTGGGGTTGACTAGTGGAATAAACATGAACGCCGACACCTTAGAAACAGTAGCAACTGACTTTCATATCTATGCGATTGAATGGGGGCCGAGTGAAATTCGGTGGTACATCGACAATTCCCATGTCCATACCGTCGATACACTCAACACATGGGGATACAATTTTTCTGCTGCTGAAGTGGTTGTTGATAATGCTGGACCATTTAATCAAGACATGCAGGTGATGTTTGATTTATCTGCCGGTGGTGATGAACTCTCAAGCGAGATTATAGTTGATCGAATTAAGGTCTGGACATGCGACCCATTGGTTGAGCCTAGTGTTAAAGACTGTGCTTCGCGGGTTAAAAGCAAAGTCAGTAGGCAGGCATCTGATCGTATTGAAACAGTTGGGCCCGTTGAGATAGATATCTTTACTAACGGATATTTTGATGCAATTAGTGGCGTAAAGATATCTGATTTACATCCACTAAGTTGGCATTACACGGAGAATGTCAAAGAATTGAGTATGTTAACCAATGGCTCTATTAATGTAGATGTTTCAGTCATTGAAGGGGGTCATGACAAGGTACTAGATGTGATCACAGGATCTGGATTAACAAGCATGAGTATTGGGGTTAGCCCTGTTGAACTCATTGGCTTGAATGCAGCTTTAAATTTCGATGTTTATATCGACAGTGCCGCAACCAATGCTGAATCCATTGAAGTTAGAATGGAATCTGAAGTGTCTGGAGGCGGATTCCAACTTTGGGATATTGCTGATCTTGAATCTGATGCCTGGGTGAGTTACAGCATCCCTATCAGAGATTTAGTCAATAGCCCGATCATTGTTGAGGGAGAGAAAATGCCGCTGGACACTGGGGCTATAACTTCTCTAATGACCCTTGAGTTAGCGGGTGAAGCTCATCTGCTTATCGACAATATTAAGTTAACTTGTGTTAACTCTGAAAGTTGCTTGCAAGGACCTCTAGGGTTGCAATCTGAAGCGGCGCCGAAGGCTGAGCCCATTCGTTACGAGGCTGAAAATTATATTGCCGAGTCTGGCACCGGCCTAGAGAGCACAGCGGATGAAGGTGGCGGTCAAAATGTAGGATTCCTCAATGCAGGGGATTATTTAGTGTATACGATTTCTGCTCCTGGAATAGGGCCTTACAGTATCGATTATCGTGTTGCTAGCGCTGGAGGTAGTGACGGGTTTGAAGTATCGATCGATGGTGTTCTGGTAGATAGCCAAATTGTTCCTGATACGGGTGATTGGCAGAACTGGACAACACTTACCTCTCAGCAATTTGACTTAGTAGTGGGTATTTATACATTGCGTATAGATTTTCTCGATGATGGTCAAAATATTAACTGGTTTGAAGTACTTCCACCAATTACAGAGATCTTTATCGAAGCTGAAGACTTTGATGATGAGAGTGGTATTTCTCTAGAGGACACGACTGATGAAGGCGGTGGACAGAATATTGGTTACATCGACGAGGGTGATTATGTCGAGTACATCATTAACATTCCGTCTGATGGTACCTATCTTATCGAATATCGTTTAGCCAGTGCGGTGGATTCTTTTGGTTTTGACACTTCTATTGGCGGTATTGTTGTTGATACTCAAGAACTGTTAGCGACAGGCGATTGGCAAAATTGGATAACTCAGAGTGCTGAGGTGGAATTGGTCGCAGGAGAACAAACTATGCGATTGGACTTCCTTGGTGGGGCGATCAATGTCAACTGGATCCGATTGACGCGCAATTAAAAGTTCCTAAAATTTAAATGTGACAACTAAAAAAAGTAGCACTGGTAGGGATGAAATATGATTCATGAGGTTAAGTTTAAACGACAATTACTGGCAGGCAGTATTGCTCTGGCAGTAACTGGAATTGCCTATGGTCAGGAGTCAGAGCAGGATGACGTAGTGTCTTCAGAAGTCGCAGATGAAGTTATTGAGGAAATTATCGTCACTGGCATTAGGGCTAGCATGCAACGCTCCATGGATATTAAACGGGATTCTAAAGGAATCGTTGATGGTATTTCTGCTGAAGATATGGGTAAATTTCCCGATACTAATTTAGCTGAATCTCTTCAGCGAATTACAGGTGTGGCTATTGAGCGCGATAGAGGAGAAGGATCTAAGATAACGGTTCGAGGTTTTGGCCCGGATTTTAATATAGTGACATTTAACAGCCGGCAAATGCCAACTACAGGTGGCCGGTCATTTGATTTTGGTAATATCGCATCTGAGGGAATTTCTGCGGTCGAAGTCTATAAATCTGGTAGGGCTAACGTACCCACTGGCGGTATTGGCGCCGTAGTCAATGTCAAAACAAATAAGCCCCTAGCTATTCCAGGTCTGCGAGCGGTAGTTAGCGCTAAAGGGGTTCACGATCCTGGAACACGCAATGGAAATAGTGCCAATCCAGAAATTTCTGGGTTATTTAGTCAAACCTTTAAAAATGACACCATCGGCGTAGCACTCTCGCTTAGTAGCCAGAAGAGAGATGGCGGGACTCAGTCAGTAACGACACAAAACTTCATGGGCCGAACCTTTGTTACCCAAGATGATATTGATAATAGTTCTTCAGCTGCAGAGTGGGGCTCTATTGCTGTTGGTGACCCCTCTGCCGTCGGCTTTCCCTCTGAGGTCACTGATGGTATCTATGCAATTCCGACAAATATTCAATATAACTTAGATGATTTTCGCCGTGAGCGCGTTAATGGTCAACTTACCCTTCAGTGGCGACCAACTGATACTGTGACAGGAACTCTGGACTACACCTATGCTGAGAATCAAATTAATACTCAGCACCAAGATCTATCGGCTTGGTTTGACCCTGGTTGTTCCACAAGAGAAAGTGAGTGGGTTCAAGAGGGAAACATCTGGTCGCCAACTAAATACACGCAAGTGGGATGTGCAGCTGATAATTTGCAAGGGGTTGGCCTTTATGCTTCGATCGATGAGAATAAGTCCGCTGGCTTTAATATCGACTGGCAGGCAAACGAGAACCTTACCTTGAATCTTGATTATCATGACTCTAGTGGTGAGTCTCGACCCAATAGCAAGCATGGGTCTGGGGGCTCAATGGCGGTAGCTGCCTTAAATCGTATCACTACATCTGGATACTTTACCGCCGAGGGAATGCCTGTTTTAGAAGTTCAGTTGGGTGAGAGAAATTCATATAATCAAATTTCGCGCATTGATGAGATTAATGCCAATGATATGCAGCTTTCAGGAAGTTCATTTGGCAGCTATAACAATCGCATGGACGTTGAGCAGCTGCAATTGGATGGTCAATATAACTTTGAAGCGGGCCATAGTGTAACCTTCGGTGTTGCTAGAGTTGAAGTGTCAAATCGGGGCCAGTCCAAGGGGGTTACGCGCAACGCCTGGAGCGGTGTTGGAGTACCTGGTGATATTGCCGATTTGTTATCGATTGACTCTATCGAAGGGGTTTTTAGTGGTATCCAAGGAAGCGATGACCCTCGTCAGGTCACAGACTTTTTCACGTGGGACTTTCAAGCTCTGATTGATCGAGCAGAGCAGTTGCTGAGTGAAGGTAGCCATGGTGATGTAGTTGGTGATGGGGGCCCATGTTTGACCGGGTTCTGCCCATCTTACAATTTCGATTTAGATGAAGTAACAACTGAAACGTCCGATTCAGCCTACATTCAGGCTCATTGGGTAGGGGAGTTTTTTAATAGCCCCGTTAATTTATACTATGGGGTGCGGTATGAACAGACTGACGTGCATTCAGAGGCCCTAGTCCCTCTATATGACAGAGTTGAGTGGAGCATTATTGACAATCGCTTTAATCTCTATCAACAAAAAGATGCTGATGGTAATACCATTCAGGGGTTCTCCGAGATCGATGGGGCGTACAGTATGTTCTTGCCTAGTCTCGATTTTGATCTGGAGTTGATCGATGATCTTATCTTGCGTGCATCATATAGCCTGACGGTGACTCGCCCTGTGTACAACGACCTCAAAGGCGCATTAATTATTGATTACCTAGGCTCTGATGGCGGGGGCGGGCGGCGCGGTAATCCGCAATTACTGCCAATGGAATCAGCTAATATCGATTTATCGCTAGAGTGGTATTACGATGAAGGCAGTTATTTCTCTGCCGGATTCTGGTCTAAGGATGTAGACAACTTTATTGTTAATAGTACCTTTGAAAATCAGCCTTTATTCCAAAACCTTTTTACGCCTATTAATGGAGATTTGTATGATCAGGCAGTAGAGGCTCTCACAGGTGGTGATCCGCGTTTTGACTTTGATTTGGGTGATCTTAATACCTACTACGCTGAAAATTTTGCCAACGAACCTGGCGTCAATGTCACTGGTGAAGGCGATGAGGTAGAAGTTGTGGTTACCGGCACTTCTAATGATCCAATCGCTATATTCGATGTAACCATTCCTATCAATCAGCGTGAAACAAAAGTGGAAGGGTGGGAGTTGATGATGCAACACACCTTTGGCGAATCTGGATTCGGTTTTCAGGCCAACTACACCATCGTTGATGGTGATTTAGATTACGACATCAATCTCAATGAAGAACAATGGGTTGTCCCAGGTATGAGTAACACCGCGAATCTTGTTGGGTTTTATGACAAAGACGGACTGCAGGTAAGAATTGCTGTGAATTGGCGCGATCAGTTTTTGGCATCAGCGGGACGAGACCCGCTTTTTGTTGAGGAATACTACCAAATAGATATGAATCTCAGCTATGAAATTAACGACAACTTATCATTGTTTATCGAAGGGATTAATTTGACTGAAGAAGATCAGCGCATTCATGGTAGATCAACCTACCAAGTTCGTGAGTATGCTGTTGGCCATGCTCGCTATAACTTAGGTGCTCGCTATTCATTTTAGACCTTTTAGTGCGCTTGAGATCTATTGGAAGAGGGGCAGTATGGCGAGGATGCATTTCAATCTTTGGAATTAATGGGTATATTGATTGGCCATGGATCTCACAAGACACAGCTCATATGCTAGATATAAACAAAAAGATAAAGCAGATTGATAGCTGCGGCGCTCAAAGTATTCCTTCGGATGTCCTTACGTCTTCCGAGCCTTTAGTCTTAAAAGCTCTTGTGGCTGACTGGCCGCTGACGAAGCTAGGCCAAGAATCATCCCAAAAAGCCAGTGACTACTTGCTCCAATTTTATAAAGAAACCCCAGTCAATGTGGCGCTTGGTGACCCAAGTACTCAAGGTAGAGTCTTCTATAATAGTGATTGTACCGGTTTTAACTATAAGTCGCTCAGAGTTAACATGAAAATCTTGCTAAATAAATTGCAAGAACATTCAGAGGAAAGTTCTCCACCAACGATTTATATGGCGTCCACTATGATTGATCGCTGGCTACCTGGGTTCCGTAAAGAAAATGATCTTTTATTCGACTCAATTGACCCTTTAGCGAGTATTTGGATAGGTAATAGAACTCGAATCGCTGCCCATTATGATTTGCCTGATAATATTGCTTGCTCCACCGTTGGTCGACGACGCTTTACTTTATTTCCGCCAGAGCAGATGGATAATTTGTATCCTGGCCCGATTGATCTAGCACCTGGTGGGCAATCAATTAGCTTAGTTGATTTTCACAACCCAGATTTTGATAAGTATCCAAAATTTCGTCATGCTTTAGAGGCAGCGCAGGTGGCAGAATTGGAGCCAGGAGATGCAGTATTTATTCCAAGTATGTGGTGGCATCACGTCGAAAGCTTGGATCCCCTGAGTGTGCTGGTTAATTACTGGTGGCGTCAGACACCAAGATATATGAGCTCTCCAATGAATACCTTGAATCATGCTCTCCTAACAATGAGACATTTACCCCCAGAGCAGAAAGCAGCTTGGCAAAATATTTTCAATCGATATATCTTTGATGCTGATGACCAAACGCACAGTCATATTCCAAGTGAGGGACTTGGTATCCTAGGCTCTTTGGATGAGGCTTTAGCCAAAAATATCGAATCTGCAGTTCTTAGTAAATTAAAGCGTTGATATAATAAATGCGACCATCTTAAAACATAATTTAGAGGTCTAATGAACCGCATTAACCTCATACAGCGTAAGTAAAGATCCTATCAGTTGTATTTTTTTGTTCGAATAACTTACTAGGACGATCACATCGAAAATACTCCCTAATATTAAACGTATTGGTAGGTTCGCCAACCTTGCGAATAACGGAAGCTGCTGCTTTATTGAATCCTCACCTTTTTGGCAGATGTCGCAGTGGCGCTACTCTAAAAGTACTATAAGGGTAAGTTAATGGAACACAATTGCTCCAACACTCAAGTTTTTGGATTTGTCCAGATTGTTAAGGTATTAACCTTATTAATAAGTCTTTTGGTGTTATCCGGTTGTGGGGTTAAGAGTGGCAATGAATTCCTAGATATGCCTGAGAATATCATCGATCCCAATGATAATTCTGGCTTGGGTGATCAGCCTTTGGGTGAAATTCCTGACCGAACTTTGGATGATGTTACTGTTCGTGGACGGCCGTACATTGATCAATCTTTGGGTTATAACGTTATTCGTACGGACCTAAATACTGCTTTACGTGGGGTAAGTCTCTCTCTTGATGGTGGTGATCCTTATGGCAGCCTTCCATCCAACATTCCCACAGCGGCTCAGATGGAACTACTCGTGCATGAGTATGGGTTTAATACTCTTCACGTATATCTTGAAGGCGATGCGGAGCAAAATCCTGACCCAGTTGGTGTTAACGAAGCTTTAGCCGATCAGCTGGTAACACTTACTCGAGAAGCGAAGATGTACTTGATGATCACCATTGGAAATAACGGTGAGAATGGTGCTATTCATAGTATGGATAAAACACTCGCGTTCTGGGAACTATATGGAGCCAAGTACAAAGACGAAACGCATGTTATTTACGAAGCTCATAATGAGCCAGTGACGGGCATCAATGGTAATTGGACCTCTGAAGATTGGGAGAGGCAGGCTCAGATGTATGAGACCATTCGCGGCGTTGCTCCAGATACAATGATTTTACTTGGTTCGTTCATGTCATTTTTTGGTGGATCTCAGGCCATAAGCGGAGCTGATGGCCTCGCTGAGCAGTTCCCTGGTATCTGGAATAATGCTGGCTTTGCATTTCATGCTTATTGGGATATCGCTCAGGTCGAAAGTACTATCGAAGCTTTTGAGACGAGTACTAGGTATCCTGCTCTCATGTGTACTGAGTTCTATCCTGGTGATACTAAGAAAGGTTTTAATGAAATTTTTGAGAGTCATCATATCGGTTGGACACAGTTCGAGTGGCTAGCGGCGAATGACTTGGAGTTGGAGCGGCTAAGGACCTACTTAGATAGTTACGGTACCGCTTGGCGACCAGAAAATCCCACCACTACGTGGCCCGCAAGTGGCTCGCCTTCTATTAATTTTGATGGGACTATTGGTATTTATAGCCGCGCTGACGAGGCATTCCTTCGTATTGATGAATACTTTCAAGTTATTGCTGATGACAGAGATTACGACGGCATAGGCAACGATGAGTTTATTGTGATTGATGCTGGAGATGACGGCTCTGTAGCTCTGCGGGCCTCAAATGGAAAGTATTTAACCGTCAGTGATTTTGGAGCGGTTTTGGTAGCAACTGCGAACAAAATTGGCGTTAATCAGAAGTTCAAGTGGCTCGAATTACCAACAGGAGACGTTGCACTTAGGCCCTGGGGCGGATCTGCACACCTCATAGGAACTCTTCCAGCCACTGAAGGAGAGAGTTATGGACTAACAGGTGTTATAGGTGCTGGAGTAGAGCGTAATAGTGAGAACACCTATCGAATTGTGACCAACTACACCAACTCAGTTGAGCCTTTAGAGGATCTACCAGAAATTCCG
>NZVE01000053.1 GCA_002697345.1 Paracoccaceae bacterium | reverse complement strand
AGTGTAGTCTTACCGTGATCTACGTGGCCGATCGTACCAATGTTAACATGCGGTTTATTACGTTGAAACTTTTCTTTAGCCATTGTCAAATCCTCTTATTAAACTAATTTATTATGCGTATTTTGATTGAATTTCTTCACTTATACTTTGTGGAACCGGTTCATAATGGTCAAATTGCATTGAGAAGTTGGCTCTGCCAGATGACATCGATCTCAACGTATTAATATATCCGAACATATTAGCAAGAGGTACCCAACAGTCTATCGCTATTGCATTACCTCTGGTATCTTGACCTTGCACTTGTCCACGCCTCGAGGTTAAGTCACCAATTATTCCACCAGTGTATTCTTCTGGCGTTACTACCTCAACCTTCATTATAGGCTCCAATAACTTAGCGCCCGCTCTTTTTAACCCTTCACGCATCGCCATACGTCCAGCAATTTCAAAGGCTAACACACTCGAATCTACGTCATGAAACTTTCCATCTACCAAGGCTACCTTGAAATCAATTACAGGGAAGCCGGCCAGAGGACCACTGTCCATCACTGACTTAATACCTTTTTCTACCCCTGGTATATACTCCTTGGGGATAGAGCCTCCAACAATGCGAGACTCAAAAGAGTAACCCTCCCCAGCTTCCGTTGGTGATATAATCATTTTAACTTCCGCAAACTGGCCAGATCCACCAGATTGTTTTTTATGGGTGTAGCTATGCTCAATCTCGTGCCCAATAGTTTCTCTGTAAGCTACTTGTGGTGCACCAATATTAGCTTCAACTTTGAATTCACGCTTTAATCTATCAACTAAAATATCCAGATGAAGCTCTCCCATGCCCTTCATAATAGTTTGGCCAGATTCAATATCAGTCTCTACTCGAAACGAAGGATCTTCGGCAGCTAATCTAGCTAAACCCTGAGACATCTTCTCTTGGTCTGCTTTTGTTTTAGGCTCAACAGCGATCTCTATGACAGGATCTGGAAATGTCATAGTCTCCAAGACTACCGGTTCTTTGTCACTACACAAGGTATCACCAGTAGTTGTATCTTTTAAACCTGCTAGAGCTATTATATCTCCCGCAAAAGCCTCTTCGATCTCTTCCCTATTTATAGAATGCATCATCATCATCCTACCCACTCGCTCTTTTCGACCTTTAGTAGAGTTTAACATTGTATCACCCTTACTAAGAACTCCAGAATAAATTCTTGTAAAAGTTAACGTTCCAACAAAAGGGTCATTCATTATCTTAAAAGCGAGCCCTGAAAATGGTAGTTCATCATTTGCACTTCGAGCGATGTCTCTTGTCTCTGTCTCATCACCCGGTTTGAAACCCATATAGTCCACCACATCAAGTGGGCTAGGGAGGTAATCAATTACTGCATTCAATAGTGGTTGGACCCCTTTATTCTTAAAAGCTGAACCACAAAGGACGGGCACAAAAGCCATAGATAAAGTACCTTTTCGAATTAACATCCGGAGTGTAGTAATATCAGGCTCTTTTCCCTCTAAGTACGCCATCATGGCGTCGTCATCCATCTCCACGGCATTTTCAATTAACTTCGCGCGCCATTCATTCGCACTCTCTTGAAGGGATTCGCGAATAGGTCTTTTTTCCCAAGTTGCCCCAAGATCTTCACCAGTCCATACCCACTCTTCCATAGTAACTAGATCAACTACTCCCTCAAGTTCAGTCTCCGCCCCGATAGGTAGTTGCACGGGAGCCGGTATTGCTCCTGTTCGATCCTTAATCATTTTAACACAATTAAAATAATCTGCTCCGATTTTATCCATTTTATTAACAAAAACAATTCGGGGAACTTTATAACGATCAGCTTGCCTCCAAACAGTCTCTGTTTGAGGCTCAACACCAGCGTTTGCATCCAAAACCGCAACCGCTCCATCCAAAACTGCCAAAGACCTTTCCACTTCAATTGTAAAATCAACGTGGCCGGGGGTATCTATAATATTCATTCGATGCTTTTCTGTTTCAGTCGAGCTACCGTCTTCTGTTCTCTCCCAAAAAGTTGTCGTAGCCGCTGAGGTTATAGTAATCCCACGCTCTTGCTCTTGCTCCATCCAATCCATGGTAGCCGCACCATCGTGAACTTCGCCTATATTATGAGACTTTCCAGTATAATAAAGTATTCTCTCTGAGCAGGTAGTTTTCCCTGCATCGATATGAGCCATAATACCAAAGTTTCTATAACGGTTTAAAGGGAAATCACGCGCCATGGGTTCTATTCTTTCCTAAACTTACCAACGATAATGACTAAATGCTTTATTTGCATCTGCCATTTTATGAGTATCTTCTCTTCTTTTTACTGCTGAGCCCCGAGAATTGACCGCATCCATTAACTCTCCTGCCAAACGCTCCTCCATTGTGTTCTCATTCCTGGAGCGAGCAGCTTTTATTAGCCACCTAATAGCAAGTGCTACACGACGCTCGGGGCGAACTTCAACAGGAACCTGGTATGTGGCACCACCGACTCTCCGTGAACGGACTTCAACGGCAGGTTTGATTAATTCGAGAGCTTCGTGGAAGACTTCTACAGGAGCTTTTTTCAATTTGGCTTCGACTCTATCGAATGCATTATAAACTATACGCTCTGCAGCCGATTTTTTTCCGTCTACCATCAAATTATTCATAAATTTAGTAAGCACTAGGTCTCCAAACTTTGCGTCTGGTAATACGACTCTTTTCTCTGCTGCGTGACGACGTGACATTTAAATTTCCTCTACTTAGGACGCTTAGCGCCGTATTTTGATCTACGCTGCTTACGGTCTTTTACACCTTGAGTATCTAAGACACCCCTTAAAACGTGATATCTAACTCCTGGCAAATCCTTTACACGGCCTCCACGGATAAGGACCACCGAATGCTCTTGCAAGTTATGACTTTCCCCGGGGATATACGATATGACTTCAAAACCATTTGTTAACCTAACTTTTGCAACTTTTCTCATTGCTGAGTTTGGTTTCTTTGGTGTTGTCGTATAAACGCGAGTACAGACTCCACGCTTTTGAGGGCACTCCTGTAAGTGCATAGATTTAGAGCGCTTTACTTTTGGCTGACGCGGCTTTCGGATCAACTGTTGTACTGTAGGCATTAAGATATAACCCCTTCTTCTTTTTTCACACGGGAAATTTTTCCCAATCTAATACGTGTCTCTTGTAAAAAACACAAAAACCGCTCTCAATTCCGTACGCGGAACCGATGCGGTGGACTACCAGAGGATCGAAGCATAAGCCTAGATCTTGACCACTTAAAATTTTGAAACCATCAGATCTCTTTTCGACCGATAATTCTGGGCGTTTTAGAAGGACTCTGGTCACGTGTCAACAGCAGTTGATCAATTAAAAGATTTATTTACTACTTTGTTCTTTTAGTCACTAATTACTTTCTAATAATTTTTTTTGAACATTGGAAAAAACATTAATAAAAATAATTAACCTAATATTTACTAAATTTAATTATTACTTTTTTGTAAACCTAACTTCTTTTCTCTAAGTAATGAAAACATTCCAGCACCGAAAATAGTAAGTGCACCAAAAATAGTCAAATTATCAGGCCATTCGCCAAAGAAAACTAAACCCAAGATTAGGGCTGCAATTAGGCTTGTATACCTAAAAGGTGCTACAAACCCAATATCCCCATTCCTTATAGCTAAAACTGCACAGAGGTACCCACCAGTAAGAAAAATAGAAGCTGTTATTAATTTTAGAAATTGCGTTGGATCAATGACAACCCAAGTAATTGTTAAAGATCCCATAGCACTAAATATAAAAACAGAAACTGCTGTAGTGGTAGCCACATAAATCGACGAAACCTCTTTAGATAAACGACGCGTAACCAATTCACGGAGAGTAACAAACAAAACTGCTAGTAACGCATAAATTGAATAAAAATTAAAATCTCCAGCCCCTGGCCTTACTATCAGTAACACTCCTATGAATCCAACGATAATTGCCATAACACGACGCCATCCTATTCTTTCACCTAAAAAAAATACTGCCCCGAGACTGACTGTTAACGGAAGTATTTGCACTATAGAAACCACGTTAGCGATAGGCATTTTAAACAGTGCTGAAATGAAAAAAAATGTGCTTACTATTTCAGCTATAGCTCGTAAAATTAGAAGCTTTATATCTTTAGAGGGAATTGAGCTTTTAAAGGCTCCAGTGAACCAAACGACAAGTGCAAAGAAAATAGCAACCAAAATAGATCTAATAAATATGGATTGGAAAACTGGTAACTCTGAACCTACTGACTTTAAGCATGCATCGTTTAATGTATACAGCACCATAGAACAGACCATCAACCACGCGCCACGAAAGTTCTCACTATCAACATTCATCCTAGGTCTCTAAATTAAAAAAAGGCCTTGCTATTAGCAAGACCTTTATTATTGTTGTTTGCTGTCAATACCCTAGTCTTGGGAGATGTCTGAAAACACGTCTTCAGGATTAAGAGTTTCAGACGTAGCAGGCGCAGCGAGCGCCAATGCTGCCTCTGCTTCAACACGTCTCGTCTCACTAACAATATTATCACGTTCCTGGGACACCCGAAGCATGTCCTGGGTAGCTCCACCCGTACCTGCAGGGATCAAACGACCTACGATCACATTTTCTTTTAGCCCTACTAGTCTATCTCTTTTACCCATTGTGGCAGCTTCTGTTAATACTCTCGTTGTCTCCTGGAAAGAAGCCGCAGAAATAAAGCTTCGAGTTTGCAATGAAGCCTTAGTTATACCCAATAAAATTGGTTCAGCGACTGCAGCTCTACCACCCTTAAGGACTGCCTTATCATTTGCTGCATCAAGTTCATTTTTGTCTACGTTTTCTCCTTTTAACAATGTCGTGGTGCCACTATCTAAAATTTCAAACTTTTGAAGCATTTGCCTAACTATAACTTCAATATGTTTATCGTTTATCTTAACTCCTTGGAGGCGATAAACATCTTGAACTTCATCAATTAAATAATCTGCCAACGCTTCAATACCTAAAATTTTAAGAATATCATGAGGTACAGGGTGACCATCCATAATATAATCACCTTTTTGAACATAATCACCTTCAACCACTGGAATATGCTTACCTTTTGGCACCATATACTCAACATTTTCATTGGCTTCTTCTGCAGCCTCTATAGTAATTCTACGCTTATTCTTATAGTCTTTACCGAAGCGAACATAACCATTTATTTCTGCGATTATCGCATGATCCTTTGGTCTTCTCGCCTCAAACAACTCCGCCACTCGAGGAAGTCCTCCAGTAATATCCTTTGTTTTCGCTCCTTCTCTTGGAATACGCGCAATAGTATCTCCCGCAGAAATTTCCTGACCATCCTCAACTGATAAAACAGCGTCTACAGACATCGGGTAAGCGGCAGGATTACCACTATTTAACATTACAGGCTTTCCAGACTTTAAATCCTCAATTATTATCTCAGGTTTTAGATCATTACCTTTAGGGGCAGCTCTCCAATCCACAACAATTTTTTGAGTCATACCGGTTGCATCATCTGTTTCATCTTTGATTGCAATACCGCTAACTAAGTCTAAAAATTTTGCTACACCCTTTTTCTCCGCTATAATTGGTAAAGTGTATGGATCCCATTCAAAAAGTTTGTCTCCTCTTGCTACTTTTGATTTCTCTTTCACGTGAAGTTTAGAACCGTACCCTATCTTATGAGTAGCTCGCTCTACACCATTTTGATCTGTAATAGTTAAAGACATATTACGTCCCATAACCACAGAATCCCCACCCTTATTTTTAAGAATACTTGGGTTGGAGAAGGAAATAACTCCCTCTTGACTTGCCTCCAAGAATGACTGCTGACCTCCTTGAGCAACACCTCCAATATGAAATGTTCGCATTGTTAACTGAGTGCCCGGTTCTCCAATAGATTGAGCTGCTATAATACCTACAGCTTCTCCAGAGTTTACTAATATACCACGAGCAAGATCTCTACCATAGCACATAGCGCAGATACCGTCTTCTGCTTCACAAGTTAACGCACTTCGCATTCGCACAGCTGCTATATCAGCAGCATCAATTGCATCAGCTTGTTTTTCGTCAACCAATTCCCCTTCAGCGACTAGAATATCACCTCCATCCGGGTTAATTACATCTTCAGCTACTACTCTTCCAAGTAAACGCTCACCGATAGAAGACACAACCTCTCCATCATTTATCGCTGCCCTAGCAGTAATATACCCCTCGGTTCCACAATCAGTTTGACGAACAATACAATCTTGAGCTACATCGACCAATCTTCTTGTGAGGTAACCCGAGTTCGCTGTTTTAAGAGCAGTATCCGACAGACCTTTTCTTGCACCGTGGGTCGAATTAAAGTATTCTAAAACATTCAAGCCCTCTTTGAAGTTTGAAATTATAGGTGTTTCGATAATCTCGCCATTTGGTTTGGCCATAAGACCACGCATTCCACCTAATTGTTTCATTTGAGTTACTGAACCACGCGCACCTGAATGTGCCATCATATAAACAGAGTTTGGTTCAGCATCCGAACCATCTTCATTATGTTCTAATGTTGAAATACTTTTCATCATAGCGTCAGTAACCTGATCATTACACTTCGACCAACCATCAATTACTTTGTTATACTTCTCACCCTGTGTTATTAACCCATCCATATATTGTTGTTCAAAATCCTTTACTTGAGAACGGGTTTTGTCAACAATCTCCCACTTATTAACAGGAATTATCATATCGTCTTTTCCAAACGAAATACCTGCTTTAAATGCCTCTGTAAAACCGATAGTCATTATTTGATCACAAAAAATAACAGACTCTTTCTGACCGCAATAGCGGTAAACCGTATCAATAACCTTCTGCACCTCGCGCTTACGAAGTAATCTGTTTACCAACTCAAACGGAGCTTTAGCGTTCAACGGAAGTAAAGCTCCTAATCTAACCCTACCTGGCGTTGTTTCAAATCTCACTAAAATCTCTTCACCCTCAGAATCAATCTGTGGAAGTCTAGCTTGAATTTTGGCATGCAAGTGTACCTCACCTGCGTCAAGTGCATGTTGGACTTCGTCAACACTTGAAAATACCTTCCCTTCTCCCTTCATACCAACTCGTTCCATACTACTGTAGTACAGGCCCAAGACCATGTCCTGAGACGGCACAATAATTGGGGCACCGTTTGCCGGTGACAGAACATTGTTTGTTGACATCATCAAAACCCTGGCCTCCAACTGAGCCTCCAGGCTTAACGGAACATGAACAGCCATCTGGTCACCATCAAAATCAGCATTAAAAGCTGAGCAAACCAGTGGGTGAAGCTGAATAGCTTTTCCTTCGATTAAAACTGGTTCAAATGCCTGTATTCCCAATCGATGAAGCGTTGGTGCTCTATTTAAAAGTACCGGATGTTCTCTTATTACTTCGTCTAAAATGTCCCAAACTTCTGGCCTCTCTTTTTCAACAAGTTTTTTTGCTTGTTTCACCGTCGAAGATAATCCCTTTGCTTCTAATCGAGAATAAATAAATGGTTTGAATAATTCGAGAGCCATTTTTTTGGGAATTCCACATTGATGTAGCTTAAGTTCTGGCCCAGTAACAATCACAGATCTTCCAGAGAAATCTACTCTCTTCCCTAAAAGATTCTGTCTAAACCTACCCTGTTTACCCTTCAACATATCACTTAAGGATTTTAAGGGTCTTTTGTTGGCCCCAGTAATCGTTCTACCACGTCGACCATTATCAAACAAAGCATCAACAGACTCTTGAAGCATTCGTTTTTCATTTCGAACAATTATGTCAGGCGCTCTAAGCTCTATCAAACGCTTCAATCTATTGTTTCGATTTATAACTCTTCTGTAAAGATCATTGAGGTCTGAAGTTGCAAATCTTCCGCCATCAAGAGGCACAAGTGGCCGCAACTCAGGAGGTATTACCGGGATTACAGTTAACACCATCCACTCTGGTCGATTTCCGGATTCTAAAAAATTTTCAACTAACTTTAATCGTTTTATTATTTTTTTTGGCTTTAACTCTCCTGTTGCTACAGCTAACTCCGCTCTAAGTTGGTCTGCCTCTGCTTCAAGATCAATTGTGGCCAACATTTCTCTAATTGCCTCTGCACCTATATTAGCCGTAAAAGCATCCAAACCATATAAATCTTGAGCATCAAGAAACTCTATCTCACTTAACAGCTGACCATAAATTAAATCAGTTAAACCAGGTTCAATCACAACATAATTCTCAAAATAAAGAATTCTTTCAAGATCACGAAGCGTCATATCTAACATCAAGCCAATACGGCTGGGTAAAGATTTAAGAAACCAAATATGTGCCACCGGTGAAGCAAGCTCTATATGTCCCATTCTTTCTCGTCTTACTTTTTGGAGCGTAACCTCAACACCACATTTCTCACAGACTACTCCTCGATATTTCATCCTTTTATATTTACCGCATAGGCACTCATAGTCTTTGATTGGTCCAAAAATTCTGGCACAGAACAAACCATCACGTTCGGGTTTAAAGGTCCGGTAATTTATAGTTTCAGGTTTTTTAATTTCTCCAAAAGACCAAGATAAGATCCTTTCAGGTGATGCCAAAGATACTTTTATTTCATCAAAAGTCTTTGTCGCTGCAATTGGATTGAACGGGTTTGATGTAATTTCCTGATTCATTTTAGATCCTTTAATTTTGCGTCTAACTTGGTAGTTATGTCTTAACTTTTACCTAATGCTCTTCTTCAGATTCTAGAAGCTCCATATTTAGGCCAAGCCCACGAACTTCTTTCACAAGGACATTAAAGGATTCTGGTATACCAGCTTCAAAATTATCCTCACCTTTAACTATACTCTCATAAACTTTGGTTCTCCCCGCCACATCGTCAGACTTCACCGTCAACATTTCTTGAAGAGTATATGCAGCGCCGTAAGCCTCTAAGGCCCAAACTTCCATTTCTCCAAATCTTTGGCCACCAAACTGAGCTTTTCCACCCAAAGGCTGTTGAGTAACCAAACTATACGGCCCGGTCGATCGTGCATGAATTTTGTCGTCCACAAGGTGATGTAACTTAAGAAGATATTTTACCCCAACAGTGACCTGCCTAGAAAATTGTTCTCCTGTCCTACCATCAAATAATGTTGACTGACCACTAGTATCAAACCCAGCTCGAGACAATGCATCATTAATGTCTGATTCTTTAGCGCCATCAAATACAGGTGTAGCAATTGGTACACCTTTTCGAACCGCGGTAGCACTTTCAATTAACCTTTGGTCATCCATGTCAAAAAAGGCATCGCTATAGGTTTCATCACCGTAAGCGTATTTTAAGGCATCTTTAACTTTAGAAGGATCCCCAGATAATTTAAAATCCTCTAACGCCTCGTCAATTTTTAGACCAAGGCCTCTCGCAGCCCAACCCATATGGGTCTCTAAAATCTGTCCAACATTCATCCTTGATGGAACACCAAGTGGGTTCAAACAAAAATCTACTGGCGTTCCATCTTCTAAGAAAGGCATGTCCTCCATCGGTACTACTTTAGAAATAACTCCTTTGTTACCATGCCTCCCTGCCATTTTATCTCCAGGTTGAAGCTTGCGCTTTACAGCTACAAATACTTTTACCATTTTCATAACACCCGGCATTAAATCATCGCCACGTCTTACTTTGTCAACTTTATCCTCAAACCGCGCTTCAAGTACTTGCTTTTGTTCCTCATACTGAAAATTTAACGCCTCCACTTGAGTAGCATCTTTTTCTTTTTCTAAGGCAAGTTGCCACCATTGCCCTTTGGACATTGTATCCAAAAGTTCAGGTGTCACTTTAGCATTAATTGTTATACCTTTAGGCCCTTTTAAGACCTTTTTATTTAATAAGAGGGTCTCTAAACGTCCGTAAATATTTCTGTCTAATATACCCATTTCGTCATCTCTATCTCGAGCTAGATATTCGACTTCCTCTCTCTCGATTTGCAATGATCTTTCATCTTTTTCAACACCGTGACGATTAAAAACTCGGACCTCTACAACAGTTCCAAAATCTCCAGGCTTAACCCGCAATGACGTGTCTCTTACATCAGACGCCTTTTCACCAAAAATAGCCCGAAGTAACTTTTCTTCAGGCGTCATAGGACTTTCACCTTTGGGTGTTATTTTTCCAACAAGTATATCTCCTGGAACAACATCAGCACCAATATACACTATTCCTGCCTCGTCTAAATTTCTTAATGCTTCTTCTCCAACGTTAGGGATATCTCTAGTTATCTCTTCAGGGCCTAATTTAGTATCACGAGCAGCAACCTCAAACTCTTCTATATGAATTGATGTAAATACATCATCCCTTGCTATTCTCTCAGAGATTAAAATGGAGTCTTCATAATTATAACCATTCCATGGCATAAAGGCGACTATAACATTCTTACCAAGTGCCAATTCTCCCAAATCTGTAGATGGCCCATCTGCTATCACATCGCCTTTAGCGACCACATCACCAACATTAACCAACGGTTTTTGATTTATACAGGTATTTTGATTACTCCTTTGAAATTTTCTAAGACCATATATATCAACTCCTGGGTCTCCCACTTCTAGTCCATCGGTAACTCTGACAACGATCCTCATGGCATCAACTTGATCAATAACACCACCTCTAGATGCCTGAATTGCCGCTCCAGAATCAGTTGCTACAACTGTTTCCATTCCCGTACCGACGAAAGGTGCATCTGCTTGCAGTAATGGAACTGCCTGACGTTGCATATTAGAACCCATCAAAGCACGGTTAGCATCGTCATTTTCTAAAAATGGTATCAGTGAAGCCGCCACCGAAACTAGTTGCTTGGGTGAAACATCAATTAGATCTACATTTTCTTTCGCCTGTAACATGTATTCGCCAGCTTGCCGGGTCGACACTAAATCATTTACGAACCTACCCTCTTGATCTAAATTTGCGTTGGCTTGCGCTACTGTGTGTCGCATTTCTTCTGTGGCTGAAAGGTATTCCACGTTGTCTGTAACCTGACCATCCTTTACTTTTCTATATGGAGTTTCAATGAAACCATACTTATTAACTCGCGCGAAAGACGCCAATGAGTTAATTAAACCAATATTCGGTCCCTCCGGTGTTTCGATTGGACACATGCGACCGTAATGGGTTGGATGAACATCTCGAACTTCAAAGCCTGCTCTCTCTCTCGTCAAGCCGCCAGGCCCAAGTGCTGACAGTCTTCTTTTGTGCGTTACTTCCGAAAGAGGGTTAGTTTGGTCCATGAATTGAGACAATTGTGACGAACCAAAGAACTCACGAACTGCCGCTGCTGCCGGTTTCGCATTAATCAAATCCTGAGGCATCACAGTATCGATTTCGACACTTGACATTCTTTCTCGTATAGCTCGTTCCATCCGTAAAAGCCCAACACTATATTGGTTCTCCATTAGTTCACCAACTGATCGGACTCTTCGATTTCCTAAATGGTCAATGTCATCAACATCACCCTTTCCATCCCTTAGCTCGACCAACGCATTCACACAGGAAATAATATCGTCTCTTCTTAATACTCTAACAGTATCTTGCGCATCCAAGTTTAGTCGCATATTCATTTTAACCCTACCAACAGCACTTAAGTCGTATCGATCAGCGTCAAAGAATAAACTATCAAATAAAGCAGATGCAGACTCTACAGTAGGCGGCTCTCCTGGACGCATAACTCTATAGATATCCATTAAAGCTGTATCGCGACCAAAGTTTTTATCTGCAAAAACTGTATTCCTAATATAGGGTCCCACATTTATATTATCGATATCTAAAACAGGAATATCTATCACACCATTATCCAGAAGTAACTTTAAAGATCCTCCAGAAACTTCATCATTTTTATCCAATTCCCAGGTCAGCTCATCACCAGCCTCGGCCCAAATCTCTCCAGTCTCTTCATTAATAATATCTCTAGCAACAAAGCGCCCAATAATATCCTCAAAGGAAACAAAAATGCTCTTAACTTTATTTTCATCAATTAATGCTTTAACTGCCCTAGGAGTTACTTTTTTTCCAGCCGGCACTACAACTTTACCAGTGTCGGCATCTATCAAGTCTGAAGAAGGTTTAGTTCCACGTAATCTTTCTGGAAAAAACTGTGTTTTCCATCCATTTTTATCAACTTTTTCGTACTGAACCGTGTTGTAGTACGCATCCATAATTGACTCCTGATCCATTCCAAGAGCAAAAAGTAAAGTAGACACAGGAAGCTTTCTACGCCGATCAATTCTAGCGTAAACAATATCCTTGGCATCAAATTCAAAATCCAACCAACTCCCACGGTAAGGTATAATTCTGCATGTAAAAAGTAACTTACCTGATGAATGAGTTTTACCTTTATCATGATCAAAAAATACACCTGGAGATCTATGCATTTGAGAAACTATAACCCTCTCGGTACCGTTTACCACAAAAGTCCCATTCGGTGTCATAAGTGGCATATCCCCCATAAACACATCTTGTTCTTTTATACCCTTAACAGATCTCGCACCCGTATCGACATCAACATCAAAAACTATAAGTCTAAGAGTAACCTTAAGCGGTGCGGCATAAGTCATATCTCGACTCTGACACTCTTCAACATCATATTTAGGCTTTTCAAGTTCATATTTTATAAACTCTAAAACTGCCGTCTCATTAAAATCTTTTATTGGGAAAACTGACTGAAAAACCCCCTTGATACCTTCTCCATCTAATGGTTCCAATTGATCACCAGACTTTAGAAAAAGCTCATAAGATGACTTTTGAACTTCTATCAAATTCGGCATTTCTAAAACTTCACGGATCTTACCGAAGTATTTTCTAATTCTTTTTTTTCCAATAAATGTTTGATTCATAACTATGAAAGCCTTTCAATTCCTTCAAAAGTGGTGCCTCGGGGAAAGACAACCCACCCTTTGGATAAAGGTAGTTAACCCAATGCCTGTGTGTATTCCCAATTACACACTCCCGGGTAACAACTGTTCCTTAGGAAAAGCTAACAAAGCTTTTTCTAAGAAGCAGTTAGCTGGATTTAATATAAAATTAAACCCAGCCAAACTAGTTTTTACTTGAGCTCTACTTCTGCTCCAGCCGCCTCTAGCTTACCTTTAATTTCTTCAGCTTCTTCCTTTGAGACTCCTTCTTTTACAGATGATCCACCCGCTTCAACTAAGTCTTTTGCTTCTTTCAAACCAAGGCCTGTTATAGTTCTAACTTCTTTGATAACACTTATTTTTTGTGCTCCAGCAGCAACTAAAACAACAGTAAACTCTGTTTGTTCCTCAGCTGCGCCACCAGCATCACCTCCACCAGCGGATGCCATCATTACGGCTCCTCCAGCTGCAGGCTCAATGCCATATTCATCTTTTAGAATAGTCTTTAGTTCTTGAGCTTCGAGAAGTGTTAATCCAACAATCTCTTCAGCAAGTTTTTTTAGATCAGCCATTATACTGTTCCCATCCTTTGTTTTGTGTTCCAACGCTTGATTAATTCTTTACTTTATTCACCTTGACCAAAAATTACGCCGCTTCAGCGCGCTCTTCAATTGTGCTTATGATACTCGCTATGCTAGAACCAGGTCCACCAATTGCGCCTGCGATGCCCGCTGAAGGAGCGGCTATACAATTCACGATTGAAGAAATTAATTCATCACGTGAAGGCATAGATGCAAGTGCTTTGACACCTGCAACATCTAAACTATTCTCACCCATAGCCCCACCAAGTATAGACAACTTATCGTTTGTCTTGGCATAGCTTTCTATTACCTTAGCGGCGGCAACAGGATCTTCAGAAAAAGCAAGAATTGTCATTCCAGAAAGGTATTCTGCTATGCTTTCACAAGGCTTTCCTTCCAGAGCGATTTTGGTGAGCCTATTTTTTGCAACGCGAACAGATCCACCAGCTAGGCTCATTTGCCTACGCAGATCCTGCATCTCAGCAACTGTCAAGCCCTTGTAATGACTAACAACCACAACGCCAGAGCTTTCAAAGATTTGGCCAAGTTCATTAACCACTTTTTCTTTTTGTGCTCTATCCACAGTTTCTCTCCAAATTTGGAGGCCTAGGCCTCCGGCTCATTTATGCTGGTTTCCCAGCGCTTAAAGGTCCTTTACAGGGTCTTCACCAAAACCACCCGAGGAATAAACCTCGAAAATTCTAGTTCTTTTCCCATCTCAGGAAGGAATTATTAATCATAAGATTAACCCTCCATCTCGGACAGAACGAAGACAAGTCTTCGCTATTTATACCAGACTAACTGGTAAAAATTCCTACTTAGCACTCGTCGCGCTATCAACTGCAATTGAAACTCCTGGGCCCATAGTAGAACTAAGAGCTATTTTCTTCATATAACTTCCTTTGGATCCGGTCGGTTTAGCACTCAAAACAGCGGAGACAAAAGCTCTTAAATTTTCAACAAGGGCTCCTTCTTCAAACGAAACTTTCCCAATCGCAGCCTGAACTACTCCTGCCTTTTCAGCCCTAAATTGAACTTCTCCACCTTTTGCTGCTTTCACAGCAGCAACAACATCCATTGTAACAGTCCCAACCTTAGGATTAGGCATTAGGTTCCTTGGACCAAGAACTTTACCTAGTCTACCAACTATCGGCATCATATCCGGTGTGGCAATACATCTATCAAAGTCTACTTTTCCACTCTGGACAATTTCCATTAAATCTTCTGCACCAACAATATCAGCACCTGCTGCTTTAGCCTCTTCTGCTTTAGCATCTCTCGCAAAAACTGCCACTCTTACAGTTCGTCCCGTCCCGTTAGGTAAGTTTATAACTCCTCTGACCATTTGGTCCGCATGCTTTGGGTCTACGCCAAGGTTTACTGCTATTTCAACAGTCTCATCAAATTTTGCGGATGCAGTAGATTTAACCAAATTTACAGCCTGTTCAACTGTTAAGTCTGCTTTTCCTTCAAATGCTTTTCTTGTCGCAACTGTTCTTTTTCCATATTTTGCCATTTTATTTTACCTCTATACCCATAGAACGCGCGGAACCTAGAATTATTTGCATCGCTGCTTCGATATTATTTGCATTTAAATCTTGCATTTTTGTTTCTGCGATCTCTCTAACTTGGGATGCAGTTACATGACCTACAACTTCTTTAGAAGGTTCTTTAGCACCAGATTCTAGCTTTGCCGCCTTCTTCAATAAATATGAAGCTGGAGGTGTTTTTATATCCATCGAAAATGATTTGTCTTGATAATAAGTTATTATCGTTGGGCATGGAGCCCCAACTTCTGTATCTTGAGTTTTTGCATTGAAAGCTTTACAAAACTCCATAATATTTATTCCCCTTTGCCCTAATGCTGGACCTACAGGTGGGGATGGATTTGCTTTTCCCGCTGGGACTTGCAACTTTAATGTTCCGACTATCTTTTTAGCCATCTTGTTTCTCCTTTATCAACTGCCTGGGTCTCGCGTGCCCAGAACGCTCTGTTGTGTGGTACGGCTCAACAAACGCGTTTGCAATGCCTCCCACTGATCAAATTACTAACTCTTAGTAACTTGTGTGAATTCTAATTCTACCGGCGTTGCTCGCCCGAATATTGATACCGTTACCTTTAATCGCTGTTGATCCAAATCAACTTCTTCAACCATCCCCGAAAACCCTTCAAAAGGTCCATCAGTAACACTAACATTCTCTCCAATATCAAATACTATCGTGGACCTTGGTGATTCTGCACCCTCCTCAACTCTATTTAATATTAAATTTACCTCAGCATCTCGCATCGGCATTGGTTTTCCTTGAGGGCCCAAGAAACCGGTAACCCTGTTTATAGAGTTTATTAAATGATACCCCTTATCAGACATTTCCATTTTAACAAAAACATACCCAGGCATAAACCTACGTTCCGCTGTAACTTTTTTATTTCGCCTTATCTCGATTACCTCTTCTGTAGGCACAAGGACCTCTTCTATTTCATCTTGTAAGCCCTTATCTTCAGCGGCCTGCCGAATATACTCTGCAATTTTCTTTTCGAAATTTGAGAGTACGCTGATTGAGTACCAACGCTTAGCCATTCTAAACCGATCCTTACTTACCCCACACAAAGTGTCGAGAAAACTTCAAAAAGTGAGTTTTTTAACTACACTTTAAAACCAAAAGGCGCGTATCTCGAATCAATACACGCTAAACTACTTGTTGAGGTCTCTTTAGTCGTCGATGCGTCCAATATCAAGTCCTTAAAACACAATAAACAATTAGAATCAAAACAAACCAAAAATTGTACTCAATCCAGATCTTATACCAAGATCAACAAAAGAGAAGAAAACCGCAGTTAGCGAAGCCAGAATAAATACCATTACAGTAGTTAAAACTACCTCTTTACGTGTTGGCCAAACGATTTTACTCACCTCTCCCCTTACTTGTTGGATAAACTGAACTGGGTTTGGAAGAGCCATATTAATACCTTTTTAAATTTGAACTTAGACGGTTGTGCCTATACGTTTCGAACAAATCCTGCAACTAATAAACTAAATTTAATTAATGGCAGGGGCTGAGAGACTCGAACTCACGACCCTCGGTTTTGGAGACCGATGCTCTACCAACTGAGCTAAGCCCCTGCATTTAAATAAGATGCTTAAGCAAGACCATCTAATTTTGCAAGTAAACAGTTGCTACATAACAAAAAATAATTTTAAGAGATTTAATAACTTAACCTCTTTTAATCCTTTTTATTAATTTTACTCGATGATGCTTGAAACAACACCCGCACCGACTGTTCTACCGCCTT
>NZVE01000052.1 GCA_002697345.1 Paracoccaceae bacterium | reverse complement strand
TAGATATGTTACGGTGCAAATTGTCATATTTTGGAGCTGCTAAATTTGACCCTAAATCTGACCGCTGGGTGCGTATTACTTTGGCTCAGGGAGCTCCTCTATTTGATGAACTCGATGGACGAGATGATTGGTGGCTTCCTGTATTTTCTTCATGAAAAAAAATACTAAATATATTACGAACTGGATGAAAACCTTTCTCGATCAAGAGGGAGCATGGCCAGTTAAATCCTACTCTGTGAATGAAGTCAGCACGCTGATTTCTAAGGCTTGTCTAGGAAGAGGTTTACCTAACGGGCACGCATTTGAAATGGCCTCTTTGGCATCAGTACTTATGTCAGATCAGGTTTTGATGGGTTTCTTTGTTGGTGCCTTATACGATACCTTGGATGAACCTGTGATATGCTTGAATAATAAAATACTCATAATTAATCGGGCCAAGTTTATTCTTAGCGGACCGATGGCTATCGATGCTCTAATCAGTGGGGTACAAACAGTAGTTTTACGAGATATGCCATGGAACAGATTAGTTCTTCCCCTTCTTATTAATGCTCAAAATAAATATAAGTGTTTTTTTTCATTCAAGATAATAGATAGTTCTGTAGTAATCAGCCACTCTAATACGAAGGTTTTATCTAATTTGGGTGATCCGAAGCTTGTTCCTGACCCTGTTATAGATGCCTTAGATATTCTTGCAAAAAAAACCTATGTTCCGTCCTCCGAAATATCACGCCGTTTTGGAGCTGGTGCTGGTTTAATTGATACGGATTAACTTTTAGCTTAATCTACTTTAACTGTAAGTTTTCCAGGTTCATAGACACCCATAGTGGTATCTTTAGTAATAACTAGTTTTGGAAATCTCCATTCGATAAATTTTTGAATTATCATAGACATTTTATCATTATCTTCTTGAGTAGAAAACCAGATAGTAATACCAATCTCTCCGGTCTCAGAAGGAATTTCTACATTAAATTTGCCTAATAAATCAGGAGGACCAACATAGTTAGGCGGTAAGTCTTCTCCCATAATTGCAAGAGCAATATCTGGATGATCCTCCATACTACAATGTGTTAAACGATTCCCACCATTATCTTTTATTGTGTTAAAAATTACTTCCTCTGTTTCCTGCATGTTCAATTTCCTTTTAAGAGAGATGTTTGGTTAGTTAAAAAGCTATGTGTTTCGTATTTCAGTTTCATATCTAAGCCCATCATAAAACTTATGAAGGTGATATACAGGTAAGTGTACTTTGTTAGTAATTCTTTCTTGTGACAAATCTAACGCTATTGAAGGCATGACGTTAGCTTCAATATTGCCAAGCGTAGTGTTATAAGTTCTATGAATATGTCCACAAAAAATACCTATTACCTGTTTGTAATTTTGTATAAGATTGCAGAACTTCCTTATGGAATCTGGTTGATCATATTCAAAATATGAACTGTCACCTAATGAGATACTAAATGGGGGATGATGCATAAACAGAAGTGTAGGTTGATCTCGGTAATCGTTTAAGAGGTTCTTTAATTTTTGTAATTTCTTTGTGCTTAAGTCCCCTTTTGGTCCTCGAGTTGATGATGTGTCTACGGAGATGAGTCGAATTGAAAACTCATTAACTGCATAAACCATAGAATCATGGTTTTTAGAAATATTAAGATCCTCAGCGCAAGAATCCATCATACTCATGCTCCCATCTCGATTCCCTGGTGTTAGAAAAAAGGGGACATTTAAGCTCTTTAAAATATCTTTAGCTACAATATATTCGCGCGGCAAACCATTATCAGTTAAGTCACCCGTATGTATAACAACATCTGGGATAGTTCCTAAAGAATTAATATCGTCTACGCATCTCTGAAAGAAATTTATACGTTCTAGTGACCGTTCATTAGGTTCTTTTGGTGCCATAATATGTGTGTCGGAAATATGTGCTACCAACATTTATTGTACCTTAGTCTACAATATGATGCACTGGTGCGCTCTCCATAGAATATTCGTCGGCCTCCTGATTGTAGCTAGATAAAGTGAAGCAATGCCAGTCTTTATCATCAAGTTGCGGATGATCACCACGATAATAGTATCCTGGCCAACGCGTCTCTTTTCTATACATTGTGTGATGAGTTACACATTCAGACGCGATTACCCTGTGATGGAGCTCCCAAGATCTCTGGAGCTGATGAAGACTATCTGCTCCCAAGAACGCTAAATCCTCTTTAAGCATTTTTAGAAGTTCTAAACCTCGTGTAAGCATTGGCTCATTAGTCATATATCGTGTGCCAGCACCACCAACATATTCATCCATAATTTTTTCGAGCCTCTGTAAACCTGAAAGCGGTAGCAAATAGCTTGGTGACACTGTACCTGCAGTTATTTCATTACGACCAACACGATAAGTTTCTAGAGGCTGATATATAATTTGCTTTAGAGTTTCATATTCCTGCTCACTGACTTCTGGTTGATCTGTGCCTAAATCATTTATGTATTTATTTGCGGCCTTACCTGCTATTCGTCCTTCAGTAAAGGAGCCTGAAGAAAACTTATGGGGTGTCCCTCCAAGGGTATCACCTGCTCCAAATAGTCCATCAACAGTCATCATTCTATTATATCCCCACTGGTATTCATCTGGGGCATAATCTTCTGGGCCACTCGCCCAAGCTCCAGAACATGTGGCGTGAGATCCCATAACGTATGGTTCAGACATTACCAGCTCAGGATTTGTTTCTTTGGGGTCAATATTGTTTGCTGCCCATACAACCGCTTGGCCAATTGTCATACCTAAGAAATTTTCCCAACCAATTACTTCTTTATGGGGATCCTTAAAGGCCTCCTTCGTTACCATCCTGATCGGTCCTCTTCCAGCCTCCACTTCCTTTAAGAATGCGTGGTTTCGTAGACAAGTGGGGGTAGGCTCATGATTTACATAATCTCCTACCATATCTTCAATTGAAGAACGCCATTTTGCCTCATAAGCTTCCCCATAGGCATTTTCTGTAGTTGTTTTCAAGTGAAGAAAGTATGCTCCTACAGGACCATAACCGTCTTTAAACCGTGTTAACACAATTCGGTTTTCCATTTGAGTCATTTTTGCCCCAGTTAAGATGGGCAATGCGTACGCGGATGCACTACTCCATGGCGCATACCATGTCCTACCCATGCCTTCTCCTGCTGAGTGAGGTTTAAAGATATGGGACGCTCCACCAGCTGCTATAATTACTGCTTTAGATCTAAATACATAAAAATCCCCTGTACGCACGTTAAAGCCAACTGCTCCTGCAACTCGGTTTTTCTTTTTCTTGTCCATAAGTAAATGTGTAACCATTATACGATTATAGACTTCTGTTGCTGCTTTGCGGGCAGCCTCAGCTACGATAGGTTTGTAGCTTTCACCATGTATCATGATTTGCCACTTACCTTCTCTTTGATAGCGACCAGTTTCTGGGTCCGTCATGATTGGCAAACCCCATTCTTCAAACATATGTACTGTTGAATCAACATGTCGACCGATGTCGTAACCAAGATCCTCACGAACTAAACCCATTAGGTCGTTACGTTGATAACGGACGTAATCTTCTGGAGTGTTTTCACCCCACTGCATACCCATGTAGCAGTTAATCGCATAAAGCCCTTGTGCAACGGCACCGCTCCGTTCGATATTTGCTTTTTCAACAACAACAACTTTTTTGTCACGACCCCAATATCTTGACTCGTATGCTGCTCCACAACCACCAAATCCACCACCTACAACCAGAATGTCTGAATCTACGTATATTGTCTTTCTTCGAGCCATTATACGACTCCTTCTTTAAATTTACCTGAGTAGGTTGGAAGGCCACCTTCAATTTTTAGATATTCTGGCTCATGCGCCAGTTCTTGCGAATCAAAGGCTGCGTCACTAGGTGCACTATATTCTGTCACAGCTTTGATTGATCCCCAGGGTGTAGTCCTTATTGGAGATACAAAATCCTTTACTCGTCCATCACGAAACTTAAGTTTCCACGAAATTGTACCTTTTTCTTCTTCCCGCAAGCAACGAACACTATGACCCATCGGCGCAAAGTCTGCATACCCACGGACGTCTATAGCATTTTGAGGGCAAGCCTTAACACAGGAATAACACTCCCAGCAAAAGTTTGGTTCTATGTTTACTGCGCGACGAGTTACTGGATCAATGTGCATAATGTCTGAGGGACATATATCTACACAGTGACCGCAACCGTCACAACTTGTCATATAAACGAATGTTGGCATGTGTTTTAACTCCTGTTTAAAGGTCTATTCAGTTTTAATTAATATAGCGATTAATAGTTATGGGTATGGCGTTGAGCTTTGCCGTATATTGCCGGACTATCAGATGGCGGGGGTAAATTACGTCGTCCACCATTTGCGACAGCTAAGTTTTTTTGATACGCGGCTGCTGGTTTAAAAAACATATGTGAGAATTTTGACCAAGGCACTGAACCAAAAAATACAAGAGTGGTAATCAAGTATAGGGCTAAAACGAGAGTTGACCAGGAATTACCATTACCTTGTAAATAAGCCCAGATTAAACCAAAAGTGACACTTGCCATAAGTGAAACAACAAACAAATCGGCTCGAACTAATCGAAATGGAGAATTTCCCTCTGCAGAGACATCAACCCTGATAAAAAACCAAAACCAGTAACCTCCAATACAAATCATTGCACCTCCCAACCACCAAAGGTAGGGCAGAATCGCAGGAGTTAGGGTATCTAATGATGAATAACTGAATACCATTATCACTGTTGAAACTACATAAATAATGAAACCGTACATTGTTAAAAGGTGAGCAATTCTTCGTCGAGTACTACAAAACTCTCCTGATGTTAAAACATCATGAGCTGTTGTCTTGACAACGACAGCTAATTTTTCTCCAGCACTAGTGTTAATTGTGGCATTAGTCCTACTCTTATTGACAAGTTGGAAAAAGTACTTGGCACTTCCTTTATGAATGATATCAAACAAAGTACCACCAGCAACCATGAGGATCATCACTATCACAAATAATTGCATTACAAGAGGTGGTACTGATGAAGAAAGTTGGGCAAAGGGATTTATATCAAACATATTGTATTTCCTAGCTTCATTAAATTGTGGCTTGGTACTTTCTAAGTTTTCTTATTTTAGTTATCAGCGTTATAATAATACTTCTGTAAAACTTCAAGAACCTCGGGTCTACTAAATTCAGTTGGAACAGCCTCGTTATTTGCAAGCATTTCTCTCAACCTCGTACCTGAAACATTTAATCGGTCTTCTTCGCCATGTGGACAAGTTCTACCTGTAGCCATCCCATGACACTTGTAGCAATAAAAAGTAATATCAATTTTGATAGCTTTTGTCTCTAAACTTTCGGAGGGAATTTCATCAAAAATCTTGTGAGCATCAAAAGGGCCATAGTATTTACCAGCACCAGCATGATCACGCCCAACTACTAGATGCGAGCATCCAAAGTTTTGTCTAAAAACTGCGTGTAATAATGCCTCTCTTGGTCCGCCATATCTCATTTCGATTGGATAACCTGCTTGGACAACAGTTCCCTGAACAAAATAATTCTTAACCAAGCTGTTAATCGATTCAACTCTGACGTCCGCTGGAATATCTCCCGGCTTTAATGCTCCTAAAACCTGATGAATTAGTAACCCATCACAGAGCTCAACAGCAATTTTCGCAAGATATTCGTGACTACGATGCATAGGGTTGCGAGTTTGAAAAGCTGCTACTGTTGACCAACCGTTTTCCTCAAATAGCGCGCGAGTTTGGCTCGGTTTATAGTACAATCCTTTATATGTTTCTGGATAATGATCTTCGTCAAAAACTTTTACTGGACCCGCTAAGTTTACTTTTCCTTGATCTAAAATCTTCGCCACCCCTGGGTGAGCTGCATCTGCTGTACGAAAAACATGTAAACACTCATAATTTTTATCAATGTTATATTTTTGTTCAACTTTTAGGGTGCCGAAGATTTTTAAACTATCATTAACTAAGGCAACTTCATCACCAATCTTTATTGAACTACTTATCTCTTCCGATGTTGAAAGGGTAATAGGGATCGGCCAAAATATACCATCTGACGTAGTCATATCTGAACAGCAACCGCGCCAATCTTCTTCACCCATAAAGCCTTTTAAAGGCGTATAAGCGCCCATCGCTAACATTAATAAATCTGATAGCTCTCTAGTCGATAGTAGAACTTTTACAAATGATTCTGCACGTCTTAATTCTTCGGGCCTAGTGTCTTCTGAAACAAGAAGAGGCATTAAATTACCTTGGCCGTGGGGGTTAACTAACATTAAAAGATTTCACTTTGGAGGTTCTCTATTTTTGTATATTTCTCAGAAAAAAAGCATCAGGTAAACACAAAAAATTGTCAATACAAGCCCTTTAATTTACAGTTGTTAACCGGTGTGTGTTGTTGTCGCACTGTTGTGGAATCTTCTTTTAATAGGAACATTAATTGTAAGATAAGCTTTCTTTTTTAGATTAATGTTGCAAGAGCTATTGATGCTAATCTAGCTGCTGGGGGATCTGCCCGACTTGTTAGAAGTAAGGGAACTTTTGCTCCTAATACTAATCCGGCTGCGCAGCCTCCAGAAAGATATACCAGAGATTTAAAAAGAACATTTCCTGATACAATGTCAGGAACAATAATTGCATCAGGTTGACCTACCACTGGATTTTCTTGAAGACCTTTTGTGACAGCCGCGTTGTAGGAAAGTAATGTATCTAGAGCTAATGGTCCTGAAAAATGTGCATTGTTAATATTTTTTGAACACCACTCACACAGTATATTAGCTTCTAAAGATGAGGGTACTGACTTTAGAATTGATTCTGTGGCCGATAAAAATGCGACTCTAGGTTCTTTATTGCCTAGAGATTTGAGTAGCTTAACGATCTGAATCGTAGCATCTTTACGAGTTTGCAGATCTGGTGAAACATTAATAGCGGCATCTGAAATTAATAAAGGATTACCACCATTGGGATGTGATATATGAAAGACATGAATTAACCTTTGTTTTGTCCGTAACCCAGATTTTTTATCCAGTACAGATTTTATAAAAAGGTCGGTATGTACCTGACCTTTCATCAGAATATCTGCTTTCCCATCTCCGCATAACTTAGCGGCAGTTTCTGCAGATTCTGTTTCACCAGTTACATTTATAATTTGAAAGTTTGAGATATCCCAATTTAGGTCACTGGCACACGACTTTATTAAAGCCTTTTCACCAACAAATATTGGAGTCATAATTTGTTCTAAGACAGCCTCTTTTGCAGCTAACATTGGCAACTTATGAGCTGCTCCTGCTATCGCAATTACTGGCTTAATAAATTTTTTTTTTGCGTTATTTAGTAAGTCTTTTGGACAAATAGGTGAAATTTGAGAAAGGAACGGAGTTTCTTTTATCATCGAAGATTTTCTCCGTTTCCACTAAGTTTTAAAACTCAACTATTAAGTATATTTAAATTAAAACCAACTTATTGTTAAGTTTATTCTGCAGCCATATCTGTCATTGAAATACCTGCCACATGTGATGGCTTTTTCATAGCATCTCTTCTGAAAGGCTCACCTAATTCTTGATTTAAAACAACTTCTAAGAATGTTGTCTTATTCTCATTCATTTGTGCTTTTATGGCTTTATCAAGTTCTTCAGTTAATTGTTCCATTGTTGTTACCTGAACTCCGTACAAACCACATGCCTTAGCTATATCAGCATAACGCACATCGAGGTTTAGCTCAGTCCCTACAAAATTATCATCAAACCATAAGGTAGTATTTCTTTTCTCTGCGCCCCATTGATAATTTCTAAATATTATCATGGTTATCGCTGGCCAGTCCCCCCTACCAACAGCTGTCATCTCATTCATTGAAATACCGAATGCGCCATCTCCTGCAAAACCTACAACTGGTATATTTGGCTTTCCAATCTTTGCTCCTGCTATTGCTGGAAAACCGTAGCCACAAGGTCCAAAAAGACCTGGAGCTAAATATTTCCTTCCTTCCTCAAATGATGGGTAGGCATTTCCAATGGCACAGTTGTTTCCAATGTCTGAGCTAATAATGGCATCTTTTGGGAGAGCACTTTGAATTGCGCGCCAAGCTTGTCTTGGAGACATATGCTTTGGTTGACGATCACGTGCTCGTTCATTCCACGTTGTGCCTGGATCATCCTCTTCATGATCTAATGAAGTAAGCTCTTGAGCCCATGCGGATTTTGTTTGTGCAATGAGTGCTTTACGTTCACTTCTGTTTTTATCACCAGCTTCGGACGTTAGATTATTTAGAATGCCTTCTGCAACTTTTTTTGCGTCACCAACAATCCCAATTGAGACTGGCTTTGTTAGACCAATTCGATCAGGGTTTAAATCTACCTGAATTATTTTTGCATTTACTGGCCAATAATCAATGCCATACCCAGGTAGCGTAGAGAATGGGTTCAACCGTGTTCCTAGACCTAAGACAACATCCGCTTTTGATATTAACTCCATACCTGCTTTAGACCCGTTGTAACCTAATGGCCCCGCAAATAGTGGATGAGATCCTGGGAATGCATCATTGTGTTGATAACCACAACATACAGGTGCATCTAGTCGTTCTGCTAATTCCATTGATGCTTTAATCCCACCTGAAAGTACGACACCTGCTCCATTTAGAATTACCGGAAACGAAGCGGTACTCAGTAGTTGAGCTGCATCTGATAATGCTTTTTCTCCTCCAGACGGAAGCTCAAAATCAACGATTGCTGGAAGTTCAATATCAACCACTTGAGTCCAGTAATCTCTTGGAACATTAATTTGAGCTGGCGCGCTAGCTCTTTTAGCTTTTTGAATTACTCTATTTAAAACTTCTGCAATTCTGGATGGATCACGAACCTCTTCTTGATAAGCTACCATATCTTCAAATAGTTTCATCTGCTCAACCTCTTGAAAACCACCTTGTCCAATAGTTTTATTAGCAGCTTGAGGTGTTACTAGAAGTAGGGGTGTATGATTCCAGTACGCAGTTTTTACCGCTGTAACAAAGTTAGTTATTCCAGGACCATTTTGAGCAATCATCATTGAAACCTGCCCAGTTACGCGTGTGTAACCGTCTGCCATCATCCCAGCGCTACCTTCATGCGCACAATCCCAGAACTTGATTCCTGCCGCTGGAAATAAATCTGATATTGGCATCATCGCTGATCCAATGATGCCAAATGCTTGGCTGATACCGTGCATTTGTAATGTTTTTACAAATGCTTCTTCTGTAGTCATTTTCATAAATAATTTCTCCAGCTTAAATCTTATTTTATAATACGTGTTAGCGCCTGATCAACTGCATCAGTTATTGTGTCGATATTATCAGGTGTTGCAATTAAGGCTGGACTAAAACAAAGTGTATTGTTTAATCCAGGAAGCGATCGATTAGTAGCCCCAATGATAACGCCTTGCTGCATGCAGTCACCGACTATACTTTGAACAATTTTTTCGTTTAGTGGTTCTTTAGTTTTTCTATCTGTTACTAGTTCGGCGCCACAAAATAGGCCCGCACCCCTAACATCACCAATGACTTCATGCTTTTCTGCAAGATTGTTTAGATTGGAAACTAGACGAGCGCCCATATCTATAGTGTTTTGCAGAAGGTTTTCATCTTCGATGATACGCATATTTTCCATAGCTGCTGCTGGGCCGGCGGTACACCCTCCAAATGTTGAGATATCTCTAAAATAATTCATTGGATCTGTGCTGTCGTCTTTAAATAGTTCAAAAACCTCTTCAGTCGTAACCGTACAAGAGATTGCTGCGTAACCTGATGCAACACCTTTTGCCATAGTCACGATATCTGGTTTAACATCATAATTTTGATATCCAAACCAGGTTCCAGTTCTACCAAGCCCACAAACAACCTCATCTATATGGAGAAGGATATCATACTTTGAACAAATTTCTTGCACAGTTTCCCAGTAACCGATCGGTGGAGTTATTACTCCTCCTCCCGCTGTTACAGGCTCTAAGCAAATGCCACCAACAGTATCAGGTCCCTCTCGTAGAATTACTTCTTCAATAGCTTTCGCGGCTCGTACTCCATACCCTTCTTCACACACACCATATTGGTTTCTATATTCAAGACAATGGGGCACTTCTACAAAACCTGGCGTATAAGGACCATATTGTGCTCCTCGTTCAGGCTGACCTCCTGCCGATAGACAAGCTATTGTCGTTCCATGGTAGTCTCTTTCACGGAATAATATTTTATTTTTAATACCACCGTATTTTTTGTGAGCAATTTGGCGGATCATTTTGAAGCCTTTCTCGTTAGCTTCTGATCCAGAGTTTGAAAAATATACTCTGCTCATACCTGGCATTTTCTCAATAAGCTTTTCTGAAAAGAGTGCTCCTGGAATTGATCCTGCGGAACCAGCAAAGTAGTTGAGTTTAACGAGTTGATCTCTTACCGCATTTGCAATGCTTTCACGACCATACCCTACGTTTACTGTCCAAACACCCCCAGAAACGCCATCCAAATGTTCTTTACCATGTTGGTCCCAGACTTTAATTCCTTTGCCTTCAACAATTATACGCGGATCAATAGTTTCAAATGGCTTATGTTGTATTAGGTGATGCCATACGTGAGCACGGTCTGCTTCAACAATTTTTGAAATATCGTTACTATTTAAATTTCCATCCATAACTTTAATCCTTTCCAATATAAGCTTTAAAACTAGGTATATGTGTTTCTTTGATTACTGTCTGACACTTTTTATGTTTAATTTCTATTAGGAAGATGAGATCTTATCAACCCTTACCGCGCCATGGAATGGTTTTATTAATTATTCGTCGCATCATAATGTCAAACGCTAGGCCAAGTAACCCCATTATTAAAATTGTTACCCATATTAACTCATAATTAGATACAACACGGGCTACGTTTTCAATAAACCCGATTCCGGTTGTGCCCGCTAACATTTCAGCGGCAACCAAGGTTCCCCAGCAAACACCAATAGATATTCTTATGCCTGTTAAAATTTCTGGCAAGGCATTTGGTAAAATAACATACCTTAATATTTGACGATTAGATGCTCCAAGTGAATGCGAAGCTCTAATTTTTGATAGCTGGGTACCTGATGCTCCGGTTCGTGCAGAAATTACCATAATTGCAAATGCCACCATAAATAAAAGGAAAATTTTTCCATCATCATTTATTCCAAAGATGGTTAAAATTAATGGAGCCCAAGCCAGTGGTGGAACTGGACGATAAAGTTCAATAATTGGATCAAAAAATGATTTAAAAAAACGAGACACCCCCATATAGATGCCTAAGGGGACCCCTAAACCAATACCTAAAATTAGAGCAACCAATACCCGAAATACAGAGTCCCATATGTGTCCATCTAGCATAGGGATAGAACCTAAATATATATCTCCCTGTGCTAGAGCCAACAAATTATCTTTGTAATTAGATTGAAAATTACCAGTGTCTGAATGCCTGCCATATTCCCCAGGTAGCAAATCAATAACTTTATCGGGAATTATAAATCCAATTAAATCGGCAATTGGAAGCCACTTCCACCAAAAGAGCGTTGAACCTTTGTACCCTCCACCCGCTTCTATATTAGGGTTGGCCAACTTTAAAAAAGAAGCGATTACGTCAGTAGGTTTGGGTAACCATCTTCCAGAACCTTGCTCAGTACATTGCGTCCTAGACTTGATTACTCCAGCTCCTGGGACAAATAGTGTATCAATTAGTTTTAGACCTCCCTTAGTCTCATCTATTGCTGTGAATAGGTCTGTTACAGCATAGTTTAAGCCATCAAATGCCTTGGGTGGGAAAATTGTTCCATCATCTAATCTTTTAAATATTCTTTCAACTGCCTTAACATAGGCTTTTCTTCTAATTAAAATGTCCTCATCAAAGATAGAGGACTTATTGGTGGCCTTAAGTAAAGAGATTTTCTTTTTAGTGGATTCTATAAGGGTATCTCCAGCATTAGAGTTGTTACGAGTTTTAAGAAAAGTTTTTGTTATAATACTGGCTTGATTACTAATTGAATCAAATAATACCCCCTTGGATGTGATCGGAAGTAATGGAATTTCTATGTTTGTTGTTCCCCAATTTGGTTGAGCTAATGCTTCTTTGGTTGGTAAGTAACCATCAAAACCCAAACGAAGCTCTACGCTAAGTTTTCTTAAATCAGAACTGATTTTTTTTAAAGAAGCTACTGATTCTTTGCTTTGGTTTTTCTGATTTGAAAAGATTCCAATTATAGCCTTTGAGTTTTCAATAATTTCTATTAACTCGGTTTGTTCGATTTTGGTAAAAATGCTAGTAGGCATGCTAGATAGTAATATTTCTAGCTGTTCAGAATTTCTTCTAGTTAATGTTGTTGATTTAAAGTACCGAGTGTTTATTGGTAAGGTAGCAGTTATTGGGGCAATAGCAGTTTCCAACTTAGCGATCTGACACATTTCATTTCCAGCTTCAGGAAAGAATGCTCTTCCAATTCCCCAAGAAAAATAAAACCACAGTAACAAAACTGAAGAAACACCTGTTACAGTCCAATACCACCCTCCCAAAGTTCGTTCAGGATCGCCAAAAACCTCATCTTTTTCTCTAAAAGCTGTTTGTTTCACGCCGATGAAAATAGATATTGTAAAGCATAAAAGTAATAAAATTATTACTATAGCGGCAATGAAAGCTCTCTCTTCAGAAACCCAACTAAGCACCGCCCATTATCTCCTCTTCCATATCCCAAATCATAGAAAGGATCTCTTCTCTTACATCCCCAAAACGAGTATCATGTTTTATTTCTCTTAGTGGTTTGGTTAGTCCCTCTTCCGCAAATGGTAGCTTATACTCTTTATGAATGCGTCCAGGTCGAGGGGCCATAACGAAGAGACGCTCTCCCAGTAGGAGTGCCTCCTCCACAGAGTGAGTAATTATCAAAATAGTTTTTCCAGTTTCTTTCCATAACTCTAATATTAGGGATTGCATTTTCTCTCTAGTAAGTGCGTCTAGAGCTCCAAGTGGCTCATCCATTAAAATGACATCGGGATCATTTACTAGACATCTGGCAAGAGCAACACGTTGTTGCATGCCTCCTGATAATTGATAAGTTGGGGTATCTCCAAATCCCTGCAGGCCAACGATATTAAGCCATTTATCAACAAGCTTCGTGGCTTCAGCCTTAGGTGTTTTTTTCATTCTTAAACCGAAATCTACATTTTTTGATACTGTTAACCATTCAAATAATGCTCCTTGTTGAAAGACCATACCTCTTTCGACACTTGGACCTTCAATAAGGTTGCCTCCCAAGGACATACTTCCCGCAGTTGGGTTTAGAAACCCAGCAATCATGTTTAGAAGTGTAGTTTTGCCACAACCAGATGGACCTAACACAGATAACAACTCACCTTTTTTTAGAGAGAAGTTTATATCCTTCAGAGCCTCAATTTTAGAGCCAGTTTGAGGGTTTGTAAAAGTCATATTTAGGTTTTTACAAATCAAATCTGACATTTTAAACCACCGATAAGAATAAATTTAATAATTATTTCTATTAAATGGAGCAAGGCCTTGGGAAGGCCTTGCTCACTTATTTAGTTCCCTTAGACGTTTAGTCTAGGAATGAACCGTCTATTGTTTTTGCTATAGTAACTCCATCAGAAGAATCTGAGAACAGAGTACCTAGAGCAGCAGCAGCACTAGCGGCAATACCGTCTTTTCCAAAATAGTTTTTGAGCTGATCTGCCTCTGTCATGAAAATCATTCCAGCCATTTGAGAAGTTACGTCTTCAACACTCATTCCAGCGTCGGCTGCAACTTTTGCAAGTTGTGCATCAGTAGCTTTCCATGCTGCATTTGCCTCGGCGGTAACGTCAAGGAAAGTTCTTAGAAGATCACCGTTTTCTGTTGCAAATTTTTCAGTTACTGAGATGACATCAAAAGACCCAATTCCCATTTCTACTTTTTGGGCAGAAGTCATAATTGGTGTTCCAACTTCTCCAGCTGCTTTTGACGAGTTGCCACCGAAAATACAAGCCATATCAACTGCACCATCTGCAAGAGATTTTGCGCCGTCCGCTGGTGCTTGATCAACAATCGTCATTGTTGACATGTCAACATTCAAAGCGTTCATGTAGCTTTTGAAAGCAAAGTCTGCCATTGTGTTTAAAGGTACAGCAACAGTTTTTCCTTCAAGCTCAGAAGCATTTGATGAGTCTATCCCTAGACCATTTTTCACGAAGCAATCATTTGCTTCGTAGACCATTGCCACACCAACCATCTTCAGAGGATGCCCTTGTTGGATTGCAGTAACAAATGGCGCTAGCCCTTGTGAGTAAGCGATATCTATATCACCAGCTAACATTGCTTCTGTCATTTGAACGCCTGTTGAGAAGTCAGTCCAGTTCACATCGACACCCATAGCATCGTCATAAGCTTTGTCGACTTTAGAGATTTGGTTTGGTGTACCCCATTCTAAAAAGAAAGCCACATTTACGCTGTCTGCTGCGTATGAAGCAGAGGTAGCCGCTAGTGTTACCGTGGTTGCTACTAAGGTAGTAACCTTTTTAAAAATATTTTTCATATTCCCCCCTTGGTTTTGTTTAATATTATGATTCAAAAAAATTTTATAAAAATTAGAATCATTTTTTATAGAATAGTCTCATATCATGACTTTTTAGTCTACGCGAGTCATGACTCATCAGTTTACATGCAAAAAATTTAGGAAGTGTAATTAAGGGGTGTAAGTTGTTTTGTGTTAAGTTAGAATTGTTGTTTTAACAAAAGGTGTAAGTATCTTAAGAAATTTAGTCCCGATAATAAAAGCAAATGTTAACTATCAATACGAAGTATTTACTTATTAAAATTTCTCATTAAGAGTTCTCATTATGAAAAAAAGATCTAGATTAGGCGTAGACATAGGCGGCACGTTTACTGACGTTGTTTTAGAGCATCAAGGAAAACTATACTCCAATAAAGTGTTAACTACTTTTGACATTCCAGAAGATGCTATAATAGAGGGTGTCAAAGGCGTTTGTCAGAAGTCTGGTATACTTCCTAGTGAGATAGAGCAGATAATCCATGGTACTACTTTAGCTACGAACTCTTTGATTGAAAGGCGTGGAGCTAAAATAGCTTTGATTACGACAGAGGGTTTTCGAGATGTAATCGAAATGCGTACGGAAAGTCGTTTTGAACAATATGATTTAAACTTAGTTTTACCGACACCATTAGTTCCCAGAAACTGTCGATATACATTAAACGAGAGAGTTGATTCAAAAGGAAGTATTCTAAAAGAATTAAGGCAAGAAGACGTTGATCAATTGATTGATGTAATTCAAGTGGCAAATTTTGAAAGTGTAGCAGTTGGCTTTATCCACTCTTACTTAAACCCAAGCCACGAGCGTATGTTAGAGAAATCTTTAAAAGAGAGACTTCCGCATGTAAGTGTGTCGTTATCATCGGCGGTGTCACCACAAATGCGAGAGTATGAACGTTTCAATACTGTTTGTGCTAATGCTTTCGTGAAGCCTATGATGAAGAGCTATTTAGATCGTTTGACAAGCCGGTTGTTAGAACAAGAAATTAATTGTCCAGTATTTTTGATGCATTCTGGGGGAGGGATTATTTCCCTTGATAGTGCTACTGAATTTCCAGTCCGCCTAATTGAAAGTGGGCCAGCTGGTGGAGCGATTTTTGCAGCAAAAATTGCTGAAAAACATGGCCTTGATAAGGTTCTTTCTTTTGATATGGGGGGAACCACGGCAAAAATTTGTTTGATTAAGGATAAATCGCCAAAGACTGCTAGGGTATTTGAAGTAGCCAGGACGTATCGATTTAAAAAAGGATCAGGTATGCCAATTTCGATACCTGTAATTGACATGGTTGAGATTGGGGCAGGTGGTGGGTCATTAGCAAATATCGACTCGATGAATCAAATCCGAGTTGGACCAGAAAGTGCGGGCTCGAAACCAGGCCCCGCTTGCTATGATCTTGGTGGAAATAGACCGGCTGTTACGGATGCTGATTTATTACTAGGTCGTTTGGATGGTGATAATTTTGCTGGAGGGTCCATAACTCTTAACGTAGAAAAATCAAAAGTTGCATTGAGAAAGGAAATTGGAGAAGCACTTTCTATGGAGCCCATTGAAAGTGCGTTCGGTGTTTCCGAGGTTGTAGACGAAAATATGGCAAACGCTGCAAGAATGCATGCTGTAGAAAATGGTGAGGATTTAGCAGAATTCACAATGATTGCTTTTGGTGGTGCTGCTCCCTTACATGCCGCTAGATTGTGTCAAAAGTTAGGCATCAAAAAGTTTATTGTTCCTCCGGGAGCGGGTGTGGGTTCAGCTATCGGTTTCTTACGTGCTCCATTTAGCTTTGAAGCAACCAAAAGTGTTTTTATGCCACTAGGGAAGTTTGATCAAGAAATTGTTTTAAAGATTTTAGGAGAGTTAACCAATGAATCTACAAGCTTCGTAAAAAAATGCGGCACTGAAGAAAAAATAGTCATCGAGGCGAAAGCTTATATGCGATATTCTGGGCAGGGTTGGGAGATACCTGTGATTATTGATAACATTCAAATGGTTGCCCCTACCAAAAATAAGTTTCAAGAAGCATTCGAACTACAATACAAATCTTTATTTGGTCGCTTAGTGCAAGGGTTAGATGTTGAGATTACTGTTTGGTCAGTAAATGCTGTGACGAATACAGTTTTAGATTATCCTGATTCTACTTTTGTTTCCAATAAATCAAAAACTGAGCTGGAAAGTACCAGCTTTCGTGATGTATTTGATCCAGCCTTAGGAAAATTTACCGAGGCAAAAATAGCTGACCGAAAAGTGATGAATAGCTCTAATTATTTTACTGGGCCAGCTGTGTTGGTTGAGGATGAAACAACAATTATAATTCCAACAAATTTTATATCAGAAGGAAGGGAAGATGGTAGCATAGTTGTTAAGAGGGTGGGTCAATGACATCAAAGGTCTCTTTTCAAGTAATGTGGAATCGTCTGATTTCTATAGTTGAAGAGCAAGCTCAGGCTTTAGTTAGAACGGCTTTTTCTACGTCTGTTAGGGAAGCAGGAGACCTGTCTGCGGGTGTCTATAACCGTAAAGGAGAAATGATAGCTCAGGCTGTTACGGGAACTCCTGGTCATGTGAATGCTATGGCGGACTCCGTCGCACATTTTATACGCCGCATTCAAGCAGTTAATATGTTTGAGGGAGATATATATATAACTAATGATCCTTGGGAGGGAACAGGGCACCTACATGATATCACGGTTGTAACGCCATCTTTTTTTGAGGGCCATTTAGTTGGTTTTTTTGCTTGTACAGCTCATATTGTGGATATTGGTGGTCGAGGGTTTGGGGCAGATGCAAACTCAGTTTATGAGGAAGGTCTATATCTTCCTATTATGAAATTTGTGGATAAGGGGGAAGTTAATCAGACTTTAATAGCAATTGTGAGAGGTAATGTAAGAGAACCTGATCAGGTAGTGGGAGATATTTTTGCATTAGGAACTTGTAATGAAATTGGACATCGTCGCCTGATTGAAATGATGGATGAATTTGAACTTTCTGAGCTAGAGGGAGTTAGTGATTTTATTTTCGAAAACTCAAAGTCTGCAACTTTAGAGAAGATAAATACTCTGCCTCGAAAGATTGAGAATGGGTTTATGCAGATTGACGGTTATCAAAACTACATTGATTTAAAGGTTAAGCTTTCTGTTGTAAAAGATAAGATATTATGTGATTTCGACGGAACTTCTGGAGTAGATAAGAAGGGAATTAATGTTCCACTAGTCTATACAAAAGCCTATGCTTGTTATGCATTAAAATGTGCTATTGCGCCAGAAATTCCTAATAATGCCGCTTCACTGGCGCCGTTTAAAATTTCTGCACCAGAAGGCTCTATACTGAACGCTAAACATCCAGCTCCTGTAGCTCTACGCCATGTCATAGGTCATTTAATTCCAGATACTGTTTATTCAGCGCTTGATAAGATATTACCTGATACTGTTCCCTCTGAGGGTGCGGGTTCGCTTTGTAACTTTCAGGTTTCATTGCGCCCAATTCAAAATGACACTGTATCGATTAAGAGAAAACGAGCAGAGGTCCTGATGTTTAATTCAGGTGGCTCTGGTGCAAGACCCCAACTAGATGGCATGAACGCGACGGCTTTCCCTTCTGGGGTTATGACAATGCCAATAGAAGCAACAGAGCATACTGGGCCAGTAATAATATGGAGAAAAGAACTTAGACCTGACAGTGGGGGTGCTGGGAAATTTAGGGGTGGCCTAGGTCAGTTTATAGAGATTGGGTCGTACGACGGCTATGAGTTTGATGTTTCCCTTATGTTTGATCGTGTTTTTCACCCTGCTCAAGGTCGAAAAGGTGGAAAGCCTGGTGGAGCCACAGTTGTTTGTAAGGACGATGGTACTAAAATGCGTGGGAAGGGTATTCAATTAGTTGAAGAGGGTAGAAGGGTGCAAATGTCTCTTCCGGGTGGTGCTGGTTATGGTTACCCATTGGATAGAGATCGACAGGCAATTATCAGAGATGTCGTTTTAGGTTATGTAAGTGTTGAAAACTCAAAACGATATTATGATTTAACCTTAGAAGAGATTACTTTAATTGAGGATGCCATACGCTTGGGTCAACAATCTAATGGCTTATGATAGCGAAAAATATGATGTTGTAATAATTGGTGGAGCTATGATTGGCTCTGCGATCGCCTGGTTTTTAAGTGCAAATGAGGATTTTAACGGTACGATCTGCATAATTGAGAAAGACTTAACATTTGAATTTGCGTCAACTTCAAGAAGTAATAGTTGTATAAGGCAGCAATACTCAAATGAACTAAATGTAAAAATTTCACAGTATGGTGCCGAATTTATAAGAGATTTTAAGAAATTTATTCAAGATGATGCTGCTCCAAATATACTACTACAGGATTTTGGTTATTTGTATCTTTCAAGCTCAAAAACTTCTGAAAAAGTTTTTATGCAAGATCAAGCCATGCAAGTGGGCTTAGGTGCTGGAACAAGGATAATGTCACCAGACGAAATAAAGTCTGACTATCCATTCTATAATGTTAGTGATGTTGTTTGTGGAAGTCATAATACACTTAATGAAGGTTACTTTGATGGTGCAACAATCTTTAATTGGTGGCAAAAAAAGAACAAAGAGTTAGGTGTTACGGTAATTAATGACGAAGTCATAGATATAGATACCGATGAGCAACGCAGTTTGGCAAAAAGAGTACATTTATTGTCTGGCAAAACAATTGAATGTGGAGTTTTGGTTAATGCCAGTGGAACTAGAGCTGCTAATATTTCTCAAATGATAGGAGTTGTTTTACCAGTAGAGGCGCGAAGACGTTATAGCTTTGTTTTTGATGCAGAAAATCCACTTGATCAACCTCTACCCTTAACGATTGACCCATCTGGCGTTCATGTTCGCAGTGATGGGAAATATTATGTTGCAGGCTGTCCGCCAGATGACGATTATGCGGTAGATTGTGATGATTTTGAATTAGATCATGACATTTGGGAAAATAAAATTTGGCCTGCTTTGTTTCATAGAATACCGCAATTTGACTCTTTAAAGGTCATAAATTCTTGGGTAGGTCATTATTCGTATAACCTTTTCGATCAAAATGCTATCTTAGGCCCCCACCCTAAGGTTTCAAATTTTATATTCGCTAACGGATTTTCTGGACATGGTCTTCAGCAAAGTCCAGCAGTTGGTAGAGGTATTGCTGACTTAATTATTTACGGAGAATATAGGGGCTTGGACCTTACTCCACTTCACTTTAACAGAGTTATTGAAAATAAACCATTTATTGAAAGGGCAATAATATGAAAAAGATTGTTTTAACTGGCGCTGCTGGCCGACTGGGATCGTATTTAAGAGAACCATTATCGAAGATGGCGGCTACTCTTTTGAGTACAGATATTTCAGAGGATATAGGTTCACTTTATGAAAATGAAAGTTTTGTGAAAGCAGATCTTGCACAGATGTCAGAAATAGGACCTTTAATAGAAGGTGCGGATATGGTTATACATTTTGGCGCTATTGTTGACGAGGGGCCATTTGAAGAACTTTGGGGGCCAAACTTTGTTGGATCTTATAATGTGTGGGAATCAGCAAGAAAATTTGGTGTGAAGAGAGTAGTGTATGCCTCTTCGATTCATGCAGTTGGGATGTACCCAAAGAATCAATTTATTGGAGTTGATGTACCACATCGACCGGATGGATTTTATGGTCTTGCAAAGTGTTTTACAGAAGATCTAGGCAGAATGTACTGGGAAAAATCAGGTGTAGAATCAGTATGTTTACGAATTTATTCAGCAGCCGCAGTTGTGAGTCCGCGCTCTCTTAGCACTTGGTTATCCTACGATGACTTGATTCAATTAGTAACTCGAGCAATCGATACTCCTACAGTAGGTTTTACAATTTCTTATGGCATATCCAATAATGATCGAGCGGTTGTAGATAATTCAGCTGCAACTTATTTAGGTTATCGGCCTAAAGATAATGCGGAAGTTTTTGCTAGTGAAGTTCTTGCCAATGCACCGCTTGCTGATCCACAGGATTTAGCTCAGATGTGTCATGGGGGACCTTTTGCAAGTACACCTATGGGAGAAAGTGGTATGGCTCATTTAAAAATTATAGATGACAAAAAGAAGGTTTAATATTAACTCAAATTTATTAAATAATTGATTAATATAACACGTGATTCTGCATTAGTATTTAACGGTTAATGAATAGATTTTGTGCTGGGCTAAGGTAGGGAGCTGGAACCCAGTTGTTTTATTTCAAGTAAACCTTAAAGTTAAAGTTTGTAAGAATATCAGATACTAAAACTGGCAAAACAGTTTTAAGTATTTGCAATCGAGTTAAAGAAATATGTACACCTTGAAAAAGAAGAGGACGGAGTAAAGCTTTATTCTAAATGCCATATTTACTTAATTAACGAGTAAATTTCTTATATTTTATTCTTTTTGGTTCTATTGAATCTGGTCCTAACCGTCTTATTTTGTCTTCTTCGTATGACTCAAAATTTCCTTCGAACCACTCAACATGTGCATCACCTTCAAAGGCCAATATATGAGTACATAAACGATCTAAGAAAAACCTGTCATGGCTTATTATGACTGCGCAACCAGCAAAATTCTCAAGAGCATCTTCTAATGCGCGTAGGGTCTCAACATCTAAGTCATTGGTTGGTTCGTCGAGTAGAAGTACATTGCCGCCAGCTCTTAGTAGTTTGGCCATATGAACTCGATTTCTTTCTCCACCTGAGAGAAGCCCCACTTTCTTTTGTTGGTCGCCACCCTTAAAGTTAAAAGAGGAACAATATCCTCTAGAATTCATCTGTGCGTCGCCAAGCTCAATAATTTCTGAGCCCCCAGAAATCTCTTCCCAGACTGTTTTCTCAGCTTTTAAAGAGTCTCTAGATTGATCTACATAAGAGAGATCAACTGTATCGCCGTAACTTAAGTCTCCAGAGTCTGGTGTCTCTTGAGAAGTTAACATTCTAAATAAAGTAGACTTACCAGCTCCATTGGGACCTATGACGCCGACAATCCCTCCAGGTGGTAATGAAAAACTTAGGTTTTCAATTAACAGCTTTTCTCCATATGCCTTGGACAGATTTTCTACCTCAATTACTTTTGAGCCTAAACGAGCCCCATTTGGAATAATTATTTGAGCACGCCCTAGTTTCTCTCTTTCAGATTGGTTTGCCATCTCCTCATAAGCATTTATTCGTGCTTTTTGTTTTGCTTGTCGAGCTTTTGCTCCTGCTCTGATCCACTCTAGTTCTCGCTCTAGTGTTTTTTGTTTTGTTTTATCACCTTTAGCTTCGTGCTCAAGTCGCTTTGCTTTTTGTTCAAGCCAAGCTGAGTAATTTCCCTCACAGGGTATTCCACGGCCCCGATCTAGTTCAAGTATCCAACTTGTAATGTCATCTAAAAAATAACGGTCGTGAGTAACTATTAAACAAGTACCTTTGTAATCAATAAGATGTTTTTGTAGCCAAGAAATAGTTTCAGCATCTAAGTGATTGGTGGGCTCATCGAGTAGCAACATTTCTGGCTCTTCAAGTAAGAGTTTGCATAAAGCCACTCGCCTTTTCTCTCCCCCGGATAAAGTTTCTACTTTGGCATCATCGGCGGGGCACCTTAGTGCCTCCAAGGCAATATCTATTTGTGAATCTAGATCCCATAGGTTTTGAGTATCAATTTCGTCTTGTAATTTCGCCATTTCGTCTGCTGTTTCTTCAGAATAATTCATAGCAAGTTCATTATATTTATCTAAGATCTCTTTTTTATCCTTTACGCCTAGCATTACATTTCCGCGAACATCCAAACTTTCATCTAGGAATGGTTCTTGGGGTAAATACCCCACCCGTGCACCTTTTGCTGCCCAAGCTTCACCTGTAAAATCTTTATCTAAGCCAGCCATAATCTTCATTAGTGTTGACTTTCCAGACCCATTTACGCCAACAACTCCAATTTTTACGCCTGGTAAAAAAGACAAGTGTATATTTTCAAAACACTTTTTTCCTCCAGGGTAAGTTTTAGACACTCCGTCCATGTGATAAACGTATTGATAAGCTGACATATTTTTCTCCTATATTTTTAACATATGATGTAACGAAGGCTTTGATTGGTGGCAATGCTTAGAAAGCTGAGTTAAAAGAGTTTGTGAGATATAATTTTCCATATGCAACTCCAGGTCAGAGAATTGGCCTACTGGGTGGTTCTTTTGATCCAGCACATGAAGGCCATGTTCATATAACAAAAGAAGCTCTTAAACGTTTCAAATTAGATAGAGTGTGGTGGTTAATTTCACCCAAAAATCCACTTAAAGAAAGAAATCCAGATCTGGTGGGTGATCGTATAAAAGAAGCAAACCTTTTATTAAGTCACCCAAGAGTTGTAGTAACAGATTTAGAAATTCAACTTTCGACTCAGTATACTTCAGATACTATTTTAAAACTTAAGAGATTATATCCTAGGGTTTCCTTTGTTTGGTTGATGGGGGCTGATAATATACCAACATTTAATTTGTGGAAAAATTGGAAAAAGATTATGAGGGAGGTGCCTATAGGGGTGGTGGATCGACCTGGAAATAATTATGCTACACGTAAAAATAAAATGACAGAGAGTTTTAAGAATAAAAAGATACCTGGGGCACACAGTAAACTTTTGGCACTTATGGAACCACCAGTCTGGTGCTATATTAATACTCATTTGAATCATATTTCTTCATCCCAAATAAGATTAGTGAAGCACTCACTTATTAATAAAAATTAAAGTAATATTCTATGATTAAAGTTTCCAGACGACATACAATATCTTTTTTACTGGCGACTGTGGCGAGCATTGGGCTTCCCGATAGGTTGCTTGGCACCCCTAAGCCTATTCTGAGACCAAACTTTGTTGTTAACCGGTCTGGTAGAGAGATCAGGGAGTTATTAAAGTTTGCGCCAGTAGGAAGTGATATTACGTTTGTTGTATGTGATACAGATACCGGTGAAGAGCTGGAAAACCTTAACCCCTTGAGGTCTCTCCCTCCAGCGAGCGTAATGAAAGCTATAACCGGTTTCTATGCACTTGATATACTTGGTCCAGAATTTAGTTTTCAAACTCGTTTAATGATAAATGGCCCCATTAATAATGGAATTTTAGAAGGTGATCTTATTTTAGTTGGAGGGGGGGACCCAACGCTAGACACTGATGCTCTGTACGATCTTTGTAAACTATTGAGTGACTCTAACTTAAAAAACTTGACGGGTGATTTTAAGGTTTATAGCAGTGACTGGCCTTCAATTAATAGTATTGACCCTGATCAGCCAAGCCATCTCAGTTATAATCCCTCTATATCTGGATTAAATTTAAATTTTAATAGAATTTTTTTAGAATGGAAGCGTAAGCAAGCGGGGTACTCTCTCACTTTAGAGGCTAGAGGGTTAAAGGCAAGGCCAAGTATAGACGGTATCAAGGTTAAACTTTCTGACCGAGCTTCACCAGTTTTTGAATATAAAAAACTACAGAACAATGAAAGTTGGACTGTTGCGAGATCCTCGTTAGGGCAAACAGGTGGGCGATGGCTGCCGGTAAGGAATCCAACACTATATGCAGGGCAAGTGTTCCAAAAGTTAGCTATAGATGCCGGTATTGATTTACCCACCCCAACGGTCATTTACTCAAAGCCTAAAGGGAAAATTTTAGTTTCTCACGAAAGTGAAACTCTTAAAGGTATGACAAAAAGTATGCTCAAGCATTCAACTAATTTAACTGCTGAGATGCTCGGTGTCACGGCATCTTCTAACTTTAGGCCAATCAGCAGTCTAGATGCATCATCACTTCGGATGGTACGATGGTTAGAAGAAAGGTGTTCATTGAATGGTGTGAGTTTGGTTGATCATTCTGGCTTAAATGATCAATCGACCATCAGTGCTAATTCAATGGTAAACATTTTACGAGACAGCCGAATGCAAATATTAATTAAGCCGCTACTAAAAAAAATACCATATAGAAGAAAGAAAGGTCAGAAAATATTTGGGGACGATATTAAGATTGTTGGGAAAACAGGAACTTTACATTATGTTAGTGCCTTAGCTGGATATATTGACAATACAAAAGGGAGGAACTTAGCATTTGCTATATTTGTTTCCGATATGAGAAAGAGACGTAATTTAGAAAATCATCAAAAGGAAAACCCGCGAGGCTCTACTTCCTGGATGAATAGTGCGCGATACTTTCAAAGGTTATTAATTAATCGATGGTGCAGGTTTTAAATAATAAATTTTAGATGGTGGCGTGACGCGCTCTTGCCCCCACTTCAATAGCCACAGCATTTAACCTATCAATATTCAATTCGTACCTGATTTCTTCAAGTAACCGTAGCTCAGGTTGTTCTAATTTTCCGTCTGCTGCCGCGACGTCGCAGGCAAGCGCATATGCAGTTTCGTATAATCTATCAGGCAGTGATTGTTTTATTAGCTTAAAGAAAGAGTCTAGACCATCTTCTTCCTCGAATAATCCAAATGTTATTTCAGCGACCAGTCTAATTGTTTGAGGGTCATATTCAGAAAAAATAGGTAAATGATTAACAACCTGTTGAATTGTAATTAGTTCAGAGGTTCTAATGTTTTCGTCCGAAATTGATATTGCAATCATGATTGCAACTAATGAGTCCTGAGGTGAAAGTATGTTTAGTTTGTTGTCCATTAAAATCTCAATCTAAAATGTCGCAATACGAAACATTGACCGGGTTGACTTAGCATAATACTTAACTAGTTCTTAGTAATATATCAATATTTTAACAAATTTGGAAATATAATGTTTAATCTGAGGGAAGAGGGAGTTAATTCTAAGGCCTGGCCATTTGAAGAGGCTCGCAGAGTTTTAAAACGATATAAAAACTCTTATCCTGATAAAGGTTACGTACTATTTCAAACAGGTTATGGGCCAAGTGGTTTGCCGCATATTGGTACCTTTGGTGAGGTGTCACGTACAACGATGGTCAAACATGCATTTGATATTATTAGTGATATACCCTCCAAACTTTTATGTTTCTCAGACGATATGGACGGCTTTCGAAAGGTTCCAAATAATGTTCCACTTCAAGAGGAACTCGTCGCAGACCTGAATCTACCACTCACTAAGGTTAGAGATCCATTTGGTACACATAAAAGTTTTGCAGATCATAATAACTCCACCCTCAAAGAGTTTTTAGATTCCTTTGGGTTTGAGTATGAGTTTGCTTCATCTACTGATTATTACACTTCTGGGAAATTTGACGACGCTTTGCAAATTGCTTTGGAACGTTTTGATAAAATTCAAGCAATAATGCTACCAACTCTTGGAGAGGAACGTAGAGCAACCTACTCCTGTTTTTTACCTATAAGCCCAAAGACTGGGCATGTTTTACAAGTTCCTACTTTAGAACGAAATCCTTCAAAGGGCACAATTGTCTATCAAGAACCCGATGGTGAGAAAATAGAAATATCAGTTACGGGTGGAAACGTGAAAATGCAGTGGAAGCCTGACTGGGCTATGCGATGGATGTCTCTGGGTGTCGATTATGAAATGTCAGGAAAAGACCTGATTGAATCGGTCTCTCAGTCGTCAAAGATTTGTAGGGCTCTGGGAAAAGCGCCACCAGAAAGCTTATCTTACGAGCTATTTAACGATGAGAATGGTCAAAAAATTTCTAAATCAAAAGGGAATGGACTGTCTATGGAGGATTGGCTTTCGTACTCATCTCCAGAAAGCTTACAGTACTTTATGTATCAGAAGCCAAAAACAGCAAAACGCTTATATTTTGATGTTATTCCTAAGATGACAGATGAATATTATCAGCAACTGCGGGCATATCAAGAGCAAGAGATACCCCAGAAATTATCAAACCCAATTTTTCATATTCACGGCCAGGAAGCACCCGCACCAAATTTGCCAATTCCTTTTTCAATGTTATTAAACCTAACTTCTGTTTCTGGTGCCTCTGAAACCGATCACTTATGGGGGTTTGTAAAGCGTTATGCCCTGAACACTAGTCCTGAAACACACCCTGACCTTGATAGAGCGATAGAATGTGCGATCCGTTATTACAACGATTTTGTTAAACCTCATAAAAAATATCGTTTAGCCACTGATTTAGAAATACTTGCTTTTCAAGATTTAGAAACGCGCCTTAAAGCGTGGACTGGTGATCTTGATCCAGAAGGATTGCAGGGAGAAGTATACGCGTGCGGAAGGGACAGGTTTGATCCTTTAAGGAATTGGTTTACAGCTATATATGAAGTATTACTGGGAGCATCTCAGGGCCCAAGATTTGGGGGTTTTATAGCACTTTATGGTGTTAACGAAACGATAAAATTAATAAACAAAGCGGTTAACGGAGAGCTAGTAGAGTAGTATTGGCGTTAATTGGGACAAAGTAATCCACATGGGAGGTTAGTAATGAGAAATTTTTTAGTAAGTCTTGTATTTATTTTTTTGAGTAGTGCCAATGTACATGCGGAAACCAAACATATTCCAGGAATTGTAAACACAATTAATGGTCAGATGACAGCATTTTTGGAAGATGATTTTGATAAGGCCTTTACCTTTGCATCCCCGAATATAAAAACAATTTTTAAAAGTTCAAAGAATTTTGGGAAAATGGTAAAAAAAGGTTACCCGATGGTTTGGCGGAATAATTCTGTAAAATTTATGGAAGTTAGGTTAGAAGGTGACTACGTCATTCAAACAGTATTTGTACGAGATTTCAAAGGAAACCCCTTCTTATTAGAATATGCTATGGTTAAGTTCTCGGATGGTTGGAAAATAGCTGGTGTGCACTTAGTGACCACACCAGCTATAGGAGCATAAACCTACCGTTTCTTTCGTTTAACTCCTCCACGCTGTCCAGGCCGACCTGCAGTAGAACGTCCAGCCATGGTTTTCACTTTTTCGAGGGCATTTTCTACATTGAACTGTCGCGCTAATGGATCTTCTGCTATGGTAAGTTCGACCGTTTCTAACCGTTGTATTTCGTCTCTCACTCGTGCCGCCTCTTCAAACTCAAGGTTCCCTGCGGCCTTAAGCATGTCTTCTCGTAGTCCTTTAAGGACAGCTTTTAGATTTGCGCCTGAAACTGATTTATCAATTTTAGCTGTAACACGGTTTAAATCAACATCTCCCTTATAAAGGCCAGATAGAATATCTTCGACGTTCTTTTTAATTGTTTCTGGTTTTATATTGTGCAGCGAGTTGTATGCGATTTGTTTGGTTCGTCTGCGATCAGTTTCAGAAATTGCGCGTTCCATTGAACCAGTAATTCTGTCAGCGTACATAATTACCTTTCCTTCTTCATTTCGAGCTGCTCGACCGATTGTTTGAATTAATGAGGTTTCAGATCGCAAGAATCCTTCCTTGTCTGCATCTAGTATCCCTACGAAACGACACTCAGGTATATCTAGGCCTTCTCTTAGAAGGTTAATTCCTATTAATACATCAAAAGCGCCAAGCCGTAGGTCACGAAGAATTTCGATGCGTTCAATAGTATCTATTTCAGAGTGCATGTACCGCACTTTTATACCTTGCTCATGCAAATATTCAGTAAGGTCCTCTGCCATCCTTTTTGTGAGAGTTGTAATTAGAGTGCGATAACCATCCGCAGAGACCTTGCGAACTTCATCTAGTATATCGTCGACTTGAGATGTAGCTGGACGAATTTCGATTATGGGATCTAGCAGGCCAGTTGGTCTGATGACTTGTTCAATGAAAGCTCCACCAGTTTGCTCAAGCTCCCATCCTGCTGGGGTAGCAGAAACAAAAACAGATTGTGGCCTCATCCCGTCCCATTCTTCAAACTTTAGTGGTCTATTATCCATGCATGATGGCAGTCGAAAGCCATGCTCAGCAAGTGTAGATTTCCGTCTAAAGTCTCCTTTATACATTCCATTAATTTGTGGAACTGAGACATGAGACTCATCAGCAAATACAATTGCGTTATCGGGCATAAATTCAAATAATGTAGGCGGTGGTTCACCTGGTGCTCTGCCTGTCAAATAACGAGAGTAATTTTCAATACCACTACACACGCCAGTTGCTTCAAGCATCTCAAGGTCAAAATTAGTTCGTTGCTCTAAACGTTGTAGTTCCAACAATTTACTTTCTTTACTTAATTGGTCTAGCCGAACTTTTAATTCATTTTTAATGCCTGCTATTGCTTGCTTCATTGTTGGTCGAGGAGTTACGTAATGTGAATTTGCGTACAAACGTATTCTCTCAAATGAATCTGTTTTTTTTCCTGTAAGTGGATCAAATTCAGTAATAGATTCAAGTTCCTCTCCAAAAAAAGACATTCGCCATGAGCGGTCCTCTAGGTGCGCAGGCCAAACTTCTAAAGAGTCCCCACGCACTCTAAAACTTCCTCTTTGAAAAGCTTGATCATTCCGTTTATATTGTTGTGCGACGAGGTCGGACATCACCTTTCTTTGATCGTAAGCTTGCCCTAAAAATAAGTCTTGCGTCATTGCACCGTAGGTTTCTACAGAACCGATTCCGTAAATACAACTGACTGATGCAACAATTATTACATCATCTCGCTCTAATAAAGAACGAGTTGCAGAATGCCTCATTCGATCAATTTGTTCATTTATTTGGCTTTCTTTCTCAATGTAAGTGTCTGACCGAGCAACATAGGCTTCGGGTTGATAATAATCGTAATAGGAGACGAAATACTCTACTGCGTTGCTTGGAAAAAAATTTTTAAATTCTCCATAAAGTTGGGCTGCTAATGTTTTATTAGGTGCTAGAATAATTGCTGGCCGTTGTGTTTCTTCAATAACTTTAGCCATTGTAAAAGTTTTACCAGTACCTGTTGCTCCTAATAGTACCTGATTTTGTTCTCCATCACTTAACCCTTTTATTAACTCTTTTATTGCATCTGGTTGATCTCCTGCAGCATCAAAGGAAGTTTCCAATACAAAAGATTGTCCACCCTCGAGCTTTTCTCTTTTTGTAAGCTCCATTGGCGATTGCGTTATTAAGGGGATATTTATTGGAGAGTTATTATGCATAAGTAAGATCTTTTCCTTTTAAATTACTTTTAGTTACTTTGCCCTCTTGCAAATAGCCTTAATTTTTTAGATATAAAGATGTCATCAATGGAGACAAGACATGAGTGCTAGAATTTTTCAACCAAGTAGACCAGCTACCCAGTCCGGCAATGCTAAGTCTCAAGGCTGGGTTTTAGAGTTTAACCCTGAAATGTCCAGTAAAATTGATCCTCTAATGGGGTGGACATCATCTGGCGAGATGCAGGCTCAAGTAAAGTTAAGTTTTCCAGATAAAGAATCAGCAGTAAAATATGCTAATAAGCATGGCATAGAAGCTATAATTGTAGATCCTAAAAAAAGGAAACCTATAATACGAAGCGGGGGCTATGCTGAAAACTTTGATACTAACCGAAAAGTAGTATGGACCCACTAGCAATAGTATAAGTTTTTATCATTATTGAGTTCTCTGCCCGGAAGGTAGGATCAGCGATGCAAGAACTACAAACATAGCCATAAAACTCATAACCGTGAATAAGCTCGATAAATCATAACCATTTTTAAGCATTAAGCTAGAAATGGGCAGGACACTTGCGCCTGCGCCCAAGTTTAAAGCGAACTTCACACTTAAAACATTTCCTCGTGCCTTATCAGGAATATATCTAGACATAATAGTATCGATTATAGGTATTTGACCAAAAACAAAGCTAGTTGCTACTAATGTTACAAAAAATAATTGAAGGTCAGAGACTGTTGAGGCAAGAAATATGAATATTACTTGTCCAACCCCAATAACAAATAAAATTGGCTTTGCGGGAAAGCGGTCAATTAATAACCCAGCCCCTATTTGCGTAAACCCCGCTATTGCATAAACCATTGAGGCTATAAGGCCAGTAACCGCAACTGAACTAGTTATTCCTGTTAATTGAAGTTCAAAGTACCTAGGAATAATAAACGTCATTGCACCGAAGATGAACCCACCACTCGTAGTTGTTAAAGCAAGAGCCAATAGAGCTCGACGCCATTGAGGTGCAAACACATCGTCGCGTTCATTTGTTTTTTCTGTTTGAACAGCTTTCGGTTCATCCCTTAATGCTAGTAGAAAGATAACTCCGTATAAAATACATGCAATTCCTGGTAATATAAAAGAAAGTTTCCAATCTGATATTAGTAGTAAAAACCCAGTTATTAGAGGTGCTGCGGCCACACCCATATTTCCAAAAACCCCATTTATTCCTAATCGATAACCTAATTTTTTACTATTTTTTAGCAGCATAGCAATTCCCACAGGATGGAATATTGCTGCAAAAACTCCAATTAGGCCCAAGCCTATTGATAATTCCCAAGGAGTGCTGGCAAAACTGCAAATTATAGCTGAAATTCCGATGCCAAAGTGGAAGATGACCATCATTACTGATCGTGAGTATTTATTAGCTAATATTGACGCTATTGGCGCAGCCGCACCAAAAAGAATGAAACCTAAGACACCAAAAACAATTATTTCTTCGTAACCTAGGCCAAACTCCCTTCCCGCATCGTATGCTGCTTTTGCAAAAATAAGCATTATAAAATGGTCGATGAAGTGACTGATATTTAGGTAAATATCCGCTACATGTTTGTTTTTAATAGTCATCCGAATACCATAAGTGTTCTTAGTATGAAATAATAGGTGTATTATTTGAGGAGTTTAGATTACTTCACAGAGAGCATCTTAAGTTTAGATGTCACTAAATTAAATATTAAGGCTTATAGCTTTAGAGCCAAATCACTCCCAGGCCCTTTTTATCAGAGAGTGCTTTTATCATTGGTGATATTGTGAACTCGGATAAGTCTTGGTATTACGAAGTCAGGTCAAATTAGTCGAGGAAAATAAATTATGTGTGGAATAGTTGGGCTGTTTCTTAAGGATCAATCCTTGATGCCAAGTTTGGGACTAATGCTTACAAACATGCTTATAACTATGACTGAAAGGGGACCCGATAGTGCTGGAATTGCAATTTATGATTCTACTTCAAGCAAAGATTTTAAGTTGACGGTGCAGTCTGGTAATCCTGAAGTTGAATTTAGATTAATTAAAGATAATCTCTCGGCAATGATAGCATCATCTGTTTCTGTTGAAGTTAAAGATACACACGCTGTTATAAAGTTGTCTGGAGAGAAAATAACTCTGGCCCGTCAAGCTTTAGCTAAACTTTGCCCTGCTGTGAGGGTCATGAGTGTTGGAGAAAAAGTAGAGATTTATAAAGAAGTTGGACTTCCAAGAGAAGTTGTTGATCGTTTCTCGATTTCAAAAATGTCTGGAAGTCATGGAATTGGTCACACGCGAATGGCAACAGAGTCCGCTGTAACAACTATGGGTGCGCACCCATTCTCTACGGGCCAAGACCAATGTTTGGTGCATAATGGGTCGCTGTCTAACCATAATTCTCTTAGAAGAAAGCTTAAAAGACAGGGTGTATTAATTGAGACAGAAAATGACACAGAGGTTGGCGCTGCTTATTTATCTTATAAAATGCAGCAAGGTAGTTCTTTGGAGGAAGCACTGGAAAGTTGTTTAAAGGACCTTGATGGCTTTTTTACTTTTGTTGTAGGAACTAAGGATGGTTTTGGGGTTGTTCGAGACCCAATAGCTTGTAAACCTGCGATTATGGCTGAGACAGATCAATATGTTGCTTTTGGTTCGGAGTATCGAGCGTTAGTTGATTTACCTGAGATCGAAAATGCGAAGGTTTGGGAACCAGAACCTGCAACTGTTTATTTTTGGAGTCACTAGAATGAAAGTTTTTGATTTAGAAAGTAATTCTCTCAGAGAGTTAAACGCTACTCTTCATGAACAAAAATCTGATATCAATAAAGTTAATTGGGAAGTTCAAAATCCAAGAGGAAAACACGCAATAGCTGTAGGCTTAGACACACCAATGGAAGTTCGGGTGATTGGTTCAACAGGGTATTACTTGGGAGGAATGAATCAGAAAGCACACATTACTGTGGATGGTTCTGTTGGTCCTGGCGTTGCTGAAAATATGATGTCGGGTACTGTTACAGTTGAGGGAGATGCTAGCCAGTACGCTGGAGCGACTGGGCATGGAGGTTTGTTAGTTATAAAAGGTAATGCTTCGTCACGCTGTGGGATATCGATGAAGGGTATAGATATAGTGGTTTTTGGAGATGTTGGTCATATGAGTGCATTCATGGCACAGTCTGGGAACTTGGTGATTTGTGGAGATGCTGGAGATGCGTTGGGAGATTCTCTTTATGAAGCCAGATTGTTTGTAAGGGGGTCAGTAAAATCTTTAGGTGCAGATTGTATAGAAAAAGAGATGAGGAAAGAACATTTAGATATCCTCAGTAATCTGCTTGCGACGTCGGGATCAAAAGTTAAGGCAGAGGAATTCAGGCGTTACGGTTCGGCAAGAAAACTATATAATTTTAATATCGATAACGCATACTAAGGGGATACTAGTGAAAGACAATAAGAATAATGAATCTCCACGCACTGAACCTGTGCAATCAGCAACATTTTCTAATTCTGTAAATTCAGAAATTAGGCGAGCTGCCGCGACTGGCATATATGATATCAGAGGAGGGGGAGCTAAACGTAAAGTACCTCATTTTGATGATTTACTATTCCTTGGGGCGTCAATCTCTCGATACCCATTGGAGGGTTACCGAGAAAAGTGTGAAACTAAGGTCATTTTAGGAACTAGATTTGCAAAAAACCCGTTGGAATTAGATATTCCAATAACAATTGCGGGAATGAGTTTTGGCGCTTTATCTGGTAATGCGAAAGAATCTCTAGGGAGAGGTGCGACATTAGCAGGGACTTCGACAACGACTGGAGATGGAGGAATGACTGAGGAAGAACGGGAGCATTCTAGTAAACTCGTTTACCAATATTTACCCTCTCGATATGGGATGAATCCTGTTGATCTTCGAAAAGCAGATGCGATAGAGATCGTTGTTGGTCAAGGAGCAAAACCTGGTGGGGGAGGTATGCTGTTGGGACAAAAAATTAGTGATCGTGTGGCCCAAATGAGAAATTTGCCTAAGGGAATTGATCAGCGTTCATCTTGTCGTCACCCTGATTGGACCGGTCCTGATGATTTGGAAATAAAAATACTAGAGTTAAGAGAAATCACGTCATGGAAAGTTCCAATCTATCTTAAAATAGCAGGTGCTCGTCCTTATTTCGATACGGCCTTGGCTGTGAAAGCTGGGGCTGATGTAGTAGTTTTGGATGGAATGCAAGGTGGGACGGCCGCCACTCAAGATGTATTTATTGAACATGTCGGTTTACCTACTCTCGCATGTATCAGAGAGGCGGTTAGAGCACTCCAAGATCTAGGGGTTCATCGAGATGTGCAGTTGGTAGTGTCAGGAGGAATACGAAACGGAGCAGATGTAGCAAAAGCAATTGCTCTAGGAGCCGACGCAGTTTCGATAGGTACAGCGGCCTTGATAGCAATCGGAGATAACGATCCAAAATGGGAAGAAGAGTATCAAAAGCTGGGTACTACAGCTGGAGCTTATGATGATTGGCATGAGGGAAAAGATCCGGCTGGCATAACAACTCAAGACCCAAATCTAATGTTGCGCCTTGACCCAATTGAGGGAGGCCGAAGGCTTAGTAATTATTTAAAGGTTTTAACTCTGGAAGCTCAAACAATTGCACGCGCTTGTGGTAAAAATCATATACATAATCTGGAGCCTGAGGATTTGTGTGCAATTACATTGGAAGCGGCGGCTATGGCACGTGTGCCATTGGCAGGGACAGAGTGGTGGCCTGGAAAAACAGGAGAATTTCTTTAACTAGTATCATATTAATTAACTTTGAAAAATTTTAAGGGGGAATAGATGGCAATCGATTTAGCAGCATTCGCAAAAGAAAAAAATGTAAAATACTTTATGGTTTCTTATACTGACCTTTTTGGGGGGCAAAGAGCTAAACTTGTTCCCGCTCAGGCAATAGGTGCAATGCAACATGAAGGTGCTGGATTTGCTGGGTTTTCAACCTACTTAGATCTTACGCCGGCTCATCCTGATATGCTTGCTGTTCCAGACACTAGTGCAGTTATTCAACTCCCATGGAAGCGAGACGTGGCTTGGGTTCCTGCAAATTTAATGATGGATGGTGAAACAGTTGATCAAGCACCAAGAAATGTTTTGAACAAACTTATAAAAACAGCAGCTTCAGAGGGGATGCATGTCAAGACAGGAATAGAAGCAGAGTTTTTTCTTTTGACGCCAGAAGGTGATAAAATTTCGGATGAGTATGATACCGCCACAAAGCCATGCTATGATCAACAGGCAATAATGCGGCGATATGATGTTATAGCTGAGATTTGTGATTATATGTTGGAGCTTGGCTGGGGACCTTATCAAAATGATCATGAAGATGCGAATGGGCAATTTGAGATGAATTGGGAGTTTGATGATGTATTAGCTACGGCTGATAAGCACTCATTTTTTAAGCTTATGACCAAATCTGTAGCGGAAAAACATGGATTAAAGGCAACATTCATGCCAAAACCAGTCGAAGGTTTGACAGGAAATGGGTGTCATGCACATATTTCTGTTTGGGATGCTCCGGGAGAGAAATCTAAGACGAATGTATTTGCGGATTCAGAAAAAGACTTAGGGCTTTCAGATAAAGGCATCAATTTTCTTGGTGGTATAATGAAACATGCATCTGCAATGGCGGCGATAACTAACCCTACCGTTAACAGCTATAAGCGAATTAATGCTCCAAGGACGATGTCGGGAGCAACCTGGGCACCCAATACTGTTACTTGGTCAGGAAATAATAGAACTCATATGGTTCGGGTCCCTGGCCCTGGACGTTTTGAGTTGCGTTTACCTGATGGGGCGGCAAACCCTTATTTGCTTCAGGCAGTGATTTTAGCAGCGGGTTTAGATGGTGTTCGAACAAATGCTGATCCTGGAAAAAGGTATGATATAGATATGTATGCAGAGGGGCACAAAATTAGAGGTGGCCCAAAGCTACCGCTTAATATGCTGGATGCAATTCGTGAATTTGATAAAAATAAAGACCTTAAAAAGGCTTTGGGTGATGAGTTTTCTAATGCGTATATTAAACTAAAAATGAAAGAGTGGAATTCTTTTTCTTCCCATTTCTCTGTTTGGGAAAAAGAGAATACAATCGATATTTAATTGCCTAATTGGTCATAGCTCAAGGGAGTAAAAATCTAAGCTGAGGTTTTGAGTCCTGTAGATAGATTACCTTTATGTAAATGTAATGTGCACATTGAACCAAAACGTGAAAGAGAGATAATGATTATTTTTAGAAACAACCATGAGTATCTTTAATAATTATTTAGCTGTTGACTGGTCGGCAAATAGTAAGCCCAAGATAGGTGCAGATAGCATTTGGTTGGCTTGGCTTTCTAATACATGTGAGCTGTCATTTTTTAACCCAAGAACTCGATTTGATGCGTTGGATCTTATCAAAAGATTGTTAAAGGAGTCAGATGGGAGAGTTTTAGCAGGATTTGATTTTCCTTTTGGCTATCCAAAAACCTTTTTTGATGACCTTGGTTTAGTTAAATGGTCTGACTTTTGGGCCGAATTATTTGAACGAGTAAAAGATAGTACAAATAATAATAATAATAGATTTGAAGTAGCAAATTATTTCAATTCACTATTTCCCAACAGTGGTCCGTTCTGGGGTCACCCAATGCCAAATAATGGGAGGTATATTAATATTCCATTTAAAAAACCAGTTGGATATGGATGTTTTTTACCTAACGAAAAAAGATCGATTGAAGCTTTAATAAAATCAACAAAAACTGTTTGGCAATTGAATGGAGCTGGATCTGTAGGTGGTCAAGCGCTTCTAGGCATCCCAATTTTAGAAAGTTTGAGAAAATCTGTTTCAACCTCTATTTGGCCATTTGAATCACACATTTCCAAAGTGGTATGTGCAGAAATATACCCTTCAATGTATAAGATAGAAAACACTGAAAGCATTAAAGATGCTAATCAAGTTAAAGCAGTTGTGAAGAGGTTACATGCTTTAGATGTCAAAGGAGAGCTGGACCAAATTATGAGTATTCCGAGTAAATTAAAAGGATCAGAATGCACTCATGAAGGGTGGATTTTGGGAGCAGTAAATTAGATTGTGAATGGTTCTCCAATGTTAGGCAAGAAGTAAAATTTGAGATTTTTGATTTATTCATACAGCCTATAGTTGTTAGAATAATACATACTTGTTATATGATTGCATAAATATATGGCTCTAAAGTAACTCCTTTAGAATGCCTACCTTTAGATAAGGAAATGTAAATAAAGGATATAAAAAGATAAATTATTTCGATGCAGTGCAAATCAAGAAATAATGTCAAGTGAAAGGGCCTTTTAGAGCCTCTGGTATTGACTGTATGCTGTGGATAAAGTTAAAGGATTGCATTGTGGTTCCTTAGCTCAGCTGGATAGAGCAACTGCCTTCTAAGCAGTAGGTCACTGGTTCGAATCCAGTAGGGATCACCATTTATCTCTCAAAGCGTGTTTGGACTCTAAGAGCTAATTAAACACCATTTCTGCAAATTTATTAAATTTATATGCACAAGAATATCATCAAAAATGCATATTAATAACTTAATTAACAACTGGTTAAGTCTTTTAATAATATGGAAATAGGGAAAAAATATGAGAAAAGTTTTATTGGCAGTAGCATTTTTTACTTTTACCAACGCAGCAATTGCGGGAGGTATGCCAGGCGAAGAACCTGAAGTTAAAAAGGAAGTAATAGTAGAAACAGTTATAGTTGAAGAGCCTAAAGGGTCTTTTGCTAAATTTATTTTTCTTCTACTATTATTCGCACTTTAAGACCAAAGAATTTTTATCATTAGCTTGTGCGTTTATACTTAAAGGTTAAGTAAGTTATTATAAATTACATGAGGGTATTAAAAGTATGTTAAAAAGGGACCGCGTTAAGTTCGTTCTAAACAGGTTAAATGAACTTTATCCTGAGACTCCAGTACCACTTAATCATAAAAACAATTTTGAGCTGCTCGTGGCTGTATTGCTTAGTGCCCAGTGCACAGATGAGCGGGTCAATAAAGTTACTCCAGCGTTATTCTCTGAAGCAAATAACGCTCATGATATGCAATTTGTTCCAGTAAATACGATCTACAACATTATAAGACCATGTGGGCTGGCACCCCAGAAGTCGAAAGCAATTTCTGGACTCTCTAAAATTCTAGTTGAGAAATATCAGGGTAATGTACCAGAAGATTTACAAGCCTTAGAGGCTCTTCCAGGGGTAGGCCACAAGACGGCCAGTGTTGTAATTTCTCAGGGTTTTGGGCAGCCTGCATTCCCTGTAGATACTCACATTCACCGATTAGCACAAAGGTGGGGTTTAACAAACGGTAAGAATGTAAAGGTTACTGAACACGATTTAAAAAAAATTTTTCCACAAGAATCATGGAATAAACTTCATCTACAGATTATTTTTTATGGTAGAGAGTTTTGCACTGCTAGAGGGTGTGATGGGAGGGTTTGCGATATTTGCGTAACTTGCTATCCAAACCGAAAATCTTCTTTCAAAGCGCAAAAACCATAAGATAAACATCTTAAAGTCCTGAAAAGTTGGAATTTACGGAGGTCTTTGCCCCAGTCTTAGCAGCTTTTGCTATAGATTCCATCGTTGAGACCCCTGCTAGAGCTTCTGAAATTTTAACTGGGTATACACATCTACCGCGAACTGATTGGGCAAAGGTATCCAGCTCGATTGCCAGTGTATCTACAATTTCAAAGTTAGTCTTCTCAGTTTCTGTATCAATTATATTAACCTCGATAGAATGCTGATTAGGCAAAAAAGCTGAACCCTTAGAGCCGTAGAGGTGCATTTTCCAGGTGGGAGAGGTTGCTGTCATTGTTGTTAAGCTTGCTGTAGCACCTGATGTGAACTCAATTAGAGCTGTGGTCGTGTCATCAACTAGAGAGGTTACAACTCTGCGACTGCTGTACGCCATCACAGTCTTTACTGTTCCTAGGAGGTGGACCATTAAATCAAGAATATGGATACCCATGGCACCCATGCCTCCGGCAGGATTTTCCTCGTTAGAACCTCTCCACATGTCTGCAGTGTAGTTGTATCCAAATGATCCAGAAAAATTTCCTTCTATATGCAGAGCCGTTCCAAGTTTTTGTGATACTAGTAATTTTTCTAGTTGATTATAGGCCGGCAGAAATCGGCGATTAAATCCGACAGCCAATTTTACTCCAGAATCCTTACATGCAGTTGCGGCATCAATCCCATCTTTAAGAGAAAGAGTATAAGGTTTCTCCACAAACACATGCTTTCCTGCCGCTGCTGCGGCTTTTATTTGATTGCAATGCTGACTATGAGGCGTTGCCAAGACTACTGCTTCAATAGCATCATTATTTAATATATCCTCAAAATTATCAGCTAACGTTAAACTATTCTTGATACAGTACTCTACCACTTTGCTCTTGGTTCGAGTCATTGCGTGTGTAAATAATAAACCATTTTCAGGGTCTGCCTTGGTGCTATCTACTAGGTTTTGTCCCCATCGCCCAAGACCAATAATTGCTGCTGTAACTTTTGTGTCTTTATTCATAATCTTTGTAATCCCATTTTAATATTAGAGAATTAACTATTATCCTATTTAAGTTAACTCAGTTAAGTAATTAATTTTTTGAAATAACTTATAAATCCTTGCAAATTCTTAGAGAGTCTAAAATCGCACAGTGAATGTCGCGACTATTAACAGCATCTCCAACCCTGTAGAGATGGTAACCTTTTCCAGAAAAAATAGGTTGAGGTTTGCCACTTGCCATAGCTTCTATATCGACAACTCCTCGATTGAGTGACTTTTCTTTTATTGAATAAAAGATCTCATCATTTGGAAGAGTGCCTGCTTCAAGCACTAAGTTATTTGTAATATGAGTGATTGTCTTGCCGGTGTGAGTATTGCGAAGACTAACTTTTATTTGATTCCCCTGACGTTCAGCGCTTATTAATTCATGGTCCACTTGCACTTTTACACCTTTTTTATAGAAGCGTTTCATAAAAGGAGAAATTTCCATTCGCATTGCTTCCATACCAACTGTGGCATCTTGCGTGTTTAGTGTCACTTCCACATTTTTGTCAGAGATATAATCGGCTGCAGCAAGAGAAACATTCCGCCCAGTTTGGTCATGGATAAAAACTGATCCCTCCATTTTTGTATGACCGGACAGGATATCCCACGTAGAAAGAACTTTTGCATTTCCTTCGACCCATTCAATGTTTGGGTGACCTCCTGTGGCCATAACAACAATATCTGGGCTCTGATTAATTATATCTACTTCTTCCACATACCTGTTAAGATGAATTTCCACCCCAAGAAAACTACACTCATTGGCTAGCCAGTCGACTATTCCTAAAATATCTTTTCTCCAGTCAACTTTCCCTGCAAGTATAACTTGACCTCCTAATTGAGTACTTGCTTCAAAAAGGATAACTTTGTGCCCTCGCTCGGCGCATACTCTTGCTGCTTCAAGACCTGCAGGCCCGCCACCGACAACAACTACTTTCTTTTTTTTAGGTACTGATAATACTTTATGCGGAAGACTTTTTTCCCGAGCCGTCGCTGGGTTTTGGATACATAATCTATGATTTGAACAGTAGGTAGCACCTACGCAGGTTCTAATCCTTTCTTCTTGGTTTGTATTGATTTTTTGTACAATATACGGGTCAGCTATGTGAGCACGTGTCATTCCGACCAAATCAATCAAGTTCTCTTTTATCGCATGTCTTGCAGTTGCAAGGTCATTAACTCGAGTAGCATGGAAAACAGGAAGGTTAAGTTCTCTTTTGAATCTACCAGCCTGCTCAATGAATGGTGATAATACTGAGGCCATGCCTGGCATAGAGTTTGCTGAGAGCCGAGGTAGGGTGTCTATTCCGCCAGAAACTAGATTTAAGAAATCTACCACCCCATCTTCCTTTAATTTTTGTGTGATGGTTAGGTTTTCAGACTCTGATAAGCCAGTTTTTCCATTATCTTCTTGTGTCATCGTCATACGAATGCCTAGTAAGAAATCTGAACCTACAGCTTCCCTCATAGCAGTATACACCATTCTGCCAAACCGCATTCGATTGATTAAAGAGCCACCATATGAATCTGTTCTCCGATTGGTTTCTGGAGACCAAAACTGTTCTATTAAATGACCTGAAGCCATCACTTCTAAGCCATCTAAACCACCTTCTTTACATCTTAAAGCTGCATCAGAAAAAGATTTGACTATTCTATATATATCATCTTCATCCATTGCTCTGGGTATCCCTCTATGTAGGGTTTCCCTTATTGGAGATGGTGCAACAATCGGAAGCCAATGGCCAGCAGTAGAGTTTGTGCGCCGTCCAAGATGCGTTATCTGCGTTAGTAATAATGCTTCATGTTTGTGATAAACATTGGAAAGATCTTGAAAGAATGGTATTATGCTATCATCTATAATTAATTGATCAAATACTGGGGCTGTGTCTAAAGAAACAGTGCCAGAGCCCCCAACAAAGGATAACCCAATTCCCCCTTTCGCTTTTTCTTGTTGATATAAAAAAGTTGTCTCTGTAGGTTTACCACTTTCTGCATAGCTCAGGGCATGACCTGTGCTAAATATTCTGTTTTTTACTAATTTAGAACCTAACTTGAAGGGCTGTAGTAAAGGATCATTTTTCATAATGTTTATATTCATTAAAAAAAATCGAGAGGCAAGTACATATATAGATAAAGGTTTTTTTGTATGTTTGAAACTTTTATAAGATAATAAGTAAGGATAAAAATCTATTAAAGGGGCTTTTGTAGAATTTAAGTGCGGAATCGCACCTTGAAAAGTGCTCCACCTAAAGCCTTGGACCTCCCAGTAATAATTTCTCCATTATGAGCCTCTACAATTTGTTTACAGATAAAAAGCCCTAACCCAGAGCTATTTTTCTTCAAGTTCTCTCCTGAACGATTTGTATAAAACCTTTCAAAGACGCGATCAGTTAACTCATCAGGAATGCCGGGTCCAGCGTCCTCTATCGTTAATTCAACAACCCTTCTAAATGACTTTCTTAAGGTGATACTTATTGAACTCTTTTGAGGACTAAAGGTAATTGCATTTTCTATTAAGTTTACGACAACTTGGCCAAGTCTATCAGGCAATCCAAGGAAAGTTATTTTTGGAGTTATCTTTGGATTGAGTTCTACATCTCTTTCGTTCGCTACGCCCTTCATATTTATTACGATTTCGTTAATCAATGTTGAAAGATTAAAGCGATCCCATTTTGCTTGTACAAGCTCTGAGTCCACTAAGGCAGAATCTGAAATTTCGGAGATTAAACGGTTCATCCGACTAGCTTGCTTCGCAATTGTCTCGAGAGCATCTCTTACGGAGAGATCCTCTGGTATTGGGATGTTCTCCAAGTTGGCCACTATTGATGCTAGTGGGTTTTTTAATTCATGAGAAACATCAGCTGCAAATATTTCTTTATCTGAAAATAACGAAGCTAACCTCCCATTCAGTATTAGTAAGTTACGATAGAGTAATCCAACTTCATCCTTACGGTGTTCTAACCCCGGAACCCTAAAGTTAAATAGGTCTTCTGAGACATTTTTCTTTCTTATGCTTCTATTTAGCTTCTTGGAAAGTTTTCGGAGAGGTAAAGCTATGGAAAATGCGAGTATTAAACCAAATAATATTGTTAGGCCACTGATAGAAAGGAGGACGAACAACCGTCCGGTATTTCTAGCAAAATATGATGCCTTAATATTGTAACGATCTATCAAGTCTATAGTTGCAACTGTTTGGTCATTTATTTTAAATGGTACTATTAAGCGTAACTCATATTTGTCTAGCCCGTCCCGTATGACGTGTTTTAAGGGCTCCTGGCTTGTCGTCTCTATTTGTATTTCAGAGGTTAGTATATTGAGATCCCAAAGCTTTTTACTAAGCCTAAATATAAAACTTAAGATATCAAGGTTTACTAATACTTTGTTTACGATGGGCGAAACATTTTCTAAGAGGGGTTGAACCATTATATTTGATATGAGGTTTGGTTCGGTACCATTAAAGTAAGGCTTTGGTAACTCTACAAGCTGACCCTTAATATAAGGGCGAATAATTAGGTTTTCATGAACACTCCTGGGAAGCAACTGCAGTTTTTGTAAGATTCTTGTGCTTTTATAATGGTGCGTGGAAAATGAATCTTCAAGAATAGGTCTAATCATCTCTGTGACAAAGTACGAACGTTCGTCCAGGATTTCTTTCCTTTGATTTATCTCAACCTTAGCAGTGTCTTCGGTGGCCATTAAAAAAACTAGAAGTAAGATGTTAAAGCTTAATATTAAAAGAAATATTTTTGTTAGGATACTTCTAAACATGCTAAACTTTAAGCTTGTAGCCCAGACCGTGAACCGTAGATATAATATCGCAGGAGGTATCTACTTGCTTTAACTTACTACGAATGTTTCGAACGTGACTATCTATGGTTCTGTCACTGACATATATCGTTCCGTCATATGCTGCATCCATTAGTTGCGAGCGGCTTTTAACCAACCCTGGTCTTTTTGCAAGAGATAAAAGAAGCATGCTTTCAGTAACAGTAAGGTTGACCGGTTTTTTTTGCCAAGTAACTAAATGACGCTCTTTGTCAATTTCTAACTCTGACGTCTTGATAGTTTTTGTTTCAAGATCAGGTATGCTGGCTTCATGTCTCCTGAGTACGGCTGTAACGCGTGCGAGTAATAAATGTTTGCTGAAGGGTTTTGTTATGTAGTCGTCAGCTCCTAGAGTGAAACCAATCAACTCATCTTGCTCTTCATTTTTAGACGATAAGAAAATAATTGGTAATACTGGCTTTTTCAACCTGACCTTTTTTAAAAGTTGATGACCATTAAGTTCAGGCATTTTGATATCGAAAATTGCTAAATCGCAGTCATTTTCATATAGAAAATTACTAGCTTTAAGGCTGGACTGAAATGCAGATACTTTATGGCCTTCTGATTCCAGCTGTTCGGTTAGTGGCTTTAGGACAGAAATATCATCATCTACAAGCACAATATAAGCCATAACTAACCTTAATTTTACATAATTCAATTATACTATGCGCCAATTTTTTTTTTAAGTGAACCTTAAAGGTATAGCGGCAAGACTTTTGCACATTTTTCTACATTATATGCACAACTACTACTTATTTAATGCATATATATTTATTAACTTTGGCATCAGGCAGGTTTAATTATTTTGAGAAACACTTTTTCTTATTTTCGTGTGTGTTGTCTCTTATTTTTGATAAACTGTCGAGCAGTCTATTTTGGTAAAATAGGAGGTGTATTCCTCCCTGACACCTCTTCACCTATGGACAATCCCATGGCAAAGCATCCTCCAAACCTTTGCCATGGGAAAACTATATCTTTGACTTAGCATAGCTTAAGAACATGGCTTTATAGTTGCGAGTTTGTCATTCGCTTAAAATAACTACTATAATAGATCCACTGCACGAATTTTTATATTCGGGTATTCATAGAAAGAGATTGATGCCACAAAAAGATACCGGACCCTCGATTGAAAGCCTTAAATGTAATTTTGTAAGTGGAGCCGTTTTGCATCGCTTTCGGTTTGGTGGAGGTCGTAAGCAAGATTTGCCAAAAGCAGCTGGTCTGCGGGGTGGCAAGACACCAGAGATTGTTGACGCAACGGCGGGGCTTGGGAAAGATGCATTTTTACTTGCCTCTTTAGGAGCTAAAGTTACATTAATCGAACGCTCTGGGCTGATGCATACGCTCTTAAAGAAAGGTATGGAAGATGCTCGTAAAATGGGAGGAGACGTTGCAGCAGTAGTTGAACGAATGGAACTTATTCACGGTGATGCACGTGAGATATTAAAATATCTTTCGCCAGAAGTAATAATGATTGACCCGATGCACCCACCTCGTAAGAAAAGCGCTTTGGTGAACAGTGAAATGCGTCTTGTTCGAGAAATTGTTGGAGATGATACGGATTACCCTGCATTAATTAAGGTTGCCTTAAAAATGGCGAGCAATAGGGTTGTTCTGAAGCTACCTCGATATGCAGACTCAGTAGATGGTATTAAAGAAGTTTCCCATCAAATTTTAGGAAAATCTACCAGGTATGATGTTTTTATGACTACTTAGTTTATTAGAAAGTATTGCTTCTTAGGTGACTTGCAAATTATATCTACGTGTAGAAATGTGTTAAAGGTTATTTAATGAGGTTTGAGTAAATGCGTATTTTAGTATTATTAATTTCTTTTTTCACACAAGTTAGTGTGACGTATGCTTACACGCCAGATATGATATGTAATTATACTGAGAAAACAGAAACAGCATCTGTCAAAATTAATGAAGATTTAAAAACAGTAACTTGGAAAGTGGAAAACAAAAAGACGTATGAGTTAAAAGTAATCGAATCTAATGAGTACTATATAAAAGCCAGAGGCTTTAACATCATTCTTAGCATTCAACGGCTAGATAAGACATTTATAGTTGCCTTAGCTAGCCTTGATGAGAGCGACAAATTGGGGGCTGAATATTTTACTGGATTATGTTCGTAGAAAAATTATTTTCAAAAAATTATATGGAATGTATCGACTGTAAACTTGAAGTTGGTACTCCTGAAAATATAGTATCTATTACTTTAATATCGCGTAAATTTTGTGGTTTTAGATTAAAAGGATCACTATCTATAATACATAGGTCGGCTTTTTTTCCTGTTTCTATTGATCCTATCTCTTTTTCTAATTTTAGAATGTAAGCCGCACCCAAAGTTATACAGTATAATGCTTGCTGAAGGTTTATTTGCTGAGTTGAACCTAGTGTTCTTCCTTTTTCTGTTATCCTGTTGACGGCACACCAAGCGGTTACTAAAGGGGCTAGGGGAGTAACAGGAGCATCAGAGTGTATGGCAAAATTATTTGAAAACACCTCTGAAGCATCTTTGCATGCATCCATTCTATTAGCTCTATCTGGACCTAGAGTAGTTTTCCAATGCACGTCTCCAAAGTAGTGGAGATGATTAGCAAATAGATTTACACATATGCCTAATTTATTCATACGAATAAAATCCATGCGATCAGCCAATTGGACATGTTCTAGGGTATGTCGATGATCTGCATCTGGATAGGCACGAATGGCATCCTCCAGTACGTCAGTTGCGTAATCTGAAGCCTGATCGCCATTGGTATGTATATGCATTTTCACGCCGGCTTTATGTAGTTCAAATACCGCTTTCCTAAAGTGAGTGTCTTCCATGTTGTAAATACCATTATCTGGGCCATTGTAATACCCTGGCTCATTAAGTTTTGCTGTAAATCCTTGAATGGCACCGTCTGTAAAAAGCTTTGCTGTTCCCAAACGCAATTTATCGGTAGATTGTGGTTTTAACTCTGTAGCCCTTTTGGCTTCGAGTGCCGGATCGCCACGCATAGCATTCATTATAGGGACGTATCTCACTGGAAAATTTTCGTCAGAGGTTACTTTTTGTAGCATTTCAACTTCTGGGGGATCTAAATCAGATAGTAGGTCTGCTATCGTAGTCACGCCTACATTCCTTGCCATGGTTGCATAGTTTTTCACCGCACTAGGCTTGGTAGATAGCTCTCCAATTGTTATTCCTCCAACACTAAGTGCTGGCTCCATAGCAGCAAATTCCTGTAATTCTCCATTGGGCTTCCCATCAGGACCTTTCACAATTCCTTCGATATTAAGACTGGCAGTAATACCACTCTTATCAAGTGCCACAGTATTGACGGTTGCTAGATGAAAGTTAGAGTGAACCACTATTACGGGTCTATCTGTGGAAACTTCATTCAATTCTAATTTACTTAGTCTTGGGCCATCCAAGAAGTTGGGGTCAAAGCCCCAACCAACTATTGGCCCATTCCCAGGTGCCTGACGTAACTTTTCTATTAGAGCTTCTTTTGTGGGTAGGCCCTTGACGATGTTCCCAGTTGGATCTGTTCGATCATAGTGCCCACAATAAATATTGGCCCACACACCCCCGGCTGAAACATGTGCGTGTGCTTCAATTAATCCTGGTAAAATAACTTTATCTTTGTACGTATCATTATTAATGACATCTCCCCAACCGTCCGCACAGTGTTTGTCGCCGACCGCTAAAATTATACCATTCCTAACTGCGACATGGGTTGCTTCTGGATTGTTGTGGTCCATTGTGATTATCTTTTTAGCTTTAAAAACTGTGATTTGATTGCTCATCTATTTTCCTCTATGAGTTTTTGATACTTTGACTAAGTTAAGCTTGCACTGGTTGAAATTCTTTTCCATTTGGTCCTAACCGCACTCCGGAACGTAGTTTTGTGTATGGGATTTTATCTACCTTTACAGGGTTTTGTCCTGGAGCTTCTGCAAACAAAACTGCATCAGATATCGGTTCATAATCTGCCAGAAAGTGGATAGCACTTTTTACAATAATTATACTATAGTTTTTTGGATCGTAACCGATATGTTTAAAAATAGCTTGATCTGCATTCTGGGCTCGATTTGAACCTAATACAATTATTAATTCAGAGTCTAAACCTAGGTTAACGTGGATGGCCGCCATCTTTCCAAGGTTGGCATTTACCCCAAAACTATACGGTCCTTTACATGTAAATTTTCCATCAGAAAGATTTTTTATTATACCAGTGATTTTAAGCGATGGACCATTTTCTTTAGGGAAGCGGCCACCGATATCTAGTGTAATTCTTTGACCAATCCCTGCGTTATGGCAAGCGTCGGCCGCATCTGGATCCCAAAACATACCAACAAGGGCTGGTATCTTATGCTTTAGAAGCCTGCTTATTAAGTCTGTGCTATCGCCAGATGCTCCGGCGCCTGGGTTATCTTGAGGATCAGCAATAATTATGGGATTTTTAGCAGACTTTGATAGTTCATGGGCTTTTAATATTGCCTGCTCTCCTTCAATGAGATGATCGTCAAATAAAGATTCCGATGAATGGATTTCATCCAACATAAATTCAGCTGTTTTTATAACTTTATCTTCATCAGTACCACAGACAAATAATGAAATACCGCAGTTAGGTATGTCCGCTGGAGCAAACCCAAATGCCATGTCTGCGGAAACTACATTATCGTTGAGTGCCTCAAGTTTGCTATAAAGCGTTCTACCGGGCTCTCTCATAGTTGATTGGGAGGTAACTGGGGGTATGAAGTTTGCCTGTTTGAATACCTTATATATCGGTTTTGTTGTGGTTAAAACTGTCTTTAGTAAAAGTGCTGCTCTTTTCCCAGTTTCAGCCATATCTACGTGCGGGTAGGTTCTATAGATTGTTGTTGCATTTATAAGATTTATAAAACCTGGACTTATATTTCCGTGAAGGTCAAGGCTTGTAACTATAGGTAGGTCAGGTCCAACTAAGTCCCTAACACGCTTCATTAACTCCTCTTCTCCGTCATCATACATTTCAGTGACCATTGCACCATGAAGGTCAAAATAGAGGCCATCTAATTTTCCAGCAGTTTCGATTCCATTTAAAATAGAGTTACTAATTTTGTCGAAGGCGTCCTGCGATACTAAACCTCCAGGTTCTGCAGAAGCATAAGATAATGGAATTAGGTCAAAATCTGATCCGGCCTCCATGAAACCACTAATAGGAATATTTTGCCCAGCACATTTTGTTTTTATAGAATTTCCTACTGTGAAAGGCACCATGTTTCCAGGGTTTTCAAAATCCTTAAATTGGGTAGAAAACGGTGCAAAGGTATTGGTCTCATGCTGAAACCCAGCAAATCCGATTCGAAATTTTAGTGACATCTCTTTTCATCCTAAAGTATTTGAGGCTCCTATTTCTCATCACATAACTTGGATTTGTCAAACATTTTATCTAGTTACTTTTTTCTTTTGATTAACTGCGCCCTAAATTGGGTATATATCATATATATTTTAAATTTTTTAAACTTATTCTCGTTAAACCCTTGACATTCCAGGTCAAAAAAACTGTTTATAAGGGTCTATTCACTACCGGCAATGCATATTAATTTTAATCTGATATGCCTGGTTTAATTAGAATGAAGGGAAATACAATATGTTTAATATACTTACTAATGTAAGGGGAAAGATCGTTGGTGGTCTAACAGCCTTACTTATGGGGGGGATGAGTGTATTCTCATTTGCTCAAGCAGGTGGGCATGAATCCGTACTTAGAGTGATTCCGCATGCTGATCTAAAAAATCTAGACCCAATTTGGACTACTGCTTATATTAGTCGAAATCACGGTTACCTAATCTATGATACGCTATTTGCGATGGATTCAGACTTTAATGTTCAGCCTCAAATGGTTGATACATACACTAAATCTGACGATGGCATGAATTGGTCGTTCACTTTGCGTGATGGTTTAACGTGGCACAACGGTGATCCAGTTACTGCAGCAGACTGTGTAGCTTCGCTAGCGCGTTGGGGTAAAAGAGATGGAATGGGACAAGCTCTCATGACAGCTATGGGCAGCATGACAGCTGTGGATGATAAAACATTTACATTTGAGCTCGCTAAGCCATTCGGTCTAGTACTAGAATCAATCGGAAAAATTTCGTCTAATGTTCCATTCATGATGCCAGCTTCAGTCGCTGCGACAGATGCTTTCGAGCAGATCACTGACTTCACAGGATCTGGACCTTTCATGTTTAGTAAAGATGATTGGGTGCCTGGTAGTACAGTTGAGTACACGAAATTTGAGGGCTATAACCCACGTAGTGAGCCAGCATCAGCTGCCGCTGGTGGTAAGTTAGCACTTGTTGACAAAGTTATCTGGACATACTTCCCAGACCAAATGACAGCTATGAACGCTTTGCAAACTGGTGAAGTTGACTTCTTTGAGTCTCCGGCAAATGATCTCGCACCACTTATGGCATCTAACCCTGACATAACAGTAGAGGTTAACGATCCACTAGGAAATATTGGTTTCTTAAGGTTCAACCATGTTCTACCTCCATTTGACAATGTTGAAATCAGACGTGCTGCTTTGATGGCTGTTAAACAGGAAGATTACTTGGCAACAGCAATCGGTGATCCGGCATACTGGGCAACTTGTTACTCGGTTTTCCCATGTGGTACGCCTATGGCAACAGACATAGCAAATGACATTATTCAGGTTGCTGATACTGCAAAAGCAAAAGCAGCTCTTACAGCGGCAGGATATGATGGTACTCCAGTAATAATCATGCAACCAACTGATATTCCAGTGCTTTCAAACTTCTCATTAGTTACAGCACAAAAGCTTAGAGAAGCTGGATTTACAGTTGAAGTACAAGCTATGGACTGGTCAACACTTACTTCTCGTAGAGCGAAAAGAGATCCAGTATCTGAAGGTGGATGGAACATTTTCCACACTTGGTGGATTGGTGCTGACATTATGAACCCAACTTCTATTGCGTTTTCAGGAAACCCTGACGCTGGTTGGTTCGGCTGGCCGACAGATCCAGTATCTGAAGCAGCGCGGACTAAATTCTTTGTTGCAGGTTCTTTGGCAGAGCAGCAAGAGCTATCGTCTATAGTTCAAAATCAAGCTTGGACAAACGCGTTCTCTGGTCACTTGGGTCAGTTCTTTTCACCTGTTGCTTATCGTAACAACGTGAAAGGTCTTATTAAGTCTCCAGTACAGTTCTTCTGGAACATCTCTAAATAAGTCCTCTATAAAATGCTGATCGCCCGTATTTGGGCGATCAGCTACCAAAAAAATTATAAACATTCATAATATCCGGAGATAACTAATGGTTTACGTTATAAAGCGAATCCTTGCCACAATCCCAGTGATGGTTGTAGTCGCATTATTCGTTTTTTGTATAATTCGTTTAGGTCCAGGAGACCCAGCGTCAGTTATCGCTGGAGATTATGCGACAGCAGAAGATATTCAGGAAATTCGAATTAAACTTGGCCTTGCAGATCCTATACCCGTTCAAATGGGTAAGTGGTTTGTGCAGCTTGCTTCTGGTGATCTTGGAAAATCTTATCACTCTAATATGCAAGTAACAAAGCTAATATCGCAAAGAATTGAGCCCACTTTACTATTGGCGGCAACCACAATAATTCTCACCATTTTAGTGGCTATCCCCTTAGGTACGTTGGCGGCTTATAAAGCCGGTAGTTGGGTTGATAAATTTGTTATGATTTTTTCAGTGGCAGGGTTCTCGATACCCGTTTTTGTGCTCGGATATATCCTAGTTTATATCTTTGCTATGGAATTACGATGGTTGCCGGTTCAGGGATACCGAAGTCCCTTCGACGACAGTTTTTTACAGTTTGTGAAACATATAACAATGCCTGCTGTTACTCTAAGTGTTATATATATTGCTCTGATATCGCGAATGACGCGAGCTTCAGTTGTGGAGGTTCTTAACGAGGATTATGTTAGGACTGCCCGTGCAAAGGGCCAAAGTGAATTCAAGATTTTACTTAGACACGCATTACCAAATGCGGCAGTTCCGATAGTAACAGTTCTTGGAATAAGTATTGCCCTAATGATTGGTGGGGTGGTTGTAACAGAAAGTGTTTATAACATACCTGGGCTTGGGCGCTTGGTTTTGGATGCAGTCCTATCTCGCGATTATGGTGTGATCCAAGGCTTAATTCTATTCTTTAGCTTCATATACATTTTTATCAATTTATTAATCGATCTAAGTTATACACTTATAGACCCAAGGATAAGATACTAATGGCAGATACATCAGCACTTACATTAAAAGAAGATCCTAGTATCTTCAAAATAATATATGGAAACAAGGGGTTAATGACTGGTCTAGTTATCTTAGCTGTTTTAAGCTTGATAGCATTATTTGGACCAATATTTACAGAAAGTCCCACCTCAATAAACCCTATGATAAGAATTAAACCACCTGGTGCTGACATGTGGTTTGGAACAGACCCTTTGGGTAGAGATATATTTGCAAGATCTGTTTGGGGTGGCAGAATATCACTTTCAGTTGGCGTGGCGGTTGCCGTGATTGCAGTAGGTTTTGGTTTGGTGCTCGGTCTTTTGGCTGGTTATATAAGGATCCTTGATGCAATTATAATGAGAGTTATGGATGGTCTTATGGCGATACCTGGTATTCTTCTTGCTATAGCACTAATATCTTTAACTGGTGCTACATTATTTACAGTGATCGTAGCTATTACTATCCCAGAAATACCAAGGGTCGTTCGTTTAGTTCGCTCTGTTGTGCTCACTGTTCGAGAGGAAGCTTATGTAGAGGCGGCAATAGCTGCAGGGACAAAGCTCCCTAGTATTATGATAAGGCACATTCTACCGAACACGATCGCTCCCTTAATTGTTCAGGCCACATATGTGTGTGCGTCTGCAATGTTAACAGAAAGTATATTGGGTTTCCTTGGAGCTGGTATTCCACCTGAAATTCCTAGTTGGGGTAACATAATGTCTGAGGGCAGAACTTATTTCCAACTCTGCCCGTGGATAATATTTTTCCCTGGAGTGGCATTAGGTGTAACAGTTATGTCTGTTAATATCGTAGGAGATGGTCTGAGAGATACGTTAGATCCGCGAATTGCGAAGAAGATGTAAACTATTAATAATACGGTAAAGAAAGCTATATAAGATGGTCTTAAAGATTGAAAACTTAACAGTGAAACTTCCAACGGGAGCGGACAGAGAGTTCGCTATAGAGGGTGTTAGTCTTAACGTTGATAAAGGTGAAATTGTTTGTGTTGTTGGAGAATCTGGTTCGGGTAAATCTGTTACTGCATTTACTATTATGGGACTTATTCCTCGTAAAGAACTGACCCCTACAGCTGGAAAAATCTTACTAGAAGGTGAAGATCTTTTAAGTAAAGATAATAACGAAATGAGAAAGTTTAGAGGTAGCAAGATAGGGATGATTTTTCAAGAGCCTATGACAGCCTTGAACCCGGTTATGAAGGTTGGAAAGCAAATAGAAGAGCTTCTCACTATCCATACAAAGCATAACGAACAAGAACGAAAAAAAATTATACTGGAAGCAATGGATGCAGTAAAATTACCAGATCCAACAAAGATATTTAATACTTATCCTCACCAACTTTCAGGAGGACAGCGTCAGCGAATTATGATTGCAATGGCGCTTGTTCTTGAGCCAAACCTTCTAATAGCCGATGAGCCCACTACTGCTTTGGATGTGACAACACAGGCAGAAGTTTTAGCATTAGTAAAAGAGATTCAGCGAATTAAAGGGATGGGTGTTCTGTTCATCACGCATGATTTTGGTGTGGTAGCTGATATCGCTGACCGGGTAGTCGTTATGCAAAATGGTATTGTTGTTGAAGAGGGAAGTCGAGACAAAATTCTTCATTCTCCCGAACACCCCTATACGCAGATGTTAATTAATTCTGTGCCATCTCTAGACCCACCTGATAGATCTATGGAAAATGTACAAGATACAAAAGTTGTTCAGATGTCATCCGTACATAAAACCTACGGAAGTTTAGGTGTTTTTGGTAATGGCAGAACAGTAAAAGCTGTTCAGGATGTTTCCTTAGATCTCCATGGTGGAGAGTTAGTAGGAATAGTTGGAGAGTCTGGCTCTGGGAAATCCACATTAGCTAGATGTCTTGTTAGATTAATTGACCCCACAGACGGGAGTATAACGATCAATGGAAAGGATATCTCGACTCTTTCTAGAAGTCATTTAAGGCCTCAAAGGAACGAATTTCAAATTGTATTCCAAGACCCTTACCGCTCCTTGAATCCAAGAAGGACGATTGAGCAATCCCTTATAGAGGGTCCAATGAACTTTGGTATGAGAAAGACTGAGGCTGTTGCTAAGGCACGTGAGGTTCTAGAAATTGTCGGTATTTCGCCTGATGCAATGGGGAGGTTTCCACATCAATTTTCTGGAGGTCAGCGGCAACGTATTTGTATAGCTCGGGCAGTTGTAATGGAGCCAAAACTTATAGTGGCTGATGAGGCAGTATCAGCCCTAGATGTGTCTGTTCAAAGACAAGTTTTAGATTTATTTCTTGATATTAGACAGCGTTTTGGCATGGCAATGCTATTTATCACTCATGATTTACGTGTTGCGGCGCAAGTATGCGACAGGGTAGTAGTAATGCAACATGGTAAGGTCGTTGAGCAGGGGAAAACTACTGATGTTTATAATAACCCTCAACATCCATACACTAAAGAATTGCTTGCAGCAGCTCCAGGTCGAGATGTGAAGTTTAATCAACTTTAGTAGTTTCGATGTTTTAGAAAATAAGATTTAAATCTTATTTACAGTCAATTGTATTGTTGTGCGTTGAAGCTAACAACGCTATCAGGCAGATAGCTGATATATACTTTTTAATAACGAGGGACTGTTCAATGGATATGGGATTAGGTAAAAAAAATGCGTTAGTAATGTCTTCTAGTAGAGGTCTTGGATTGGGCATTGCAGAAGCACTGGCAGATGAAGGTGTTAACGTCCTTTTAACTGGAAGATCAGAAGATAAACTAAAAGAAAATATAGAGAAGATTAATAATCGTGGTGGGGGTAAAGCATATTACGTAAGGGTAGACCTGAATGAACCAGAATCAGTTGTGCTTATTTATGCTGCCGTCCAAAAGTTTTTGGGTGGTGCAGATATATTAGTTAACAACACAGGGGGGCCACCTCCTGGGAAAATGGTAGATGTCGATATTGCTGCATTGCCCGGTCAGCTAGAGGCAATGGTTACCAGGGTAGTACAAATTACAGATAAGTTATTACCTCATATGCGTGAACAAAAATGGGGTCGAATAATAACAATCGGGTCCTCTGGGTTGATTCAACCAATTGCTAACTTAGCATTGTCGAATCTGGTAAGAGCTTCATTGGTCGGTTGGTCTAAGTCTCTATCTAACGATTTAGCTGCGGAAGGCATAACTGTTAATATGTTATTGCCAGGTAGGATTGATACGGCACGTGTTGGTGAAATTGATCTAGCAGCAGCTAAGCGAAATAATTCAACAGTGGAAGAAGTTAGAAAGGCCTCTATGGCTACCATCCCTTTGGCTCGCTATGGAACGGTGGCTGAATTCTCTGCTGTTGCAACCTTTTTGGCTAGTAAATCTGCAAGTTACATAACGGGAAGTCAAATTCGCTGCGATGGTGGGTTAATTAAATCTGTTTGAAGATAATTTAAAGTACTAATAATCGTTTACAAATACTTCTGTTTTTTGGATAGAATTATTTGCGAAACCACCGACGTCAAATATAGGATTTACCGGCTGTGTGTCGCCTGTTTCGTCAGTAGCTTTACAGCTTAGGATATGATGACCTGGCTTCGCTAACCAATCGAGCATCCATTTTGTCCATGAATATTTTGAATGTTGCTTGTTTAACTTAGCTTCAACCCATTTGTTATTAATTAAAACTTCAACCCTAATAATTTTTTTACCTCCACCTGACCATGCTCGCCCTGTCAACGGTATTAAGCCAGGTGAAACTAATCTTTTACGAGATGTCCAGTCCGGTACGCCTGGTGGTTTCATAAGAGATTTTACCCGCATTTCTGTTATGGGTTTGCCAACTTCTTCTCTACTCTGACGAAACCGGTATGTTCCAATTTGTTGATATCCGTCAAATGGTTTTTTAAGTGCTTTGATGTCTGTTAACCATTTTACACTAGCCATTCCATACCAGCCTGGAACAATGATCCTTAATGGAGCTCCGTGTTGAGGGAGTAAAGGTATGCCGTTCATTTGATAAACAAGCAACACTTCTAGCTCTTCAATTTGTGCCAAGGTTAGACTTCTAGCAAAATTATGTTCGTGACCAGAGTCATATCCGCGATCAGCTCCTGTAAATGATATCTCGACGACATCAGATTTTACACAGGCCTCCTTTAATAGAGGTCTTAACTTTGTCCCTGTCCACTCGGAAGTTCCAACTGCTCCATACTTCCATGGCATTGAAAAACTTCTTGGGTCAACACCGGTACGACCATTTCCAGCGCACTCTAAAGTTACAGGTAGTGTCTCTGCGGGCAGTGATCTTATTTCATCATAGCTAAGTGAGTATGGCCTTGAAAAGTCTCCAGAAAAAGAAATGATGTGTTTATCTTTATCTAGGTGAGGTATATCAAAATGTGTGAGTAGATAATGTTGACCAGTTGGTGTAATGTCGTACTCTAAGCTTTCTAAAGGCATACCAGAGTTTCTGTTTGCTAACTCTACCTCACTTTCACTGAAAACCTCAGAAACAGTTATTGGCGTTTTAAATTTCTTGAATGGATTATAGATTTGCATGATCCTATGCCTTTACGATGTTATTTTTATTAATTTACGCATGGCATAGAAAGAGCTTTAAAATTATGTTTTTCTTAATCTAATAACAACATCAACTTTTGAAACTTTAGTTCCTGATGGTGCTTTTGGTAGACTTGAAATCTCTAATTGGTCTTTGGGTGCATCTGTAAGTTTGCTCTCATCTTCCCAATAAAAGTGAGGGTGATCATCTATTCGGGTATCAAAATACGACTTAGAACCGTCTACTAGTATTTCTCTAATTAGTCCTGCATCTGAAAAAACTTTTAATGTGTTATAGATAGTAGCTAGGGACACGCTTTCATCAGATTCTTTTACTGCAGAATACAGTGTCTCTGCAGTAACATGTCTATGCTGTCCATCACCAACTAGTAAGTTAGCAAGAGCTAAGCGTTGACGTGTGGGTCTAAGGCCTGCATCTGTAAGCCAAGTAGTCTCTTGTTTTACTATTGCTGTGTCCATCAAGTTAGATTCCAATAATCCTACAATCCTTAGCATAGTTATATATTTCTTAATATAAATATACAATAATGATTATTTAGAATGTAATGCTAGCCCTTGCACCAGACTAGATGCAAGTGTTACAGGCTATAATAAAATCAAAATATAAAGATATAGAAGGTGGAGTAGAGTGTCAGATTTTCCAGTGAGTTTTAATAAAGAAGGCCTTTTGAAGTGTGCTTCGGGTGAGTTGTTCGGTCCGGGAAATCCGCAACTACCAATGCCGCCAATGTTAATGATGGATAGGGTGGTTGATATAAGTTCAGACCGTGGGGTTGATAATAAAGGGCATGTAGTTGCTGAATACGATATTGACCCTTCGCTTTGGTTTTTTAAGTGCCACTTTCCAGGTGATCCAGTTATGCCTGGGTGCCTAGGGTTAGATGCACTTTGGCAGCTGACGGGCTTCAACCTGGGTTGGAGAGGAATGGTAGGTCGAGGCAGAGCTTTAGGCGTGGGAGAAGTGAAGTTTACTGGAATGGTCACCCCCGAAACAAAAATTGTTACCTATCATGTTGACTTTACAAGGGTGATAGACCGAAGATTGAAGATGGGCATAGCTAATGGAAGAATGCTCGCAGATGGACAGGAAATTTATACTGCTGAAAATATGAAGGTCGGTTTATTTTCTGACTAAATTAGGAGATATCTATGCGTCGTGTTGTTATTACTGGTCTAGGGGTTGTTTCTCCAATTGGTAACTCTTCTTCGGAAGTTCTTCATTCACTTAAGAATGGGATATCTGGTATAGGGTTTTCAGAAGAGATGTCAGAGAGAGGCTTTCGTAGCCAAGTGTCTGGAAATCTAAAAATTGATGTATCAGAGAAAATAGATAAAAGAATCTTAAGATTTATGGGTCCGGGAGCAGCATATGCTTATATTGCGATGACCCAAGCTATTGAGGACGCTGGGTTGGGTTCAAAAGATGTCGTGAATTATCGTACAGGTTTAATTGCTGGCTCTGGGGGACCATCTACCTCAGCAATACTTGCGGCCCATCAAACAGTATTAGAAAAAGGATCTACTAAACGAATAGGCCCTTTTGCAGTGCCAAAGTGTATGTCATCAACAGTTTCTGCTAATCTCGCAACTGCCTTTCAAATAAAAGGAATAAATTATTCAATTACTTCTGCGTGTTCTACTTCATTGCATTGCATAGGGGCGGCTTCTGAACAAATTCAAATGGGAAAACAAGATGTTATGTTCGCTGGTGGGGCAGAAGAGTTAGATTGGACCCTTTCGTGTCTTTTTGATGCTATGGGGGCTATGTCTTCAAAATATAACGAAACACCAGATAAGGCTTCCAGAGCTTTTGATGCTAATCGTGATGGGTTTGTAATAGCTGGTGGTGGAGGTATGGTAGTTCTTGAAGAGTTGGAGCATGCTAAGGCTCGAGGTGCAAAGATTTATGCAGAAATTACCGGTTTTGCTGCTACCTCTGATGGCCATGATATGGTTGCCCCATCTGGGGAAGGTGGAGAGCGGGCAATGCGCTTGGCTCTAGAGACACTTCCGATAGAAAGGTCAATTAGCTACATAAATGCGCATGGAACGTCTACTCCAGTTGGAGACGTTGGTGAGGTAGAAGCAGTTAGAAGAGTTTTTAATCCGGGTTCAGTACCATTAATATCTTCTACAAAGTCTATGACGGGGCATGCTCAAGGTGCGGCTGGAGCACTTGAGGCTATTTATTGTTTGCTGATGTTAGAAAATGATTTTATAGCGCCTTCGATAAATGTGAATAACCTAGATCCAGCATTAATGGCAGCAGAAATTTCAACTAACTTAGTAGAGAATGCAGAATTAGATACTGTTATGACCAACTCTTTTGGATTTGGAGGAACTAATGGTTCTATGTTGTTAAGTAAATTTTATGGGTAGGTTAATATGGCTGATTTAATGAGCGGTAAGCGCGGTCTTATAATGGGAGTGGCAAATGAAAGGTCAATTGCCTGGGGAATAGCGTCAGCTATGGCATCTGAGGGGGCTGAGCTAGCGTTTTCATATCAGGGTGAAGCGTTTGGTAGGCGAGTAAAGCCATTAGCGGAAAGCCTGGGTTCTGACCTATTAGTAGATGTTGATGTTTCTGATGAGGATTCAATGGAAAAATGCTTTAACCTAATTGGTGATAGATGGGGTGGTTTAGATTTTATTGTCCACGCTATTGCCTACTCAGATAAAAATGAGCTGACTGGTAGGTTTATTGATACGTCTAAAGAGAACTTTATAAATTCTCTTTCGATATCATGCTTTTCTTTTATTGATATCGCTAGGCGAGCAGTTCCGTTGATGCCAAACGGAGGAACATTGCTCACATTGACTTATCAGGGCTCAAATCGAGTAACTCCTTTTTATAACGTGATGGGGGCTGCTAAGGCGGCACTTGAAAGCTCCGTTAGATACTTAGCCAATGATTTAGGCCCCAATAATATTAGAGTAAATGCAATTAGCCCTGGTCCGATGAAAACTTTAGCAGGAGCAGCGATTGGTGGTGCTAGAAAAACATTCCGCCATACCGAGTCTAATGCACCACTACGCTCTAATGCGACCCTAAATGCAGTGGGTGGGACAGCTGTGTATCTTGCTTCTGAAATGGGACTGTACACGACAGGAGAAATTATTCGTGTTGATGGTGGATACCATGTTTTAGGTATGCCACTAAGTGAAAACATTTAACTAAATTTTTAATTTTAAAAGTTATTAGTTGCCAAGAAAGATAAAAATTAATGCCTATTAAAGTTTGTGTGTTTGATGCTTATGGTACCCTTTTTGATGTCGCGTCGGCAGCTAGAGAGCTAGCACTTCAACCTGGTAGAGAGAGGTTAAAAAACTGTTGGGTTAAATTGGCCAATGACTGGAGGCATAAACAATTACAGTATTCTTGGTTAAGAGCAATTATGAATAAACATACAGACTTCTGGTCTGTCACCCAAGATGGTTTGGATTGGGCGTTAGAAGCTAATAATCTAAGTGATGATTCTGACCTTCGAAAAGAGCTCTTAAAGCTATACTTTAACCTTACAGCATACCCCGAGGTTTTCCAAATGCTATCAGATTTAAGAAGTAATCATATATTGACAGGAATTTTGTCAAACGGATCTCCTGATATGTTGAATGGCGCTGTTCAATCTGCAGGAATATCGGATCTATTGAATGAAGTTATTAGTGTAGAAGATGTTGGCGTATTTAAACCTGATATTAGCGTTTATGAATTAGTTGAAAAACGATTTGGCTGTGAAATAAGAGAAGTACTATTTATATCGTCCAATTGCTGGGACGCTTGTGCAGCGGCAAGCTTTGGTTTTCAAACGGGTTGGGTCAACCGATCTAATGAGCCAACAGATAGGTTGCCTTCTGGTAACTTAGTTATAATGAAAGATCTCTCAGATATAGCTACGTTGGTAGTAAAATAAGGTTGGAAAATTAATATGAATATTGATATGATTGAAGCTGCAAGAAAGCGGTTAAAAGGCTACTCACGGGTGACACCATTACTTTCTTCACCATTTATAGATGAGCTCGCTGGTAGAAGAGTTTTTGTAAAAGCAGAAACACTCCAACATACGGGATCCTTTAAGTTTAGAGGCGCCTGGTCAGCTGTATCAGCTATGACAGAAGAAAAGAGGAAAAATGGTGTTTTAGCTTTTTCTAGTGGGAATCATGCCCAAGGTGTAGCATTGGCGGCAAAAAACCACGGAATTTCAGCTTTAATTATTATGCCCACCGATGCACCAAAAATGAAAATTGATAACACCAGAGCTTTGGGTGCTGAAATCGTTCTTTATGATAGAATTAACGAGAGCAGAGAAGAAATAGGAGAAAAAATTTCAAAAGATCGTGGTTTAAGATTGATTAAGCCTTATGATGAGCCCGAGGTTATTGCGGGTCAGGGAACAGTTGGGCTTGAGATTATCGAACAAGCTAAAGAATTAGATGTAGATGCTAAGAATTTGTTGGTTTGTTGTGGTGGTGGTGGATTAACCTCTGGTGTAGCTATCGGGATTGCTCACTATGCACCAAATATTTCGGTAAGACCTGTGGAACCAGTTGGTTACGACGATGTAACAAAGTCCTTAGCTTCTGGAAAAATTATAAAAAACAAGGATGGATCAGGCTCCATATGCGATGCAATTGTTACCCCTCAACCGGGCGACTTAACATTTCCAATAATGCAAAAATATTGTAGCTCAGGGTTGGTAGTATCGGATGAAGATTGTTTAAAAACTATGGCCATTGCGTATTCTCGTCTAAAGATAGTATTAGAACCTGGAGGTGCTGTTGCACTAGCTTCTGCAATCTTTAAGAAAAAAGAGGTAGATGGCGATGATGTAATTGTTATAGCGTCAGGTGGAAATGTTGATGAGGGTCTCTTTAGGTCAGCATTAGAAAAGTATGGTAATTCTTTTTAGGTGTTACTATTGATAAAGTCGTTTAATTTATGTGCATACTCTTTAGGTTTTTCAACACAAGGCAGGTGGCCTGCTCCTTTTATTAAATAAAACTCACTTCCTTTAATTAGATTTTGTGTCTCTTTAACTAAATCTGGTGGTGTTGACCCATCCTCGCCACCAGCAATTGCCAAGGTTGGCATCCTTAAAGTTGAGGTTTGTTCATAAAAGTCAGTGTTGGATATTGCAGCACAACATCCTATATAGCCATTTGGAAGAGTATCTAGAAACATATTTTTCCATCTATCAATCTTGTGACTTTTAAAGAAATTTTTAGAGAACCATCGCTCCATTACTGAGTTAACCATATGTGATAGTCCATTTGCCTCTACAGCTTTAATACGATCTTCCCAAAGATCTTTTGTACCAATTTTGCTCGCGGTGTTTGACAGTACTAAAGCTTTTATGAGATTAGGTCGCCTAGCTGCCAGCCCTTGTGCAATCATTCCTCCAATAGAAAGTCCAACAAAAACACATTTTTCTATATTCAAAGAGTTTATTAAAAATTCTACATCAGAGACTAAACAATCCATATCGTATGGTGGTTTTGGTGAGCTAGAATTTCCATGCCCTCGTTTATCATATCGTACTAATCTAAATTTGGGGTTTAAATGTGGTATTACCTCATCCCAAAGATGAAGGTTTGTTCCAAGAGAGTTTGAAAATATTATTGGAAAACCGCTTGGGTCGCCTTCGTCGAGGTAATTTATACTTATGTCATTTTTTTTAATATAGGGCATAATTGTCTCAATATGGCAGGCCAACGTAGTTTTCAGCAAAGACTGCCTGTGCAGCGTTAGATTCTTCTAAATATTTTAGTTCAGATTCTTGAATTTGTTGATCAAACTTTGTTTGATTTGGAAACCGATGAAGTTGGGTAGTCATCCACCAAGAAAAACGTACTGCTTTCCAAACTCGCTCGGACGCTTTCTCAGAGTATCTATTAATGCCTTCCACTGATTTCTCTAGATAATAAAGTTTAAGTGCCTCAAATAGGTAATGCACATCAGATACAGCGAGATTTAGGCCTTTTGCACCAGTTGGCGGAACAATGTGAGCTGCATCACCCACAAGAAATAGGCGTCCCCATCTCATGGGGTTTGCTACAAAAGACCTGAGGGGAGCAATTGATTTTTCAATCGATTTACCAGTAACAAGATTATCTGCCGCTTCCTCTGGTATTCTTTTTTTTAACTCGTCCCAGAATGTTTTGTCATCCCATTTATCTAAAGAATCGCTGACTGGGGCTTGAATGTAGTAGCGGCTAAGGTTTTTATTTCGCATTGAACATAGGGCAAAGCCACGAGAGTGATTGGCATAGATTAGTTCATCGCTCACTGGTGGGGTTTCGGATAGCACCCCTAACCAACCAAAGGGATAGACCCTTTCATACTCTTTAAGAATATTAACTGGAATAGATTTACGGCTTACTCCATGAAAACCATCACAGCCTGCCAAGAAATCCCAATCAATTCTATATTCAGTTCCGTCCTTGTGGTAAATTAAGTATCCAGATTCAGTTTGGACATTATGGATTGTTATATTTTCTACATCATGAATGATTACCCTGCTTCTTTTATCACTGGCCGCGTAAAGGTCTGCAGTCACTTCTGTCTGCCCGTAGACCATCACCTTATTTTTGACTAGTTTTTGGAAGTCTACTCTAAAACCCTTATTTTGTGATGAAAGATAGGTTCCCTTATGGATAAACCCTTCCTTATCCATTCGGCTACCTAACCCTGAATTTCGTAGCATCTCCACTGTACCCCATTCGAGAACACCCGCTCTAACTCTACTTAATACGTGGTTTCGACTTTTCTTTTCTAAAATTACGGAATCTATACCTACTTGATCTAGTAGATGAGATAGAAGTAAGCCAGAAGGTCCCCCACCTATTATAGCAACTTGAGTTCTCATCACGATCTCCATAGGTTTTAACTGCTTTAATTAGTTAACACTTAAGTTATTGTTAAAATTTAGTTGCATGTTAATGAGTGGAAGGCAATTGTTCTATTAATAATAAGGATTAAAAAAATGGGTATTATCAAAGCTGCTGTTTGTAAAGAATTTGGAAAACCACTTTCGATTGAAAATATTATTTTACGTGATCCACAACATGGAGAGATTGAAGTAACATTAGAGGCTTGTGCCGTATGCTACTCAGATATCTCATGTATTGATGGCGGTTGGGGTGGTGTTTTGCCGGCCGTATATGGTCATGAAGCTGTAGGAAAAATTTCTAAACTCGGGCCTGAAACACACGGTTATGAGATTAATGATAGAGTCCTCTTAACTTTAATCCGAGCTTGTGGAGGTTGTATTTCTTGTTCTACTGGGGCCCCCACGCAATGTAGTGAACCATATGATCGTGCCAATGGGCCTATTGCGATGCTAGATGGTAGTCAGTTGGAACATGGTCTAGCATGTGGCGCTTTTGCAGAAAAAGCAGTTGTTGATCAGAGCCAAATTGTAAAAATTCCTGAATTTATTCCAAGCGAAGCTGCTTGTTTGCTTTCCTGTGGAGTGATTACTGGAATAGGGGCGGTGGTAAACACTGCGAAAACTCGGCCGGGTGATAATGTAGTGGTAGTTGGTGCAGGTGGAGTAGGACTAAACACGATACAGGCGGCAAAAATTTCGGGTGCTAGACGAATTATTGCTATGGATATTGTTAAAGAAAAATTGGAGGTAGCTAAAGAGTTTGGTGCGACAGATGTTTTATTGGCTGATCAAGAAAAACCCTGGAAGGCTATAAATAAAATAACAAATGGAGAAATGGTAACTTCCGTCTTTGTAACAGTGGGGTCGATTAGCGCTTATGAGAGTGCTGCTCGATATCTTAGCCCAGGTGGAAATATTTATATTGTTGGAATGCCCCACTCTGGTCAAAAAGCTGAATATGAGTTGGTGATTTTGGGAGCATTATCTCAAGGTATGAAGGGTTCAAAAATGGGTGATATCGTTTTAAAAAGAGATATCCCATGGATTATTGATCTTTATCATCAAGGGCGATTGAAGTTAGATGAGCTTGTTTCAGGAAAGTGGTCTATAGAACAGATTAACGAAGCTATAGCAGATACAAAAACGGGCTCTGCAAGGCGTAATGTAATAATTTTTTAAAATAATTATTTTTATGCTTGTACTAATGGAGAAATATTTATGAAATTAAAAGATCTTGAAGTTTTTATTGTTGCGCCTCCAGCACCAGGTTGGGGTGGTCGGTATTGGATTTTTACTAAATTAATTACTGATTGTGGTTTTGTTGGATATGGTGAAGTGTATGCCTCTAGTGTGTCTCCAGAAGTAATGACCGCTGTTATCAGGGATGTTTTCGAACGTCATATGTTAAATGAAAACCCTGAAAATATAGAGCTAATGTTTAGAAGGGCATATTCTTCAGGTTTTACCCAAAGACCTGATTTGACAGTAATGGGAGCTTTTTCAGGCTTAGAGATTGCATGTTGGGATATTTTGGGTAAGTCTAGAAATCGACCAATCTACGCACTTTTAGGTGGTAAGATGAATCAACGTATTCGAGCTTATACCTATCTTTACCCGCTACCGCATCACGATCTATATAAATTTTGGACATCTCCAGATTTAGCGGCAGAAGCGGCTTTAGAGGCTGTCAATAACGGATATACGGCGGTTAAATTTGATCCAGCTGGTCCATATACATTGCGAGGTGGTCACCAGCCAGCTATGACAGATATATCTTTGTCTGTAGCTTTCTGTAAGGCTATTAGGGAGGCGATTGGCGATAGAGCAGATTTACTTTTTGGGACACATGGTCAGTTCACTACATCGGGAGCGATTAGACTTGCGCAGGCATTGGAGCCTTATTCACCATTATGGTTTGAAGAGCCTATACCTCCAGATAATTTCCTTGAATTTTCAGAAGTAGCCAAAGCTACTAATATTCCAATTGCTGCTGGAGAACGGTTAACAACAAAAGCGGAGTTTGGGGCACTGCTTCGAACTGGAGGAATAAAAATTCTACAACCAGCGTTAGGTAGAGCTGGTGGGATTTGGGAAATGAAAAAAGTGGCTGGGTTAGCGGAGATTTTTAATGCAGAAATGGCACCACATTTATACGCAGGTCCTGTGGAGTGGGCAGCTAATATTCATTTAGCTACCTCCATACCAAACCTATTGATTGCTGAAACAATAGAGACGCCATTTCATAAAAAACTTATAAGTGGTTCCATAAAAGTAGAAAATGGTTTTATTGTGCCTCCTGAAGGTCCAGGATTAGGTATTAATTTTGATGAAAAAGTTGCAACAGAAAACCCTTACACTGGATCTGGCTTGCACTTAGAGATGCAAGAAGACCCTTGTAACTATCAGAATGGTAACAATTTTTTGGGTGGTTCTCCAGGTAGAGTGGATTAGCTGAATGCCCTTATATTTTAAAATTCTTTTAGAATAAAATATTCAATAAGTCTAAGAATTTTTTTTGTAACCTTGTTTATATAGTAAAATACGTACATATGTACGGCAACAATATAATAAATATTTAAAGAAACTATTTGTACGACTTAATAGAAAAATTATGAATCTGATGTCGTGTTAAAAGTGAGTGACACCTTTGTTGCTAACGCGAGTTTGAGGAGAGTTAATATGAAAAAACCTTATCAGGTCATTGGGGTAGGTAATGCAATGGTCGATGTGTTAGCAGAAATTGATGAAAGTTTCTTGATAAAAAATCAAATCAGTAAGGGTGTTATGCAGCTTACTGATAGAGATCGAGGAGTGCACCTTTGTTCATTAATAAAACCATCAAAAGAGGTTGGAGGTGGATCTGCAGCCAATACAATTGCTAGTATTGCTGAAGCTGGTGTTAAAACAGCCTACGTAGGTAAAATCAAAAATGATAAGCTGGGTAAGGTTTTTGCAGCTGATATGCATTCTCTTGGAGTTGATTATAGCACCCCTTTTGCTCCCTTGGAGCATCCCCAGGATACAGGTCGCTGTGTTGTGTTAATTACGCCAGATGGTGAACGGACAATGAACACATACTTGGGTGTCACCGAGTTCCTAAGCCCTAGTGATATCGATTCTGAAAAGATGATGAATTGTGAATGGATTTATCTAGAAGGTTATCGTTTTGATGGACCGGAGAGCCACGAAGCTTTTTCAAAAGCTATTGCAGCCTGTAAAGGAGATAATGGAAAAATATCGCTGACTTTATCTGATCCATTTTGCGTGCAAAGACACAAAGATGCATTTAATAAAGTAATTACAGAAAGTGTAGATTTACTCTTTTGTAATAGAGCTGAAATATTGGCACTTTATATGTGCGAGGACTTATTTGATGCTCTTAATCTTTCGTCAAAAGAAGTGGAAACAGTTGCGTGCACAGATGGAGAAAATGGTGCTTATATAGTCCACAAAGGAGAGTTAACTCATGTTAAGGCAAAGTCCGTAAAAGTTATTGACACTACAGGCGCAGGAGATTTATTTGCAGCTGGTTTTTTGTGGGGAATAGTTAATGGATACGATATTAAAACTTCTGGCCAAATGGGCTGTGTTGCTGGTTCTAATATGGTGACTCAATTTGGAGCACGCCCGAAAGAAGGGTTGATTAGACTCTTTGAGTCTGAGGCATTGATTTGATATTGCCTTACTTTAGATAAGTTTGTTAGTTTAATTGTAACAGTAAATGTAAAAGGGTTTTCACGTGACTTACGAGTATGACGATCAAAATGTTTTTGCAAAAATCTTACGAAATGAGATACCAAATTCGACTATTCTAAGCACTGAATTTAGTTTGGCTTTTAAAGATGTGGCTCCCCAAGTCCCTGAACATATTTTGGTAATTCCAAGAGGGCCTTACGTGTGTTTTGATCATTTTGTTATGGAGGCGTCTGATAATGAAATTATCGATTTTAATAAAGTAGTTGCCAAAATTTGTGTATCATTGGGACTATCACCGGGTAATGGAGGTAATGGGTATCGTTTAATCTCTAATTCTGGTAGATTTGGAGTCCAGGAGGTTCCACACTATCATTTGCATATTCTTGGAGGGCAACCTTTGGGTCGAATGTTGCAAAGGCCCACATCCTAAAGCGCAACTAAGATATTTATCATATTACAAGTTAAATAAAGGATTTAAAATGATAACTGACCCACCAGAAACAGAAATTGTAGATAAATATCGTGTTCTTTGTGACGGCGGTGACGGTGCTCTGGGGCATCCAAGGGTGTGGCTACAAATTGCACAAGAAAAAGGATGGGTAGAATGCCCATATTGCGACAAGAAAATAATTCACAAATCTTATGAGCAAAAGATTTAAGGATGAGCTTTGGTAAAGGTCATCATCTGCACTTAATTGATGGGTCAGCTTTTATTTTTCGTGCTTATCATGCACTGCCACCATTAACACGTAAGTCTGACGGGCTTCCAATAGGAGCGGTAAGTGGATTCTGTAATATGCTTCAAAGGTATATTGAAGGTAATACTGGTGCGAATGCTCCAACACATATTGCTGTAATTTTTGATAAGGGAAGTCATACTTTTCGAAATGATATTTATGACAAATACAAGGCTAATCGTGAGGCAATGCCTGAAGATTTAAGACCTCAGATGCCCTTAACTCGACTAGCCACTGCGGCTTTTAATATAGCTTGTGAGGAGATGGTTGGATATGAAGCTGACGATATTATAGCTACCTTAGCTCTTCAAGCAAGATCCCTTGGAGGGAAATGTACTATTATATCGAGCGATAAAGATTTGATGCAGTTGGTTGGGGATGGTGTTGAGATGTTTGATGCCATGAAAAATAAGACTATCGATAGAGATGGAGTTTTTGAGAAATTTGGAGTTTTTCCAGAGAAGGTAATAGATGTGCAAGCTCTAGCTGGGGACTCTACTGATAACGTTCCTGGAGCCCCCGGGATTGGTGTAAAGACTGCAGCCTTATTAATTAATGAGTTTGGAGACTTAGAAACCCTATTAGAGCGAGCAGGAGAGATTAAGCAACCAAAACGACGTGAAGCTCTTATTGATTTTGCAGAACAAATCAAACTATCCAAGCGTTTGGTAGAGTTGGATATCTCTACACCTATTGGCTTCACCATAGACGACTTGGAGGTTCGAGAGCCTGACCCAGAAAAGCTTATAAAATTTCTTCATGAGATGGAGTTTCGTACATTAACAAATAGAATAGCCACAAAGTTTAAGATTAGACAACCTGAGGTTGATAAAAATCTCTCCGAGCTTTTACCAGAACATATGGGACTAAATGATTTTAATGATGTCTTATACGAACATATCACCGAGATAGACACTTTAAAGAAATGGATATCCAATATCTATGAGATTGGTTGCGTGGCAATTGATACTGAAACCACCTCTTTAAATGAAATGATGGCTGAGTTGGTTGGGATATCATTGTGTATAAAACCTGGTCATGCATGTTACATCCCCTTGTCTCATATAGAAAATAATAATGATTTATTTGGAGCAGAGGTATTGGTTGATGGTCAGCTCGATTTTGAGACTACACTAAATTTACTAAGGCCTGTTCTTGAAGATGAAAGTATTCTTAAAATAGGTCAAAATATGAAATACGATGCAAAAATTTTATATTTGTTAGGTATTAATATTTCCCCAATTGATGACACGATGTTGTTAAGCTATTCATTAAATGCAGGACTGCATAATCACTCTATGGATAGTTTAAGTGAACGGTATCTAAATTATAAGCCAGTCCCAATCAAATCACTGCTAGGGACCGGAAAGGCAGTAATTACTTTTGATCGAGTGAAAATATCTGAGGCGGTTAAATACGCTTCAGAGGATGCAGATATAACAATGAGGCTATGGTGCTTGTTCAAATCTGAACTTCATAAAAAACGTGTTACGAATATTTATGAAAGTTTAGAAAGACCATTAGTTCCAATCTTGGCTAATATGGAATTAACTGGAGTAAAGGTTGACCGAGATATCTTGAGTAGAATGTCAAACTCATTTGCTCAAAAAATGGCTAGTTTAGAATATGAAATTCATGAGTTAGCAGGGGAAACATTTAACCTTGGGTCGCCAAAGCAACTTGGTGAAATTCTTTTTGAAAAAATGAAATTTTCAGGTGGAACAAAAGGTAAGACAGGCGCTTACAGTACTGGGGCAGATATTTTGGAAGACCTTTCAACTGAACACGCTTTGCCAGGGCTTGTTTTGGATTGGCGTCAATTGGCAAAACTGAAATCCACTTATACGGATGCGCTTCAAGAACATATAAATATAGATACTGGGAGAGTTCATACTTCCTATCTAATTTCGGGTACAAATACTGGTCGCTTTTCTTCAAGTGACCCAAATCTACAAAATATTCCAATACGGTCTGATGAAGGACGAAAGATTAGAGAGGCATTTATTGCCGAACCAGGCTTTAAACTTGTTAGCCTTGATTATAGTCAAATAGAGTTAAGAGTTTTGGCAGAAATTGCAGGTATAGATGAACTTAAAAAAGCTTTTATGGATGGTGTGGATATCCATGCACTTACAGCATCTGAGATGTTTGATGTTCCGTTAGAAGGAATGGATCCCTCTATAAGGCGTCAAGCGAAAGCAATCAACTTTGGTGTAATATATGGAATATCTGGCTTCGGTTTGGCAAGAAACCTTAGGATTCCACGAGCAAAAGCTCAAGCATTTATCGACCGGTACTTTGAAAGGTTTCCTGGTATTAAGGTTTATATGGATCAGACCAAAGAGTTTGCAAAGGAGAATGGCTATGTACAGACTTTATTTGGCAGAAGAATAAATACACCTAATATTAATGTTAAGGGACCTCATTCAGGTTTTGCATGGAGAGCGGCTATCAATGCACCTATTCAGGGAACGGCGGCAGATATAATACGTAGGGCAATGATAAGAATGCCTAATGCAATAAAGGATTTACCAGCTAAAATGCTACTTCAGGTCCATGATGAGTTAATTTTTGAAGTGGCTGATGATGCAATTGATAAAACAATATCTATAGTAAAATCTGTTATGGAAAAGGCAGGTGAGCCCACTGTTAAGATGACAGTTCCATTAACCGTAGAGGCAGGTGTTGGGCAGAGTTGGGCAGAAGCTCATTAATTCTTACTCTAACTCATCTGATAGAATAAGAGGAAAAAACTTATTACTTGACCAAACACCAAACCAATTTTGATTTTCTATCTCGGTATGGGAACCTATATCAGCCAGACGATAGAAACTTTTTCGATCTATTAGGGCTTCCAAATTTTTTCTAACCAATATGTATGGAGAGGGTTCTTTAGTTTCTTGGTTTATGCTGATCCATATTGGGTTTAACGGTCCAGCAATAATTTCGTCTCCTACTTGGGTCTCAAAAACTAGAACGTTTGATCCACCTTGATTTTGTTGATTAAAATCAACGGCAACAAAGGGTGCATCATCTACGGTAATTCCCACTTTTTCTACAGGGGTGACCAGAAAATACTTATCTTCTTCTTTTTTAAGAATTGATGAGAATAGCTTAACAAGTTCTGGTCTACCAATAGGTGTGCCAAGGTAAAACCAGGTTCCATCCCTAGCTATACGGATATCTAAGTTTCCACAAAAAGGAGGATTCCATTTCTCAACGGGTGGTATACGGTTTTTTGGTAGGCTTTTAATACTGTCAACTATTGAAGTTGCAGAAAGGCCATTTTCATTTTTTTCTGTTGAGTTTTTTACCATAAGACTTTTTTAAATTTTAAGATCAACCGGTTTCAGTGAATGCCTGATCAGAGTACTTTAGTAAAGTAATACTGTTATAAGTTATAAAACTTTAATAATTTAACATTAACGAAACCTTAGGTTAGATCGATTAAGCTGATCTACAGATGTACATCCCATAAGTTTCATGTCTCGCTCTAATTCAGACCGATATTGGCCTAAAGCTCGTTCTACACCTACCTGTCCTGCTGCGGCCAGTGCATAAAGATATAGCCTTCCGCCAGAACATGCTTTAGCGCCGATAGACAACGCTTTTAGAACATGAGTGCCTCGTTGAATACCACCTTCACAAATCACATCAATTTTATCACCAACAGCATCAACTATTTCAGCTAACTGGTCAAAGGGTGCTCGGGAACCATCTAGTTGGCGGCCACCGTGGTTTGACACCATAATCCCAGTACAGCCAATATCAACAGCCCTTTTCGCATCTTCGACACTCATAATACCTTTTAATGCAAAATGCCCTCCCCATTGAGAACATAGTTTTTCAGCATCGTTCCAGTTCATCGACTGGTCTAGCATATTAGAAAAATATGATCCTATTGATGTCGTCGCATTAGTTCCAGCTGCTACGTAATCTTGCAGATGTGGTAATTCAAATTTAGCTTTGGTTAAAAAATTTATACCCCATTTTGGTTTAAGAATAAAGCTTAGCATACTGGCAGGAGTTAGTTTAGGAGGTATACTGAAACCAGTTCTAAGATCACGCTCACGATTCCCTCCAGTAATAGTATCTACTGTAAGTGCTAGGACATCAAATTTTGATTCTTTAGCTCTCTCAATCATACTATCGTTTAGCCCACGGTCTTTATGAAAATAAAATTGAAACATTTTAGGAGTGTTTATTAACTCGCTTATTTCCTCAACGCTTACTGTGCCTAAAGACGACACACCAAACATAGTTCCATATTTTTCAGCAGCTTTTGCTACAGCACGTTCTCCGTCGTGATGGAATAATCGTTGGACAGCCGTAGGAGCACAAAAGAGTGGCATATCAATTTTTTTTCCAAAAATGGTTGTTGAAAGATCAACTTTTTCAACACCAGCTAATACGTTTGGTATTAAGTCTACATCATCATATGCAGAGGTATTTCTTTTGTAAGTGATCTCATCATCTGCTGCGCCATCAATATAGTGGAAAATTGGTGCAGGTAGTCTCTTTTTTGCTAACTTTCGAAAATCTTTAAAATTATGGCAATTTGATAGTCTCATAAAATGTCCTTTATGAATTTTAAACCCAGACATATCCCAATATAGTAATTACCTCCTTATTCAATCAAAATGGGATAGGTCAATCTTAAAAGTGATAAAATTAAAAAATTAGGAACGTAAAAACCCGAACAATTGCAAGAGATGCAGTTCTAGGTTAAGTGCTACTAATTAGATGATTCAAGGTTTTAAATGGTAGATAAAAAAAAAGTCTTTGTTAAGACATACGGTTGCCAAATGAACGTTTATGATAGTGAACGAATGATCGAAAGTTTTCAGGGCAAAGGTTATACTCAAACAGATAATATTAACCAGGCAGATATGATATTACTTAATACATGTCATATACGCGAAAAAGCTGCAGAAAAGGTTTACTCAGAACTAGGGCGTTTAAAAACTTTAAAAGCCGAAAACCCAAATTTAAAGATTGGTGTTGCAGGTTGTGTGGCGCAAGCAGAAGGCCAAGAGATAATAAATAGACAACCAATTGTTGATCTGGTTGTTGGTCCACAAGCATATCATAGATTACCTTCATTAATAGATAAGGTGCATGAAAATAAAAAAGCTTTAGACACCGATTTTCCCGTTGAAGATAAGTTTTTACATTTACCAAAACGACCATTGTCTAAGCGTGGGCCATCGGCTTTCTTAACAGTGCAAGAAGGTTGTGATAAATTTTGTTCATTCTGCGTTGTGCCCTATACCCGTGGGGTTGAGGTTAGTAGGGATCCAACTAGAGTAGTAAAAGAAGCAAAAGAGCTTGTTAGTAGAGGCGTAAGGGAGGTTACTCTTTTAGGTCAAAATGTTAACGCTTACCATGGAGAGTTTGAAGGTCATAGCTGGAGTCTGACACGTCTGATAGAAGAATTATCAACAATTCAAGATTTATTGCGTATTAGGTTCACCACTTCGCACCCTAATGATATGGACGAAGAGTTGATAAGTGCTTTTGGAACCCATGAAAAATTAATGCCTTATCTTCATTTGCCTGTGCAATCTGGATCTGATCGAATATTAAAGGCAATGAACCGAAAACATACATCAAAGAGTTATAAACAGATTATTAAATCACTTCGATCTATTAGGCCAGACCTCCTTTTGTCAGGAGATTTTATAGTAGGTTTTCCTGGAGAAACTGATTTGGATTTTCAAGAGACACTTGATCTAGTGCGTGAGGTTAAGTTCGGGCAGGCCTACTCTTTTAGATACTCCGCACGGCCAGGAACACCTGCTGCTGAAAAAGATGCAGTCCCTAAAGAAATTGCGGTTGAGCGGTTGCATAAGTTACAGGCTCTATTAACGATTCAGCAAAAAGAAGTTCAAAGTAACATGGTGGGTAAAACACTTTCTGTATTATTCGAAAAGCCTGGTCGAAAAGTAGGGCAACTTATAGGAAAATCTGAGTATTTACATGCTGTGCATGTGGTAGCTCCAACGGAGCTTATTGGAACGGTCAAATCAGTAAAAGTTGTTGAAAGTTTAACAAATTCTCTTTCTGGAGAGTTACTCATTTGAATTACCTGCCTTGATTTTAGAAACATTTGGGATAACATCTTTTTTGTCTTCTATAAAAAGGAGGCAAGGTTTACTTCATTTTATTGTGAGCCTGAAGTATTTGAACCTAATCTAAGGAGTGATAATTGAAGATTAATTCTTTGAAGCAATTAAAAAATGGTAAGGCGGGCGATCAACTTTCTCTCGAATTTTCGGACAACAGACTACTTATAGATTTATGTGGAGAATTTGATCAAAATATATCTAAAATTGAGTCTGCTTTATCAGTCGACATTATTAGGAAAGGTAATCAGCTTTTTGTTGTAGGAGAGTCCAAAGAAGAGGCTGCTCGGGTTCTAAAAGGTTTTTATTTACGTTTGGAAGAAAAAAAAGGCTTAGACTCGTTTGATATCGAGACAGAGTTACATATGCTTAACAGTACTGGGCAAAAAAAATTAGAAGATAATAGTGGAACAAAAACGATAGCAGAAGGTGGTTTTGGAGTTAAGACGCGAAAGAAGCTAGTTGTTCCCCGCACGCAGGCACAAAAAAATTATGTAATGGCCTTGTTCGAAAACGATTTGGTATTTGGTATCGGCCCTGCTGGAACAGGGAAAACATATTTAGCGGTAGCCGTTGGGGTCAATATGCTCATGGCAGGAAAGGTAGATAAAATTATACTAAGTAGGCCAGCAGTAGAAGCTGGGGAGCGATTGGGATTTTTGCCGGGAGACATGAAGGATAAAGTAGACCCGTTTATGCAACCACTTTATGATGCTTTAAACGACTTTCTTCCCGGGAAGCAGACCTCTAAGTTAATAGAGGACAAGAAGATAGAAATAGCGCCACTTGCATTTATGCGGGGTAGAACTTTAACCAATGCATTTGTAGTTTTAGATGAAGCCCAAAATGCAACAACCATGCAAATGAAAATGTTTTTAACGCGACTTGGTCAAGGTTCTAGAATGGTGGTTACTGGTGATCGGACACAAATTGATCTTCCACGAGGAACAAAATCTGGATTATGGGAGGCAGAAGAGCTTTTGAAAAAACTTACAGATGTTGCTTTCAGATACTTTACATCAAAAGATGTTGTTCGACATAGTTTGGTAGCTAAAATCATAGAAGCATATGAAGAAGTAAATGGCAAAGGTTGAAGTTTCTATTGAAGAGGAGGGCTGGAACAGTCTGAGCTTTATAAAAATAATAGAAAGGGCCTGTTCAGCAACTTTAGAACAATTAGAAATTGACAGCCGCTTTCAGATCAGTGTGTTGGGGTGTAGTGACGGTCGAATTGCTACTTTAAATTCAAAGTTTAGGAATAAAGAAGAAGTCACTAATGTGTTAAGCTGGCCTGCTGAGGAAAGGTCAGCTCGAAAACCAGGCATATTACCGCCAAAACCAAAATTTTTAGAAAAACATGAAAATGAGTTGGGGGATCTAGCATTTGCTTACAATTTTTGTGTTGAAGAGGCAAAGCTTATTGGTCGAATGCCCGCTGATCACTTAACACATTTAGCTGTCCATGGCACTATGCATTTACTTGGCTTTGATCATATTTTGGAGAAAGATGCAGTATTAATGGAAGGTATTGAGATCCGCATACTAAAAAAACTAGGTATTGAAGACCCATACAAATAAGAATATCATATTTAACATTACTTTTGGAAAAGGGAAAATGGGCGATAATAAAGAAGGTTCGTCGACCGCGGCGCATAGCGCGCGTGCCAGTCAGACAAATAATCACCACGAACAAACCAGTCGTGTAATGGAGTTACTCTATAAAATTTTTCGAAGAGTTAGGGTCTTTTCTAAGACTGCTGCAGTTACTCCTGGTCTGGAAGTTCCGTTATCTAACCTGGATGTTCGAAATTTAAGTTTAAAGCATGTAGAGGATGTAGCAATACCTCGTGCAGAAATTGTCTCTATACCTGTTGATGTAAGTTTAAATGAAGTGGTAAAAGTTTTTAGAGATAGTGGCTTAACCAGGTTACCTGTGTTTAAAGATACGTTGGATAACCCAGTAGGTTTGTTGCATTTAAAGGACTTATCTTTAAAATATGGCTTTAACGGAGCGTCAAAAGAATTCAATATAAAAGCGATGGTTAGACCAGTTTTGTTCGTGCCTCCCTCAATGACAATCGGTGTTTTATTGTCAAAAATGCAAGCAGAGAGAAAACATTTAGCATTGGTGATAGACGAGTATGGCGGTGTTGATGGTCTTGTGACAATCGAGGATTTGATTGAACAAGTGGTGGGAGAAATTGAGGATGAACATGATATCGAAGAGGTAGAATTGTGGAAGTTAGAAAAACCGGGGCATTATGTTGTTCAAGCTAGAGCACCTTTAGAAGAATTTGAGGAAGAAATCGGTCTAAGGTTATCTGACGATGAAATGGATGATGAAATTGATACTTTGGGTGGTTTAGTGTTTGTACTGATAGGTCGGGTGCCAGCAAGGTATGAAATTGTAAAACATCCCTCTGGTGCAGAATTTATAATCTTAGATGCAGATCCCAGGCGTATAAAACGAATTAGAGTTATAATGCCATAGGTAGATTAACTAAAATTACTTTTGACAAAAAAGTTTTGAAAAAATTGAAATATAAAAGATATATCAGTGGAAGTTTTGCATTCGGTTTAGGTTCTTTGGCTGCTTTGGGTCAGGCTCCATGGTCAATCTGGCCAATTGCTTTGTGCGCACTGCTTCTTTCTTTTATCCTTGCTCAAAAATGTGGGAACTTCAGGTTGGCTGGTCTAGTCGGTTTTTTTACAGGACTTGGTTATTTTACTATTTCATTGTTTTGGATTACCGAACCATTTCTGTTGGAGGGTTCAAATCAGGGGTGGTTAGCACCTTTTGCCCTACTTTTGATGTCATCTGGGTTGTCGTTATTTTGGGCGCTAGCTTATGGACTATCAGTATTGTTAAGGTATCGAGGTGATATTGTCTTACCCCTAATAGTTTTATTAACAACTGCTGAATTGCTGAGAACTAAACTATTCTCAGGGTTTCCTTGGTCACTTATCGGGTATGTCTGGAGTGATCACCCCATATCGCAATTGAGTGCTGTTGTTGGCCCGCATGGATTAACAATGATAACACTTCTAATTTCAGGCCTTCCACTAGTTTTAAAATCATACAAGTTTATTAGAGTTATTTTACCCAGTTTTTTATTAGTGGGTTCATGGAGTTACGGATATTTAATCCTTCAAACACCAGATTATCCTCCTACAGGGAAAATCGTTCGGTTGATTCAACCTAATGCACCTCAAAATTTAAAGTGGGATACAGAAATGGTTCCAGTGTTTTGGCAAAGGCAGTTAAATTTTACTAAGGAACCTTCTGCCAAACCGTTGGATTTAATTGTCTGGCCAGAAACTTCAGTTCCATTCCTTTTAAGAGAGTCCAAAGAGAGCCTGCAGAATATATCTAAAGCGGCCTCAGATGTTCCCGTTATAATAGGTGCGAATGATCGAGTCGAAGGAGGTATTCGCAATGCTTTGGCTTTGGTCGGCTCCAAAGGCCGCTTGCTGGCAACATATCATAAAAAACACCTTGTGCCTTTTGGAGAATACATTCCTTTTGGAGAGGTGTTCAGTGCCTGGGGTTTAAGGGGTTTAGCTTCTGCAGACGGGGCTGGTTATGTAGAGGGAACGGGTGAACGATTCCTAGAGATTCCAGGAATTGGCAGTGTTATTCCTTTGATCTGTTATGAATTAATTTTTCCTAGGAATGTGAGTTCAAAAAATCGTGCTAGATTAATTCTCCAGATTACAAATGATGCTTGGTTTGGAAGCTTTTCGGGACCTTTTCAACACTTAGCTCAAGCGAAGCTGAGAGCAATTGAACAGGGTTTACCTTTAATACGCGTTGCTAATACAGGAATTTCGGCTGTTTTAAATTCTAGAGGAGAAGTTGTTGCAAAAACAAGTATGAACGAGGCAACATATATTGATGTAAATATCCCAAGCCCTAGGACTGAAACAATTTATGCTAAATTTTTGGACTGGCCTATGATAATTTTTCTCTCTTTGTCTATTCTTATATTAAGTTTTTTAAGAAAGAGAACGTATTAATTATTGACCTAAGAGTTCAATTTATCTACGAGTTTGGACTTAGTAAGATCTCAACGGCTACCTGACGTGATCTTTTTTTAATATTGGAGCACCTTATGCAAGAACAAAAACATCTCTTTACCTCGGAATCTGTTTCTGAGGGACATCCGGACAAATTATGTGATAGAATATCAGATGCTGTCTTGGATGCTTTTATTGAAGCTGAGCCTGAAGCCAGAGTTGGCGCAGAAACTTTCGCAACTACAAATAGAGTTATTGTAGGGGGAGAGGTTGGTTTAAGAGATAAGGAAATGCTCAAGGATCATATGGGGCAGATAGAAAATATTGTTAGAGGTTGTATTAAAGATATTGGGTACGAACAAGAAAAGTTCCATTGGAAAAACGTGGAAATTACCAACTTACTTCATGAACAATCAGCTCATATAGCTCAAGGAGTAAATGCTTCTAATGAAAAAGATGAGGGAGCTGGAGATCAAGGTTTAATGTTTGGCTATGCTATTGATGAGACGCCAGAGTTAATGCCTGCACCGATACATTATTCGCATGCAATTTTACGTCGCTTGGCAGAGGTCCGAAAAGATGGGACTGAACCAATATTGGGGCCAGATGCTAAATCTCAGCTGACCGTACGTTATCGTGATGGTAAGCCTGAGGGGGTTTCGTCAATCGTACTTTCAACTCAGCATTTAGACCCACTTATGACATCATCTGATGTTCAGGATGTGGTCGAGCCTTATATAAGAGAAATTATTCCAGCCGACTGGATAACTTCTGAAACACTTTGGTGGGTTAACCCAACTGGTAAATTTGTTATCGGAGGGCCTGATGGAGACGCTGGATTAACAGGTAGAAAAATTATTGTTGATACATATGGAGGAGCAGCTCCACATGGTGGAGGAGCATTTTCTGGAAAAGATCCTACTAAGGTTGATAGATCTGCAGCATATGCAGCACGTTATTTGGCTAAGAATATAGTTGCGGCAGGGATTGCAAGTCGATGTTGCTTGCAACTTAGTTATGCTATTGGTGTGGCAGAGCCTTTATCTATTTTTTGCGATACTTATGGGACAGGAATCATTGATGATATTGAAATTTCAAAAGCTGTTACCAAAGTGATGGACTTAACGCCAAGAGGTATCCGGAAACATTTAGGCTTAAATAGACCTATTTATCAACGAACTGCAGCCTACGGCCATTTTGGTCGTCAGCCAGATATTGATGGTGGGTTTAGCTGGGAAAAAACAGATTTAATAGAATCTTTTAAACAAGAGTTATAGACAATAAAAGGTAATTTATTTTGAGCTCCGTTACTCCTATCAATGATAAAGTTCGCCGAAACTTTTATGGTAGGTTCAAAGGGCACGGAATTACTAAAGCACAAAAAGAGTTATTAAAAACAGAATTAAAAAATATTTCTTTAACGTCCGTTAGTGTAGAAGATAACCCAAAAAGAAACCAATTAGACATTAAGTCATATTTTGGCAGCAAACCCGTTTGGCTTGAGGTCGGCTTTGGTTCTGGTGAGCACTTAATTTTCCAGGCAAAATGTCATCCAGAAGTGTCATTCATCGGTTGTGAGCCTTACATAAACGGCGTTGTGTCATTTTTAGGAAAAGTTAAGAGGCAAAAAATAAAGAATATTTTCGTATATGCTGGTGATGTGCGAGACCTATTTGATGTACTTCCATCCAATTCGTTAGCTAAAGTTTTCTTGTTGTATCCTGACCCTTGGCCTAAAAGAAGACATAAGCGCCGTCGGTTTGTTAATCCCGAATACTTGGTTCCATTGTTAAGAGTAATGAATAAATGTGCAGAGCTTCGGATAGCAACAGATATTGAGGACTATTTTAAACACACTAAACGGGAGGTTTTGAAACTTGACTTTAAGGTGATTAAACAAAATGGTGACAAATTTGATTTACCGTGGTCAGATTGGCTTCCTACAAGATATGAGAAAAAGGCTAAGTTACAAAATAGGAAATCATATTACGCAACATTTGAAAAAAACTGAGTTCAACGGTATAAATTTTGAATTACTAAAGGTTTTGAAACTTAATATTTAGAGGGTTATATTTTGTCTAATCAAAATAATTTTATATCAATGAGGTCAGTTAGTGGTAATCCTTTGTCTGGAACGGCTATAATCCCGGGTGATAAATCCATATCGCATCGTTCTTTAATTCTAGGTGCACTATCGATAGGGTGCACGGAGATTGAAGGTCTTTTGGAGGGAGAGGATGTCTTAGATACAGCTGAGGCGATGAGGAGCTTTGGGGCACATGTTGTAAAACATGATAATGGAAATTGGTATGTGGATGGTGTCGGGGTAGGAGGTTTTGCTGAGCCAAAAAAAATTATAGATTGTGGAAACTCAGGCACTGGAGTGAGATTAATACTAGGTGCCATGGCGACTTCCCCTATAACGGCGACTTTTTCAGGTGACTCTTCATTGACAAAAAGGCCTATGGGTCGAGTAATAAATCCATTAAAACAGTTTGGAACACAATTTTATGGAAGAAGTGGGGCGAGACTACCGCTAACCTCTGTAGGTGCAAAGGATCCAACCCCAATATGCTTTTCTATGCCCATCGCATCAGCTCAAGTTAAATCCGCAATTTTGTTGGCAGGATTGAATGCACCAGGTCAGACTGTTGTGGTGGAGAAAGAGTTAACCAGAGATCATACTGAGAGAATGTTAAAGGGTTTTGGTGCAACGATAGACATTCAGGACAGTAAAGATGGTCGACGGATAGTTCTTGATGGTTACCCCGAGCTTAAGAGTCAGTTAATAAGTGTACCAAGGGACCCTAGTTCCGCAGCTTTTCCAATTTGTGCCGCTCTTATTACTGAGGGGTCAGATATTTTAGTGCCTAATATAGCGTTGAACCCTACCAGAGCTGGGCTATTTAAAACATTGGAGGAAATGGGTGCTGATATTAAATACATTAATAGAAAAAGTGAGGGGGGAGAGCCAGTAGCAGACCTTAGGGTTAGGTTTTCTGCCTTGCGTGGAGTTGAAGTCCCACCAGACAGGGCTGCATCAATGATAGACGAGTATCCGATATTATCAGTAGTAGCTTCTTTCGCTGAAGGTAAAACTACTATGCTTGGGGTAAAAGAGTTAAGAGTAAAAGAAAGTGATAGAATTGACGCAATGGCACGAGGCCTAACGGATTCAGGAGTGAATGTCGAACAAGAGAATGATACTTTAAGTGTATATGGGAAAGGTCCACTGGGGGTCCCTGGGGGTGCCGATTGTAAGACTTTTTTAGACCACAGAGTTGCTATGTCTTTTCTTTGCTTAGGACTAGCAACAAAAAATCCAATAACAATAGACGATTACTCTCCAGTGACGACATCATTTCCAAATTTTAAGGATTTGATAACAAATCTGGGAGGTCAATTAGAAGAACTATAGTGTATTGATGATCAAAAGTATTTCTAGTTCTAGAAGCAAGAAGTTGATATAAATTTAAACGACTAAGGTATTATAAGTAAGATGAAATTTACTGTTGCAATAGATGGACCGGCGGCTTCAGGGAAAGGTACAATATCTCGAAAACTCTCTGAGTATTTTGGATTTTCCTACTTAGATACTGGTTTGATATATAGATTTATTGGTTTGAAAGTCTTAAGTGGTTTTGACCCCTTAGAAGCAATAGAAAAACTTAACTATCATGAAATAGAAGTGGGTTGTTTAAGAACAGAAGCTGTTTCTAAGGCTGCTTCTCAGGTTGCATCAGATAGGCAAGTTAGAGATGCATTAGTCGAATATCAGCGAGAATTCTCTAGGAGATGTGGTGGTGCCGTTCTGGATGGTAGAGATATAGGAACAGTAATTTGCCCAAATGCCGAGGTAAAGTTTTATATAACAGCGTCGGAAGAAATAAGAGCTGCAAGGCGGTTTCAGGAACTCTCCATAAAAGATAAAGATCTTACCATCGAATCCCTGATATCAGAGTTAAGAGCTAGAGATTTGGCTGATAGAGAGAGAAAAGTTTCTCCTTTACTAAAAGCAGAAGATGCGGTCTTGCTTGATACTACAGAATTGTCTATAGACGCGTCTGTCGCATTAGCAGTTAATACAATCTCAAAAGCTATAAGATTAAGTACTTAAAAAGATTACTTAAACTTACTATTTTTGAGTAAGACCAAATTGAAACCTAAAGACCGGTGGATACAACCGCTCGGCCAGTAAAATGTTAGTTAAAAAGGAAGATAAATCTCAATGACGCAATCAGCAACGATGGAGGAATTCGAAGCACTCCTTAAAGATAGCTTCGAAACAGACACACCAAAAGAAGGATCAGTAGTAAAAGGTAAGGTTATAGCTGTTGAAGCAGGCCAAGCAATAATAGACATTGGCTACAAGATGGAAGGTCGAATTGATCTTAAGGAATTTGAAAGTCTTGGAGAAACCCCAGAGCTTGTAATTGGTCAAGAAGTTGAAGTTTTTCTTGATAGAGTAGAAAACTCTAGAGGAGAAGCATCCGTTAGTCGTGAAAAGGCTCGTCGGGAAGAGGCCTGGGATCGATTAGAAACAGCGCACTCAGATACTCTTAGAGTTGATGGTGTAATATTTGGTCGTGTAAAAGGTGGCTTTACTGTTGATTTAGGGGGAGCTGTGGCTTTTCTTCCGGGATCTCAAGTTGACGTCAGGCCTGTGCGAGACGCTGCACCATTGATGGGCATGAAACAACCTTTCATTATACTTAAAATGGATAGAAAGAGGGGTAATATTGTTGTATCCCGAAGGGCTATTCTTGAAGAATCTAGAGCGGAACAAAGAGCTGAGGTTGTTGGCAATCTAAAAGAGGGCGACACAGTAGATGGAATTGTAAAAAATATCACTGAATACGGAGCCTTCATTGATTTGGGCGGTGTTGATGGATTACTTCACGTTACTGATATGGCATGGAGACGGGTTAATGACCCGCGAGAAGTTATGACCATCGGTGAGACAGTAAAGGTTCAAGTCATAAAAATTAATAAAGAAACCCACCGCATTAGTTTAGGAATGAAGCAATTAGAAGATGACCCTTGGAATATAGTGCAAGAAAAATATACTGTTGAGTCAGTACATACTGGTAAAGTAACTAATATAACTGACTATGGTGCTTTTGTAGAACTAGAGGCTGGAGTAGAGGGTTTGGTTCATGTGTCTGAGATGAGTTGGACTAAAAAAAATGTTCACCCTGGAAAAATTGTTTCGACTTCGCAAGAAGTTGAAGTCATGGTACTAGAAATAGATAGTATAAAGCGTCGAGTTAGTTTGGGTTTAAAGCAGACTATTCGTAATCCATGGGAGGTTTTTGCAGAAACTTTCCCTCAAGGGTCAGAGATTGAGGGAGAAGTTAAAAATATAACAGAATTTGGATTATTTGTTGGTTTAGAAAATGATATAGATGGAATGGTCCACTTATCTGATATTTCTTGGGAAGGTGGCGGAGAGCAGTCACTTGGAGAGTTCCGAAAAGGAGATAACGTTAAGGCGGTCGTTACTGAAATCGATATTGAAAAAGAAAGAGTGTCCTTATCTATAAAAGGTTTGGGTAGTGATCCGTTTAAGGGTGCTACTGAAGGAGTTAAGCGAGGTGCAATTATAACTGTAACGGTCACAGCTGTTGAAGATGGTGGAATTGAAGTCGATTACGAGGGGATGAAATCGTTTATTCGCCGAACTGATTTGTCCCGAGACCGGGCAGAGCAGCGTCCTGACCGTTTTGGAGTTGGAGATAAAATCGATGTACGAGTTACAAATATTGATACTAAAACTCGTAAATTGGGTCTTTCTATTAAGGCTCGAGAAATAGCGGAAGAAAAAGAGGCCGTTGAACAATATGGTTCCTCCGATTCGGGTGCGTCGCTTGGAGATATTCTTGGGGCTGCATTGAAAAATGACGATAAATAAAAAATAGTACTCCTAAAAAGGCCTGACTTAGTTGGGCCTTTTTTTCGAATCGTTTAGTTATTTCCTTGATAGTTTAAAAAACTAAGACATCTATAAAATGAAAAAAAAGAGAAAAAAGAAATTATTTAGGTGAATAGTACTTTTTTTTTGATCTACATCACTTTTTTTTGATCTTGTCCCTTTTATCAATCGGGCATGTAGGGGTATAATTATTTATAGAACACTTTATGCCTTAAAGTACTTTATAGGAGTTTGAAAATGATACGCTCTGAATTAGTTCAAAAGATCGCCGAAGATAATCCGGCATTGAATGTTGCTGATGCGGAGAGAATAGTCACCACTATTTTTGACGAAATCATTTCAAGTATATCCTCTGGAAACAGAGTTGAGTTACGTGGGTTTGGTGCCTTTTCGGTAAAAAAGAGAGAGGCGCGCACTGGCAGAAACCCGAAGACAGGGGATGCAGTAAGCGTTGACAGTAAACATATTCCATTCTTTAAAACGGGAAAATTGCTAAGAGATCGATTGAATGGCAATAACGATAGTTGATGAGGTATATTCGCGGCTTATTTGTATGTCTTTTTGGAGTTCTCTTACTACTATTATGTTTATCTAACCAAGAAGTAGTAAGATTTCAGTTTATCCCTTCTGAACTAGATTTTTTTTATCAAAAAGGTTTAATATTTGAAGTGCCTCTTTTCATATTGTTATTAATTTCAACCCTAGCCGGTGTATTCTTAGGAATTATAAGTGAATGGTTTCGCGGAGTTAAGACCCGTAAGAAGAGAAAAACTAAAACTTTGGAGAAAAAAGCTCTGACAGATCATCCTGATTCTACCAATACCCACTTCCTGAAGGAGTCAGACGATATCATTAATTTATTGGACAAAGGTAAGTAATAATTTTTAGGAAAATTTTTTAATGACTGTGAAGATTAAAATATGTGGTTTAACAAAACCTAAAGATGTAGCGCCATGTATAAGATCTAGTGTCGACTATGTTGGCTTTGTTTTTCACAAGAGTTCGAAAAGAAACTTAGAATTATCTGAGGCTGCAAGAATAGCCACTCTGGTTCCTCAGGAAGTTTTGAAAGTTGCTTTAATAGTTGATCCTCTAGATTCAGAACTTGAAAATTTATTTTCAAGTTTCCCTGTTGATTTGTTGCAACTACATGGTGAGGAGCTACCTGAGAGGGTTTCAAAAATTCGTTCTAAATTTAAAGTTCCTATTATAAAGTCAGTTAGTTTAAGGACTAAACAAGATTTAGTAAAAATTAAAGATTTCTCATCCGTAGCTGATCAATTATTAATAGATGCAGAGAAACCCGATAAGCTAAGCCCTCCGGGTGGTAACGGAGTAACTTTTGATTGGGAATTAATTTCAGGGTTTGACTGGAAGGTGCCTTGGATGTTGGCTGGAGGTTTAGATACTAACAATGTACAAGAAGCGATAGAAATCAGTGGAGCTAAACAAGTGGATGTGTCTTCTGGGGTTGAATCTAGTCCTGGCATTAAAGATACGAAGTTAATATATAAATTTGTTAACACTGTTAGGGAAAAAAATTATGGCAGGTGATTTGTTAAATAGTTTTACGGCGGGTCCTGATGAGTCAGGTCGTTTTGGTGATTTTGGGGGAAGGTTTGTTTCAGAAACCTTAATGCCACTTATTTTGGAGTTAGAAAAAGAGTACGAAAATGCAAAAATAGATTCTAATTTCTGGAAGGAGATGGATGATCTTTGGGCCAATTATGTTGGACGCCCCTCACCGTTATATTTTTGTGAGAGATTAACTAACCACTTCGCTGGTGCAAAGATCTATATGAAACGAGATGAGTTAAATCACACTGGGGCTCATAAAATAAATAACGTTTTAGGCCAAATACTCTTAGCACGTAGAATGAATAAAAAACGTATTATCGCAGAGACTGGAGCAGGGCAGCATGGAGTGGCGACAGCAACTGTGTGCGCTAAGTTTGGTCTTAAGTGCGTTGTTTATATGGGAGCACATGATGTTGAGAGACAAGCACCAAATGTATTTCGTATGAAACTCCTAGGTGCAGAAGTTATCCCTGTAACCTCTGGAAGAGGAACCTTAAAAGATGCAATGAATGATGCTCTAAGAGACTGGGTAACTAACGTGGAAGACACATTTTACTGTATTGGAACTGTTGCTGGACCTCATCCTTACCCTGAAATGGTAAGAGACTTTCAATCTATAATTGGGAAAGAAACAAAAACCCAAATGCTAGAACAGGAGGGTAGGGCTCCTGATACATTGGTTGCGGCTATTGGTGGTGGATCGAATGCAATGGGTTTATTCTATCCATTTTTAGACGATCTTAAGGTGTCAATAATTGGTGTCGAAGCGGGAGGAAAAGGTGTTAACTCAAAAATGGAACATTGTGCTTCATTAACAGGTGGCCGACCTGGGGTTCTTCATGGAAACAGAACGTATCTTTTGCAAGATGATGATGGGCAAATTTTAGAAGGTTTTTCGATCTCTGCTGGCCTCGATTATCCAGGAATTGGTCCAGAGCACGCATGGTTACATGAGTCGGGTAGAGTAAATTATGTGTCAATTACTGATAAGGAAGCCTTAACTGCTTTTCAATTATGTTGTGAGCTTGAAGGAATTATACCAGCTTTAGAGCCTAGCCATGCTTTAGCACATGTTGGAAAGATAGCCCCAAAGCTACCCTCTGATCATATAATTTGTATGAATATGTGTGGTAGAGGAGATAAAGATATTTTTACTGTGGCTAAAGCCTTAAATTTTGATATGGAGTTTTCTTAATAGTATTAGCTAAGAAGTGTGTAACTCCAAAATTTCAAGTTTAACAATTTTCAAGGTTTCTTGATGAGTTGCACCAAGGTTAACTTTTGGAGCTGCACCCTCTTCATGGGCTTGCAGAAAACGTTCAGCGCACAAACACCATTGATCCCCGGCTTTTAACCCCGGAAAGTTAAATTCTGGGCGAGGTGTTGAGAGGTCATTACCAAGGTATTTTGACATTGCTAGGAATTCATCTGTCATTATAGCGCATACAGTGTGTTTTCCTGCATCAGAAGAGCCTGTATCACAACAACCTGTCCTATAGTAACCCGTTAGGGGCTCGTTGGAGCACTCAATAAGCTTTTTACCATAGACATTTAAAGATGGAAATTGATCCATTTTTTTACTCCTTCCTAAATCTATCAAAAAGATTCTGTAAAGAACTCCTTTTGGTCTCTTGAGTAACCCTTTTAGGGTTACACACAGTTGCTTTTACAATTGCCTTATCTTTGGTTGTATTTCTTTGTATTTTTTCAGATATTGATTTACCAAAATTGGCTGTATTTTCTGAAATAAGATCTTCAGCTTCTGTCGAAATTACTTCTATTATTTGTGTAATTATTTCTTGTTCTACTTTTGAAAAATCACCAAGTACGTAATTTGATACGGCATTTTTGTTTCCAGGGTGCCCAACACCAATTCTAATTCTTATATAATCTGAACCAATGTGCTCATTTATAGAGCGCAATCCATTGTGTCCGGCGTGGCCACCTCCACTTTTTATTTTAAGTTTTCCTAGTGGGAAGTCTATTTCATCATGAAATACAATGACTTTACTCGCTGGTATTTTATAAAACCTACTAACTTCACCTACAGATTGTCCACTCAAATTCATAAACGTATTAGGCTTTAAAATAATAATCTTTTTCGTGCTTAATAAGCCGTTACTTATAGAACCTTGAAACTTATTCTTCCATGGGGAAAAATTGTAGATTTCTGCTATGCGTGATACGGCCATAAAACCAACATTATGTCGATTTTTTGTGTACTGATCTCCAGGGTTTCCAAGTCCAACAAATAACATCATGAGACTTTACTTACCTGAAATTAGTGCGATTTAACAGATCAACTTTTACCAAACGCATATTTTTCACTATGCATTTGGTAAGTTTTTAAAAGATTAATCTTCTGCACCTTCGGCTTTATCGTCCGATTCCTCAGAGCCTTCCACCACTTCGGCATCATCATCATCATCTGTTCCTGAAGATTTTAGACTTGATGGAGCCTGAATAGTAGCGATAACAAAGTCACGATCAATTATCGCTTTTGTTCCAGAAGGTAATGTTACAGAGGAAATCGTTACAGCATCACCTACGGATAAGTTTGAAAGATCAACTTCGATGCTTTCAGGTATCTCACCAGCTGTAACCATTAATTCAACTTCTGGGCGTATAACAGTCAAGACGCCACCGCGTTTTAAGCCTAGACAAACATCTTCGCCAGTAAAATTAACCTGAATAAACAAGTTTATTCGCGTGTCTCTTTTTAACCGCATGAAGTCAACATGAGTCGGTAAGTCTTTGACAACGTTTCTTTGTACGTTTCGACATATCACACGAACATCATCGTGACCTTCAACTTTTAAGTCGAATAGCGTTGATAGAAAACGCCCTGCTTTTAGTTTTCTTAATAGTATATTGTAAGGGATATTTATAGGTAGTGGATCTACTCCTCCACCGTAAACTACACCGGGCACCATACCATTACGGCGTGCTGATCGAGCGGCCCCCTTGCCTGTCCTCGAACGTGCCTCGGCGATAAGATTTGGTGTCTCATCAGCCATTTTCATTCTCCAATAATTATGCGGTCTCCTCCAAGGGTGTAGAGCCGCGTGAAACCAAGCGTATAATTAAGTATTTTTAGTTTGGAAAGCTTTTATTTTATATAATGGTAAAGAATTAATTTTTATTTAATTACCCTAGCACCACATGATATTGAGATAACAATCAGAACGACATTTAGCTATCTACAATTACTTTCTGCCCAGAAAACCTTTTTTAATTTTCTAACCGTTAATAATAACTTTGGAATTGATGCCAGTCCAAATTTTTCTATATCACCGACTGCTAACGCGTATTTTCCAGTATTTGTTTGATTGAATACTTTAACATAATATGTGCCAGGGTTATATGTTCTATTAGAGGCAAAGTTTTCACCAATTTCGGGTCCCACCCAGTACCATGACTTTCCGTATTTTTCATACCAAGCCCACCAATCAAAGCGTGCGCCATCTCTACCATCTATTTCTTTAAAGTCAGCTCCAAGTATCTTGAAGGAAAAGTAATTTTGTTGATCACAGGTTTCAAGTTTTGGTACAGTAATTCCAGCATAAAAATTGAAGGGAATATCACTTTCAATTTTGTAATAATGCTCTGATCCATTTAGCTCAGAAAAAATGGCCTTTGAGTGTTCGGGTTTAGAGATAACAAAGGGATTACTTTTTGTCATTGCTTGATTGTTTTTGGTTATGATTGGTGAGTGTGCTAATATAATAGATGGGGAAATAAGTAGTAAGAATAGTATAGTTTTTATGGGCATTTTTATCCTTTTTTGATATTATTTATTAAAAATTCACGAGTACTTATTAAAAAACTCATTTGGAATAAGGAGGTTTGATCTATTTAAAGAATGGATATTTTTTTCTCCACATAATGCCATAGTGGTATCCAATTCCTTCTGAATGATTGATAAAGCAGTTTCCACACCTAGTTGGCCGAGAGCTCCAAGACCATATATATACGCCCGCCCTATATATGTCCCAGTTGCACCCAGGGCTAGGGCTTTAAGAACATCTTGACCAGACCTAATTCCGCTGTCTAAATGAACCTCTATTTTGTCACCAACAGCGTCTAGGATTTCTGGAAGTACACGGATGGAACTTAATGCGCCATCTAGCTGTCTTCCACCGTGATTAGATACAATAATCGCATCCGCTCCTATTTCTAAGGCTTTCTTCGCATCTTCAGCATCAAGAATCCCTTTAAGGATAAACTTTCCATCCCACTGTTTCCTGTATTGTTTGACGGTATCCCAGTCTAACTTTGGGTCGAATTGTTCACTGGTCCAGCTTGCTAGACTAGAGATATCATTTACACTTTTAGCGTGGCCAACGATATTTCCAAAAGTTCGACGTTTTGCTCCTAACATTTTTATGGCCCAAGTCCATTTTGTCATCAAATCCATTAAAACAGTAGGGTTTAATTTTGGAGGTATTGATAAACCATTCTTAAGGTCTTTATGCCTTTGACCTAAAATTTGAAGATCTAGTGTAAGCAGTAATGCTTCGCAATTTGCTCGTTTTGCTCTATCTATAAGATTTGTAATAAACTCTTCATCACGCATTACATATAGTTGAAACCAAAAGGGGACTGATGTGTGTTCGGCTACATCCTCAATAGAGCAGATTGACATCGTTGATAAAGTAAAGGGAACACCGAAAGATTCGGCTGCTTTGGCAGCAAGTATTTCTCCGTTTGCGTGTTGCATTCCCGTAAGACCTACAGGAGCTAAGGCTACTGGCATCGTCACATCTCTTCCAACCATTTTGGATGCAGTCGATCGACCTTCCATATCAACTGCTACGCGCTGTCTTAACCGTATTTTTTCAAAGTCTGTTGAATTTTCGTGAAAAGTTTGTTCTGTCCAACTTCCAGTTTCACAATAATCGTAAAACATTTTTGGGACACGATTTTTGTAAATTCTCTTAAGATCTGTTATTTCAGTTATTACAGTCATGTGGGGTAACCTTTAATAAACGATTATTAGCTATACTGGAACGAAATATTTTTGTAGTTAAGCTTCATGAACACCCTCAGCCAGTGATTTAACAAAGGCTAATACGCTTTTGTTTGATTCGCCTTGTGCAATTTTTTCTACTATAGCCGAGCCAACCACAACGCCATCTGCTACTTTTGCCATTTCTAATGCCGCTTCGGGAGTTTTAATTCCAAAACCAACCACCACAGGTAGATCTGTCTTGTTTTTAATTCGATCAATTTCTGGAGAAACATTTGCAGAACTTGCATTGGCCACACCAGTTATGCCAGTTATTGAAACATAGTAAACAAATCCAGATGTATTTTTTAGGACTGCAGGAAGCCTATTTTCATCTGTGGTCGGTGTTGCTAACCGAATAAAATTAAGCCCTATATTTTTAGCTGGAATGCATAGTTCACTATCTTCTTCAGGAGGAAGGTCTACAATAATAAGCCCATCAACGCCTACCAGCTTTGCTTTAGATAAAAACTTATCAACGCCATAAGAATAAATAGGGTTATAGTAACCCATTATGATTATTGGGGTGACATTATTTTTACTTCTAAAACCCTGCACCATTTGCAGGGTTTTCTCAAGACTTTGTCCTGAATTTAAAGCTCGTTGACCTGCTAGCTGGATTGTTGGACCATCAGCCATTGGGTCTGTAAAAGGTAAGCCAAGTTCAATTATGTCTACACCTGCTGCAGGTAGTCCCATGAGCAGCTCCTTGGATTCATTATAATCTGGATCACCTGCCATAATATAGGCAACGAATGCTTTCTTTCTATTAGCTCTTAAAGTTGAAAAAGTGTCGTCTATACGGGCCATTTATGTTACCTTTTTGATTTTATATTGAAAGTTTGCACTAATATTGCAGTAAGAATCAATGCTCTCCTTGACGTTATGTGTATCAAGAACGTAAATCCAACAAAATTATATTAATTTTAAGGAAAAAAAATGGGATTTAAAATGGGTATTGTTGGATTGCCTAATGTTGGGAAATCAACATTGTTTAATGCACTGACTAAAACGGCAGCGGCTCAAGCTGCTAACTTTCCCTTTTGTACTATCGAACCAAACATCGGAGAGGTTGGTGTCCCCGACAGACGTCTAGATGAGTTGGCAAAGATAGCGGAGTCGAAACAAATTATTCCAACCCGTATGACGTTCGTAGATATAGCAGGTTTAGTTAAGGGTGCTTCAAAAGGAGAAGGTTTAGGCAATCAATTTTTAGCAAACATTCGTGAGGTTGATGCAATTGCACATGTACTACGTTGTTTCGAGGATGATGATGTTACCCATGTAAGCGACCGTATCGACCCAGTTTCAGATGCGGAGACTATTGAAACAGAATTAATGCTAGCTGATATTGAAAGTATCGAGAAACGCCTTCAAGGCTTAATCCGTAAAGTTAGAGGTGGTGACAAAGAAGCAATTCAGCAAGAGCGTCTTTTAAAAGCCGCCTTAGTGGCGTTGGAGGATGGGTTTCCAGCTAGAACTGTTTTGGTAGATGAAGATGACCTAAAAACCTGGGCAATGCTCCAGTTACTGACAGCAAAACCTATTCTATTTGTTTGTAACGTTGGTGAAGACAGTGCTTCGAGTGGGAACTCCTTTACTCAAAAAGTGTTTGAAATGGCTGAGAAACAAAACTCTGGGGTAGTTATAATTAGCGCTCAAATTGAAGAAGAAATTAGTCAATTAGATCAAGATGAGGCAGAGTTATTTTTAAATGAAATGGGTTTAGATGAAGCAGGCTTGGACAGATTAATTAGAGCAGGGTATGATTTATTGCAATTAGAAACTTACTTTACTGTAGGCCCAAAAGAAGCCAGGGCTTGGACAGTTAAGCATGGTACGTTAGCACCACAGGCAGCTGGTGTAATCCACGGTGACTTTGAAAGGGGTTTCATTCGTGCTGAAACTATCGCTTTTAATGATTTCGTTTCGTTTAATGGTGAACAAAAGGCAAAGGAAGCTGGTAAAATGAGAGTTGAGGGGAAAAGTTATACTGTCAAAGATGGAGACGTTTTACACTTTCTGTTTAATGCTTAAACTATAATTTGAATCGTTGAAGTTATATCTGGGGGGTCTAGGTGAGAAAAAAATTAATTCTAATAAAGCATGGAGATGGTCCAACAGATGACAGGGTTGTTAGTTGGGCCTGTGTTAACAGTTTAGATGTCAAAATATGTAAACCTTTTAAGGGAGAGCTTATTGAAGACATAGATGAATCAGTGATTGGAACTGTTCTTTATGGTGGTCAATATAATGTGTTCGATACAAAAGAATTTCTGTTCCTTGAGGATGAATATCGGTGGATTAGGGACTGTTTAACTGCTGATGTACCTATGTTAGGAATTTGTCAGGGTGCCCAACAAATAGCTTACCACCTAGGGGCTAAGGTTGGTCCTATTGATAGTAAAGCGAGTGAATTTGGTTATTATCAAGTAGAGCCTACACCAGAAGCACTCGCTTGTGGTTTTCTGCAAGAACCTCTTTTTGTTACACAGGCACATTCCCACACTTTTGGTATTCCTGCAGGAGCAATTAGATTGGCTGGTAGTAAGTTGTTTCCAAATCAAGCATTTAAGTATGGAGAGAAAGTGTATGGATTACAGTTTCATCCTGAAGTTACGATCGAAGGTTTTCGGAGGTGGCAAAAGGAGGATTGGTCAAGGTATATTGGGCAACAGACTTCGGAAGATCAAACGAGATTGATGTACAAGAGTGACGCTGAACAAGCGAAGTGGTTCTATAAATTCCTAGATAATCTTTTTAAAGAAAAGTGATTTGAATTCTCTTTGTTATCTTTTATGGTTATTTTTTTAAGGAGATAGAAATGGCTGATAACCTTATACTTCAACGTCGAATTAAAAATATTTTAACAGTTACTGTTAATCGCCCCCAGAAAGCAAATTCACTGACTAATGAAATGTTGGATGAGTTAGCAGTTATTTTTAACCGGGCGGCCGCAGATGATAATCTCTTGGGAGTTGTGGTCACGGGAGCTGGGGATAGAGTATTCTGCGCCGGTGCTGATCTTTCGGAACTTGTTACTGGTGGTGATGATACTCCGGATGGTTGGAGTAGAATGGCAGAGAGTCTTAGAAAAATTCCTGTTATGACGGTTGCCTTGTTAAATGGCCATTGTATGGGGGGTGGCTTATCGTTAGCTTTAGGGTGTGACATTAGAGTGTCTGTTCCAAAGGCCCGTTTTGCGTACCCAGTTTTTAAAAATAACGTGTTACCAGGACAGTATGACGTTAATAGTCTGTACTCACTTATAGGGAAAGGACGCACTTCAATTATATTGCTTGGTGGTCAAACTATTGACTCAGACGAAGCCTTGCATTGGGGTTTGGTTGACAGAGTGCTAGATTTTTCTGAGTTTAATTCTGAATCTGAAAAGCTTTTTGAAATAGCAAAATCTTCTGATAGAAACCATCAGGTAAAAATTAAGTCACGTATAATGGTATCAGAAAAATGAAGGGAATACGTGTTGTAGATATGACGAGTGTTCTTTCTGGTCCTTTTTGTACATGGCTATTGGCGAGCCTGGGGGCGGATGTAATAAAGGTCGAAAATCCAAATGGTGACACTTCTCGAACTACCCCTCCCTTTAAGGATGGAGTTGGTTTGTATTTTGCTTCTGTCAATCGTAATAAGCGTTCAATTAAGCTTGATTTAAAAACAGACGATGGAAAGGCTGTACTACGCAAACTTCTTGCATCAGCTGATGTGTTTGTAGAAAATATGCGGCCTGGTGTTCGTGATCGCTTGGGATGTAGTGACCAAGAATTGAAGGCAATAAATCCAAAATTAATTTCTGCGTCTATTTCTGGTTTTGGACAGAAAGGGAGTTTATCTGATCGCCCAGCATATGACATAGTCGTTCAAGCTATGAGTGGGATGATGAGTATCAATGGAGAACTGGGAGGAAATCCTACCCGCGTAGGGTTCTCTGTTGGAGATATATCCGCAGCGATGTTTGCTGTTATTGGTATCTTACAACGCCTGTATGAGAGAGATGCTCAGGCTAAAAGTGATATAAATCACTTAGACGTCTCTATGTTAGCCTGTCAGTGGGCGTGTTTAGAAAATGCATTTGCCCGACATCTGAATACGGGTGTTGTGCCCGGCCCTATTGGGTCCAGACATCCCTCAGCGACACCCTTTGAACCCTACCCAACTGCAGATCAAGATATTGTTATAGGGTTGGGTAGTGAAAAGGATTGGGCGCCTTTTTGTAAAGCTATTGGATTTCCAAGTTTACTTAACGATCCACGGTTTCAAGGAGCGGAGACTCGTTTGGAGAATAGGGACGCGTTAGATGAAGTTCTTGGTAGTTATCTGTGCAAAAAACCTTCCAGTTATTGGATCGATCTACTTATTAAAAGCTCAATTCCTTGCTCTGTAATTGAAAATATAGAAAGTATATCTAATAACTTAATTTCTAAAGAGTATAACGCCTTTTC
>NZVE01000051.1 GCA_002697345.1 Paracoccaceae bacterium | reverse complement strand
TGATTATTCGTTTGGAGTTCTAAGGATTCGACAAGGTCTTGAATCGAGTTAAACTCAAGTTTATTATTTCTCCATTGCAGTTTTTTTATGGAGGGAAAACGAGATTCTTGGATCGCCTCAATTACGTGATCCTCTAATGTATCAGAATCTCCCGTCGTACCAAATGTTCCTGAATTCATATATCGTCCAGCTCTGCCAGCAATTTGAGCTAACTCGTTTGGTGCCAAGCGCCTAACTCTTCGACCATCAAATTTTGTCAAACCAGAAAAAGCAATATGGGACACATCTAGGTTTAATCCCATTCCTATTGCATCTGTGGCTACAAGAAACCCAACATCACCATTTTGATACATTTCAACTTGAGAGTTTCGTGTCCGCGGACTTAAGGCTCCCAAGACAACTGCACATCCACCTTTATAACTCCTAATAAGTTCTGCTATCGAATAAACTTTCTCCGCAGAAAAACCAATAACCGCAGATCGAGGTCGAAGTCGGTTAAGTTTCTTAGACCCAGCATATGTCAAAGTCGAAAAGCGCTCTCGTTTTATAAATTGTGCCTCAGGTACTATTGATTTAATAATGCTTTGCATTGTATCTGAACCCATAAATAGCGTCTCGAAAATTCCCCTAGAGTGCAAAAGCCTTTCTGTAAAAATGTAACCTCGTTCTGCATCAGTACAAAGTTGAATTTCATCAACTGCCACAAACTCAACTTCTAACTGTGTTGGCATAGACTCAGCTGTGCAGACCCAATATTTTGGGTTTAATGGGATAATTCTCTCTTCACCTGTAACTAACGCAACGACTTCTTTTCCACGTAAATGAGTTATTTTATCATAAACTTCTCTTGCTAGAAGTCGTAAAGGAAGGCCTATTATACCACTTTTGTATGATAGCATTCTATCAATCGCATAGAAAGTTTTACCTGTGTTCGTAGGTCCAAGAACTGCTATGACAGACGGAGTTTTTTTCATATCAGGTTATCTATCCAAATTTTACTTTAGTACAATAAATTATATAGCTTTATTTTGTTATCAGTAGTTAAAATTAGAGAAATAAATACGATAGATGGCTTATAAAAGCTTTTTTTATTAAATTACTACAATACTTGTCTAATTTTCTGCCAAACGTTAATTCCTATTTGATTATTACCTGTAAATAGTAGAGACAAAACCATCGTATAATTATTATGGTATCAAAATATGGAATCCACTATTGATCGCGCCATACAGAAATTAACTAAAAAGCTCAAAAATGGCTTTAAAGATACTGTCAAAATACATATTTTGGGAGAAGGATCAATAATAATTGATCATTTAGGAGTTCGCAGGTCTGATGAAACAGCAGAATGCACCGTGACAGCCACCGAAAAAACATTTAAGTCAATATTAGACGGAAAAACAAAAGTACAAGTAGCAATCCTTTCAAAAAAATTAACTATAAACGGTAATATTGCACCAATTATGAAACTAGGGTCCTTTCTCTCTTGATATTGTCAGATGCGCCATTTTTTTCAAAAGTATCTATGGGCCCCTCGGGGGGAACGGCTAAATGGCTTGTAACCGAAGACAATATAAAAATTCGCTTAGGTATCTGGAAATCAGGAACTAAAGGAACTGTTATAATTTTTCCAGGAAGAGGTGAGTTTATTGAAAAATACGGTGTCGCTGCAGAATTATTAGAAAAAAGGGGTTACTCAGTACTTGCAATAGATTGGAGAGGACAAGGACTTTCTGATAGATTACTGAAAAATAGATCAATTGGTCATATAAAAAAATATTCTGATTATCAAAAAGATGTAATGGCTACAATTAAAGCATTCCATTCTTTAAAACTACCCGAACCTCTTTATCTTCTTTCTCACTCAATGGGGGGATGCATTGCTATGCGAAGTTTAGTAAATGAGTTACCTTTTAAAGCAGCTGTTTTCACAAGCCCTATGTGGGGCCTATCGATTTCACCATTAGCAAAGCTGCTGTCAAAAATTGTAGCACCCCTAGCAAAGATGGGGCCGTTATCAACAAAAGTGGTCCCAGGTGGTCGAACAGAAAACTATGTTTTATATACTCCATTTGAAAAGAATGTCCTAACAAACTCAAAAAACATGTATGGCAGGATTAAAAATCAACTTAATAGTTACCCGGAACTTATGCTTGGTAGTCCTACTCTTGGATGGATGTATGAGACCTTGAAAGAATGTGAGAGGTTAGCCAAAATAATCGCACCCCCAGTACCTAGCTTAGTCCTAGTAGGGTCAAATGAAACTATAATAGATACGTTAGCAATTAGAAAAAGGATATCTGAGTGGGATATAGGAAAATTAGTAACTGTTCAGAATGCAAAACACGAATTAATAATGGAAGTTAAGAAGGTACGTGATCAAACCGTAAACCTAATTGGGGACTTTTTCGAACAACAAATTACATAAAACTCTAACTAATTTCACCCTCAACTCTAACTTATGATTAGCCCTCGCTCTAGATGAACAACCCGATCCATGCGGTGGGCTAGATCTAAGTTGTGCGTTGCAACAAGAGCTGCCAAACCAGTTTCGCGAGTTAACTCTATTAAAGTATTAAAAACATTTTCAGCAGTTTCAGGGTCTAGGTTTCCAGTTGGTTCATCAGCCAGTAACAAGTCAGGTTGGTTAGCTATCGCTCTACAAAATGCAACTCGCTGTTGTTCTCCTCCAGAAAGCGTGCCAGGTCTATGATCTCTACGGGAAAGAATTCCTACTTTCTCAAGTAACTTATTTGCTCTTGAAATAGCTTCTTCCTTGGGCACACCGGAAACTAACTGCGGAAGTACAATATTTTCGAGGGCACTAAACTCAGGCAGAAGGTGATGTGATTGGTAAATAAACCCAACTTGGTTTCTTCGCATACTGGTACGAAAGCTATCAGATTGTCCAGTTACATTCTCTCCAGCCAAAAATACATTTCCTGAATCAGCTTCATCTAGCAAACCAGCAATATGTAAAAGTGTTGACTTTCCTGCTCCTGATGGTGCTACCAAAGCAACAATTTCTCCCGAGCTTACAGAAAAGTTGGTTCCATTTAAAACGCTTACTTCTCTTGATGTCCCTTTATGATAACTTTTGCATATGTCTGATAGGGTTAATACCTCACTACTCATATCTCAAAGCCTCAACTGGATTCATTTTTGATGCACGACGAGCTGGGAAAATTGTTACTGTAAAACTCAGAAACAGTGACAAACAAACAGCTGAAATTACATCTGTAAATTCTAATCGAGCAGGTAACCTGGATAAGTATCTAACGGACGGGTCCCAAACTCCACCACCAAGAAGATAATCTAATAAATCAAAAATTGGTTCAATATAAAGAGTAATTAGACATCCAAATACTAATCCGAACAACGTGCCAATTAGCCCAACAGAAGCACCACAAAGGAAAAAAATCTTTAATATTGAATTTTGGCTGACTCCCAAAGTGCGTAAAACACCTATATCTCTACCTTTATTTTTAACCAACATAATTAAACCTGATACAATATTCATAGATGCAATTAAAACTAAAATTGATAAAATCAAAAACATGACATTATCTTCCATCTCAAGAGCTTGCAGAAATGCACCAGAACTGTCTCTCCAAGTCCAATATGACAGCTGTGGGAACGTACCATTTAATTTTTCTAATAACTCATCTTTAATCGTTTCAGGTTTAAATAAAGTTATCTCCACCTCGTCAGCAAAATTTTCTCGATTTAAAAAAGCCTGTGCCTCTTTGAAAGGCATATAAACACGGGTTCGATCAATATCGTATCTTCCGACCTGGAAGATATAAACCACCTCAAAACGGGAAATTCTTGGACTCGTCCCAAAAGCAGTCTTTAACCCGTCTGGAGAGGTTAGTTGGACTTTATCTCCAACAAATACTCCTAGTTCTCTAGCCACACCCAACCCAAGCGCCAATCCATCAGAAAAATTTTCTAAATCACCATAAGATTTCTCAGGTTCAATAACTTTCTTGGCATACATAAGGTCTTTCTTCTGAATTCCAAAAACCTCTACACCTACATTCCTACCGTTTCTTGATGCCATCAGCTGACTTTTTACCAGGGGCGCTGCATTCAAAACACTATCAAAGCCATTAAGCTTTTCTGAAATTAATTCATAGTTTTCTATTCCCCTTGAGTAAGTCCCAGAAGAACCCATTTCACCAGAAGCGTATAAGGTAATGTGAGCATTCGCTCCCAAGATACTTTCGACAAACTCATGCCTAAAACCTGATCTAACCGCTAATGTTACGATTAGAGCCATCACAGCAAGAGTAATACCAATTAAACTAATCCAGGTCATCGCACTTATACCACCATCCGAGCGCTTTGCTCGAAGGTAACGCCATGCAATTAGAAATTCAAAATTTGAAAAAAACATTCATTTAGCCTATCTTCAAATTGACAAAAAATTACCTGAAAATTTTAAAAAGTAATTAAATAGAAGTTATTGAGTCCTTAGATTATCATACTAACCCATAAATTACAGCTAACCTTTTTGAAACTTGGTCTATTGACACCTCTTCACTTGCTCCAGTACGCCTACTGACCAGCTCGACAACATTATTTTTTAATCCTCGCGGCCCTACTGTTATTCTCCAAGGTAACCCTAAAAGATCCATTGTAGCAAATTTTCCACCAGCTCGCTCCGCTCGGTCATCATATAATACATCTAACCCAACAAGTTTTAAACTTTTATAAATTTTTTCACACGCTAAATCTGTTTCATCATCCCCTTGCCTAAGATTTATTAATCCGCAATGGAATGGAGTCACACCTTCAGGCCAAATTATACCCTTTTCATCATGATTAGCTTCGATTATCGCACCAACTAAACGAGATACTCCAATACCGTGACTTCCCATGTGAACCGATACATTTTCTCCTTTATCATTCTGAACTTTAGCATTCATTGAATCCGAGTATTTTGTTCCAAAATAGAAAATTTGTCCAACTTCTATTGCCCTAGATACTTTCCTATGTTCTTCTGAAACCAAGTTAAACAAAGTTTCATCATGGGTTTCTTTGGTCCTTGCGTATGGCTTAGTCCAATTTTTAACTAAGCCTGCACACTCATTTCTTTGCTCATAGTTAACCTCTTTATTACCAAATTCTAAATCTAGAATTCGATCATCATAAAAAACTTCACTTTCCCCAGTTTCTGCTAAAACTAAGAATTCGTGAGTATCATCTCCCCCAATAGGACCACTATCTGCTCTCATTGGAATTGCCTTTAATCCCATTCTCTCAAACGACCTTAAATAACTTATCATATGTCGATTATATGAGTGCATTGCTCCTTCATAGTCGAGGTCAAAATTATAACCATCTTTCATATAAAATTCCCGACCTCGCATGACACCAAATCGAGGTCGAATTTCATCTCTAAACTTCCATTGAATATGATAAAGTGTTAATGGTAAATCTTTGTAGCTGGTAACGTGTGACCTGAATATGTCAGTAATTAACTCTTCATTAGTCGGCCCATACAACATATCTCGACCATGTCGATCAGTTACTCTAAGCATCTCTTCACCGTAGTCTTCGTACCTTCCACTTTCTTTCCATAAATCAGCTGCCTGTAGTGTCGGCATTAACATTGGAATATGGCCAGCCATAACTTGTTCTTCATGAACAATTTTTTCAATTTTTTGAAGTACTTTAAACCCTAATGGAAGCCAGGAATATATACCAGCACTAGATTGCTTGATCATCCCCGCTCTAAGCATATAACGATGACTCACGATTTGAGCTTCTGACGGAGTTTCTTTTAATACCGGTATAAAATATTTGGTTAAGCGCATACTAACAACTCGCAGTTTAATTACTATCAATGGCTTAAGCTAAACCTAGCCTATTGCCAAGATCACTAAATTAATTATTGATCCTTTTGTTTAAATTACCTCAGCCACAGCTCCCAAGGCCTTAGCAAGTGACGAAAACCTTTTATCAACAATCTCACCATATAATAGCTTACTTTTCGTTTTAAGTGTTAATTTAACTAGGTTTTGCTTTGGATCCCACTCAAGCTTAGCTGGAATATGATCACCCAACCTAGAAAACGTTGCACCAAAACGCATGGCTTTCCCCAATATTTCAGCCTCTCTTAACTCGTTAGCACTTAGAAGGCTTAATACTTTTTGGTAAGCTGTATACTTTCGACTATCCTTATAACGATAGAGCAAAGAGACCCCCAAAAAAATACGCTCCATATGAGTCAAACCGCCCAGATTTGCTCTCGTAGCATTGTCAAAACACACTTCTGCTCTATAATCTGGATGCGCTCTCCAGTTCACATCATGAAGTAAACACGCAGATTTTATTAACCTTATACGCTCATTAGATACGTCTTTAAAAATTGGTTTAATAAATCTATACAATTCGGATCCAAACCCAGGAAACCTGGCATTTTGTTCTTCATCCAAGCGGCAGGCTTCTAGCAAAGGATCAAGTCGTTTAAGTTTATATGGCATCTGCTCATACAAAAGCCCCTCTCTAATACCATAACTAGAAAGAAAGATGGATCGGGGTTTTAATTCTCTTGTAAGAGACCTTAAAATACGGGCTGCTATTGGAACCAACCTAAGTCTAGATTTTGAGAGGCCAGACACCGTTCCTAGTTTTTTAATATCTTTAGATAAGATCCATTTAACCGTTTCAAACACTGATTCTTGCGTCATCCGATACTCGTGCAAAACCTTTAAAGGATATCGACGTCTTTCCATATCAAGACGAGCAATTGCTCTCCATGAACCTCCAACTAAAAAAAGGTCTTTTCCAGAAAACTTTGAATAATTTCCAATATAATTTACCTCCTGATTAATTTTTTTCTTAAGCGCTTTTTTATCTAACATTAGTGATACCAGATTTAATGGGCCCAACGGGACTGACACACATTTACCAACCACACCATTTCCTATTTCTGCTACTTCCAACGATGAACCTCCAATATCACACATTACTCCATCAGCCTCAGGCCAACCCAAAAATACCCCTTGGGCGGACAAATTTGCTTCTTCTATTCCAGATAATACCTTAACGGTTAAACCTGTGCTTAAGAAAACATCCTCGCAAAATTTTTGACCATCTGTCGCTTGTCTAACTGCCGCAGTAGCTACACATGTTATAGGACTTATTTTCATACTTTTTATCAGTGACGCAAAACGTGAAAGTGCTCTAAATGCCCGTTCTTTTGCTTTTAAGTTTAATAAACCACCTTTTTCTAACCCTTCACCTAACCCACAAAAGATATTTTCATTGAAAAAATAAGCTGGACTTCGTGCAGCCCCATCAAAGACGACCATACGCACGGAGTTAGATCCAATATCAATTACACCAACTCTTGTTAAGGACTCCTGCCTAATACTGGAAAAAATATCGCTGTTAGTTGAAGTACTATTTAGTTCTAATTTTTTTAACGATATCTTACCAACCAAAAGCAGGACCTCCACAATATCTCATTCTTATTGCTAGCATTAATGAAACCTCTACTAATTAATGTTAACAAGCTTTGGGACATCTCCAGCTCCCGCCGATCCACGACCTGAAAGGGATGGGTTTTCCATAAAAAATTTGTGACAATCAAAAGGCATAACACCATCTGAATTAACGTTCCTTATGTAATCACCTTCACCAGAGAGAACCCAACTTTGTGAAGTATCTGCTAAGTTGGCAGCCATTATTTGACTAACAACCTGCGCTTTAACTGTTGGGTTTTTGATTTCTACCAGCGTCTCGACTCTCCAATCCAAATTGCGACCCATCCAATCTGCTGAAGAGATAAATACCTTTGCTTTTTGAGAAGGTAATAAGTTTCCATTTCCAAAGCAAACTATCCGAGAATGTTCTAAGAATCGACCGACAATAGATTTAACCCTAATGTTTTCGCTTAAGCCTTTTATTCCTGGCCTGACACCACATATACCTCGAATTACTAAACTTATTTTTACACCATGCTTGGATGCCCTATATAAGGAATCAATAATTTCAGGATCAATTATGGAGTTCATTTTTGCCCATATCTGACCAGGTTTTCCTGCTTCAGAATTTACAATCTCTTGATTAATCATAAAAAGAAGTTTTGCCTTCAAATTTACAGGCGAAATACTAAGATTCTCAAGATGCTCAGGAGTAGCGTATCCTCCAATATAATTAAAAACCTTTGTGGCATCTTTCCCTAAAGATGAGTCACATGTAAAAAAGCTTAAATCTGTATAAAATTTAGCAGTTATCGGATGATAGTTTCCTGTACCAAAATGTGTGTAAGTAACAAGTTTTTCACTCTCCCTCCTTACTACTGTACTGATTTTTGCGTGCGTTTTATACTTAGTAAAACCGTATATCACATGAGCGCCCGCATTTTCCAACTTTCGCGCTTGTCTAATATTTGCCTCTTCGTCAAACCTAGCTTTTAATTCAACCAGTGCTGTCACAGATTTTCCATTTTCAGCAGCAAGACATAAAGCATCTACTATTGGACTTTCATTGGAAGTTCTATAGAGCGTCTGCTTGATCGCAACCACATTTGGATCAGCTGCCGCTTGTTTTAAAAGATTAATAACAGTTTCAAAAGTTTCATAAGGGTGGTGCAAAAGCATGTCTTTTTGCTTTATTGATTTGAATATATCACCATCATGATCCAAAACTCGTTCCGGAATGCGTGGCGTAAAAGGTGCCCATAACAAATCTTTACGAGGCACATTAGCTAATTCTTTCAAATCAGATAAACCAATCATACCGTCAACTTCGATAACTTCATACTGATTCACATCTAGGGAGCTCATTATCAGAGAGCGCAACTCAACCGGTGCATTTTTAGAAACTTTCAGACGAACCACTTCTCCAGTCCTTCGTCTCTTTAAAGCAACTTCAAATCCCCTAACTAAATCATCAGCTTCTTCTTCAACTTCAATGTCACTATCCCTAAGAACACTGAACGTGCAATACCCATTTAATTTAAAACCTGGGAAAAGATTTTTTATATTCATCAGCAGTAAATTATCTAATAGTAGATATCTATGATCTTTGAGGTCAGAGGGTAACTTTATAAACCTGTTTATTTGAGATGGCACCGGCAAAAGTGCTCGTAAAATACTACCATCTTTCTCTTTTTCTAACTCCAAAGCCAAAGCTAACCCTGAATTAGGTATAAAGGGAAATGGGTGTGCCGGATCAATTGCTAGCGGTGACAAAACAGAAAAAACATTAGAAAAAAAATAAGTTTTTAAAAAACCTAAATCATGCTCCGTTAATTTTTCATTTGTTAAAACTGCTATATTCTCATTTTCTATTGCTCTCATAAGCAAACGATTCACATCACTTTGATAAGAGATTAACTTACGACACTTTTTATCTATTAACCGCAGTTGGTCTAAAGATTTTTTTCCATCCTCAGATTGTCGTTGGCTACCTGACTTCAATAGCTGTCGCCAACCAGCAACTCTTACACTATAAAACTCATCTAAGTTTGTGCCAGAAATAGATAAAAACCTTATTCTTTCCAAGAGAGGTATTTTAATGTTATTAGCTTCTTCCAAAACCCTATAATTAAAGTCCAACCAACTTAATTCTCTATTAAAAAACCTTTCTGGACTGGATAAATCTAACTTATTCATAACAACTGGAACAGCGAAGTTAGTTGAAAGAAAATCCGAATTAGCTTTCATTTTATTATTCTTATCTAAATTTATTCCATCAATCATGCTATATAATTCCTCAAAACAGAGCTACTTTCACCCACGAGCCTCTAATATATCCCTCACTAATCTTTTTCCAATAACTCGACTCTCTGCCATTGCCTTTGAATCCACTTCCTCAACAAATAGCTTAGCCGCTGTATAGCTTCTCTCTACTCGAGGTAATACGTAAGCCAATAATTTATCAGAAAAATGAATTTGTCTATCAGCAAACATTTTAATCAAAATAGCTCTAAGCAAATCATCATCAACAGGGTATAGTCTTGCAATTGCCGAAGCTTCCACTCTACTCTGCAAGTCTTTAAGCAAAAAGTCCAATCTACCAGGTAATATTTGAGATGTCATTAAAAGGCTATGGCCTTCAGAATATAGCAGATTATGTAAATGGAAAAGTACTACTTCAACAGGCTGGTTTCTCTGAACTTCGTTTATATCTTCAACTAAAACTGGTGTCTTAGAGAGTTCATTAATTTGTTCATCCGTCAAAGTTTTTGCATTAATAATGGTGGCGCCAACTTGGGAAGCCCAAAGATGACCAAGATGAGTCTTCCCTGAACCTTCAGAGCCGACTAAAATTAATTTCCTTGAGGGCCAATTAATCCAGTCTTCTATCAAGGATACGGCACTTTGGTTTGCCTGAGACACAAAATAATTATCTTGATCGAGAATTTCTTTTTTTGGAAGAGAAAATGATAATTGATTGCTCATCTAATCAGTCTGATCTAGCTCATTATAAAAATCTGTCTTTTTATAGCTAACAATTAGAAGACGTAGTAAAACACCAATTATTGCAGCTATTGGAACACCAACAATTAATCCTGTAAAACCAAACAAGAAAGAAAAAATTGATAAAGACAGTAAAAGTGAAACCGGATGCAGCCCAATATTTTTTCCTATTAGTATCGGTGAAAGAATATTACCTTCAACAACCTGTCCAATCAAAAATACAAAACCGACAGCCCCTATCCAAATTGGGTTATCCCAAAATTGAACCATCGCAAGAACTATAGCAATTCCTCCTCCAAAGACAAACCCAACATATGGAATAAGTGAAAATATACCAGCAAAAATTCCTACTAAAATAGCAAATTTAATCCCTAAGAACATTAACGCTACAGCATAGTAAATGCTAAGGATTAAACAAATAAATAACTGCCCTCGCACAAAACTTGCTAACGTCTTATCAATTTCCAAAGCAATTATTTTTATATCAGAGTTATATTTTTTTGGCACTAATCCATTTAACTTTTCAATTAAAATAGTCCAATCTAATAGTAGGTAGAACGTTACTACAGGAACAATAAGGAAAAATGTAAAGATATTTACCAACCCAACTGTTGAAGTAACTAGAGCCTGAGCTAGATAGACTCCCTTGGATTCTATCATTTCACTAAAGCCATTCAAAGATTCACTCAAAATTGGCGTTTTGTCCTGCAAACTTGGAAAATTATTAAAAAAGTACTCCTGAAAGGCGAAGATATATGATGGGGTGCTCTTAAACAGTTCTAATAGTTGTTGAAAAATGATTGGAAAAATAAACAACACTGCACAAACCAAAGTACTCAAGAATAATAAACAAATCAAAATAACAGAAAACAGCCGTTTTACCCCTAACTTTTCTAAACGTTTTATTAACGGGTCTAAAAGGTAAGCTATCACGCCTCCTACTATAAACGGTGTTAAAGCGTGCAAAAAGTACCATAGAAAAATAAACAATCCCAAAAGTATTATCAACGCGTATTTAAATTTATTATGAGAAAGTAATCCCATTAAATATCCTTAAAAGTATTTTTATTTTTGACTTTTATTGGTTTGAATTAAATTTAACACTGCTTGGGCGGCATCTGGAATATTTGTACCTGGCCCGAAAATTGCCTTAACTCCTTTTCTATAAAGGAACTCATGATCTTGTTGAGGAATAACGCCTCCACAAATTACAATTATTTCAGATGCATCATTTTCATGAAGAGCCTCTATTAACTTAGGAGCAAGTGTCTTGTGACCTGCTGCCTGAGAGCTAATTCCAATAATATGAACATCATTATCTATAGCATCTTGAGCCGCTTCTGCTGGCGTTTGAAATAGAGGACCGACATCAACATCAAAACCAATATCTGCAAATGCCGTAGCAATAACTTTAGCTCCTCTATCATGTCCGTCTTGCCCCATTTTTACAACTAAAATTCTTGGTCGCCTACCTTCAACTTCTACAAAGCTTTCAATAGATTTTTGTATGTTTAAAAAATTTTCATCAGTGGCATATGCAGCTCCATATACTCCAGATAACATTCGATTTTCAGCCTTATGTCGTCCAAAAGGAACTTCCATAGCCATACTGATTTCTCCCACGGTGGCTCTCACTCTGGCTGCTTTAATCGCAAAATCAAGTAAATTTCCGTTTCCTGACGAAGCCGCTTCCTCAAGATCATTTAAAGCCGCTTCGCATTTTTTTGGATCTCTTGATTTCTTAACTTTTTTGAGCCTTCTTATCTGTGAATCTCGCACAGCAATATTATCTACATCAAGTATATCTACGACAGTCTCCTGATCTGGTTTAAACTTATTTACCCCAACAATAATTTCCTCGCCGCGATCAACTGCTGCCTGCCTTTTGGCCGCAGCCTCTTCAATTTTCAACTTTGGCATACCTGAGGCTACTGCCTTCGTCATCCCCCCTAATTCATCAATCTCCAAAATTAATTTCCATGCTTCTTCTGCCAGGTCCGATGTCAATTTTTCAATATAATAAGAGCCAGCGAGTGGATCTATAACAGTCGTAACTTTAGTTTCATTTTGAAGAATTAATTGGGTATTCCTTGCAACACGGCTTGAAAAACTTGTTGGTAACGCCATTGCCTCATCAAAACTATTAGTGTGGAGAGATTGAGTTCCTCCTAAAACTGCACTCATAGCTTCATAGGAAGTTCTAACAATGTTATTGTACGGGTCTTGTGCCTGCAACGACACACCAGAGGTTTGACAGTGTGTCCTAAGCATTAATGACTTTTCATTCTTTGGGTTAAATTCTTTCATAATCCTATGCCATAAAAGCCTTGCTGCTCTAAGCTTCGCGATTTCCATAAAAAAATTCATACCAATTGCAAAGAAAAAAGATAGCCGACCCGCAAACGAGTCAACATCCATACCCCTTTTAATGGCAGCAGTTACGTACTCCTTTCCGTCTGCCAAAGTGAAAGCGAGTTCTTGGACTAGATTTGCTCCAGCTTCTTGCATGTGGTACCCAGAAATAGAAATTGAGTTAAACTTAGGCATTTGCTTTGAAGTATACTCAATTATGTCCGCCACAATTCTCATTGATGGTTCAGGAGGGTAAATATAGGTATTTCTTACCATAAACTCTTTTAATATATCATTTTGAATTGTTCCAGATAGGTCAGATTTACTTACACCTTGTTCTTCTCCAGCAACTATAAAAGACGCTAATACTGGAATAACAGCCCCATTCATAGTCATGGAGACACTAACTTTATCCAGAGGAATATTTTTAAATAATATTTTCATGTCTTCTACACTATCAATGGCGACACCAGCTTTACCCACATCCCCCTCGACACGTTCATGATCACTATCATACCCTCGATGAGTCGCTAAATCAAAAGCAACGGAAACACCTTGCTGCCCTGCCTTAAGCGCTTTTTTATAAAACTCGTTCGATTCCTCAGCAGTAGAAAATCCAGCATATTGCCTGATGGTCCAGGGTCTACCCACATACATTGTTGTTCTTGTTCCACGAACGAATGGTTCTTCACCCGGAACTGATCCTAGATGAGGAAGGTCATCCGAATCTTCTTTAGTATAGAGTGGAAAAATTGGAATACCTTCAGGGCTAACCCACGTTAAGTCTTCAACATTGCTTTTAGAAGATTCAGCCTTTAAATTTAGTTCCCATTTTTTCTTTTCTGACATCATATTTTTAGTCCTTAAAGGTTATCAAAAAGATTTTACACTACTCTTTAAGTTTTGTCCTCGTTATTAGGTACTTATATTTAATAAAAAACTTCTGTAGACAGAAACCCTAGGAGATTCCATGAAATACCTTTTATTAGTTTCTATATTATTATTCAACTTTGGCCAAGCCACCGCTGAGGATTCAAACGATTTATTAATTATAGATTTAAACTCCTCAAATGGCTCTTCTATTGGTTTAAATAATTTTTTATGGCAGAAGAGAGTTATTATTGTATTCGCTGATAATCCAGAAGATCCAAACTTTGTTGGTCAAATAAAACTATTACGTACTAGGCCCACTCAACTGGTAGAAAGAGATGTAATCGTCTTCACCGATACAAACCCTATTCCAGCTAACTTGACTAGATCAAAGCTTCGACCAAAAGGCTTCTCTTTTATACTAATAGCCAAAGATGGAAAAATTTCTCTACGTAAGTCCAGCCCCTGGAGTATCCGTGAGATTTCTAGGAGTATTGATAAAATGCCTCTTAGAAAACAGGAAATGAAATTACTGTATAAAAACTGATTAAAGAACCATCAAATTTTTACTATTATTCAAACTCCATAATCAACTGATCTACTGAAATACTTTGGTTAACTCGGGCTAATATAGTCTTAACTACCCCTTTTTTCTCGGCTTTTAGCATGTTTTCCATCTTCATCGCCTCGATAGTACATAAAGTTTGGCCTTGCTCAAACTCGTCACCCTCAGAAACATCAATTGATGTAACTAAACCTGGCATTGGGCATAGTAAGCTTTTTGATGTATCCGCCTCTTTTTTTTCTAACATCAATAAAGACATCTGCACTTGTTTAGATGTCTTTACTAGTACCTTTAAGTCTGCCCCTCTAAATCTAACTCGGTATCCGTCAATTATATTATTTACCTTTAAAGAGTATTTTTCTCCGTTAATTATAAACTTCACCAGAACGTCTCCCGGTGACCATTTAAAATTTACTTTTTGTGTTTCTAAGTCAGTATATTGAACCAACACTTCATTTTCACTCTTAACAACTTTTACTTGGTTTTGGACACCTTGAACAGACACATGCCAATCTTCTCCAACAGCCTCTACTCTGTCATTAACTCTACCAGAAATATTAGATTTTCTAATCTCCTTAAAAATATGTATTGAAGCTATTGCGGAAGATAATGACCGAAGGTCTTTTTTTTCCAACTCCACTCCAACAAAACCTTCTTGGTACTCTTCCTCAATAAAAGCAGTAGTAATATCACCGCTAAAAAACCTAGGGTGGCCCATAACCGCTGAAAGAAAGGGCAAGTTATGACCAACTCCCTCGATCTCAAAATTATCTAAAGAATCTTGCATAAGTTTTATAGCTTCGGGCCTACTTTTCGCCCACGTACAAAGCTTGGCAATCATTGGGTCATAAAAAATTGAAATTTCACCGCCTTCTGTTACCCCGGTATCATTTCTCACAACAAGTTCAGGAAGTGTTAATTCATTTGGAGGTCGGTAACGGGTGAGACGTCCTATTGATGGTAAAAAATTTCTATAAGGATCTTCTGCATATAATCTGCTTTCAATAGCCCAACCACTCAACCTTATATCATCTTGTGTGAATGAAATCTGCTTTCCTTGAGCTATTTTAATCATTTCTTCTACAAGGTCTATTCCAGTAATAAGTTCAGTAACGGGGTGCTCCACCTGTAACCTGGTATTCATTTCTAAAAAATAAAAGTTCTTATCTTTATCAACTATAAACTCAACTGTTCCAGCACTTGTGTAACTCACAGCTTTAGCTAGCTTACAAGCTTGCTCTCCCATTTTTGTTCGAGTTTTTTTGTCTATAAAAGTGGATGGAGCCTCCTCTATTACTTTTTGATTTCGCCTTTGGATGGAGCATTCTCTCTCACCTAAGTGTACAAGATTATTATGTGAATCACCCAAAATTTGGATCTCTATATGCCGCGGCTCTACGATATATTTTTCAATAAAGAGGCGATCATCTCCAAAGGAATTTGCAGCTTCATTTTTTGAAGCATAAAAACCTTCTTTCACCTCATTATCATTCCAGGCAACTCTCATGCCTTTCCCACCACCACCGGCGCTCGCTTTGATCATAACAGGATATCCAATTTCCATAGATATTTCTACGGCCTTCTCAACCGTTTTTATTAAACCCATATGACCAGGGACTATACTTACACCAGCTTTTTTTGCTAATTCTTTAGAAGTAATTTTATCACCCATGGATTTAATAGCTTCTACAGGGGGACCTATGAATATTATTCCCACTTTCTCTAAGGCAATAGGGAATTTTGGATTTTCTGATAAGAATCCATATCCAGGGTGAATAGCCTCAGCACCAGTTTCTTGTGCAGCCCAAATAATTTTTTCTATAGAAAGATAGGACGCGCTAACTAAAGCTGGACCAATATTTATTGCTTCATCCGCCATCTCAACATGTAGTGAATTTAAATCAGCGTCTGAATAAACTGCAACAGTCTTTATACCTAGTTTCTTTGCTGTTTTAATTATTCTACAAGCTATCTCACCTCTATTAGCAATTAATATTTTTTTGAACATTTTAATAACCCTAATATTCTATTGGCTTACCTTATCGAAAGGTTGTGTATCTTTAATCATTTTCCTTAAGAAGGTCTGGAAAGGAATGTTCTGCTACAACCTTACTTACTTTTAAAAGTGCAGAATAACTCTCCGGATCAAAAGGATCGGTTGCAGCAACTATCTCTCTTTCAAACAACCATGAGAGCCTACCCGCATCTAAATTGCCTCTTTCAAAAGTTGACTCACCAAAATATTGCCAAATAGCATTAAGGAACCCGGCGTCCGCTTTTTTATCAGCAGGTTTCCTATCAAGGTAACGCTCTCGTCGTAAAATTTTACTCGCACCCAACTTATTTTCACGACGCACCGTGAACTGAAAATCTGTGCCAACGAGTCTGGATGGAAACCCCTTATGTTTTATCAATGCCTTACTCCGGGGTAAAAAAGACAGGGGAATTGTGAAGAATGGACTTCAAAACCCATTCTTCAATAAGATTAGTACTTACTAAGTACTGGCTCTGATTTAACATCTTCAACTGCCTGAGTTGTAGAACACGCCCCAAGAAAGGCTACAAATCCTAATGCCAATACTATTTTTATGCTTCTAGACATTTTAGTCTCCTATATAACTGCTCAAAGTTCAAAGCTGAATATTTATCAACTTATTCTTTTAATACTTTGTTGATAATCAAATTGCAATATAAGAACATACTACATTCTTAAATACTAATTTTATACTAAAAATAGAGTTATTTAGAGCCAATTTTATTCATCTTATCACAGAAGATGATATACAATATTATATAAAACATAAAATATTTTTTTATATCAAAAACTAAGTAAGTACTTAAAGAGGGATATTATCATGCTTTTTCCAAGGGTTTTTTAAATCCTTTCCTCGAAGAGAAGTGAAAGCCCTCGCTATACGACGACGAGAGTTCCTAGGGACAATTATATCATCAATGAAACCACGTTCTGCTGCGATGAAGGGATTAGCGAATTTCTCTTCATATTCAGCAATCTGTTTTAAAGTTTTTTTTGGGTCATTTTGATCTGATTTATATAAGATTTCAACCGCACCCTTGGAGCCCATTACTGCTATTTCTGCAGTAGGCCAAGCGTAATTAAAATCTCCTCGTAAATGCTTTGAAGCCATAACATCATAAGCCCCACCATACGCCTTCCTTGTAATTAAAGTTACTTTAGGTACCGTTGCCTCACCGTAAGCAAATAACAACTTAGCACCATGTTTAATAACTCCATTATGCTCCTGCCCTGTGCCGGGTAAAAAGCCTGGAACATCCACTAGTGTTAGTATCGGAATCTCGAAAGCATCACAAAAGCGTACAAACCGAGCAGCTTTTTTTGATGAATCAATATCTAAACAACCCGCTAAGACCAAAGGTTGATTAGCTACAACTCCGATAGTTCGGCCCTCCAAACGTATAAAACCTATCAAAATGTTTTTTGCAAAATTTTCTTGAATCTCAAAAAAATCACCATCATCGCTCAGTTTAAGAATTAACTCTTTCATATCATAAGGTGTATTCGGGTTGTCTGGGATTAACGTATCCAAACTAATCTCAACCCTATTTATGTCATCATGGAATGGAAAAATGGGAGACTTAGATCTGTTATTTGCTGGTAGGAAGTTCATAAATCTTCTAGTTTCAGCTATTGTCACCATATCATTTTCATACGCACAGTCAGCAACAGAAGATTTTGTTGTATGTGTTGTTGCACCACCTAATTCTTCCGCTGATACTATCTCATTTGTAACAGTTTTTACTACTTCAGGACCAGTAACAAACATATAGCTTGTATCCTTAACCATAAAAATAAAATCTGTCATTGCTGGTGAGTAAACTGCACCACCAGCACATGGCCCCATAATAAGAGATATTTGTGGGACGACTCCACTAGCCAAAACATTTCGTTGAAAGACTTCTGCATAACCAGCCAATGAGGCTACACCTTCTTGAATTCGCGCACCACCAGAGTCATTTATTCCTATGATAGGGGCCTTGTTTCGAATTGCCATATCCATTATTTTACATATTTTTTTTGCATGCGTCTCAGATAGAGAACCTCCAAAAACAGTGAAGTCCTGAGAAAATACATATATTTGTCTGCCATGAATAGTACCCCAACCAGTAACTACTCCATCGCCAGATGGTCTATCATTCTGCATCCCAAATTCTGTAGATCTGTGTTTAACAAACATGTCAAACTCCTCAAAACTATCATCATCAAGTAAAAGGTCGATCCGCTCTCGGGCTGTCAATTTCCCTTTTGCATGCTGTGCTGCTATCCGTTTTTCACCACCACCTCTTCTGGCAAGTTCTCGTCGTTCCTCTAAATTGCGTTTTATATCTTCCAATATTTTCAAGCCTCCAATCCATGTGACTTTACTATACATTGTTAAAGAAAGTAAAAAAGATCCTAATTAGATATTACTGATCTATTTTATTATTTGTTATTAAAAATAAAATAGAAATTACCATTATTATACAAAACTATATTGCAAAATCTTATCAAACAGTACTATGTCAATGGATGAATAATTCCTTAAAACCTATGTTTTTAAATAATAGAACTCCACCACATATATCCACACTCATCCTATTATCAGGAATTGGTGCTCTTAGTATGAATATGTTTCTACCGTCATTACCTCAAATGACGATAGATCTAGAGACAGAATATAGTGTTATGCAGTTATCAGTATCACTGTACCTTGGCTTTACAGCTATTACACAATTTTTTATTGGACCGATTTCAGACAAATATGGACGACGAGCCTGTACATTAGTAGGCGTTGCAATATTTGTACTGGCATCTGTGGGATGTTATTTTTCTCAAAACATTGAGACTTTTTTGATATTTAGGATGATACAAGCAATCGTTGCAATCGGTATGGTTCTAAGTAGAGCAATTATTAGAGACACGGTAGCACAAGACAAATCTGCTTCAATGATTGGTTATGTAACCATGGGTATGGCACTAGTACCAATGTTTGCTCCAGCACTTGGTGGTATTATTGATACATATCTCGGGTGGCGTGCAAATTTTGGATTTATGGCAGTATTTGGTTTGTTTTTCTGGATTCTTCTTTGGTTCGACCAAGGTGAGACAAATTCATCTAAAGGACAAAGTTTTTTAACTCAGGTAAAACAATACCCAGAACTGTTCTCAGCAAGAAGATTTTGGGGTTATGCTTTAGCAGCAGCCTTTGCATCAGGAACTTTTTTTGCGTTTCTTGGAGGAGCTCCATATGTCGCAACCGTTATCTATAAACTGCCTCCAACTATGACTGGCTTACTGTTTGGCATACCTGCAGTAGGTTACTTACTGGGAAACCTTATTACCGGACTTTATTCAACAAAGTTTGGAATTAATAAACTTATTATGATTGGTACCGTTGTACTTTTTACAGGAATGCTTCTTTCTTTAGTAATTACTTCTAGTATTTTGGATGGCCCAATCGTGTTCTTTAGTTTCTGTATGTTTGTGGGATTTGGGAATGGACTGGTACTACCCAATGCTCAGGCTGGAATGCTATCAGTTAGGCCTAAATTAGCAGGAACTGCTAGTGGAATCGGTGGCGCTATAATGATTGGTGGCGGAGCCGCTCTTGCAGGCCTTGCAGGGACACTTTTAGAGCGTGGAAGCAGTAGTCAACCTCTGCAAATAATTATGTTGATTAGTTCTATTTTTAGCCTGCTTTCAATTTATTACGTAGTTAAGAGAGAAAAGATAATTCAGAAAAGCTAATAAGCAATTATTAAGATAATGCTTAGAGTTATAAAGGCCAGAATATTTCTTGTCTAAAGTTTTGTTTCAGGAGAGGCCGGTGTGATTGTTTTCTTTCTGACACGCTCTTCTCTCCACATAATAAAGCTTATTGATAGTATGATAATTGTTGCACCAATAACAACCCATTTATCAAAGCTCTCATTAAAAATTAAAACACCTAACAAAATAGACCAAACCAATTGAAGGAAAGTAATAGGCTGAGTTACACTAATTGGGGCAGCTCGTAATGCTAAAGTCATGGTGTAATGTCCTGCAGTTGCAAATATTGCTAAAATAAATGTCCACCCAAGCTGAGTTAACGTTGGTGGCACCCAAACCCAAAAAGCCCATGGAGCCAGGCCTATCGTTACAAAAATAGACAGCATACCAACCACAACAAGGGGTTCTACTTTATCGGCCATAACCTTTACAATTAAATATGAGGTAGCAAAAAGGCCCCCATTAATGATCATAGCCATATGCCCTAGAGAAATTTCTCTGAACCCTGGCCTTAAAACTACCAAGACGCCTATGATAGCAAAAACTACAGCAATAATGCGTAGTGCTGCTAATCTTTCTCCTAAAAATAATGCGGCACCAATAGTAACATAAACTGGGGTAAGGTAACTCATAGCTGTTACCTCAGCCATCGGAAGCATAGTCATGGCATAAAACCACAATATAACGCCCAAGCTATGAACTACGCCCCTCCATGCAAAAAATGAAAGCTCTACTTTTGTTAAATTTGCCCTCTTTATTATACCAATCAAAGGAATAACAAAAACTAATCCCAAAACGTATCTTAAAAATGCCGCCTGTGCTGCAGGTAGTTCCGAACCAAGATGCTTTACTATTCCAGTAACTCCAACAAAAAGTAGACCTGTTATGAACATCCAAAATATTGCTACTAAAGATTTATTTTTCTTTTCATCAACCACTTGTAAGACCAATCATTTAACTAATTATGAGCCTATCAATAGCTTTATAGCTAAGGTCCACATAACAACACCCACAAAAAAGTCTATATAACGCCAGACATAAGGAGCCTCAAAAAATCGAGAAACTAATCGTGCTCCATATCCTAAGCAAAAGAAAAAGACAAAAGATGAGGTTATAGCTCCAAGCCCAAAATAAAAGCGACCAGTTTCAAACTGGGTCGCAACAGCGCCTATTAAAAAAACAGTATCCAAATACACATGGGGGTTAAGAAAAGTTAAAGCTAACGCATAACCAGAAGCATGCCATGCTCCGTGGATATCGGTAGAATTTTTTTTTGATATGTTTACGCCCTGCAAAGCTGATTTAAATGAAAAAAATCCATATAATGTAAGAAAGATAATGCCAAGGTATAGAATTAACTTACCTAAAAATGGCCAGACTTCGGTTAAGTTTCCAAATCCAAAAACACCAGCAGAAATCAATAAAGCATCGGAGGTTGAACAAATAGCACACACTAAAAATACATGCTGTCTACGCAAGCCTTGTCTTAGAACAAAGATATTCTGAGACCCTATTGCAAGTATTAAAGAAAGGCCAAGACTTAGACCAGAAATGTATGTAGTAAAAATTGTGAAAACACTCCAAAACCTAAAATATGTTCAAGGCAATAGTCTTAATTTAAAAAATCACACACTATAAATTAGCCATTACTTCATCCGACACCTCAAAATTGGCTGTCACAGTCTGAATGTCATCATCGTCTTCGAGTGCATCGATAAGTTTCATCAATTTTTGCATGCCTTCGAGATCTAACTCGGTAGTTGTTTTTGGAACCCAGACTAACTTGGCAGATTCAATCTCGTTCAGCTGCTTCTCTATAGCGTCTGAAACAGTATTCAAGTCATTGGCGGCACAGAAAACTAAATGAGCCTCATCACTGCTCTCAACATCATCTGCACCTACATCAATAGCCATCATCATAATCGTATCCTCATCTGCAATATCTGGGCTTAAAGATATTTGTCCTTTTCTATCAAACATAAACCCAACCGAACCAGTCTCTCCCAAGTTTCCTCCATACTTAGAAAATGTTGACCGGACTGTGGAGGCTGTACGGTTTTTGTTATCAGTCATTGCCTCAACTATTACTGCCACCCCTCCTGGCCCATAACCTTCGTACCTAATCTCATCATAACTATCAAAATCACTTGCCTGAGACTTTTTAATTGCTCGATCTATTACATCCTTCGGAACTGATTGGGATTTTGCTTCTTTCACAGCCATCCTTAGACGTGGGTTTTTTTCAGGGTCTGGGTCACCCATCTTTGCCGCAACAGTTATCTCCTTAGAAAGTTTAGAAAAAAGTTTTGATCGAGCAGCATCTTGTCTCCCTTTCCTGTGTTGGATGTTTGCCCATTTGGAGTGCCCCGCCATATTTTTCTCCATAATTAAAAAAGTTATTAAAATAATATACTAATATTCTTCTATCAGGCAAAGAACTAGATCGCAATTTGGCTAAGCGTTAAATTTATATTTTTCTTTATATAGAGCTATCTAAATTTTAAAAATGAGCCTCAGATCTCAGTTTGAGGTAAAAGACCACCAGAACGGAAAAGTTCAATCCTTTTCGCTAGACCAGTTTGGTTATCAATTTCAACATAAGTACCCGACAAAGTAGCTTCACTAACTGCAGGAACAAACCTTCCCTTTACCATGCCAGAGACAAATCGATTTAAAGGTTCAACTTTGTTCATTCCAATAATAGAATTGTAATCTCCACACATGCCAGCGTCAGACAAATAAGCAGTTCCCTTCTCAAGGATCATAGCATCAGCTGTTGGCACATGCGTATGAGTTCCTACACACAAACTAACTCTTCCATCACACCAATGCCCCATCGCCATTTTTTCTGATGTCGCCTCGCAATGTATATCAACAATTATTGCGTCTATTTGCCCCTTCAAAGGATATTTTTTTAAAATAGCATCTATCTTACCAAATGGATCTTCATAAGCACGCTTCATAAAAACTTGACCAAGAACTTGAACAACAAGAACCTTTCGTCCTCTAGATATTTCAAATATCCGATACCCTTTCCCTGGAGCATCTTTTGCAAAGTTTATTGGGCGAACGATACGGGACTCTCTCTCAATAAATTGTATCATATCACTTTGATCAAATGCGTGATCACCTAAAGTAATACTATCAACACCCACTTTCAGAAGAGCTTCTGCATGCTTAGGAGATAAGCCTCTTCCTCCCGTCGCATTTTCTCCATTAATAGTTACAAAATCTAATGCCATCTCGGAGCGTATCCGAGGTAGATTGTTCTCAATAGCTTCGCGACCCGCGCGACCCATTATATCACCTAAAAAAAGAATTTTCATAACAGTGTACTATTCTTAATTTTAAGAACAGGCAAGAAATGTTAAATAGGAACCATGCTTTGTATAACTATCTCGCTTAAAACCACAAAGTTCCTAACTCTGTGACGATTCCATCAAGAGATTGATCCGTTTGTTCTACGGGTACTTTTTCAACACATTGTCCAGAAAACGCTACTCCTATAGCTTTAATATTTTTTTGAGAACGCAACATACTGAGAGACCGATCATAAAAACCTCCTCCATATCCCAGTCGACCTCCTTGGCTATCATAGGCAATCAGGGGGACTAATAAAATATCAGGAACGACCCAGGAAACTAATTTTGGTATTAAAACCCCAAAAGCGCCTAATTCTAATTCAGAATCTGGTGTCCAAATAGTAAATTTTAGAGGCTTATTTTTTCCAACAATAACAGGTACTGCGACAATTTCATCTAAGGCCAGTTTATTCATAAAGTTGACTGGATCTGCTTCAGAACCTATGGGCAGATAACCACCAACGATAAGATTATTAATTCCCCCTAAAGCCGAACCCAAATTTTTTTGTATAAGGTAATCATTACTCTTCGTTTTAAAAATTTTTCGTTGTGCAAGTGCTCTCGTACGGCATTTTTTTTTTAAAATTCCTATTTCATCCATGATCAACACTCATAATTTAAACTCGTAATATACTATCAATTCAACAGAGTTTTTAAAACTCATTCCTATTATCAAAAATAATTATACATTTAACGAGATAATAAAACTCAGTTAATCGATTTTTGTCAAAAAAATTATACTAAAGATAAATATAACTTTTAGCCCTCAAACATTTTTAGTATGGATACGACATGTCAATTTGGTATAGAATTTCTCAAGCATTAGCTGCTCTGGCTGCAGGTGAAAGCTTGGCTGAAATCTTCCAGCGGTTGAAATCACCACCAGAACAAAGCGCTGGCTTCACAATTGCAGTAATCGCATTAGGGGCCAAAATGGCTAAAGCAGACGGCATAGTTACTAGGAACGAAGTTCGTGCATTCAGAGAAGTGTTTCATATTCCAAGAGCTCAAGAAGAGAATGCTGCAAAAATATTTAACTTAGCCAGACAAGATGTAGCAGGTTTTGAGTTATATGCTGAAAAAATTTATAAAATGTTAAATAATAAACCCGCGGTGCTCTATGACCTTCTTGAGGGTTTATTTCATATTGCTATTGCTGATAATTCATTTGAGGAGGAAGAAAATCATTTTCTAGAGGTTGTTAGGAAAATATTTAAAGTTAATGATCAACAATTCAGAATACTGAGTGCAAGATTTATACCTAATCAAAAACTTGACCCTTACGCAGTGCTGGGCATTGAACAAGAAACTTCTACATCCGATATTGAAAAAGTTTGGAAAAAACATATTTTTGAAACACACCCAGATCGTATGCAGGCACGAGGTGTCCCAATCGAGGCAGTTAAGCTGGCAGAAAAGAGGTTAATTCAAATTAATGAAGCCTGGGGTAAAATCAAAAAAGAAAGAGCACTCTAATTGCTAAGATACATAAAAGGCTGGTTTCTAAGCACTCAAAACCCTATTTCACTTTAGTTAAACTTCCTTTTTCAAGATATTTCAGTATTTCAACCACCTGGTTAGGTTTTTTACAAACTGCTAAGGCAGCCGCATCAACTTCTTTTAGAGCATGTTGATGCTCATCCGAGTGGATAATAATTAAAGACTTTCCAAGCGCAACCGAATAACCAGCATCAAAGGCCGCATTCCATTGCTTATATTTTTCTCCAAACCTCACAACAACTATATCAGCTTTACTAATGCCATCTCGAATACGTATGGCATTTAATTTAGCACTTTTATTATCATGCCAAAACTTTTCTTCTTCTGCTCCCAAGATTGTAGGACCGCAATCATCAGACGCAGCGTGATCTGTCACAGCGCTGGAAAAAGCTATATCCAAGCCCTGTTCAACACATCCAGACATAATTTCATTTCTCCAGTCAGTATGGATCTCCCCAGATAAAAATATTTTTAAACTCATACTCAGAACTCCTCAAACCTTAGGCAACAGTGACCATTATTGGTTATTAGCACATTTGGTCAAGTTAAAGGTCACGTCAATAAACTTTTTTATCTCTGCATTTTTTACTTGCTCCGCCCACCCTTTCACTTATAAGCGGCGTATTCAAGGACGCGGGCGTAGCTCAGGGGTAGAGCATAACCTTGCCAAGGTTAGGGTCGTGAGTTCGAATCTCATCGCCCGCTCCATGAAGTTTAGAAACGGATGTTATTCCGTACGAAAGTTTTTTTATTTACTAAAACATCAAAACGGTTTGTAAAAAGACATTAACCCTTGCAAAATATGGCCTTACAAGTAATTGAAAAAAATTTATTAAAAGTTCTATATGAAATTATCTGAAAATGAATTTATAAATTTTATCCTGTAAAGCCAAGAGTCGAGGGATGGTATTTCTTGGGGTAGAATATGTGGGGGCTACATTATTAGAAGGAATGATTTACCTGTTGGTCTAGTATTTGATGGTGAATTGTACCTTAAAGTAAACAGTAGAAATTTATCTGATTATCAAGAATTAAATAATGAACCGTTTTCTTACATAAAAACGAGGAAAGACCATAAAGCTATCAAAGCGGCGAGTACCTGCAGAAGTTCCGGAAGATAACAAAACTTTTCAGGTATGGGCAAGGAAAGCCTATCTTGTTGCAGAAGATGCTACTCAAAATTAATAGTTTATCGTAATGACAAAAATATTTCGGGAAATTTCACTATTTAATTACAAATAAAAAGATTTTCTATTCTTATGGTGGGCGACCCTGGAATCGAACCAGGCGTGCGTCTCCGCGAGGGAGTTACAGTCCCCTGCCACACCTTGCGGCCTGTCGCCCACTGTCAAGATAAACTTAACAAGACAGCAGATATAAGGAGGCCACTCGTGCGTCAACAAGAAAAACTATTACTAAGCTTGTCATAATCCAATTAAAATGATCAAGGTTGTTAAAAGAGAAGGGAATTTTACTGTGTCAGCAAAGAAAAGTACTGGGATGTTTGACAAGGCACGTCAGGTAAAGAAAGTTGTGTCAGAAACAATATGGCTTTTTGGCTTACATGCTGTTCGAGACGCGCTAAAAAACCCGTTAAGAGAAAAGCTCAAATTAATTGTTACTCAAAACGCTGCAGATAAGCTTTCATCTGATATAGCCTTTAATAAAATAAAGTTTGAAATCTCTGATTCAAAGAAATTTACAGCTCCAATTGACAACCAATCAGTCCATCAAGGTGCTGCATTAGAAGTCAGACCATTAAAGTGGGGAGAGATATCAGAGATTTGCAAACCTTTGGATAAATCGGCAAGAGTAGTAATGCTCGACCAAGTCACCGATCCGAACAATGTGGGAGCAATTCTACGATCCGCTGAGGTCTTTGGAGCTTTAGCGGTAATTGCGCCCCTGCGTTATTCCGCTCCAGAAACGGGAGCGTTAGCGAAAACTGCCTCGGGCGCGTTGGAGCGGCAACCATATTTAAGAGTAAAAAACCTCTCTGAAACAATCAAAAAATTAAAAAGTATGGGATATTTTATTATTGGCATGGATGGAGATGGAGATTCAAATTTGGATGAGCTCACAACTCTGAAAGAGGGACCCTTAGCAATAGTAGTAGGTGCAGAAGGCCCAGGTCTCAGACAAAAAACGAAAGAAAACTGTGATGTGCTAGTAAAAATTCCTGCAGTAAAAAAATTTGGTTCACTAAATGTCTCAAATGCGACTGCTGTTGCTCTCTATTCAACTATCTTAAGAAAGCATTAACTAATCTACTGCTATCTGATCAAATGGCAGAGCAACATTATACTTCATTTCTTGCAATGAAACACTAGATGACATGCTAGTGAACTCAATCTCATTAATTAAAATTTGTTGAAATTTGTCATAGGATTCAATACTAGCTGCTACTATTTTCAACATATAATCCGCACCAGAACCCGTAAGACGGTGTACCTCTGTGATTTGTCCATATTTAGAGACGATATCTGAAAAAAGTGTTGCCCATTCAGAAGAGTGCCTACTCACCGAAATAGACAAAAACACAACAATCGGTAAACCAAGTAGATTTCGATCAAGGAGCGTCGCTCGCTTTTTTATGACTCCAGTCTCTTCTAACCTTCGAATTCGATTCCAGCACGGAGTCTTTGAAAGACCAGCACGACGAGATATCTCTGACAAAGGCAAAGTTGCGTTACTTTGAATAAGTTTAAGAATTTCAATATCAATTTTATCCATTCTTTAATTCCCTAATTTGAAAGAATAATATTCTTTATAGCTTAGCTATTTAAAGAAAAAAAGAACAAAAGTTAATATTAACTATTTTACTTAGAATTATTTTCTGAAAAAGAATAAAAAACCGTACTTAATGGTTATAAATCATCTCTATAGGAGCATATACAATGGCTGATACAGAAAGTTACGGGTTCGATACATTGCAAATCCATGCCGGAGCAAGACCAGACCCGACTACGGGATCACGGCAAACTCCAATTCATCAGACAACTGCTTACGTATTTAGAGACGCAGAGCACGCAGCTGCTCTCTTCAACCTCCAAGAAGTAGGTTATATATACTCGAGGCTAACGAACCCGACAGTAGCTGTCTTACAAGAAAGGATAGCCACTTTAGAAGGTGGTGTTGGAGGAGTCTGTTGTTCTTCAGGGCATGCTGCACAAATAATGGCCCTATTCCCTCTAATGAGTCCAGGCTGTAATGTGGTTGTATCTACCCGCCTTTACGGAGGAACAGTTACACAGTTCTCTCAAACAATTAAAAGATTTGGCTGGTCAGCTAAATTTGTAGACTTTGATGATTTGTCAGCAATAACTGAAGCCATAGACGAAAACACGCGAGCAGTCTTTTGTGAGTCAATTGCAAACCCAGGAGGTTATATAACTGACTTAGATAAAATATCTAAAATTTCAGATAAGGCATTGCTACCATTGATTGTTGATAATACTTCTGCAACTCCTTACCTTTGCAGACCAATAGAGCATGGTGCTACACTGGTTGTTCACTCAACTACTAAATATCTAACTGGAAATGGGACAGTTACAGGTGGTTGCGTAGTAGACTCTGGCAAATTTGACTGGGCATCATCTAACAAGTTTCCATCATTAAGTGAGCCAGAACCTGCATATCACGGGCTTAAGTTTTTTGAAACCTTTGGTCCCTTAGCATTCACTTTTTTTGGTATTGCCATTAGTCTCCGCGATCTAGGAATGACCATGAATCCACAAGCAGCACATTACACATTATGTGGAATAGAAACGTTGTCTTTGAGAATGGAAAGGCATGTAGATAATGCCGAAAAGATTGCAAAATGGTTAGAGGAAGATTCTCGCGTGGAATTTGTTTCCTATGCTGGTCTTAAATCATCGCCTTACTATGAAAGAGTTAAACATATATGCCCAAGGGGTGCTGGAGGACTTTTCACTTTTGGTGTCAAAGGGGGGTATGAGGCATGTATAAAGTTAGTAGATTCTTTGGAAATATTTAGTCATGTAGCAAACCTAGGAGATGCCAGATCTCTCATTATTCATTCTGCATCTACGACACATCGTCAACTTACTCGGGAACAACAACAGGCTGCGGGAGCAGCGCCAGATACTGTTCGGGTCTCTATAGGAATTGAATCTGTAGAAGATTTGATTGGTGATCTTAATCAAGCTTTAGCAAAAGCTACTTCTTAGTGAACGCGAATGACAAACGCATAAAAAATATTTTAGGTTCAACAAAGGTGATTGCCTGTGTTGGAGTTTCACCAAATAGAATTAGACCCAGTTATTTTGTATTGAGGTATTTATACTTTAAAAACTTCAGAGTAATCCCAATTAATCCTATGTATGTAGGTGAAATATTGTTTGGTGAAAAAATTTTAGGTTCTATTTCTGAGATAGACTCAGAAGTAAAAGTCGATATGTTAGATATTTTTCGAAAATCTGAAGCCGTATTGCCTATTGTAGAAGATGCCTTAAAGCACCTAAAAAAACTTAAAACGATTTGGATGCAAATAGGTGTTCACAATGAAGAAGCAGCAGGAATCGCATTGAAACAGGGCTTAGAAGTTGTTCAAAATAAATGCCCAAAAATAGAGTACCAACGACTATTTGGAGAATTAAGAATGGCAGGATTTAATACAGGTATTATTTCATCGCGTTTAATTTTGAACTAAGTGATCCAAAATATTATAGAAAATAATTAATGATATTTTGATAAATCTTCTTTCCCTTTTGGTAATATAGGCCTTAAAGTAGGCAACACTTATATTGCTTGTCAAACTCACCAAATATAAACAAATACATAACTCAGCTTAGGGACCATGACCCCAGATTTTGCGCTCAAACTATCAGAAGATCATATTGTTCTTTTACAACGCTCTCTAGAACAAAAAGGATGGCAAGAAAAAGGAACGGTATCAACTGAGTCTAAACAGTTGGACTTTGAATTAAATACTTTAAGTGAAAAAGTTATCTCTCTGGGAGGTAATAATTCTTACGTAAAAATTATTCTTCCCCATAACCAACTATTTTTTACACAAGTTTCAGTGCCAAATGTAAGTGAAATAGAGGTGCAGTATGCATTAGAGAAGCAGGACTCTCTAACAGATTATCTTCAATCAGTCAGTATATCTCAAGGTTCTTCATTTGACGAAACAACTAGAAAGGTAGAAAGCTTATCCTACGCTGTAAGTGGCGACCCACCCAATGTCTCTATCATAGCGGTATCAAAGGAGCTATTACACGAAGTAGAGAGGTTTTTTAAACAGTTTCAATTCAAAATAGCAGGGTTCACCACCATACCACCTATAGGCTTGTTTGGAACAGAGCCTAATTTAGGATCAAATATTTTGTCGCCTATCTATCAGTTTAAACCTGATAACGAGATCGTAAAAATCATTAAAATTGACAATACTACTCTGGAATTACCCTCTCAAAAAAGTCAGTTGCTAAGCCCGCATATTTCAGAAAAAAATATAATTAAGGATGCATTGAATGAGAGCCCTTCCTTAAACACCGTAAATCAGGAAACCTTGCAAAGTAAAAATCCTCTTGAACTAAATTTAGGGTCTTTCAAACCATTTTCCGAACTAGACGAAAGAAATGCAGCAGATTTCAGAAAACGAATCAAACGCTTTCTATTGGTAGTTTTGTTAATCATACTTGGTCCAATTGCATTCATTTCGATTTATTTTCTTTCAGAATTTATTATAAGTAATAATAGGAATGAGGGAGTTGATAACCAAGAAAATACTTTATCTCAATCTACGACCAAAGAGTTCGGTTCAGGGGAAAAAACTACGAAGACACGTATTGATGCCAAGCTATCACAGCCTCAAAAATTTGATAAAAAAATAGCAGAAGAACTCTATAAAAAAAATGGGATTTGGCAACTTTCTCCATTACTAGAAGCTACAAAGAATATTGAAAATAAGTATCACTCTTTTAACCCTGCAATCGATAAAGTACCAATTTTTTCTGATGCTCCATCAATATCTATGGATAAAAGTGAATACTCAGAAGTTCCCTTTAGGGCGCCACTATCTCCCACTTCACCAGAAACTAAATTTGCACTGAATGCTCAAGGGTTAGTCAATCCAAGTATCGAAGGTACATTAAATTCTGACGGAATAATGATTTATTTGGGTACTACCCCAGTACCCGCACGAAAACGCCCATTCGAACAAAGTTTAAAACAAAAAGAGGAATCAAAAAATGACCTTAAACTTAATAAACCAAGGTTGCGTCCTTACAGTATGGTTGAGTTGCAAGAGCGAATAAAGTTAGGTCAATTGCCTGATCTAAAATCAATCACACAGATGCCCGGGAAACGGACAGGCTTACTCGAGCAGAAAATCTTGGATGTGATAAAAGACAATGTTAATAAAGCCTCCGTGGCTGTCGTGAGTCGAGCGCGCCCGAATGGGGTCTCTTCAAAAACCGTGATTAAAGCAGCTGTTGATAAAAACTCAATTGACTTAAAGCAAATAACTTTAATAGGAACATCGGGAAGAGCTAGAAAGGTAAAGGCACTAATTAGATTTCCAAATGGAACAATAGAGACAATTAGATTAGGTGACTACCTTGATGAAGGCCGCGTCCTCTCTATAAACAGCAAAGAGCTTCGATATAAAAAGAATGGTAAAACAATTGCTCTGAAGATTCCAAAAAGTTGAGTTATATCAATATCCCCATGAATTTTCATTATACTCCTTCCTCAAATTTTATTTTCAAAAACTAATTGTTCTTATAATGAGTTAGGCTTTAGTTTTTCATTTCGTTATTTTTTACATTAGGGTACGTTGTATAAATGTATAGTAAAACAAAAATAATTTTAGGAAAAACTCTCAGCTTTAAACAGAACCCTATGGTAGATGGTTTAGAGGGTTCATATTCATTCCTAGATACCGGCGCTGTCTTTATAAAAAATGGCGTCATTGAAAAGGTTATAGATACACAAGGCTTAAATTTACCAGCTGACGCAGAAATCATTGATCGCAAAGAGAACTTAATATTAGCAGGCTTTGTTGATGCACATCTACATTTTCCACAAACGGCAATTATTAATAGCTGGGGTCGTCGATTAATTGATTGGCTTAATGAATATACATTTCCAGAAGAAGGAAAGTTCCATAATATTGGATATGCATTGGAAATTGCTTCAAGATATTTTGATATTTGTCTTTCTCATGGAGTCACAACATCCGTAAGTTACGGAACTATACACCCCGAGAGTGTGGACGCTTTCTTTACTGAAGCGAAAGCCCGAGGTCTGCGTGCTTTAACTGGAAAAACTTGTATGGATAGAAATGCCCCTAGCTATTTACGCGATTCAGCTCAAGCTTCCTATGATCAAAGTAAAACATTAATAGAGAAATGGCACGGGGTTAACAGGCTTGGTTACGTGATCACTCCACGTTTTTCTCCCACCTCAACTCCAGAACAATTGAACGCACTTGGTTCATTATGGAAAGAGTATCCAGACTGTCTTATGCAAACCCACATTGGAGAGCAGCCTGAAGAAGTAAATTGGGTAAAAGAGCTTTTTCCAACATCAAAGGATTATTTAGATACTTATGAAGAAAGTGGGCTTTTAGGACCGAGAAGTGTCTTTGGGCATGGCATTTATCTAACTGATAGAGAGAAAAGTAGAATAAAAGAGGTTAATGCATCCATAATTCACTGCCCTACATCAAATACATTTATTGGGTCCGGCCTATTTGATATGAAAGGGTTAGCACGTGCAGGACAAAAAATTGGGTTAGCAACAGATATTGGTGGAGGCTCATCTTTCTCAATGTTAAAAGTTATGGCCACTGCCTATGAAATAGCTCAATTGAGAGGTCATGCTCTTCATCCAGCCGACCTTTTATGGCTTTCAACTAGGGGCTCAGCAGAGTCGATACATCTGGATAAAAAAATTGGCAATTTAGCTCCTGGAATGGAGGCAGATATTTTAGTCTTAGACCTCTACTCCACTACCGCTATCTCACAACGCGCAAAACAGTCTAAGAATATTTGGGAACTCGTATTTCCTACAATTATGATGGGTGACGATCGCGCAATTAAAGATGTTTTTATTAAAGGTGAAAAATGGTTACCTAAAGTAAAGTAGTTTTGGAGATATTTCTAATTCCGTAAAGATTGAGGCCTGAAAACCTTACAATAGCTCACGTAATTAATTTTAGAATATTCAACGCTTTGCTGTGAAGCTGTGAATTACACGTAGCTAAAACTCTGCCACCTTCTTCAGCTGGTCCACCGATCCAATTAGTTACGTTACCTCCCGCTGCTTTGATTACTGCAATCGGTGCTTGAACATCATAAGCCTTTAATCCCGCCTCAACAATGACATCAATATGTCCCAATGCCAAAAGACCGTAAGCGTAACAGTCTAGACCGTAACGAGTTAACTTACAGTGTTTTGCAACCTGCTTGAAGCCCTCCAATTCTGTTTTAGAACCTATTTCGGGATAGGTAGAAAACAAAACTGCCTTTCTTAACTCTTTAACTTTTGATACGCCAAGGTTTTTCTCTCCAAATGGACCGCTAAAAAGTTTTTCATCAAAGCCACCAGAAAATCTCTCGTTAATATAAGGCTGGTCTATAATCCCAAATATTGAAGTACCTTTATGATTTAAAGCTATTAAAGTACCCCATGTAGGGGTTCCAGAAATATAACCGCGGGTACCATCAATCGGATCTAAAACCCAAGTAAACCCTGTTGATCCAATTTTTGGAGGATACTCCTCCCCTAAAATACCATCGTTTGGACGATTTAATTCAATAAGTTCTCGCATAGCTTTTTCTGCTCTCCGATCAGCTATTGTCACTGGATCGAACAAAATATCCTCTTTTGACTCCACAGTTAAAGAACTTATACGAAAATATTTTAACGTCTCAACTCTAGCTACATCCGCCACTGCATGGGCAAGTTTTATCAATTGATCTTTTTCTAATTTATTCATAACTAACCTTAAATTAAGTGAATAATTATCACGTAGCACTAATCCTTAAGTTTGAATATTTTAAATTTGCTCTTTGTATTTAAAAATATACAAACTCGTATAAGAAAGTAGTTAAAAAGGAGTCAATTTTGTTATGAAAGCAATGCAAGTTAAACACTTTGGTGACCCTCCAGCTTTAGTAGATATTCCCAAACCTAAGCCGGGACCAGGGCAAGTTTTAATAAAAATTTTTTCTTGTGGTCTAAACTTTGCTGATCTTTTAATGTTAAAAGGTACCTATCAAGAACTACCCCCTCTTCCATTCACCTTGGGAATGGAAGTTGCCGGCGAAGTTGTTGAGCTTGGGCCAAATGTAAACTATCCAGCTATTGGATCACGAATTGCAGTTTTTGGTGGAAATGGTGGGTTAGCAGAATTTGGTGTATTCTCAGCCGATCTGTGTATCAATATACCTGAGAGCATGACCTTTGACGTGGCCTCAGCGTTTCAGGTGGCTTACTCTACAAGTCACGTAGCCTTGGATTATCGGGCAAAACTTCAACCTAACGAAAACCTTTTAGTCTTAGGTGCCGCAGGTGGGGTTGGTTTGACAGCCGTAGAAATAGGTAAAGTCCTGGGAGCTAATGTAATAGCAGCGGCAAGAGGCCCAGAAAAGCTAGCGATCGCAAAAAAAGCTGGAGCCACTCACCTAATTGATACAAACAAAGATGACCTCCGAAAAATAGTAAAAGAACTAGGTGGGGCAGATGTTGTTTACGATCCTGTTGGTGGAGAGCAATTTAAATCAGCTCTCAGAGCCAGCAACCCAGAAGCAAGGTTATTGACGATTGGATTTGCAAGTGGAGACATTCCACAAATTCCAGCAAATCATCTACTCGTAAAAAATATAAATATAATTGGTTTTTATTGGGGCGGTTATCAAAAATTTAAACCATCTGTGATTTCGAATAGTTTGATCAAGTTATTTGAATTATATGTGGACGGAAAAATTCAACCCCACATCAGTGATACTGTAGAACTAGAGAATACTGAAAGCGGCTTAAACTTACTTAGATCGCGAGCATCCACTGGCAAGGTGACTGTAAGAACGAATAGGGCACAAAAGTAATTTGACAAGTATTTGATCAAAATTTTAAAGTTAATTTAAATTTCTGTTATACTTGAATTTTTGTGAAGAATTGATCATATAGGGAGTAGGTGTAAGTGTTACACAAGTAATAATTTATTTTAATGGAGAAAAAAATGGCTGAATTTGACACAATCCGTACAGCTGGAGCCAGCTCAAGACCTTTAGCAATCGACGAAGGTCTAAAAAAACATATGAGTAAAACCTATAGTTTAATGGCTATAGCTATGCTTATCACTGGAGCAGTCGCCTATGTAGTAGGGAATAATAATGCAATGCTTTCCGTAATTTTTGGATCGCCTCTTAAATGGGTAGTTATGTTCGCACCACTAGCAGTAGTGTTTGGTTTAAGTGCAACAATTAATAAATTATCTGCAGGAGCGGCTCAACTTTTATTTTGGGCTTTTTCAGCTCTCGTAGGGTTATCAATAAGTTATATTTTTGCAGTATATACCGGTATGTCAATCTCTCAAACTTTTCTAGTTACGGCTATTGCTTTTTCAGGTTTAAGTATATGGGGATATACAACAAAAAAAGATATTTCTGCGTGGGGCTCATTCCTAATGATGGGTGTAATCGGTCTAATAGTGGCGTCAATAATTAATATTTTCATGGCGTCAGCAGCAATGCAATTTGCCGTTTCTTCAATAGGTGTACTAATATTTGCAGGTCTTACAGCATACGACACCCAAAGAATTAAGAATGATTATATTCAAATGTCACGTAGCGGAAATACGGATTGGTTAGCTAAATCTGCTATTATGGGTGCTTTGAGCTTATATCTTAATTTTTTAAATATGTTTATGTTTTTACTTAGCTTTATGGGAAACCGTAATTAATAGGTAAAGCTTTCTGTTATAAATAATCATAAGTAATAAAATAAAAAACCACGCCTGGGCGTGGTTTTTTTATTTTAAATTTATCAGAATATTACTTAATCTTTCCTTCTTTATATTCAACATGCTTACGGGCAACAGGATCATATTTTCGAACTACCATTTTTTCTGTCATAGTTCTTGCATTTTTCTTTGTTACATAAAAATGCCCTGTTCCCTCCGAGGAGTTTAACCTTATTTTAATCGTGGTTGGTTTCGCCATTATAAAGCTCCCTGCATCAACATAAATAAATTCACCAGAAAGAGCCTTTTACTACCATGGAGTTTTAAGTCAACTCTAAACGATTACTAGCAGGCATCAATTATCAAAAATAATACGCGGTTGGCCTATAAGCCGGATTCTGTCCAAGACTTTAACGTCTCTGGATGACCATTCATCTAAAGATACAGTTACCTGTATCCCTTAAGCCGCCAACCCGAACCATATAGAGCTAAAGCTGCCCCGGAGTTAAACTCCACTAGGTTCCTATTTGGCGTTGCTCCCGGTGGGGCTTGCCATGCCACGTCTGTTACCAACCGTGCGGTGAGCTCTTACCTCGCCGTTTCACCCTTACCTCTAAAAAAAGGCGGTATACTCTCTGTTGCGCTTTCCCTCAGGTTTCCCTGGCCGGGCGTTACCCGGCACCGTTACTTTATGGAGTCCGGACTTTCCTCAAGTTATAAAACCTGCAGCCATCCAGCCAACCGCGAGAGACACATCTAGATATTATTTTTTTCAACGTCAACTGGGTACTTCACAGCTAGCTCGTTTGCTACAGTAGCATCTATATTATTTAAAGCTCCCAAAGCTAACGGGTTAAACCTCAATCTAAAGGATAATAATAAGTTTTCAAATGGTACCTCTACATTATAACCAAAAGCCTTCAAGTCACTTACAAACTTATCTTGATCAACTTTTAAAGTATCTTTTTTTTCAACATAAACAGCCAACCCATTTAACGAAAGTCTCTCCCAATCAAATTTTCTTCCTGGATCAATCTTTCTTCCTGGAGAGATATCAGAATGACCCAAAACTCTGTGAACAGGGATATTCCATTTTCTAAAAATCTCCTTAAGAAGAGTTTCTAAACTTCCCATCAATTTCTCACCAAACGGAGAGAACCCATCATTAGATAACTCTATTCCAATCGAGTGCGAGTTAATATCCGAAACACCCCCCCAGTGACTTAATCCAGCATGCCAAGCTCTTTTATTTTCATCAACTAAATTGAAAATACACCCGTTTTCTGAAATTAGATAATGAGAGGAGACTTGAGCTTTAGAACTACAAAGTGTGCCAAGAGCGTCAGTAGCGCTTAAAGTGGCTGTGTAGTGAATTACAACCATATCTGGCTTAGACGTACCTCGGCGCTCCGTAAAATTAGGCGAAGGACTAGAAACACGTAACACGTACTAATTCTTTTTTAAATTTCGATATACCGAGGGATCCCATCCACACGCATATCCATCTCCATCTGGGTCAACACCCCGGCTATCAATATTAGGACCACCAGATCTAAGAAATGCATATTGGGCTAATTCCTCTGACTGATACCTTAAGCATGGTTTCGTAACATTCCCCATATTTACTGTTAGCCTATTATATCGACGCTTTCCAACCGGATGAGTAGTCTTAACTGCAAACTGGACTGGAGTGAGATACCTCATCTTTGGCCTTTCAGGAATGGCTACCGGCTTAACTAAAACATATTTTGCACTTTGTTGTTTACGGCGTTCTGCATCAGATTCTATCGTTTCTCTCTCAGAAACTGCTTCAAAATTCTGCTCATCAGAAATGGTTGGATTTCCTAAATCTACTGTTTCTTCAGTTTTAACATTTTTTTTCTTTGTATTATTAAGCGCGTTATCTAATACTTGTCGTCCCGTTTCAATTGAGCTTTCTACTACACTTGAAACTGAGTTTATTCCAGCTGCATACTGCTCTGTTGTTGCCACACAAGCTGATAAACTAAAAAGTGAAAGAATAATTATAAAAGGTCGTATCACCATTTTTGCTCCAATATACAATCTACAATTACCACCATTTTTGAGGTTTGTCGAAAAAACTAGCAGAGGACTCTAAACTATAAGCTATATTCAACATCTCCGCTTCTTCCCACGGTCTTCCTATTAACTGCAAGCCAAGGGGAAGTCCTTTTTTATCTAATCCAGTAGGAACTGAAATACCCGGCAATCCAGCAAGATTAACAGGCACTGTAAATACATCATTTAAATACATTTGAACAGGATCAACCTCTTTCATCTCTCCAAGACCAAAAGCAGACGAAGGTGTCGCCGGTGTTAGTATTGCGTCTATATTTTGCGCAAAAACATTTTCAAAATCACCTTTTATTAAAGTTCTTACTTTACGTGCTCGATTATAATACGCGTCATAGAATCCTGCTGAAAGCACGTAAGTTCCAATCATAACTCTTCTCTTAACCTCTTCACCAAAACCCTCTGCTCTCGTTTTTTCATACATTTCTGTTATACCGTCACCTAGTGAAAGGCTTGACCTATGCCCAAAACGTACCCCATCATACCTTGCTAAATTTGAAGAGGCTTCTGCTGGAGCAACAACATAGTAAACTGGTAAAGCAAACTTGGTGTGTGGCAATGATATATCAACTATCGTAGCACCTGCGTCTTTTAGCATTGCCGTGCCTTCAGTCCAAAGCTGTTCAATTTCATCTGACATACCATCCATACGGTATTCCTTTGGTACCCCAATCTTTTTCCCTCTAATATCTCCAGTTAAAAAACTTTCAAAATTTGGAACAGGGATATCAACACTTGTTGAGTCTTTAGCATCATGACCAGACATAGCTTCTAACATTATTGCTGCATCCCTAACACATTTTGTCATTGGACCAGCCTGATCCAGGGATGATGCAAAGGCAACAACACCCCATCTCGAACATCTTCCATAGGTTGGCTTTAATCCCGTTATGCCCACAAATGCTGCAGGTTGCCTAATGGAACCTCCTGTGTCCGTGCCGGTAGCGGCCAAACACAAATCCGCAGAAACTGCTGATGCTGATCCTCCTGAAGATCCCCCAGGTGATAGTTTTTTATTATTATTCGCTTCTTGCCATGGGTTTACTACATCACCGTAGGCAGAGGTCTCGTTTGATGAGCCCATTGCGAATTCATCCATATTCAGTTTTCCTAGCATTACAGCCCCAGAATCCCATAACTTTTGCGTTATTGTACTTTCATACTCAGGTTTAAAGCCTTGCAAAATGTTTGAAGCAGCCTGAGAGGCCACACCTTTCGTGCAAAATAGATCCTTTATACCAATCGGTATACCACACATAGAGGACGTATCACCCTGACTGAGAACTTTATCTGCATCAGTCGCCTGTTTGATGGCTATCTCTGGTGTATCATGTACAAAAGCGTTTAATTCCTTCGCCTGTTGAATAGCATTTAAGCAAGAGCTTGTAAGCTCAGCTGAACTGAAAGTTTTCTTTCGAAGACCGTCTCTTGCTTTTTCAATAGTAAGTTTGGCTAACTCTGTCATTATTCTACTACCTTTGGTACAGCAAAAAATCCTTCTTTTGTATCAGGAGCATTAGCTAGCACAGAAACTTGTTGGTTCCCGTCAGTTATTTCATCTCGCCGAAGCTTTAATTCCATAGGTGTCACTGATGTCATTGGCTGAACATTGGTAACGTCAACTTCGTTAAGACGCTCCATAAACTTTAGTATACCTGACAACTCTTTTGCCACCTTGGACAATTCACTCTCAGGCACAGCTATTCTCGCCAGTTTTGCTACTTTACGAGCGGTATCGACATCAATTGCCATTTTAAGCCTCCATGTTTACTTTCGTATCGTTTAACTATCCCGTTACCTGCATACAAGTTAAAGAATATAAATTATTTATATCAACTATAAAATAAATTTTATAAGTGCTCATCTTAACGTTTTAAAGAACTCTTTTAAAATATCTTCACATTCCGTGCTATTTATTAAATCATAAACTTCAGGTTTATGGTGGCACTGTGCTTGCTCAAACACGCGAGCTCCGTGCACAACTCCTCCAGATTTCATGTCTGAGGCCCCAAAATATAATCTTCTTATTCTTGAATTAGAAATAATCCCAGCACACATTACACAGGGCTCTAACGTTACATACATATCATACCCAGCCAATCGCTCCGAACCCAACTTTTTACACGCAAACCTAATTGCTAGCAGTTCTGCGTGAGCTGATGGATCAGAAAGCTCCCTAGTCCGATTTCCAGCTTGCGAAACAATTACACCAGCAGGGGATATGACAACTGCTCCAACGGGGACTTCTCCTCGATCACCAGCTGCTTTCGCTTCATTTAAAGCTGTTTGCATATAGTTATTAAATTTCATATCCCCTCACTCTATCAAGTAGTGTACTGACCAATCCCTTATAAAGCTTTCTTGTTAACCTAAAAGGCACCTAGATGACATCTAAAGTAAACCCAGGCGACCGAATAGCAAAAATACTTTCTAGAAAAGGAATAGCTTCAAGACGTGGGGCTGAAAAATTAATACTGGAAGGTCGTGTAAAAGTTAATGGTATTATAATTGATAGCCCAGCTTTAAACTTAACTGACAAAGATATGATCATGGTTGATGGAAATCTTGTAGGTGAACAAGAGCCTACTCGGATATGGAGGTATCATAAGCCTTTAAATTTAATCACCTCAACAAAAGATGACAAAGGCCGCACCACCGTCTTCGAGTCTCTACCTAAGTCAATGCCCAAAGTTATGAGTGTTGGGCGCCTAGATATTAACTCAGAAGGGTTACTACTCCTAACAAATGATGGGGCTCTAAAACGAATTCTAGAACTACCCTCCACTGGTTGGATAAGAAAATACCGAGTTAGAGTGCAAGGCCGCCCCACTGAAAATACATTCAAAAGGTTAAGAACTGGTATGAAAGTGGGGGCTGATATTTTTAGACCTATGGAAGTAATTATTGATAGGCAACAGGGTGCTAATGCTTGGTTAACTATTGGTCTAAGAGAGGGGAAAAATAGGGAAATAAGAAGAGCATTGGAAGAAATTGGCCTTAGAGTAAGTCGGTTAATCCGGATAAGCTACGGACCTTTCCAGTTGCTTGAATTAAGGCCAGGAGAAGTAGATGAAGTTAAAAAACGTGTTATGCGAGATCAATTAGGAGAATTATTACCAGAATTAACTCCTAAGTAACTAATAAATTAAAAAATTAGAACTCCACATTAATTACTAGACCTCTCTCAACAGCTTCTGTTACCACCCGACCAGCCACAGCTAAGTCTTGCAGGCCGACGCCAGTACCATCAAACATGGTAATCTCTTTCTCAGACTTCCTTCCAGGATGAGTTCCATTTATCACAGAACCAATCTCAATAATGTTTTCCTTAGATATCAGTCCTGAATTAAATGCATGCTGCGCTTCTCCAATTGTTATTGACTGCTCCATTTCATCAGTAAATAGCGATGCTCGAACCACAAGATCGCTACCCACCTCTTGCTTTCCTTTTGTATCAGTACCCATGCAAGCAATGTGGGTTCCAGGCTTTACTTGACATGATTTTAGTATCGCTGAGAAACTTGAAGTGATAGTTATAATAACATCACTTTCTGCCCCCAACCGATCTAAACTTACTGTTTCATAGAGAATTCCTAGCTCTTCAGCCGTTTGCTCTAGTCGAGAGATCATTTCTGGGTGGTGGTTCCAACCTAATATTTTCTCAAAGCCTCTTTGCCGAGCCGCTGCCTGCATTTGAAAGGCTGATTGGTACCCTGCTCCAATCATTCCTAAAACTTTTGAATCTTGTCTAGCTAAATGATTTATAGAAATTGATGATGCCGCAGCAGTCCTAAAAGCCGTTAACAAATTTCCACCTACGATTGCGGAAATTTTACCCGTATTTGCATCAAAAAGGAATATTGTAGATTGGTGATTTGGTATACCCATACTCTCGTTTTCAGGCCAATATCCACCGGCTTTAAGCCCTAGAGATAAACCCTCCTTATCAAAACCAGACTTAAACCCGAACAAGGCATTCGAGTATCCTATTGATTCTCTTATCACTGGAAAATTATACGCCTTTTTTTTTGCCATTGCAGAAAAGACATCTTCAACTGCAGAGTAACTGGTTTTCAATGATATTAATTCTGAAATTAACTTTTCTGGTACTATATACATGTAACACTACCCCTACATTTTTATAAAAAACTTTTTAATCAGTCTCTATACGAAATACTTTAAATTTCCCAGACTCAAGTAGCTCGTCGCTTTTACTACTATGTAATAAATTGCAGACCTCTTCCGCGTCTAGCACTGAAATTTTTTGATTTGGCTTAAGCATCCCAGCCTGATCTAGCAAGCTGTTAATAGAGCTCTCTGTCTTATCTCCCCAAACCCCATCCAGAGAGCCAGGATCAAAGACAGTTTTTGTTAAAAACTTTTGAAGGCAAAGTACACTAGTGTCAGCGCTCAAATTTGGCGCAAAGAACAAAGTATTTATCAACACTATTAATATTATTTTTATAAAATTAGCCAAAAATGTGTCCGTAGGTGCGGGGAATAGATTTGTCTAGGAATACTCTGTCTGAAATAAGATCGTGATCCAACCCAAAGGCTGCCTCCAAACACGCTGCACAAATAGATCGATAGTCAATAGTAGCATATAAGTCTCGCTTTTCATAAAGGTCTTTGTTAGACAGACCCGGCCAATTTGCAACAACACTCGAACGATTTATTAACCCCCCTGCGAGCAAACCAACTGATCCATAACCATGATCAGTTCCGGCTGATCCATTCTCTTTTACGGTTCTTCCAAACTCCGTCATTGTTAGTACAATAGTATTATTCCACTCTTCCTTTAGTTCACTCTTTAATTTCCCAAAGGTTCTGTCAACCAGCGTAAACAACTCAGGGTGATGACCTATATCTGTTCCAATTTCCGAGTGATCATCGAACTGAGGAATCTTTACAACTGCAACCCGTGGACCATCTTTTTTACGCATAGCCCGCCCAGCCTCAGCTGCCAAGCTAAGAGGATCACGGGCCTGCGAAACAAAACCCATCTTCATAGAGTTTTTAGTTAATTTTCCAATTACTTTTGCAGCGTTATTAAGATGAGTGCTCTGAATTAATCTTAAAGTTTCAGAGGAAGGTAAACGAGCGTGTTTTATACGAGCAGGGTAAAAATTGTCTAAATCATTAGCACCTCTTATTATCAAAGGGGTTTCTAATGACATTGCTTTCCCTGCTATATTTGCAATATCCATCGCCCTACCCAGCCAACCTGTTTTTATAGAAAAGGGTGCAAGCATACCCCCCTGTAATACATTTTGACCCTCAAAATGTGATCTTCCAACGTAAGGAAAAGAAGTTGCATGAATAATAGATGCTTCATCATTTAATAGCATTGATGAAAAGTTCTTAAAATTTGGGTGTATTCCAAAGAGAGGGTTTAATTTTAAGGGATTTGATGCCACTAATGCTCTTCTTTGTTTAAATAGATTATCATCTCCAATCGGTGGAACTGCAAGCAATCCGTCCATACCACCTTCCAACAAAACTACGACTATTCTCCCCTCAATAGCATTTTTTGTAAAACCGTGAACTGGATAACCAGATAAAAATAAACCAGCCCCTGTTCCTGAAAGAAAGTGCCTACGCGTTAACATTAAACCTCCATAAAATCGGGGCTACAAAGAGCCACTATAAATTTGTTTCTCATGTTTGATGCCTTATCAATAGCTATTTTTGTATTGTCAGAAAAGTCTAGTAGATCAGCAATTTCTTCTCCGTGTCTATCAGGTTGAAAAGAGTAGATCCTCGACGCAACTTTAATTCTACGATCAAAATGTTCTGTTGAAACCCAGTCATCTTTTCTTTCAGAATAACCATCAGGCTGCCGCGACTCCCAAAAACTATTACCGAGTTCTTCCAAAATTTTCTTTGGCTCATAATTTAGTTTACTCGGAACTGCTTTGTAAAAAGAAGCATTACCATCTTCAAAGCCAGGTAGGAAATTTGACCCAGAAAAGCGAATAGCCTGAAACATCCAGGTAGACGGCCAAAGAAACTTTCTACCTTTAGAGAGTGCTGTAACGTTAAGAACCTCTTTATTCACCTCTTTTAGGTTGCCTTTAGAATCTTTCCAAACACTATAAATAGAATCTATTTCACTTTGGTTAACTGATTCACCAATAAAGTGTATTGCTAACTTTTTTGATAGATGGCGCGCGGTAAAATCATCATTAGCTAACATATTTGTTAAATGCCTTAAGGATTTTTTACCCGAACGAAATTTTTTATCTAAAACTATCTTACGTCCTGGCTCTGCTCGATCTTTGAAGTACGGCTCATGGATGAATTTTCCTAGTGACCCAATTGCTGGGTTGTCCCGTCTCTGTTCTCTGTAAAATTTACGAATAACAGAGTCAGTGTTCGCCCCCCAACCTGCTAATATCTTAGCGGAATTACGAATATCATCCTCTGTATACATTCTCTCTGGAGAAACGGAGTGTAACTCAAGCAGTTCACGGGCAAGATTATCATTTAGGCCCTGCGTTTTTCCATTTCTTCGCGCCCATCTAGCGGACTCCGACCGCTCCCCAACACTTTCAGCGTTATCCAAGTAATCCAACATCCCAACATGAGTAGTGGCTTTGTATAAAAGTTCATCAAAGGATGCGTTTAAATTTCCATAGATAACTCTATAAATAAAATCACCGATAATATAGTTCCGACGACCACCTCCTCCAATAGTAAAGTGATTTGTCCAAAAATGAGTTAATCTTTGCTTAACCATATCATCGCCATATATCGCCGAGTTCCAAAACTTATATACATCGAACAATGTGACATCAGTTTGATCTCTAAGAGTTCTAACACGTTTTTTCTTTTCGGCCGATGTTAGCTTTTTCGACTTTTC
>NZVE01000050.1 GCA_002697345.1 Paracoccaceae bacterium | reverse complement strand
GCTCAGTGGCCTGGAGTAGTCGAGGCAATGGATTTAATCGGATCGACACAAGTTCAAGGTAGAGCTACATTGGTGGGTAACTTGTGCAATGGCTCACCAGCAGCAGACTCTGTTCCTGCATTAATAGCAGCTGGTGCTAGCGTTACAATTATAAGCCCAAATGGTAGCCGAGATGTGTCAGTTGAGGATATTCCACACAGCCCAGGAAAAACGACTCTTAAAAAAGGTGAGTTAATTTCCGCAATTAATCTACCTAACCAAAACACAAATGGTGGAGATGCATATTTACGTTTAATACCACGTACTGAGATGGATATAGCCGTCGTGGGCTGTGGAGTAAATCTATCTGTTAAAGAGGGCATAGTATCTCATGCGCGGGTTTCACTTGGAGCTGTTACAGCCAAAGTTATCTTAGTTAAGGAAGCTGCAGACGCAATCATAGGTACAAGCTTAGATGATGAAGCTCTAACAGCGCTTTCTTTTGCCGCTAGTGCTGCCTGTAAGCCGATTAACGACAAAAGAGGGACTATCGAATATCGGACACATGTGGCAGGCGTTCTGGCAAAAAGAGCAGCACAAATAGCATATAAGCGCGCGAGGTATTAAAAATGAGCAATATACACGTTAACACTACGGTAAACGGTGATGAAGTAGGGTTTCTATGTGATCCACGGGAAACCTTGCTAGATTGTCTAAGAGATAAATTAAGCCTTACAGGCGCTAAAGAAGGTTGTGGAACTGGAGACTGTGGCGCTTGCTCTGTTAAATTAAGTGGACGACTAGTATGTTCATGCCTTGTACTTGGTGCAGAAGCAGAAGGTCAGGAAATCGAAACAATAGAGGGGATGTCTAGAGATGAAAACTTACATCCCTTACAAGAAAAATTTATAGAATATGCAGCATTACAGTGTGGAATATGCACTCCAGGAATCCTGGTTGCCACTAAGGCCCTATTGGAAAAAAATCCTGATCCAACTGAAACAGAAGTAAGATACTGGTTAGCAGGAAATCTATGTCGGTGCACGGGCTATGATAAAATTATACGTGCTATTTTAGATACAGCAGCAGATATGCGGGAGGCTTCATAATGGCTCTAGACGATCAAAGTAAACCATACTTTAAGTTTGTTGGCACTCGACCAAAACGACCTGATGGGATAGACAAGGTAACCGGACGTGCAAAATTTGGTGCTGATAGTTACGCCGCGGGAATGCTTCATGGAGCGATAGTGAGATCTCCCCACGCACATGCAAGAATTAAAAGTATTGATACTAGTGAAGCAGAAGCCCTAAAGGGTGTAAAAGCAGTTGTAACTCGAGCTGATTTTTCAAAGGATATCAAATTTACTAGCGGAAAAGATTCAGAGCACTGGAATGTTCTTGAAAACGTTATGGCTGACGAAAAGGTTTTGTACGATGGGCATGCCCTAGCTGCAATAGCTGCTACATCGGCATTAATAGCAAGAGATGCAGTTAAACTTGTTAAAGTAGAGTACGAAATACTACCACATGTCACAGATGTAGATGAAGCTATGGCAATAGGCGCTCCAGTCATACGGAAAGGTGCGTCTGATAAATCTGTGCCATCAGGCCTACATGAAAATGTTGTTAGCTATTATGAAAGTGGCCACGGCGATGTCGAAACTGGCTTCACAGAAGCAGACTTAATTATAAAAGAAAGTTTTAAAACTGAAGCCACTCATCAAGGTTATATTGAGCCTCATGCCTGTTTGGCCTCCTTAGGGAGTGATGGAAAAGGTGAGCTATGGTGTACTACTCAAGGCCATTTTAGTTTTCAAAAAGTCTGTGCCGCTCTATTAGGCTTGGAAACAAGCCAATTGAGGGTAACAGCATCTGAAATTGGTGGTGGATTTGGAGGAAAAACAACAGTATTTATTGAGCCTGTAGCATTAGCTTTATCACGAAAAACAAATAGACCTGTAAAAATAGTTATGAGTCGTTCAGAAGTTTTTCGAGCAACAGGGCCGACAGCATCTACGTCTATGGATATAAAAATCGGAATGAAAAAAGACGGGACAATTACTGCTGGGCAAGGAACTTTCCGTTTGCAAGGTGGAGCATTTCCAGGTGCACCTGGTGGTATGACAGCAATGTGTGCATTCGCGCCATATGCACTTAAGAATGTTCATCAGATTGGTTACAGCGTAATGTCGAATAGGCCAAAGCAGGCCGCTTATAGAGCTCCAGGATCTCCGATGGCAGCGTTTGCAGTAGAATCTGTAATTGATGCATTATGTAAAAAATTAGACTTGGATCCAATTGAAGTTCGTCTTAAAAATGCCTCTCGCAAAGGAACTAAAGCAAGTTATGGTCCAACTTTTGAGGAAATTGGGTTAGTAGAATGTCTTGAAACTGCAAAATCACACTCTCACTACAACGCGCCCCTCAAGAAAGGACAAGGTAGAGGAATCTCTTGTGGTTTCTGGTTCAATTTCGGTGGTGAAACAGCAGTGTCATTAGCACTATCAGAAGACGGAACTGTTCAAATTTCAGTTGGTACCCCCGATATTGGTGGCAGCAGAGCGTCAATAGCTTTAATGGCAGCTGAAGAACTTGGAATACCATATGATCATATTCGATGTACTGTGGCCGATACAGCAACACTTGGATACAACGAGATTAGTCACGGGTCTCGTGTCACTTATGCAACCGGGTTAGCTACTATTAAAGCAGCTAGAGACGCTATTAATAAGCTATGTAAACGTGCAGCCGAAAAATGGGGTATTCCTGAGGAAGCTGTTAAGTGGGAAGATGGGCACGCTGTACCGTCCGGACCGAATGCTGGAGACTTTGAACCGCTTTCTTTAAAAAATATTTCAGAGAAAATGGGAAAGACTGGTGGGCCGATAGTTGGCCACTTTGAAGCTAATCCAGAAGGAGCAGGAGTAAGTTTTGCTACTCACATCGTAGACGCAGAAGTAGACCCAGAAACTGGTAAAACACAGATTTTACGATATACAGTCATTCAAGATGCTGGAAAGGCAATTCATCCTTCTTATGTCGAAGGGCAATTTCAGGGTGGTGCGGCACAAGGAATCGGTTGGGCTTTAAATGAAGAATACATTTATGGTTCTGACGGTAGACTTCAGAATGCTGGTTTCTTAGACTATAGAATACCTTTAGCTTCTGACTTACCAATGATAGATACTGTAATTGTTGAAGTTCCTAATCCCGGACATCCTTATGGAGTTAGGGGTGTTGGTGAAACCTCTATTTGTCCTCCTCTTGCAGCCATCGCAAATGCTGTTTCTCAAGCAGCAGGTGTTCGGTTAACAGAATTACCGATGTCTCCTCCCAGTATCTTGGCAGCCTTGAAAGCAGAGTAAATGGTTCAAGTAAATCTCTGGGCAGGGTTGCGGAGGTTCACTGATGGACATGACGTAATCGAAGTAGAGGCAAAAAATATAGGTGATATTCTGAAAGGAGTATCAAAAGCTTACCCAGCACTTAAGGAAATTATTGACGGTGGTGTGTCTGTCTCAGTCGATGGCAGAATTATTTCGAGTGGAGTAACCGAGCCTGTAAATCAAGACAGCGAAATTTTTCTTTTACAACAATTAAAGGGAGGTTAAAAACTAGGTATGGCAAGGAATATCGTTGTTGGAGCAGCCCAGCTGGGCCCTATTTCTCGACTAGACTCTCGCACCTCAGCCGTTGATCGAATGATTAAGTTAATGGACGAGGCCAAACAGCAAGGTGTTGAGTTAATAGTTTTCCCAGAATTGGCACTCACTACCTTTTTCCCACGCTGGTTTATTGAAGACCAAGTTGAACTTGATTCATTTTTTGAACGTGAAATGCCAAACCTAGAAACAGCACCCTTATTTAAAAAAGCTACTGAGTTAAGTATGGGCTTCTACTTAGGGTTTGCCGAATTAATAGAGGAGAGTGGGAAGAAGCGTCATTTTAATACTTCTATATTGGTAGATGACAAAGGTTCCCTCATTGGTAAATACCGGAAGATTCACCTCCCTGGTCACTTTGAAAATGAGCCCAGCAGAGCGTTTCAACATCTTGAGAAACGTTACTTTGAAACTGGAAATCTTGGTTTTCCTACTTTCAAGGCCTTTGGCGGTCAAATGGGGATGTGTCTGTGTAATGATCGGCGTTGGCCGGAAACTTTTAGGATGTTAGGTCTTCAAGGAGCTGAGCTTGTAATGTTAGGGTATAATACTCCCGCTCACTATCCTCCAGTTCCCAAACATGACCATTTAAATGACTTTCATAATCATTTAGTTATGCAAGCAGGTGCCTATCAAAACGGCACTTGGGTCATCGGAGTGGCAAAAGCAGGTAATGAAGAAAATTGCGATTTAATTGGTGGAACCTGTATTATTGCTCCAACCGGTGAAATTGTTGCTGAATGTAAAACATTAGGAGATGAGTTGATCGTTTATCAATGTGATTTAGATAGGTGCACAGAAATTAAAAATGGAATATTTGATTTTGCTCAACATAGAGAACCCGAAAACTACAAACTTATCACTGAGACAAAGGGCGTCAAAATAGAGGGCTCAGATTAATTATTAACTATAACGCCTTTTTATAAGACTTACTTATTAATTTCTTTCATTAGGCTTTTTGTTTTTTAATTTAACAGATTTTCCTTTTGGAGAAAATCTTTTTGATGTGTCATTAGCATTTGATCGAGACTTAACGGGCCTTGCACTTTTAGGTTTAACGCTCGATTCTAACCTTGGTTTAGCTTTTGACCGAGCCTCTTTAAGTGTACTGCTATCCGCTTTGTTGCTTTGGCTTTTAGCAGAATATTTCTTATCTTTAGGTGAAAAAACTTTTGTACCTTCGCTAGACATCTTAGTATTTTTTTCAAACCGCTTTGGTCTCTCTGAATTTGATAGATTCTCATTATTACTTTTATGAGCATTAGATTGCCTAGGTTTTGCAAAGCTCTCTCTCCGTTCAGATTTTCCTGAAAAATCCCTTGGCTTTGATTTACGCTCTCCTTTTAAGGGCGTCACTGCACCTTCTCGAGGAACTCTATCGATAGGATTTAGCCTTTTTGAAGCACCATTATCTGAGGGACCCCTGTTATTGCGTTTATTCATATTAGGCTTTGAGTAGTTTTCTTTCCGTTCAGTCCTTCTTGGAGAACTTCTCGGTTTTGAGTGCGGGCGAGTGGAATTCGGAGACTGATCAAAGTCTGGAACCTTTTCTAGCTGACGCAATTGTACTCTATCTTCCAATTTTTTACTTGGTCCTACAGATAGAACAAACCGTTCGACACACTTCTTCTTAAGCTCAAAAAAGGTTTCATTACTTTGAATCCTTATCGCGCCAATGTCATCTTTAGTAATTCCACCACCGTTGCATATCATGGGCAACAAAGATCGTGGATCTGCCCCTTTATCTCTTCCTAGAGCAAGTGAGAACCAGATAGTCGGTCCAAATTTTGACCGTGAACTATCTCTAGTTACGTTCGGCGTATCATCTAACTCTTCAGGGGACGACTGCCTGCTTTCATACAGCCTTATGTAGGCTAAAGAAATTTGCTCCGCAGTATAGACAGACTTTAATTTAGTAAGAAATTTTTGTTCACTTTCTTTGACTGGAATTGACCAGTTTGGATCTGACAATAATCTCTCATGATCTTTTTCACGTACTGCGTCCGCTGACGGTGGTTTGTCCCACGTCGCCTCAATCTTTGCCATCTTTAGTAGACGTTCCGCTTTTTGTGAGCTTTTACCTGGTACAATTAAGACACTAGTTCCCTTGCGACCTGCTCGCCCAGTACGCCCTGATCTATGTAACATTATTTCAAAATTAGTGGGCAAATCTGCATGTATTACCAATCCTAGATTAGGTAAATCTATTCCCCGAGCGGCTACATCAGTTGCAACACAAACTCTCGCTCTACCGTCGCGCATTGCTTGAAGAGCATTTGTACGCTCGCTTTGGGTTAATTCTCCAGATAAAGCTACTACGGAAAACCCACGGTTTGAAAATCGTGTAGTTAGTCGGTTAACCATTGCTCGAGTATTACAAAACACTAAAGCATTTGGCGCTTCATAATAACGCAAAACGTTTATGATAGCATTTTCAGTATCTCGGCCACTGACACTCAGAGCTCTATAGTCAATATCACTATGTTGCTCTGTTTCTCCCTTAATCGAAATGCGATATCCATCGTTCTGATAACTTTTAGCTAAATTCGCAATTGCTTTTGGGACAGTCGCTGAAAACATCAAAGTACGTCGTTCTTTAGGAGACTCTCCAAGGATAAACTCCAGGTCTTCCCTAAACCCTAAATCTAACATTTCATCAGCTTCGTCCAGAATAACAACTTTTAGTTCTGATATATTAATTGAACCACGATGAATGTGGTCACGTAATCTACCCGGTGTCGCAACTACTATGTGAGCACCTCGTTCTAGTGCACGACGCTCGTCCCTCATATCCATTCCACCGACACAAGAAGCTAGGGTGGCGCCTGCTTTCGCAAATAGCCAAGCAAGTTCCCTTTTTACTTGAAGTGCTAACTCACGAGTCGGAACAATTACAAGAGCCAAAGGTGCTTTAGCAGATTCAAACTGCTCACTATCACCTAACAAGTTACTAGACATTGCTAAACCGAAGCCAACAGTTTTCCCAGACCCTGTTTGTGCAGATACTAATAAGTCCTTTTCAAGTAACTTAATATCGGACACTGCTTCTTGAACTGAAGTAAGAGTAGTATAGCCTTTTTCAGCCAAAGCATCTGATATGGTTTGGATCATACAAATTATCCATTCAAAGGCTATTATTTTTCGGATTACACGACCAGCCATATTGTCGTCTACCTAGCCACCAAAAAACGTCGTCTGACATCAAGCAGCGGTCACACGCTCCTAAGGCCTATTCCATAGGATGTATAGTCATTTCTGAAATCTAAAAGTATTAGATTTATACGAACCACACATGATCAAAAAAGAGTAGAGACTAATATAAGGAGAGGCTAATACCAAATAATATACAAGCTAGTTATTTAATACTTTTTCTTTTACGACATTCATACCTTGGAACAGTTCTAAGCCTATATGGGCTTAACTACAAATAATTCACGTCGCAAAAGCCCTTTACTAAAAGCCTTTAACTTTAACTCCCAAGCCGCTTTGCCCTCTTCAAACTCAGTATCACCTTTAAGAGCTCTCAAGCCCTCTTCCTGTTCCTGTTCAGCTAACATCATAAGTTGGCACGATCTTTGAAACTCTTCGGTAATATCTTCATAACTGATAGACCTCCAACCTGTATTCTCAAGCATAGTAGGATAATCTACTTCTGTTTCAACAAAGTCAGGACTAACTTGAATAGCCTGTTTTCTCTCTCGATCAGAAAGATCAGTTTGAATACTTATAACCGTGAAAGCCATTAGCCCACTTGAATGAATAACACGACGACATTCTTTAAGAACTTCTTGTTTCTTAATCAAACAGCATAAAACGTCACTATGGCTCACCGCTGAAAAACTAGGGATCTGAAAAGGTAGGCTAGCAGCATCACCAGAAAGTGCACGCACTCTGTCAGACATAAGATCGTCCTTAGCACGCTTTTTTGCAATTTCTAATCCTGTTACTGGAATATCCAAAAGGGTTACATGGCATCCACTTTGTTTGGCTAGATACAGCCCAGGCCAACCAGCCCCCGCCCCAATTTCCAAAAGAGTATCATTCTCATCTAACTTAAGATATTTTAATAACTTTTCTGCTTCAGATTTAGTCGTCCAACTCGAGCCGATATACCCACAACCACAAACTTTATTAGTTATTTTTTGAATAACCGGCGATCGTGCCACTTCGTAGTCATTTTCTAAACGCTCAGTCTGAGCTCTTTCTTTATCAGTCTGTTCCATAAAAAAATAATAACAGAAATTAATCGAAATGTGTATGGTACTCTCTTAATAAAGATCAAGGGTTGAATATAATATATTAAGAATACAAATCTATATTAGAGATATTTATTTTTTAACATACTCTTGCTTATTATTGATTGTATTCTTAACGTCTGATGCAAAGCTGTATGAGCCAAAGGTTTTATTAGTGACAAAAACTAAGTCCAAACCACTTCCTTACATGGAACGTATCAAAAAGTATTATATTGGACTGGGTTATAGTACTCCTTACAGATGGGCTAAGCTTGACAGCATACCGTTTACTTCCCTTAAAAAGCCTTTATCAAAAGCAAGAATTGGAATAATCACCACTGCATCCTTATTTAATCCAGCCAATGGTGATCAAGGCCCAGGTGCACTTTACAATGGTAAAGCAAAGTTCTTTACTACTTATGCCAAGCCCATTTCACCTTTCCCCGATGTTCGCATATCGCACATAGCTATTGATCGTACTCATACGACCGCAAGTGACATGGCAAGTTATTTCCCACTTTCAGCGTTATTTCGACTTTATAAGGCTCAGTATATAGGTAGTATCTCTCCTAACTTTTATGGTTTACCCACAAATCGCTCTCATCGCGTTACAATAGAGCAAGATTGCCCAAAACTAGTTTCTTTGTGTAAGGAAGATCGTGTCGATGCAGTAGTTCTAGTACCAAATTGTCCAATATGCCATCAATCAACGGCATTGGCAGCCTCCCAACTAGAAACAGCTGGAATTCCCTCAGTCCTGATGGGCTCCGCATTAGATATTGTTGAACATGTTGGCGTTCCACGCTTACTGTTCAACGACTTTCCACTTGGAAATGCTGCTGGTCTACCACAAAACATAGTGTCACAAGATTTAATTGCTAAAATGGCTGTTGATCTTCTATGGTATGCGATCGAACCGCGTACCACCGTAAAATCTCCATTAACTTGGTCGGGAGAGTCAGATTGGAAAAAAGACTACTCCAATATTGATCAGCTATCAGCTAGTGAGGTTAAACGTCTTCGCGTAGAATTTGATAAAGTAAAAAAAGATGCTAAAGCCATTAAGGCTTTGTAGAATTATATGGTGCCCAGGGGCAGAATTGAACTGCCGACACGAGGATTTTCAGTCCACTGCTCTACCACTGAGCTACCCGGGCACCCTTTATAGTTCCCTGTAGGGAACCGGTGCGTTTTAGGACACACAACCAAAGCTGTCCAGAGGAGAATTTATAAATACGTTCCAAAAATTCGTTATTACGCTTATTCCAACGTATAAGGGTCAAAGAGTTCATCATCAAAAACATCAATTGGTTCACCTGGAACAACATAACTTTCATTCGCCCATCTATTTAAATCAATATCTGAACATCTTTTTGAACAAAAAGGTTTAAAATTTTCAACATAAACTTTTGAGCACGTGGGACACTTCATAATTTCAAACTAAGTCTTAAAGGAACACGCTCCCTTTTTCTTTGAATTTCAAAGTGTCCTAATGGCGTCCATCCTACTAAAGTAGACTCAACAGGATCTGTCTTAAAAGATTTTGTTATTGCTAATTCAAATTGTTTTCGATCTTTCTTCGCCATGGGAGCTAAATCTAAGGTAATTTGCCCCCCTAGGCCCCTTAACCTTAATTGCCTTGGTAAAACTCTTGCTAAATGCAGATTTGCTTTCAAACCTGAAGCAGGAGAAAAGTCACCTCCCGTATTGACATCAACAGCGACAAGCGCCCGGGTTGGCTCAATGAAAATTGAACCTAAACCCATTACCACTCTAGGATCCATTAACTCCACTAACTGATCCAATATTCCATTCTCTTCAAATCCTCTCATAAAAACCTGACTTTTTTTAAATACTGGCCACTCACGCAAGGCAAGCGCATGTGCATTGTCTCCTTGAACTAACAGTTCAATTTCAGTCCCTTTATCAGATAGAACTTTTTCAGATAAATGTATAAGCACCTTAATTTCTTCTAACAAGGTATGATCATCCAAATTTATTGCCATAGACCTTATAATCATTCCACTATTTAAATCTTCAGGAACAGTTTCATTAATGATATCTAGTATTCGTAACTTTTCTTCATCAGACTTTATCTGCCGGGAAACATTAATGCCCTTCGCATGAGGAGTAATTATAACACCTCGACCCTTGAATATAATCCTATCTGTAACTGGTATCGCCTTCCCTTCGTCTGGATAACTTGTTACTTGGATTAATATTTTTTCGCCTAATCTCAATCCTTTTGCATTACGTAAAAACCCTTTAAAACCATCAGGGAGTTTTATAAATACGCCTCCTTGTCCTTTAACAAATTGATCGATAACCCCTCGACAGATAGTACCAGGGACCAATCCAAAGGAATCAGGTGACGTTAGAAAAAAATCATCCAACTGACCTGCTATTACAAAAGCCGCAGCTTTCCTTCCATCAATTTCATCAAGAATGATTGCAGTATCTGTCATTTATTTTAAAACTCTAATCCCTGCCACGCTAAGTAGAGCTGAAGTTTCTGCCAAGGGTAGCCCTATTATTGAAGAAAAAGACCCTTGAATCCAGGTTACAAATACAGCCGCATATCCCTGCAAACCGTAACCGCCAGCCTTATCTTTCCAATCTTCCAAACTCACATAAGCGTCTAATTCACTATTTGAAATATTTTTCATTTTTACGGTACTAATAACGCAGCGTTCCAAAAGCTTATCCTGATACTTAACAGCTACAGATGTAATCACTTTATGACGGCGCCCTGATAAAATCTTTAAAAATTCTCTAACTTGGTCTTCATTGGAGGGTTTTCCCAAAATTCTGCGTCCAACACATACAATAGTATCAGCTGTCAAAAGAACATCATCGTATTCCACATCAATAGCATTAGCTTTTTCTTTAGCCATTCGGATACAATAATCTCTTGGGAGTTCTAATTTTTTAGTAGCTTCATCAATATCAGGTGATTTTATTAAATCTGGTTTTATTCTAAGCTGTGATAATAACTCTAGCCTTCTCGGCGAACTAGAGCCCAAGATTAGTTTTTTGGGATTTTTGACCTGATTGAGTATCACTTGAACCTGTAGTTAATACGCCCTTTTGAAAGATCATACGGCGTCATTTCAACCTGAACCTTATCACCTGCGAGTACTCTTATACGGTTTTTACGCATTTTTCCTGCAGTATGAGCAATAATTTCATGACCATTCTCCAGTTCCACCCTAAATGTTGCGTTAGGTAAGAGTTCTTTTACAATCCCTGGAAATTCGAGAAGTTCTTCCTTAGCCATTTTAATTCCGTTCCTGTTTATAATATTAAAGCTGTTGGCTACTAAATGCTCTCTCTAGCATAATTATTCAAGGAATATTTTATATTTTATTAGTGATGAATTTTACAACCTTCTAGTATTATAATGTCAAATCTCCAAACATCTTTATAATTTGGTTCCGAATCTGATCTCGTGCCTGTCTATACGCTATAAGTTTTTCCTCTCTCCGGTCTCCAAGGCCAGTTGGATCCATAATAGGCCAATACTCTATTTCCAAGTCATAAATTGCTGTAAGCTCCAGTGCTCGGTGTTGACTTGCCGGACTAAGAGCAACAATTAAGTCAAAGCTAGAAATATCGTCTCCCAACTTACTCATTTCATCAAAAGACCGAGTTTTGTGCCGCGCCAACTCAACAGAAATTTCTTCACACACCGAGATAGCAAATCCATCAATTTCAAGGTCATTCTTTACACCTGCAGATTGAGCATAGATTGCTTTCCCATAAAATTTCTTAATCATTCCTTCAGCCATAGGAGATCGCACAGCATTATGATCACAACAAAACAAAATTGATTTTGGTAAATTTTTAACCCTCAAACCAATCCCCATAATGTAAGACACAAATTAGTGTAAAAAGTCTACGAGCGGTATCATTATCCAACTCAACTTTTCCTTCTAAACGTTCCTGCAAAACTCGTGCACCTTCGCCATGGATCCCTCGCCTAGCCATATCAATTGTCTCAATTTTACTAGGCGATAACCTATTAACCGCTTCTAAGTAGCTTTTACAAATCTTAAAGTAATCCTTAACCACCTGCTGAAAGGGTACTAATGAAAGTTGAAACTCAACTATCCGTTCTCTATCACTATTAAAAACTCCAAAAACTAAGCGTCTCTCAAATATTCTAAGATTTAATCGATATGGGCCAACAAAATTTGTTTCTTTAGGGATCGCAAAAGCATTTTTTTCGAGTAGATCAAAAATAGCAACTTCTCTTTCTTGAATTATTTCAGGTGTTGCTTTATCTGGGTCGTCCCCCTCAAGCTTTATCTCAATTAAATAACTCATTTCAGGTTACTGAGCCAAAGTTATTGGTTTTATTTAATAGCTTATTATGCCAGAGGTTAATTTCCTCTCTAACAAGTGCAAGTTTATATATCATTATGGTTAGGCCTTTTTTTGGATGGTGCATGATATGGCCGTGTTACGTCTTGTAACAAAACATTAATACACTCTGCTTCTAGAGAAATCACACTTTTACCAGAAAAAACTAACTCAAACCTTCCAGACGCATCCTTTAAATCTTGCCAAAAAACTGTTAATAGAGAAAACACACCAGCCCCATTTTCTTGATTAATTCCTTTCGAGCTTACCTTCATAACATCATCGAATATTAAAAGAGATTGCACCCTTTCGGAATCTGTTAAATTTAAATTATCTTCCCAACGAAACCTATTAATTAATAAAGCAAATCTGTGCTCCTTAGATCTCCATGAAATTTCAGATTTTGGGACAACTGAATCTTGAACCAAGGATGAAATAACTTTTAAGTCACTGGAGTCTACTGCTTTCAACTTTATTGGACGATCTCTACCGTCTTCAAATCTAGCGTCAATACTCACCCAGAAACTCTTTCTATTAGTGCGCCACACGAACTCAACTTTTCTTCAACTCTCTCATAACCTCTGTCAAGATGGTACACACGGCTTAAAACAGTCTCTCCTTGTGCCGCTAAACCTGCCAAAATTAAAGAAACTGAGGCTCTCAGGTCAGTTGCCATGACCGGTGCACCTTTAAGCACCTCTACGCCCGTCACTTTAGCCACGCCTCCATGAACATCAATCTTAGCACCCATTCTAATAAGTTCTGGGGCATGCATAAATCTATTCTCAAAAATCCGTTCCTCTAAAACTGAAATGCCACTTGCAGTACAAAGAGCAGCCATTATTTGTGCTTGTAAATCAGTAGGAAACCCGGGGAATGGTTCAGTTAATATATTCAATGGTTTAATTCGATTTTGCAATCTTCGTACAATTAAACCTCTTTCACTTTCCTCAATTTCTACTCCAGAATCTTCTAACTTTTGACAAAAAGCACTAACTATTTGACGAGTTCCACCTAGTAACTCAACTTCTCCACCCGCTATTACCGGAGCAAGCATATATGTTCCCAATTCAATTCTATCAGCAATCACAGAATGTTCGGCTGATTTTAAACTGTCCACACCAATAATAGTTATTGTATCACTGCCATGTCCACTTATTTGAGCTCCCATTTTTATGAGGCACTCCGCAAGATCTATAATCTCAGGCTCTTTGGCGACGTTACTCAATACACTTGTACCTTCTGCCAACGTGGCTGCCATCAGTGCATTTTCAGTCGCTCCTACAGAGACCATCGGAAATTTAAATTCTGCACCCCTTAACCTTCCAGAGCATTTTCCAAATATATATCCATCCTTAAGGTCAAAAGTTGCACCAAGGGCCTCTAATGCCTTTAAATGTAGATCTACAGGTCTAGCACCTATTGCACATCCCCCTGGAAGAGAAACTATAGCATTCCCCTCTCTTGCTAGCATTGGGCCTAAAACAAGAATCGAAGCTCTCATCTTTCGTACAATATCATAAGCTGCTGTATGGTTGGTTATATTCTTTGTGGTCAGATAAATTGTCTTACCTTCATTTTCAGAGATAACTTCACAGCCCAGTGAAGAGAGCAAACCTGACATCATTCTTATATCACTAAGCCTGGGCGCATTAGTTAATTTAAGCGTACCTTCACATAAAATAGATAAAGGCATTAATGTCAGACAAGCGTTCTTGGCTCCTGCTATCGGAATTCTTCCATGGAGAGGACCATTCCCTTTTACTACAATTTTATCCATAATTTATTGTTTTATACCGTTTTCTTGTGAAGTTTTAATAGTTTTTCTTGACCGAGTCTGTTCTTTTCGCCGACCCATATTTTCTTTTAAAGCCTTTTTCAAACGCTCTTTCTTATTTTTTTCAGATATAGATAATTCTCTATTCTTATTTATTTCATTTAAGTTACTCATAATAGGTACTTACAGTAGGCTTACCATTGCGTCTAGATTATCCTTGCGTAAAAAGATTTTTGATCGTATCCAACGCGTCAGTTATTTTTGTTTGCTGTGGTAGCTCAGTGGTAGAGCACACCCTTGGTAAGGGTGAGGTCGGGAGTTCGATCCTCCCTCACAGCACCATAATAATTTAAATTTTCTAATTTTACTTCGTATATTTCTAAATATTTCACATTATTCATAGCCCGTTAGCGCTTTAAAAAATGAAATGAAAAATAACAAAATATAAGGGCCGATGAGTCAACATTGGCCCCTATAATGTAAAAGTTCTATTTGATAAAAGCGAAGTTTACTTCGTAAATGATTGAGTGGAATACTCACTCTTATCTAACTTTTCAACTACACCTACTTTTCTAACGTAATCTACAAAGCTTTGAGCATAATCAAGATAAGTATCTGTAACTCTACCTGCTTTAGAAATTGTGCCAAAAGTCAGGTAACCATCTTTGCCAGCCGAAATATAGTTATTGGTTACAACTGTGTAGACTCTTTCCATATCAAGTTCAGTC
>NZVE01000049.1 GCA_002697345.1 Paracoccaceae bacterium | reverse complement strand
TATGGTTACCATAACCCTGGCTTATAAGTTATAGTCTATAGATAGATAGTTAGTTAGTCATAGCCTATCATTCAATAGAAATAAATCATTAGATAGTAGCGGTCAGATATGCTAAGGGTTTAGTCGTTTTGAAATTGGTACTAATAGTATAAAGACTTGGACTTGCTCAACTGGTAACAGCAACAGCGCTACCAAGGGAATGGGATAGCATTTATTCCGCTGTAACTTATTGATATTAAAGGGGATAAAAAATAGTTGAAAAAAGTGTTGACAATAAAAACCCTAGGCCTCATAGTTCGGTTATCGGATGCAAGCAATGGTTCGACGCAGTAAGCAGTAAGGGTAGAATCTACGGTCCGAAGGACCCGTGAAAAAAACCTGAAGTTAAGGTTACACCATCGCTAGATTCTTTCCTGATTCTGATCGAAAGTTTATTAATCGGTATCCGCCTTAAGCACATCAAAACAGCATAGGTTCCGATAGATTAAATTCCAGACCTGATCAAAGCGGAGTTATCCCACGGGATAACAGCACGTACCGCAAATGTCAGGGTTTTTAATAGGCGATTACATCATGGCGAAGTTGAAGCAAGGTAAAGCATAAGACCGTGGTTTATGTGTGGCTTGCGCCCCTCCTGAGCATGAGGGAGAACAAATGCTCACCTTTATGCAAGTTATTCAATTCAGATTAACTTGTTTAAAGGTAATCAATTATGCGTTATTTAACAATACGTAATTTAGACGGAACTGCGGTTAAACTTGATACTAATAAAAAGTTACAGGTATACCGCAATCTGCATAAAAATTGTTATTCAGTGCAACAATCTGGAAAGGTTGTGGCGCACGTTGACAGCATAACACTGTGCTTTGCTGATTTTTTGGTTGCTAATGCAGGGCGTTCAAAGGTCTTAAAGACTGGCAAAAAGAACGTGCACGCACGGGTAAGCGGTTATCTACGCCACCCGCTATCAAGTGATAGGCTGATTAGTGAATCAAATAAAAGCGGTATTGCTAAATACAACCCGTTCAAGTTTGATTCTTTTGTAGACGCCAGCAATGAAAGCGGTTTAAAATCCGCTGATGTTGTGGAGTTAACGGCTTACGACAATACTATGCGGGCGTTAATCAAGTATCACTGCTAGTTTTACTGACCTAGGTAAGTCTTTAAAATGCCTACCTTTATGCAAGTTATCCAATTCAGGATGACTTATTTAAGGGTTAAAATTATGAAACTTAGAAACATTGCTTCAAATATGACTGAACTTGAACTGAGCGACGGAACAACGGTTTTATTTTCGTATAAAACGCCGGTAGCCGGATTTGATCCGGCGCATCCTGACGGCGTTAAAGGGCATTTCAAGACTTCGACTCACTACAGCCCCACAACAACCCGCCACATCAATAAATATTTTAGTGGTGAGTGGAATGTAGATGCAAAAACTGAGGTTCGTGAGGTATCACAGGAGTTTATCAACGGATTGGTGACATAAATGACATTAATGGAAAATAAAAAACGCTACTATAAAAGAGCCTTAGCGCTTGATATTGTTTTTGCGCTGAACAGCAACGAACCCGTTGAAGATGGATGGCGATTTGTTGCTAGGGACGCCCTTAAAAGCCTTGCTTTTATTGAGGTTTACGACCACGAAAATGAATTTGTCGGATACTGGGATATATAAAATCACTGATGAGCCTGTGAGATTCAGGCGAAACCGTCGTGAGACGGTCTGGTTAAATTGGAGAAAATAAATGAAAACAGTTATATCTTTTTACGACTACACCGGCGAAGCCCTGAAACCTTGGGCTGAAGCCGGATATGAATGCTTTGCTTATGACATTCAGCACGACGGATTCACGCCTACCGAATTGTTTGATTCTGGCGGGTGTATTCGTTACATGATGGCTGATCTGCACGACGAAATAACGTGGCAGAGACTGCTAAAACGTCACGCTGATGACGATATAGCATTGGTGATGGGCTTTCCTGTGTGCACTGATTTAGCCGGTTCTGGTGCGTGTCATTGGACTAAGAAAGCGGAGATCAATCCGGACTTTCAGATTGAAGCCGTCAACCATGCTCAACGCATCGCATTGTTTGCCGATGATTTGAACGTGCCGTGGATGGTAGAAAATCCAGTAGGCAGATTGTCAACAATGTGGCGCAAGCCTAACTTTTACTTTCACCCTTGGCATTTTGGCGGTTATATAGATATGGATGAGGCAGAACATCCGCTGTACCCTACCTATATTGCGCCTAGGGATGCGTATCCCAAAAAGACTGGTATCTGGTCTGGTGGTGGCTTCAATGAGCCTAGCAAGCGACCAGTGTGTCCTGAAGCAGGGTATAGCCGACAACACCTAAAATTAGGTGGCAAGTCTGCCAAAACCAAGAACATCAGGTCTGCTACGCCAAGAGGATTTGCTAGAGCAGTGTTCGATGCTAACGACGAAGGACCACTTGATAAATTAATACATAAGATAAATTTATGCAATTCCAGGATTTGATAATGAAACCAAGATACCAATTTGCAGAGATACCAAACGACGATGAAGGTAAGGAATTTGTGAGACTTGCACGCAAGTTTCTAAACAAAGACCGCTACAAATTAATTGTAAAAGGTCAACACCTCAAGCCGTCCGAAAATTGGAGACACTACCAGTACGGGCAACCTATTAGTAAATCCACCCATCTCAGGGTATACCTGAACGACCAAGGAGAATAAATGAATATATTTTACCTTGACCCATGCCCACAGCGTTCGGCCTTATGGCATAACGACCGGCATGAGGTCAAAATGATCTTGGAATCTGGACAAATGCTGTCCGCTGTACTGCATCGACACGGCATTGAAGATGATAGGCTATACAAATTGACTCATAAAAATCACCCGTCTACACTCTGGGCGGGGGATTCCTTTCAACACTTTGAATGGCTAACCGAATTATTCTTTTGGCTTAACAAGCAACGTACTGCCCGTGGTAAGCCGTCGCATAAGACCTTTGACCGACTGTGGAAGTTAATGACAACGGACGTTGTGTGGGATTTGGTGGACGCTATGGGCGATACTTGGACACCACCGCCCTTGTGTATGCCGGATGAGTTCAAGACTGACGTTAGCCCATCACGTTGCTACCGCAATTATTACACTGCTAAGTGTAACGAATGGCTGTCACGTGACAAGCCGTTGAAAATAGAATACACCGGTAGGGATTTTCCCTACTGGTTGCAACTGGAGAATAGCAGATGAATGCTTATGATTGGAATGAAGACGAATTTGATGAAGTACCCTTCAACTACAAGGCTGTGAAGTCTTTAGCAGTAGACTCTGATGGAATGCTGTGGGCTATGACCCTCCACTGCTTCACTGGTGAAGGTAATATAGTCATAATCAAGGACGCATTAGCGTCCGACTTTATGGAATGGAGAGACGGGGAACTTATCCAAAATGTTTTCCCACAATTGAGTGCTGATCAGCGTGAGATGCTGATGACTGGTATACCACCCGAAGAGCAAGAGGAGATGATGAATGAATTTTGCGATAGTTAATGTTGGCAAGTCCCATGTATTAAATGGGCGCAGTGTTTACGATGTTTATATGTACCTGAAAGACCCCAAGTCTTCAGTCACTGCATACGTTGGCTTCGATATCAACGAAGTCAGGCAACACACTTATAAAGCCATGGATAAGAACGACATGGTTGAAGAATTCACAATGGAGGAATGGAATGATGTTCAATGATCCACAGTTAGACGTAGACGAAGCACCCAAGGGTGCGCAGTACAAGATAGATGATCTGGTATTCACCTGTGATAATGACATCATGGTGGTGGTAGATATTCAATTCATAGGATCAATCTATAATGGATTTGGCTATGATGAGGATGATCCCAGGAATTACGATTACCTATTAATGAACAAGGAGTGTGAGGAATTTTGGTACATGAACGCTCAGATTGAGCACAAAGCAAACCACATGAGGAAGGCTTACAATGGATAAGAAATTAGTAGAGTTAGAAACATGGCTTGATGCCAAAGTTCTCCGGGACTATTCGACAACTGTTTACGGGACTGATCCTTACGTCAATAACTCAGATGAGGACATCGACCATGAGTACGTCAAGCAGTATTACAGGCTGTCTGTAAATGGCGTTGATGAGGTATAAGTTTATGAAAACAAAAGGAAATATAGTGCATCCCCTACGAAGTACGGGGAACTACTTTGTTGTTTAGGTTAACCTTAAGATATTTATTTACCCCCTTTAGAGGGGGGGTAAATAAATAAGGAAATAGAAGAAATGAAAGATAATATTAGAAGATTTACTAGAAGGAATGATAACGGAATTAAAACTAAATCTACCTTACTAACTCAGTTAGAAAAAATGCACAAGATTCAAAAGAGTGCTACTGCAAAGATGAGAATCAGAGGTCAGAATGACTGGGAGAAAACACTTAACGACATGGCTGTATCCATAGGTTCCATAAAGCAGTGCAAGCCTAGACATTACGGTAAGGTCTGGCAGGATGAGAAGGATCAGATATTAAATCAGGCAATCAGGATATACGAAGATGCCCTTAAGTATTGCCAATATGATTCATCACCATTCATGGGTAATTCATCAGACAAGGCAGGCCCCTCTGATCGCTTCATTAACATGAGCAGAATGAGGTGGAATACACAAGAGGAGAACTGGTCTTATACCCACGCTCTTAACAAATCAGGCGACCAGTACTGGAGGCCACAACCTAAGAAGCCTGTGAAGATTATCAAGCAGGGTACGCCTGAGCATGACTGGGCAAAACTAGACTACGAACATCGGCGTGATTACAACGGAAGAGGTAGGCGTGTGGTTCCTAACGGTGGCGCTAAGTTGACAAGAGATAAGGGTTACTTCACTGACTGTGGTTCAAATGGTCGTTTCGGACAGAGAGTAATATATGGATATTGATAAGGATACCCTTCTCAAATACTCCAAGATCACTGATGCTCAACGTAAGGTCAGGGATTCCGGGTATTTTGTAGGGGAAGTAATGGATAGGTTCCTCAACGGAACCAACATGGCAGGAATCAAACTGCCTTTTCACGTGTTCGACGATCTGTTTAGGCTGAGAGCGCAGGAGTTAACGGTACTGGCAGGTATCAACGGCGCAGGTAAGTCCATGATCGCAGGTCAGATGATGATCAGCGCAATGGAGCAGGGTTATAAGTGCCTGTCCATCTCACTGGAGATGTCCCCCGCCAGTCAGATGGCACGCATGATCCGGCAGTGTAGCCTTCAGAAGAACCCAGAACAGGACGCTGTACTGTCCTATGCCGCATGGTCGCATGAGAAGATGTTCTTCTACGATCAGCACGGTAGCGTTGACTCCAAGACCTTACAGTCGATCATACGCTATGCTGTAGACGTTCACGGGGTTGACTTTGTATTGGTTGATTCGTTGATGACTATGAGCATGGCGTCAGACGATTGGAATGGTCAGAAAGATGTGGTCTGCTCACTGGCTAACCTAGCCCGCAACCTAGATATTCACTGCTGTCTGGTGACTCATGCTAGAAAGGGCAACAGCATCAAGGACAGGCTAGACAAGTGGAGCGTAGCAGGCAGTGCTGACATAACCAACAGGGCAGACAACGTGATTATCATGGGTCGCCTGTATGAAATGGATGGCGCTGATGCGTACCTATCACTGGCTAAAGCCAGGCACTTTGACGGGGCTGAGATGGACATAGACCTGAAGTTCGACATGGGTAGCCTTAACTACTATATGTCCGGGACTATGCCACAGCAGACAGGGATGGATGTAATCGGCAAGGCTGAACCTACTGATGGCATACATGGAAACTTAAACATGGCAGGATTAACATGACAACAATTATTTTAAACGATCTAATCAAGATACAGAGTACACAGTACAATCCAGAACTTCACAGTATCAAGTTAGATAACAATAGATTCTACACAACGGAGGAACTAGCAGACATAGCAGACACAATCAAATCATATGCACAGGACGCTGACCTGATTGAGAAGTTATATTGAAAACACAATCAGGCAAAGCAAAAGGTCGAAGGCTTCAGCAGTGGGTAATGTATCAGATACTTGATCGCTTTACCGGACTCAAAGAAGATGATGTGACCTCACGCAGTATGGGTGCCGGGGGTGAAGATGTACTCCTGTCACCTAAAGCAAGGGCAAAGTTTCCATTCAGTATCGAAGCAAAGAATACTGAGCGACTGAATCTACACAAGGCATACAGTCAGTGTGTAGATAACAGCAAGGAACTGCATGAACCGCTATTAATAGTTAAGAAGAATCATTCCAAACCCCTAGCGGTTGTTGATGCGGAATGGTTCATAAAAAATTGGAGAACATAATGATTAGAATGAGAGCACCTTGGATTGACAGGTATCAAGATGAATGGAATAAAGCAATGCTACCCTATGACGGTCAAGTAGTATCTTACTCTCAACTTGTAACCAAATATTACAAGGCAAAGCATGAAGAAGATGGAACAATAACTTACAAACCAATCACAAGCGAAGAGGCCAAGAATGACTCCGAAGAATAACAAACAAGAACGTCTACTAAAACGTCCATTCCCTATCGGTTCGGTATCCTTTCGTAAAGGTCCGGGAGGTAGTAAGGAACTGGCATACATCACAGCACGTGACGTAATGCAAAGACTTGATGAGGTGTTCGGTGTAGATGGATGGTCAGACAAGTATGAGTTTATCGGTGGTCGCATGATGTGCAACCTAACCTGTAACTTTGGCGGCACACTGGTATCCAAAGCAGATGGTGCTGATGACAGCCAGATCGAAGGTGCTAAGGGTGGTATCTCAGACGCTCTCAAACGGGCGGCAGTGAAGTTCGGTATCGGTCGGTACCTCTATCATCCCGGAGCCTTCAACGGGCGTCAGCCTTCAGCATGGGCTACTCCAGAAGGATACGATAAGATGATGGTGGAAAGGGATAAGGCATCCGATGAGGAGTTCAGGGAAGGGTTGGGTAAATGAATGAGTTTAGAACTGAGTTAGGACTCAACATATTCAAAAACAAATACGCTCAGAATCAGTATGAGACATGGGCAGACAGGGCACACATCGTGGTTGATGCTGTTGCAGGTACTAACGGGGGCACTGAGGAAGCCCTATTAACCAAGGAGGAACGTGATCAATTAGTAGAATATTTAGTAGACTTCAAGTGGTTACCCGGAGGCAGATACCTCTGGTACGCAGGACGTAAGGCTAGGTTTTATAACAACTGTTATCTACTCAAGGCTGAGGAGGACAGCCGTGAGGAGTGGGCAGACCTTTGGAAACGTGCAGGGTCTTGCCTAATGACAGGTGGTGGTATTGGTATTGATGTAACAAACTTCAGACCGAAGGGTCGCACACTGTCCAAGACAGGTGGCGTTAGTAGTGGGCCTATCCCATTTCTGTTAGCCACCAATGAGATTGGACGCAACGTAATGCAGGGAGGTTCACGACGATCTGCAATGTACGGTAGCATGAACTGGCAACATGAGGATGCCCAAGATTTTCTGAGAGTTAAGAACTGGACTCCAGAACAGAGAGCATCTAAAGAAGCAGACTTCAATGCGCCCGCACCATTGGACATGATGAATGTATCCCTGAACTACGATGACGCATGGCTCAAGGACAAGAGCAACCCCGTGTTTCTGGAGAACGTAAAGCAAGCAATGAAAACTGGTGAGCCAGGATTTAGTTTTAACTTCGGTGACAAGCAGAATGAAACGCTACGCAATGCGTGTTGTGAGGTGGTGTCTGAGGATGACAGTGATGTATGTAACCTATCGTCTGTCAATATGTCCCGCATCGAATCAATCGAAGAGTTCAAAGACGTAGTACATTTGGTGACTAAGTTCCTAGTGTGCGGTCTGGAACGTGCTGAACTACCCTATCAAAAGGTGTACGATGTACGTGAAAAGAACTCCCGATTAGGTCTGGGTCTGATGGGTATGCATGAGTGGTTACTCAAGCGTGGCCATAAGTATGAGGTGACTGATGAGTTAAAGCAATGGCTCAAGGTCTACCGTAATGAGTCTGATCATACGTCCAAAGACTTTTGTAATGAGTTGTTTCGTGTGATACCAAAGGGTGTACGTGCTATTGCTCCTACTGGAACCATTAGTATTCTAGCGGGAACCACTTCAGGTGTTGAGCCTGTCTACTCAGTAGCATTCAAGCGTAGATACCTCACTGATGGCACACGTTGGAAGCATGAGTTCGTGGTGGATGGTACGGCGCAGATTCTAATTGAGATGGGTATCAACCCGGACAAGATTGAATCAGCGGTTGATCTGGCACAGGACCCAGAAAGACGTATCAAGTTTCAACATGATGTGCAAGCCTATGTGGATCAGGCTATCAGCAGTACAATCAATCTGCCCGCATGGGATACTGAGCATAACAATGCTGACCTTATCTCACGGTACGTAGGTTGGATTCAGAAGTATGCAAAGGGTCTACGTGGTCTGACTGTCTACCCTGACGGCGCACGTGGTGGTCAACCGATTACCTCAGTACCTTATGAAGAGGCAATCAACAAGAAGGGTATGATCTTTGAGGATAACTCAGAGGAGCAATGTCTATCAGGAGTATGCGGTATATGAGACAAGATGAATTTCATCAACAACAACTAGAGCAACAACAACAGGAAACTAAAATGAGTACATATGAGCAAAAAGCAGGAACGATTTCAATCTTCACCGCCGACAAAGAGGGTAATGAAAAACGCCCGGACTTTACCGGCAACATGGTAACCGAAGGAGGAGAAAAACTTCAGGTGTCACTGTGGTGGAGTGAGTCACAGAAGGGTACGAAGTATCTATCAGGTAAGGTGCAAGCACCGTACCAAGGTGGTGGGTCAGGTGGAGGAAGTCATTCCTCTGGTGGAGCCACTGACGTACCGTTCTAATGCCTGTATGTAAAACTTGCGGGGTGGATAAGCCCCGCAAGGAATTTAGACGATACAAAAATTCCGGACGTAATAGAAAGAGCAGTGGAATATATAGAATGTGTAAACCCTGTCACAACGATAGGTACAGGGATTATAAAAGGAGGTGGGACCTAGAAAATAAGTATGGCATAACCTTGGAGGAATACAATGAGATGGCAAAGGATGGCTGTGATATATGCGGTAAAACAAGTGAGGAGAATAAGGGTTGTCTAATTGTAGACCATGACCATGAGACAGGAAAATTAAGGGGCGTACTTTGTACGGTGTGTAATACAGGACTAGGCAAACTAGGAGATAACGTGGAAGGATTAACAAGAGCATTGGAGTATTTGAATGCAAGTAATTAAGTATCATGATGGACAGGAGGTGGAGTTAAACTTTGATAAGAAACTCCACGCCTACAGGGTGGACGGTAAACCAGTTGCGTCAGCAACCAAGGTACTGTCTGTAATATCTAAGCCCGCATTAATACCGTGGGCTTTGAAACAAGGAAGTGAATGGTTAGAGAGGAACCTTTTTATAGATGACGATGAAGATGACAAAGTTAAACCGTTTAAGTATACAAGTAGGCTTGGACTTGGAGCAATTATCAAGGGTGTTAAGTCGGCGTATAGAGGCAGTTCAGGCAATGCGCTTGAGACTGGATCGACAGCGCACCAGTGGATCGAAGACGCATTGGAAGTCTTTATTGGCACCGAAGGTAATTTTGGCGATGATAATCTACCGGACTTACCTGATGATCCGGATGCCTGTAATTCTATTGAAGCGTTTAAAATCTGGGTAGGTGATAATGATATAGACTTTATATCCAGTGAGGAAAAGATATACAGTAGGCAGGACAACTATGCAGGTACACTGGACTGTGCAGCATACGTTAACGGTAGCCTGTGTATCATAGACTGGAAGACAAGCAAGGGTATATACCCGGAGTACCATCTTCAGAATGCAGCATACGCACAGGCATGGGAGGATATACATGGTAGACAAGTGGAGCAGACATTGGTTCTGCGTTTGGATAAAGCAACAGGCAGGTATCAACAGGGCTTTCAATCTAGAGTAGAGTGGGTAAGAAACTACGAAGCCTTTGTCAGTGCGTTGAACCTGTTCAACAGATTGAAGGAGTTGAAATGACTGACAAGAGTGAAGAGAGTATTGGGTCGATGGTTGAGTTCCACGTGAAGTCAGCCCTGACTATACTAGATGACGTAGTTTACAACCGGGTAGTCGATCCAGAGATGGTATCAGAATACCTTTACGAACCTATGGTTAATTCGGAGGATGACCATGAACAAGAAGTCTGGAAAGCGATACGAAAGTACATCGAAAGATGAGGTGGTCTGGGGTAAGGGTTCATCCTTTAACGTATGTGACTCAGTTGGTAATACTAACTGGGGTGCTGAAAGATACAAGACTATGGATAACAAATGGAAATTCATAATCACAAATCATTCTGGCACTGGTGTATGGTACGATCACTACGCAATGGGTGAGTTTGATACAGTTGAAGAACTGAATCTAGCAATTATAAATACGGTTGAAAGAAAAAATGGATGAGACTATTGAGTTGACATGGTACGAAGCGAAGTTAGCAACTGAGGTAGGTGTCAATAGATGCCTGTCATCATGGGCTAAAGGCAGTGAACACGCAGCAGGTTACAAGCCAAAGGACTTGTTCGATACCAACATCAAAGCAGCAGCCAGTGAGATGGCAGTGGCAAAGTACCTTGGTATCTATTGGGATGGCAGTGTTAATACGTACAAGTCACAGCCTGACCTAGCGCCAGACATTGAGGTGCGTATGAGCATGACGGTTCCTCCCTGCTTGATCATTAGACCTAATGACAAGGAAGGTATGCGTTATGTTTGTCTTAAAAATATGTGGGTACATGGCAAAAGACCCAAGTTTAAAATACTAGGGTTTTCAAGAAAAGAATTAATGAAAGACAAATGGCTCACGGACTTTGGACAGGAACGTCCTGAGTGTTGGGCTGTACCAGTAAAGGAGTTGATGCCTATATGATTATAGAACCAAAAAAAGATGAGGTATTTATTGATGACCTGAATAGAACTTGGGTATCTAATGAATGGTTACGAAAGCAAACCGTAACTAACTCAACCGAAGGTTGGCATGAGGCCGTGGTTGAGCGTATCAAGGGTAGGATGACTACCCGTAAAGGAGCCGAACCCAAAGTTATGAAGGGTAAGGTATGGTATAAATTAAAGAGCGTCCTTGAGGCGTTCGACAATGTGGTGAACTACTAATGAGCGGAGCAAACCTAGATGGGTATGCAATACCCAGGGATGGCATTCATAAAACTGAAATGCTAAAGCGTATAGACAAACTTGAGGGTGATGTTGACGCCCTTAAGAACGTGCTGTATGAAATTATAACTTTTATAGAAAACTTGGTAAACAAAGATGAAGGTGCCGAAGCATTACGATCTAGCGATACAACCGATTGATTTTATCCTAGAAAATAACATGGGATTTGTTGAGGGGAATATCGTGAAGTACATCTGTCGATACGACAACAAAGGTGGTAATGATGATCTGGAAAAGATCAAGCATTACTGTGACATACTAATCAACCGGGGTAGGTGATGTGCTGAACCCATCAGCAGAACAGGAACAGGAATGGGAGGAGCAGAAGTTATTATGCTTTGCCCGATTCTGTTGGGTGAATAGACACAGGGTTCATATGTGTAGAGATAATGTGCAGCGAACATGGACACAGATATTCTTCAAGAAGCATGGCATCCATCTGGATGTCTATGCTGCTGATAGAATCAGACAGGGAAAGTCGAAGTCGAAAGTTGCAACTCCTGAATCCGTTCAACGCAGCCTCTGGGAAATGCAGTAATACCATACACCTTCTTTTCTTCATCCAAGGTGTTGCCCACTTTAACTACATGATCATCTGATGAGTGTAGCCAACCAACTGTTTGGAAGGGGGTGGGATCAACCTCATCCCCTTCCGTCCAGTCCGCAGTCGCTGTGATATCTAACCACAGCACCATAACAAGTTTTGGTTCAGCCACCATAGACTTCGCCCAACGCATCTTCACGCATATTTTCTATAGCCTCTATTCTTAACTCAAGTTCTTCAATCATTTGATAACGCTCTTCATCAGAATACTTAGGCTCATTTTCTATATCTTTGATTCTACTATTAATGTTATCAATTCTCTTTTCAAACTGCTGTTGGAATCTCCACTCCAGTTTGTCAATATCTTGAGGCTGCACTCTGACACCGACCCCACTCAGTGCTGCTGTAGCAGGAGAGTAATCGTCCTTTGATCTAGTGTACCCACCAAAAGCCTCCAGACCTTCAGCCCTTTTCTCCTTCTGTCTCTGGAAAGATTCAATGCCAGTGACATCTTCCATTGCAGAACCTAGTCCGTAAGGCAAACCATAGTCACCCCAGTTAGGAGCAACATTGCGTAAAATAGCATCCATTCTTTGACCCTCTGGTATTTCTCTACCAGTATAAGGGTCAACACCACGCATGGGTTCAAGCACAGCACCTGCCACACCAAAACCGGGTTGAATAGATTTAGGTATTCCGGGTATCTGACCGATCCCTGCAAGCCCTTGCTTTTCTCCAAACACACCGCCGGGTAGCAATCTTTCTAGGTTCAGAATCTGCACATCACTTGAATCAGAAAGATACTTGCTAATGAACTCAGGCATTACAATGCTTGCGTTAGGCATAAAGGGTAATCCAAACATGGGATTGTCATCTTTCAATGCTTGTATCTGAGCCAATCTATCAGGGTCAACACCACTTGTATTCTCACCGATTGAGTTTAACAAGTACATCATGTAAGCCCACTTAGCATACTTGACCGGATTCTTAGCACCGACTTCTGCAAGCCTTGGTAGTATTCCGTATGTGTAGGAAAAGAATGGCAATACTGTATGACGTATCGCCTGCAATGCAGGTGGTTGATAGTCATAGTCAACAAAGAATTCTTTAGCCTTGCGTTGTGCTTCTATCCTAGCCTTGCGTGCGCCAATCTTAGGAGTAAGTTTCTTTACTTCTGTTAGGTATAAACCCGCCCTCCATATGTCATCTCCAAATGTGTAAGATTTCTCAGCCATCTTGTCTAACTTCTTAACACCCTTCCCCACTTTGTTTGCTAATTCTAACGCACCCTGTATAGATTTGGGTGAACCTTCAATGATTCCCTCATACCATTTAGCACTCTGACTGGTGTATAACTTTGAGATATCGGAACCTTCATTAAGTTCCTTAATGAACGATGTACTAAGAACTCCATCTTCCATCATCTGTTTATACATTGGACCTTTGCTCTTAAGTAGCATGGCTGCATTGACAACTTCCCTAGCAGAACCACCTGCAAGATCATACATAGCACCACTGGATACGATGTTACCCACCTGTACCGCAGGGTTCCACACTGTATGAGCCTTCTTCCATAGCGCATTAGTCTTTCTGTATGCTTCAAAAGTTTTGTTCAGTTTACCAAAATCACTTTTCTTTATTTCACGAAGTTTCATTATCTCACGATAAACATTCTCATCAACATACTTACCCTGCATACGACCGAAGGATAAATCTTTTGGTATCTGCTTTACGTTAAGATCACCTTTGCTTTTAACTATGTTAGGGGATTTAACCATCTCATCCATGAGTTCACCCATAGCACGTTCACGTGCCATTAACCCGCCAGTTTTATGCATAGCATAGCCTGCGTCTGTGATCTCACCCATGTCCAACTTCTCATCCTTTGTCCACTGCCTTCGGACAATACTCTTGTCACCTTTATCTTTTAGAAATTCCCAGGGTCCCAAGTCATCAAGTTGCTCATGATCAGATAATACTTTTTGCACTCCAAACTCATCAGGTTCCGCCAACTTTAAAGCACTTGTATCTACTTCTCTCACGTTTCCACGGTGACGAAAAGCAAACATGGAGCCAGTATAATCTTCAACAAAGTTTTTGGAAACCTCATGCTTCTTGTACGTGGTACGAAGGTAATCATCCACGTTGCGTGCAGCCACGTTGCTATCCAGAACTCCAAGGTCAACTAGGTGATTCATGTATTCCGTAACCTTTGCCCTGTTTTCGTTTGAAATTCTCTGTAGTCTAGGGTCTTTTGGACCCATCCACTTAGGATTAATCTTAGAATTGTCATATTCCATCAGTCTAGGTTCACTAGGACCCATCCCTTTAGGATTGGTCATCATCTCATACACCATTTGACGATCCTTGTATGGCAGGTTCATGATCTCTGTTGCAGTCTCTTCAAAGTCTCCAGTGTAAACAGCGGTACGACCTGTTGCCCTTCGCAGTAAAGATACGGATTCATTATCCACTCCATAGTAGGGCACGAACCATTCACCAAACTGTTTGTTCCAGTCCTTGTCAGTCATACCTGTCTTGGCTGCTATCTTCGGAGCCTTGAAAGCAGCGCCACCAAGGGCAGCACCCAACAGTGTGTTACGTATCCTCTCTTCATTTGTTAAAGGTGCGCCATCTTCTCCTGTCATGGTAAATCCAATGCCACCCCCACCTAATGCACCCATAATAGCAGGCTCTTTCATGCCTCTCCAAGCAAGTTCGCCTATAGGTTCATACGCTTTCTGCAACCCCTTAACCGCAGGCGTAAGTGCAACACCGCCAACAGCACCCGCAACTCCACCAATGCCAGCGTTAATCGCCCTCTGTTCCAGAGTGTTTTCCATACCTGTACTTTCATCAATATATCCTGTTCCTCCAGAAGCAGCACCACCAATAGCACCTGACTTAGCGACCTGATACATCCGTGCGCCCGCACGAATCTTAGCAGCAGGAAGCATCCAACCCACTGGGTCAGCAATCAAGCCTAAGAAGTATCCTGCCTTGGCATAGTTTCCGTAATCTTCACTGTCAAACAAAGAGTTAAGGTGAGCCTCTTGCTCCCTCATCTCATCCTCTTGATAGCCTGCCCACTGAGTCACACCACGCACGGTATCAGTGACACCCAGTGAACCACCCTGAAAGAATGCCTTGAAAGGATTCATACCACCCTCTATCTCACCAACAGCAGCCTCCACTGGTTGCGTCTTCTGATACTCTTCGTTTGAATCAATCTTAAAAAATGAATCAGCATCTATACTATCCCAATAATTTTCTGACATTATTGACCTTCCGTTAGAGTTTTCATTAATTCGTTGTACGCTTCTTGACCAAATTCTTTCTTATATTGACCGGCTAAAGCCGTGAACGATTCATTTGCCGTAGCCACTGGTACATTAGCCCTAGCATCATTTTGCATCTCAGATACAGGCGCTTGGTTACTTTTCATTACATTGTAGGGTAAGAAGTTAATGGTCTTGTCGCCACCTCTAGGTGGTATAACCTTAAACGGAGACATCTCAGTTTTCCACAATTGTTTTAAAGTGCCGTAATCAATATAAACCTTTTTGTTTGTATCATTAAACTTTGAGTTTGGTGGGAACGAATAATGGTTATGCGATGCCGGGGTTTTAAGCGCCGCTTCCTTCTGCCACTGCCCATACACCAAATCTTTATAAATTGTGTTCAACTGAGATTCAGTAACCTTATCTTGTTTTAGATAAAGGTTTCTTTTTACAGTCAACGCATCAGTTAATAATTTTATCTTCTCTTGATCAGGATTAGGTTCTGACCTTGCTGCTTCTAATTCTTGTGCAAGATATAACAGTTCATCTGATTTCGCTCCATCCGTGCCCGTGTCAGGAATACCGGGTGGTCTTCCATGCATTGATTCAAAACCTAACTTTGCAGAAGATTCAGTAGGGTATGTACCCTCCGGACCTATCTCACCTTTAGGCACATAGTATGGTGTAATACCCGCTTTAGGATTGCGTGCATCAAAGAAAATATCATATCCCGGTGAGGACAAATCTTTGGCATTAAACTCAGCCACACCAGAACTTTCAGTCCAACCTTCAGGTGTCATCTTATCCTTTCGGACTTGCTTAGTTTCAATATTTCCGTTAGGACCAACCCTGTATACTTCCTTATAGGTTTCTTGCTCTGGATGATAACCTGAGATGGTCTGAGCCTCTTCAGGACTGACCATACCAGTAGCCATCAAAGCGTCGTATACATCTGCTTGACTGCCGGGATCAACATAAGAACCAGTAGAATAGAACACTTCTTGAACCGCATCAAAGACACGCTTCTCTTCGTCAAAGGTTTCCTGTTTGGCTCTTGCTTCTAGTATTCTTTTGTGAGAAGAGTTAGCCATAGCAAGTGCTTCTTCATAGGTAGCGCCTTGACTCTTAGCCATAGCCATCAAAGCATAGCGACCAATCATATCGGTCGCCATCTCTAGCAAGTAATTAGTATGTCTACGCTCAGGGTCCCAACCTAACTTGTTAAGTATCTTGTCATTGGTAACTTCATTACCCGACATAAGGTTATTCTTCTTAACCTTTTTACCCGCTGTACCTGCTGACGCTATAGTCTTTTCAATAGAGTTCTGGTCAGAACCTGCCTGTTTAGCAACCGTAGTGAAGCCTGCTGATGTGTTCTCTAATGAGTCACCATCTGGCGTGAGAGTCCCTGTATCAGGCTGTACGGGCTGATTCTGAGGAGGCTGTACCATAGGGGTACCTAGACCTACATCCTGTGAGAATCCACTAGAGGGCGCAGGAGCGCCGCTAGGGTCTACAGGCATTTGACTAGGGTCTTGTATAGGCTGACTGGCTGATGCTAGGAGATTACCTACTGCTGCATCATAAGGATTACCCTTCATAGAGGTATCCATATTGGCATATTCCTGATCTACTATAGCAGAAGCATCGCCCCATAAAGCCATAGGATCATAATTATCCTGCGTAACAGAAGGTTTCTCACTGGCTCTCAGTTTAAACTCAGTACCTTTAGCCTCTGACGAACTCATCTCTACGTCAATTCCCATGTTATCCATCAGGTCACCCAAGATACCGCTGCCTGTAGGAGCCTGTGGAATGCTAGGCTGAGCCTGTTGAGCCATCAACTGAGCAAGGGGTCCGTCTTCGTTTCTAAATTGTCTCATCTACCGCTCCTATTGAAGTGCCATAATATGTGTGCCACGCCCCTGTTGACCGCTTCCTCCCATTGAGAAGAGTACGCCTTTACCTCCACCACCTGATCCTCCACCAGAGTAAGGTGACACCACAGGGCTAGAGCCTCTCAGGACACCGCCTCCTCCACCACCACCCTCTGCTATCTGATCGTCATAGTCTTGACCGAATAGAGATTGTTTAATCCACATATCTAATAGTGCCACACCCGTTTCAGCAGCCCACTGCTTCACGCTGTCTGGTATTTTTTTCAAGAATTCACTCAACTTGCTAGGGTCTTCTGCCAGTTGTTGCTGCATGGTTGCTCTAACCTCATCAATCGTTGAGGCTATGTTCTGCTGTTCTCTTTCAATGACTCTATTATCACCCCTTTTTCCTCCTTCAATAAGTTTTTGTCTTGCGTCATTCACTTTCTCTTGAGCAGTTGCCTGAATCTGTTCAGGGGTGTTTCCGTATTCAGCCTGAAATTTAATCGCATCTGCTTCAGCCCTTAAACCTGAAGTCGTTCCCTGCGGGTCAGACAATGGTACTGGAGCATCATATGCTGCTTGTGCCTTTATTCCATCTGAGAGTATTGGCCTTCCTACGGAATCTCTTGGAGCCTTTAATGCTTCGCTTCGAATTGCGTTTTCGTAAAGGCTTCTTGGGGCAGCGTTTAAACTGTTATCAATAATAGGACCGTTCTCTATTCTACTCACAATGTCTTCAGGCATCCTAGAGTTTGCTGCCATCAAACGGTCACTGTCAATAGTAAGTCTACCACCCGGCTTTGAGTCAGCCCTTACCAAATCCATATTGATACCCTCTGGATCAATACTATATCCACCACCTGTTGAGTAAGTGAGTTCTATATCAGGATTTCCGCCAAGATCATACGCATCACCCATGCTAAGATTATTTTTGGTAAAAGAATCTTTTGGGTACATTTGACCATCAGGTCCCGGAGTAAGAAAGTTTCTAGGTTCAGGAATACCCTCATACGGTGCTACATCCATAACCTCTAATGGTGTGCCAGATGGCGCAAGTCCTATAGTTCTGGAAGGAGTATCCAAAGCAAATGTTTGTGCGCTAGTAGCAGGTCCCGCAGGTCCTTGATATACAGGAGTTATTCGATACCCATCCATACCATAAGTTTTAACCGGCATACCTGCCATCTGATTGTACTGATTAATGCGATACCCATCCATACCATAGGTTTGGGGGTCCATGCCTGCCATTTGGTTATATTGATTTGAGTAACCCTGACCACCCATTAAGTCCACATTGTTAAACCCTGTTTGCCCAACAGGTTGCTGACCATAGTACCCCGGACCCGCCCCTAGTCCATAGTTAGGATTAGCATACATATCCATTCCGGGGTCCATACCTGCCATAGCATCATACTCAAATGTAGGCGGTGCATCTGCTGAACCTGTCACTCCTGAATATCCATCAATTGGAGTGTACTCAGTGCCCATTGCAGGCATATACTGGTAGCCTGTATTGTTTACGTTTCCTACTGGTCCAGAACCATAGTAACCCGGACCTGCGCCCGGAACAGTTGGTTGGCTAAACAGGTTCATAGCGGTGCCATAGTCACCACCCACCTTGGGAGAGGCGCCCGCCATACCTGCTGACTGACCACCGGGAGCGGTAAAGGCTGATCCTGCGGTAGAGCCAAAGCCTGCCTGACCTGCATATCCACCGTATGCTCCACCTGCCATACCAAACACAGTACCTAGCAACTTGCGATCCTTCTCACTCATGCCAAGCCTTTTACCCACGATGTTCTCTCCAACCTTAGAGGCTAGAGTTCCCATAACTAATGATCCTAGTATTGCTGCAAACATATGATTATCCTATAATGGCGTTGCTGTTGAGGTAGAAGTTCCCATGTTTTGTCCACCGTAATTACCGCTGATGAAACTCTGGAACTGAGCAAGGTTGTTGTAAGGACTCATTGCGTTGTAGTCGTATCGCTTCTTCTGATCATCCATAAGAGCCTGATTAAGAGTCTGCTGTGGTAGACCAACACGGTTGTACAATTGTTTGCTCATCTCTAGTGGCATATTCATAATGCTGCCATACTCACCTAAAGCCTGAACCTGTTTTTGCTGTGCCTGACCATACGCATTTCCGTACATAGAAGCCAGATTATCACTGATGCCTTGGTTAGTGTCTTCCATAACACGTTCGTTTAATAGTTCGGCACGTGAGGAACCTCCGGGTTGATAAGCAACCTGACCCGTTCTTAACTCAGCCATAGCATCCTGAGCCTGACTTACTGCCTGTCTCTTGTATGCATCAGCCATATCACCATAAGGTGAGCCTGCACCTGTATTAACCTGACCACTCATCATCTGTTGATAAATTTGATTCTGATTGTTCATCATGTCCTGCGCACCGCCAGTAACATAATTAGATGTCAGGTTCATTGACTCCATCTGAGCGGGGGTAAATCCTGCTACAGTTGGACCAGAATAATATGAAGGCATTCCTTGATTATAAAGATTTTCAGCCTGTCCAAGCATACGCTTGTAGTATTCTTGTTGCCAAGGTCTACTGGTATTAGTGCTGTCAGTTACGGTTTTTGATCCTTGCATTATATTCTCCTTAAGAAATTACGTATGGGTTAAGAGCAATATTACTACCGTACGTAACCTGACCGGGGTCTACTGCAAGTGCGTTATTTGGGTCTAACTGAACCATCCAATTACCCGTATTAACCAATGAGTTTTGTGGTTGACCCGTTGTTACAGGGTTGTAATTAACCATTGAGTCGTAAGAGTCTCCTAGTATAGTTTTTGAAGCAACTTTATGTCCTAAAACTTTCTTATTTGGTCTTGCGTATGTAACGGTTCCTTGGTCGGTATCATTTCCACCACCGTTATTACCTCCCCCACCAGAACCACCGCCACCAGAGCCACCAGAGCCACCGGAGTTATTGGATGCAGTCTGTTTATTATCCTCTTCCTCATCCTCTTCAGCCTTTTTAGCAGGACTAAACATAAGGATGCCACCGTCTGAGCCTCCCGAATGAAACGCTCCTGTCCTTTCATTAAAAACATAATCATTTCCACCAATAGGATTGTAGAAATATTTTCTTCCATTGCGCTCAAGTATAGTAGGAGCAGCATCACCGTAATTTAATCCAAGTGAGTTTTGATTCTGCCCGTAAATAACCTGTTGAGTTCCCGCAGGAGCAGTTGGTAACTCACCATTCTTTAGAACGCTTCGTTCTGCCAAGGCCCTGTATCTTGCCTGCATTTCTTCTTGTGATGGTTTTCCAAATATCATAATTATACCCTGCTGTTGTGTGTTCTAAAGTATTTGTTATCTGGATCGTTAAGATATTTAGCCAACAAAACAGGGTCGCTTCTGACCGCTCCGTTAGTTTCCTTCATCCAGTTCTGCCATACAACCAAGGGAATAGACGCTACCTTTCTTCCAAACATACCATCTGTAGGGTTATTTATTCCGCTGTTGAATTCTTTCTTGTTATTATCTAGTACAGGTGCTGTATCCTGCACCTTAGTTAAGGTAAACTCTTTGTCACCTTCTTCAAAGTAAGTTGTAGATGTTTCATCTACATCAAATATGGTCTTAGACATACCCCTTGCCTCCTACCTTGGCAACCTTTTGTGGTTTGCTGTAAGCCTTTTTCAGTTCAGCCATAGCATCTACCTTCTTCGATTCAACCTTTTTGTCAGGCTGTCTATCAAAATGTTTCTTACTTAGTTTCATGTTCTTTCCTTTATAGGTCATCTAATTCAAAAGGTCAGCCCCCCGAAGGGGGCATCCCAATTACCGCTCCTAGAGAGCCGGGTCCCAACCAAGGATGGCACCGTTAGCAGCCTCATTGCGTGCACGTAAACCGTACTCCACAACCAGTTGCTTCGCCATGCTATCACCTGTACGGGCCAGATCAAAGGTATTGAAAGGTCGCAAGTAAGCGATATCCCAATACTCATAATCTAGGAAGTAGCAGGTCTTGGCAGGCATATGCCGGTTAGGTACAATCTGAAGATTGCCAAAGTCACTGACATAAATGTCAACCGCAGCCACGACATATGCAGGCGACTTGTCATTAGCAGACGTACGCAACTCAGAAACACTCTGCGAAAGCGTAGAGATTTTCTGCTTAAGCGCACCATCAACCATGATGACACTTGGGCTTGCGCCCGCATCCCAACATTTCTTCATGAGGTCTTTGATATCGGCCTCAACAACAGCCTTATCTGAACCCGCAGTCGGAGGAGTCGTACCAAAAGCAGAAGAGGCAGCAGCCGTTCCGTTCTCTAGGTTTGACTGAATCCATGCACCGACAGAGCCAGTTTCACGTGCCGTACCTGACGAACCGGCAACCATACCGTTGTTGGTAAGAAGCATTGCTTCCATGTCCAACTTCAGTTCTTTTGCACGTTTCGCCATCTGATAGGCTTCCGTAGATTTGCGACCCGCAAAGTCAACGGCTTCAGCAGTTCCAGAAGTCTGGATTGCTTTCGTGCTGATCTGCGTGTAGTTTCCACGGCGTGTTGGTTCTGCCACTGCAAGCGCACTTGCGTCATCACCTTCAGCAACACGGTTACTGGTGCTGGCTGATGCAAGAGCATCCGTCTGCCACTCAAAGTAGGTATTATCGCAAGACGATTTACCAATGTTTGACATGAACGGAGTTTCTTCCGGACTGATATTGTAAATGATATTTGACAGGTCTTCACGAATGCCAATGGCTCCGTAAGTTTCCCGTGTATTAGTTGGTACTCCCATAGTATTTTCTCCTTAGAAAATATCCTCTAACAGTTTGGCTGCATCTGCAACCTTCCCTGAAGAGTTTAGTTGTTTTGAAAGTTCGGCTTTACGCCTACGTTTAGCATCGGACTTGGGTCGCTTGGCTCCGCTCTTAGTCATCTTAGGTTTATTCTTAACCTTCTTGTTTTTCAAGTCAGCATTTTGAAGTGCATCATATTTCATGGCTTTATGAATAAGATATACAGACCTTGAGTCAACAAGACCCTCCATCTCTTCTTTGGTAAACCCGGAGGTTACACCATAATCCATAATATCTTTAGCGATCTTAGGTTGTGCATCGGGGTCATTCCATTCAGGAATAAGTGTCCCTAGTTTACCTATCTCCTCTGCTACAGCCTTTTGACGAATCTGCTCCATCTCTTGCTGTTGCTGTACTTGCACCTGCTGTTGGTGGTAATGCACTGACTTGATGCGTTCCTGTTCTTCACGGAATTCATCACGCTTGGTGACATACTCTAGCGGGTCTTCGTTCTTTAATCGCTGCCAATCAACATTCTGAAACTTACTCATGTTCTGAGATAACTGTTGACCTAGTTGGCCTAACGCCTGTTCGTACTGTTGACGCTGCGCCATCAACTGATTTAGTCCGTTCTGATATTCAGCACGTTCCGCATCAATAGTTCTGCGCTCTTCTGATAACTCCTGCGTCTTTTTTGTGTAGTCAGACTGCCGTGAATAGCCTTGTTGCAATTCTTCTAAGGATACCTCTACGTCTTGACCATCAACTTTGATGGTGTACATTTCGGTTTCCTGCCCTTCAGCATCACGATTGTCTGTTGCTTCATATTCCTCATCTTCATCTTCATATTCTTCAGACTCAGACTCAGATACTTCAGCCTCCTCTTCCAAAACTTCCTCTTCCTCTACAGGTTGTGATTCCGTTTCTTCTACAGGTTGATTTTCTGCCGCTACTGGTTGCGCCTCATCAGCGTCCATAAGTTTTAGAATCTCTTCTTGTGCGTTAGCAATATTCATTGCTTCGCTTAATGGTTCGGTGGGTCGCTCAACTGGAGTAGTGTCCACCACATTTGGTATAGCCATAATTTAAATAGTTCTCATTGTTGATGTAAATTTAGTTATTTGTCCTTCCTCAAATATTGATTGGATATGTCCTACTAATCTATCCACCAGTTTGAGTTCAAGCCAAATCTGTTCTCTACTCTCAATATCATGTTGGCTTGTCACTTGCCACTCATGTAGTAGTTGCGCTTTTAACGCTTCGATACTTTCTGCAAACAGATCATCTTCTAATAATCTTTTTGCATTAGTCTGTCTTTGTTCTGGTGTCATGACCCTATTTTAACTGCCCTCTTTTGTTTGTCTTCAATTGCTAGTTCAGCCATTTTAAATTTAGATTCCATCTTAGTTTCTTGAATTTCATTCTGAACTTTCATTCTCTTAACTTCTAGTTCACCCTGCTTAACCTGTGTGTCTACATTAAGAGCCTGCAACTGAGCCTCTTGCATAGGATCAGGTTGTGGCGGGGCTTGCATCTGAGGAGGTGTAAGATAATCGTTTACATTCTGATACCCCATAGACTTAAGCAATGATGCCTGCAAGTTGTATAGGTTCTCAGGGCTAACCATTGGGCTACCAGAGGCTTGTTGACCCATAGCCATCTGAGTCAACTGAGTCAACTGTGCAACCTGCTGATCCTTATTACCGTTGCCCAGAGCAACAGACACAGTAGCATCCATCCTGTCAGCCCATGACCTTGGGTTAACTTCTACCCATTGATCCCTGAGTTTGATGACACGCTTCTTGTCCATGTTCTTAACTAACAGTTCATATATCTTACACATCAAATCCTTAACGCCTGTCTCAGCAAAGTTACGGGCTATAAGTTCTACTCTTGATTGTGATGCAGTCATAACTGCGTTAACAGCAGTAGCCGTAGTATGAGAGGTTAATGCGTCCTCATTCATTCCTTGGCTCATTCGACTTACACCTGCACGTGACTCACGCACATCGTCTAGATACTGAACCATGTTAAACACAAAAGGTTCAAGCGGAGGAGTAGCCAGAGGGGTGACAGCATTAGGTGATTTAACACGTACGATGCCTCCCGGTCTAGCCGTCAGTAAATCATCCAGATTTGCCTGGCCCTCCAATACCGCAAACCGTCCATAGTTCTGATTGTACATATTGTCTAACAGGTTGCGCATCAGTACACTTTTGATTTTTTGCAATGGCATAACCAAGTCAGCCACAGAAAGTCCAAAGAACTTGTGTGATATCTGAATAGGAGTAATGCTGATGAACGGCATATTGTCAATCTCATCGTTAGCCATTATGGTGCTACCTACCGTGCAAACTTTTCTTAATTCTGCAATTCCATCTCCATCAAAGTCAGTGCGAATAAACGACTCATAAAGCCAATACTCTTGCATAGACTCTTCAGGCGCTGCATTTTGTGATGTATTGAAAAAGTCCTGAGTGTGATCAAAAGCGTATCTAGCATTCTGCTCATCGTTCCACATAGGGCTTCCAGTATCTCCACCCTTCAGGTCTTCAACATCTATATCAGGATACATCTGTCTAAGTTCTGACAAGGTTTTTCTTACACGATGACAAATAAACCTTGCATCTTCTATGGTTTTTGCTTCACGGTTAATAAGAAACTCTTCAGGTGGTACGTTTTCGATGCATACTTTACCGTTGTACTGTGATCTCTTTACGATAACATCATGGTAAAAGTTTCCATCTTCACCACCATACTCATCATGCTCTACGACCTCTACTGAGTCATCAGACATTAAGGCTTCAAACTCTAGGTCATTAAGGTTCTTGTATTCTTCACGAACATACTCATCGTACTCATCCCACCACACTTTGATAATGCCGTTCTTTTGTAGAAGCGCATCAGTAAACCACTGGTACATAATCTCCCAACCGTTGTGTTGGTTCTGTAGCACGTAGTTTACATAGTCTGTGGCTTGTGCAGCCATGTCAACCTCACCCGGATTATTAGGCTCAAATTTAACCAGTTCGTCACCGGAGGCAAACACACGCATAAGTGATGGTTTAATCCACTCAACAGTATCTTGTACTGTGCTATCTACATACTGGCTTCTCCCTTCGATCTCATTACCCAAAGGAAGAGCATAGTAATAACGCATGGCTTCACGACGTTGTTCAGAAACGTCATCGCCATACCCTACAGCCTCATTGATTTCTCCATCAATTCGACTTACAATTTCATCTTCTGTTACTGGATCACTCATACAATTCCTAGTTCCTGATATTCTAAAGGTTTATCGAAGTTAAAGTTCCACGTGTCACCAGAACCCGGCACTCCAAATCTTCTACTCATAAAGCAGTATCTTAATGCTGACATACTGTCATCTCTTACCGCTACAATCTTTCCGTCTTTTCTGTGGTACTGTCTGTACTCTTGTAGAACATGAGATAAGTTTTCAAATATCTTAAACCTACCTTCTTCCATCCAAACTACCATTTGCTGAATACCTTCCTCCACACTGTTAGAGCCTTTCTTCTGCCCCAACGCAGCGGGATTGGAGAAATGCTCAAGTAAAAAATTGCAGCCAAGAGTCCGATACTGATCCGCCAACCCCGGATTACCAATGCTATCACGACGATTACCATCGTGGGGATAAGCAATAGGAATGAAAGCAGGACGGCGCATAATCTCAATAGAATGTTCCGCAGGGCTACGCTTATTAGCATTATATGCATCATAAACATAGAACGTGTCCTCACTCTCATCATACGCTCCCCATATAACAGCAGTATCATGGTCCCAACCAAAATCTATTCCTGCTATTCTGTCCCAATCCTCTGGTATATCAAAAGGATCACACATTATTTTTTCTTCAGGTATTGGAAATACTAAACCTGACCCAATCGTAGGCTT
>NZVE01000048.1 GCA_002697345.1 Paracoccaceae bacterium | reverse complement strand
TTGGCTGTGACGGCATTCTTAACTGCGATGTTAATACTAAGAGGGCAGGTAACTAGTGGAGATAAGGTGATCAAATGAGTTCTGTTGAGTTAAAGTCTATTGTAAAAAAATATGGAGAGGTAACAGCTGTGGCCTCAATCGATCTTTCTGTTGAGTCCGGAGAGTTCGTTACGTTACTTGGACCATCAGGGTGTGGAAAAACGACTACTCTCCGAATGGTTGCGGGGTTCATTCGGCCGACTTCAGGAACTTTGTCGATTGGTGATGTAGACATGACAGGGGTTCCTCCACACCAGCGCACCGTTGGCTTGGTGTTCCAAAATTATGCTTTATTCCCACATATGACTGTTCGTAAAAATGTAGAGTTTGGGTTAAAAATGCAAAAAGTATTGACATCTGAACGTGGACCACGTGTTCAGGAGGCGCTCGAATTAGTACAGTTAGAAGCGTTAGGTGAGAGAATGCCAGGAGAGTTGTCTGGCGGTCAGCAACAAAGAGTTGCTCTTGCTCGAGCACTTGTTATTAGACCCGATGTTTTGTTGCTAGATGAACCATTTGGGGCATTGGATAAACAGCTTAGAGACCATATGCGAGTTGAGCTGAGAGAATTACAACAGAAGTTAAAAATTTCTACTCTATTCGTAACACACGATCAAGATGAGGCTTTATCGATGTCTGACAGGATTGTTGTTATGTCGGAGGGTAAAGTAAGCCAGGTTGGAAAACCCACAGAAATTTATGAAAAACCACAGACACGGTTTGTTGCTGATTTTATTGGAAGGTCCAATATTTTACTGGGGAACTTAGAAAATAAGGGCAAAACTATAAATGCTGAAGGATTAACTTTGCCTAATAAAGAAAATGTGACTGGTGGAGCTGAAGGTGTTTCGGTCATGATTAGACCGGAGTGTGTTAAAATCACTAAGTCTGAATCTAAGGCCACTAGCGCTTCAGTTGACGTTAAGGGTAAAATAACAGCAAGTATTTATTTAGGTTCTATAGTTCAGTACAGTGTTCAAATTATTGATGGTCCAAACCTAGTTGTCACCCAAAATAACACTGGTTCTGAGGATTTACAAAACTTAACTGTAGGAGATGATGTAGACGTGTCTTTCCCTGACTCAGCTGTTTATATCCTTCCGGGCTGATCATTTAATTTAAGTTCAAGAGTGTTTTAAGTTTTTAAATACAGTTTTCTATTTAATAGATAGTACTTAAGTGATATTTTTGACTAAGTTGAAGTGTAACTGAGTTTGTATAGTTCATTGAGAAAGTAATTTTTCAAGAGGCAATTAAACAAAAGAAAAGCCGTATTATTTTAAATATATTTAGTAATTAACTAAATATCCTGGAGAAATCATAATGAATAAGAGCTTATTGGTATTTTCTGCTACGGAGTATGAAAGTAGGTGGAAAAAAGTTGAAATGGAAATGTCTATAAGGGGACTTGAAACAGCAGTGATCTGGGGACGAACAGCATCAACTTTTGATAGAGCCGCAGATGTAATTTATTTAACAAATTACTTTTCTACAAAAGTTGGTCAGGGCTTTGATTCTGGAAAATTTAGAGCACGTGCTTATTGTGCAGTTTTATTTCGTGTTGGGTTTGAACCAATATTAATTGCAGATGACCCAGATGTAAGGAAAGAGGTAGTAGCCGTATCAGATTTTCGTGTGGCTGATAACCCGGTTTCTACACTAGTTGATACACTAACTAGCCTTAAAATTTCTGGAAAAGTTGGCTTTGTTGGAAGTGATTTTTTTCCTATGAAATACTGGAATGAGTTACAAAAAATTACACCTAATCTAACTTGGGAAATCTGTGATAATTTGGTCAGAGTCCAACGTTTGATTAAATCAGTAGAAGAGCAGGAGGTTATTCGTATTGGGGGTCAAATAGCTAGCCCTGCTATGACACGAATGATGAAGGCTTTACTCTCTGGGAAAACTGAGGCTGAGGCAGCTGGATTAGCGGCCCACGATATTGTTTCGGCTGGGGGTGTGATAGATAAAATTCAAGTAAGCCACGGCGATACGATAGGGTTTACTTGTGGTGATCCCCTTACAGGTTACCGTAAGGTCGCACCAAACAGTGGTGATCTGTTTCGTGCTTTTTTAATTGGCCCAATGTATCAAGGGTATTACCTAGACCCGGGTAGAACAGCGGTATGTGGGAATAAGCCTGGCTCGGATCAAATCAATATATTGGAAGCATGTGAAAACATTATAAGCTCAATGGCGGCTTCGATTAAGCCTGGGGTAAGTTTTGAAGATGCCGCTAAAGTTGGAGATAAGATGGTAGCTGACTTTGGTCCTGATGCCGACCCTGCCGCAGAAAAGTTTCCATTCTTTGGCCATCCACATGGACTTTATTTTGAAGGTCCACCATATATCAGTACAGTTCTAGAACATAAAAATGCAAAATTTGAAACAGGAATGTTAATTGGCTTAGAAGCATTTCTAGCTCGTAAGGGCGTTGGTAACGTGGGTTTTGAACAAAATTATCTTGTGAAAGAAAATGGTCTTGAGTTAATTACAACTACTCCAATGCTTTGGCACTAACAGATATTAAAGTTAATTTTACCGTTGAATCTATTTAAAAGAAAATTTTTTGTTAAAGAGATGCCTTTAAACGGTAATCTTTATGATATGTAAGTAAGACATTTGTTATAACTTTTTCTTTATCAAATGTTGTGCGTTCAATTTGAAAAACAGCCTCTCCAGGGTTAATATCAAGTAAAGACGATATATCCAGTGAGCAGTTTGTTGCAGCAAAATTAATTTCTCCATGTGTGTAGGGTATATTGGCAAGCAACCACTCGTTTGGGCTATTCTCTTCAAATTGTTGATTTTCAAAATTAGGAACAATTTTTTGATTAATGAAGCGACTTTCTATAACAAAAGGTTTCCCATCACTGGTGTGAATGGCTTTTATATAAATCAGATTATCATTTATCGAAAAGTGAGTTAATAGTCTTTTTCCATTAGGAGTTTGGTTTGCGCTTTGGCTAATCAATTTGTAGTTGTAGGTAGTTCCTAAGTCCTGAATCTCTTTACGTATAAGTGGAATTTTTAATGTAGCTTTACTAGTAGGGTATAGAGCAACGGTAGTGCCCACCTTGCGTTTTCGATCCAGAACCCCTTTATCAGCAAGGGCCCTTAATGCTCTGTTTACTGTTACTCTTGCGCAACCAAATTCATAGGCTAGATCTGTTTCTCTGGGAATAATTTCACCAGGCTTCCATGTTCGATCATGAATGCGCTTTAAGACCTCTGTTTGTACGCCAAGCCAATTGTTTATAGCCAAATTACCTCACTTAAAACTCTGTTAACTTCTTTGTAGCCTTTCTATAGGCTTTAGTTATTTCTGGCCGCGAAATATGCTCACCATTTTTAACCAAATGACGACCCGCAGACCATACATCAGAGATCATTCTGTCATCTCCTGAAAAAATATAACTGTCTAATAATGTATCTTTTTTATGTTGCTCGAGATCTATGTGACTAGTATCAAGAGCTAACAAATCTGCCAAGTAGCCTTCTTTGATAAAACCGGTTTTACGCCCCGCAGCTTGTGCACCTCCTTTACAGATTTCTTCGAATAATCGTCGTCCAGTTGACTGATGACTATTAGCAAGGGCTGCCCGCGAACGGTCTCTTAATCTTTGAGAATACTCTAGTGTTCTTAATTCCTCTGATAGTGAAATACGTATATTACTGTCTGAACCAATAGCAATATTTCCGTTATTGCTCATCCAATTAGTACCTTCAAATATACCATCTCCTAGACTGGACTCTGTTATAGGACAGAGCCCTGCAATGGCTTGAGTTTTTGCAAGCATTTTAACTTCATGAGGGTCCATTTGGGTGCAATGAATCATACACCATTGATTAGAGATGTCTAAGTTTTCTAAGACCCACTCAACTGGACGAGAACCTAAAAACTCTTTGACTTCGTCGACTTCAGCTACTTGTTCTGCTAGATGCATATGTATTGGATTTTCTTTAGCAAGGCTAACCAACTTTATTAGGTCTTTTGGGTTAACAGCCCTTAGGCTATGAGGGGCAAGGCCTAAATAAGTATCGGATGGTGATGCTTCCAAGCTTTTAGTGACACTTTGAAATAATTTTTGGAATTGATCTAAGTTGTTTCCAAATCTTTTCTGACCGTCTTCAAGAGGTCTAAGGTCACAACCGCCATATTGATAAAACACTGGGAGCAGAGTTAGCCCAATACCGGATTGGTCCGCAGCAGATATTATTCTTTGGGACATTTCTGAAATATCATCATAGGGTTTGCCACTTTCGCTATGATGAAGATAATGGAACTCTACATTCGTACTGAAACCTGCTTCAAGCATTTCCATTTGGACGAAGGCCGTAATGGCTTCTACAATATCGGGGTCTAATTTCTTAAGAAACTTAAACATTAGTTTACGCCAAGTCCAAAAACTATCTTTTGGGTTTGGACCACGATATTCGGTTAACCCTGACATTGCTCTCTGGAATGAATGAGAGTGAGCATTTACTGGAGCTGGTAGTAAACACCCAACATGATGATCATACTCTTTAGTATCAGTCCTTAATTTTCCAATATGGCCATCCGCATTTATCTCTACGATAATGTTTTCCTGCCAGCCGGAGGAAGTTAGGATTTTATCAGCTAAAATTTTAGTCATTCATGTTCACATCTTGACTTACTATTATGTACATACATAATAGCATATGAATATTTATTAAACAATATGTGAGTCGTTAAATGCTACTTTTAAATGCAGTGATAGCTACCATGGAATCTAACAAACCTTACGGGCTAATTGAGAGAGGTGCTCTTGTATTAAAGGGAAGTAAGATCGCTTGGGTGGGAGATCAAAATGATTTACCCAAAGAGTTTAGTGGCATGGACTCCGTAGATCTCGAAGGACGTTTAGTAACGCCCGCTTTAATCGACTGTCATACGCATATTGTTTACGGTGGAAATCGTGCTAACGAGTTCGAGATGCGTTTAAATGGTGCGAGTTACCAAGAGGTCTCCGAGGCTGGTGGAGGCATTGTTTCAACAGTCACTAATACACGTGAAGCTTCTGAGGAGGAGTTATTAACAGGAGCTTTGAAACGAGCTGATGCGTTAATAGCAGAGGGTACAACTCTTATTGAAATAAAATCAGGTTATGGTTTAGATGTAGATACAGAAATTAAAATGTTGAGGGTGGCTCGAGAAATACAGTTAAAAAGAGATATTCGTGTAAAGACGAGCTTTCTTGGAGCTCACGCTGTTCCTAAAGAGTTTAAAGGGAATGCTGATAAATATATTGATGAGATTTGTTTACCAGCCCTGGATAAAGCTTTTAATGAGGGTTTAGTTGATACCGTTGATGGTTTCTGCGAGGGAATAGCATTTAACACTGATCAGATCTCTAGAGTATTTAATCATGCCAAAAGTCTTGGTTTGCCAGTTAAATTGCACGCAGAGCAACTCTCAAATCTTGGTGGCACCAAACTCGCTTCATCTTTTAATGCACTTTCAGCCGATCACTTAGAGTACGCAAACCGTTCAGATGCTAAGGCATTAAGTGATAGTAAGACGGTTGCGGTAATTTTGCCGGGAGCTTTTTATACTTTGCGTGAAACCCAAGCCCCTCCGATCAGTGATTTTAGAGATTATGCTGTACCTATGGCTCTGGCTACTGACTGCAACCCAGGTTCGTCTCCATTGGCGTCACTCCTCCTTACAATGAACATGGGTTGTACGCTATTTAGATTAACACCGGAGGAGGTATTATTAGGAGTTACTCGAAATGCTGCAATGGCCTTGGGGGTAAAAGATATGGGATTGGTTAGAGCTGGTTATACTGCAGATTTAGCAGTATGGGATATTTTACATCCGTCTGAACTTTCCTATCGTATTGGGTTTAATCCTCTCTACAAAAGAATTTTTGGAGGAAAAATATGACAATACTTACACCTTTGAACGCAAGCCTAAAAGACTTAGAAGGTATATGGTTAAGAAATGATCTTATTCACTTGGATCGATCTGCACAGGAAAGTGTCATAAAGTCTGAAAATATAGTAAGAGAGGCAACCGAAGGTGGAGCAGCCGTTTACGGAGTAAACACTGGGTTTGGAAAGTTAGCTAGTTTAAAGATTCCGGAGAAAGATACCGCATCGCTTCAACGTAACCTTGTTTTATCTCACTGCTGCGGTGTTGGGAATGCTTTGGATTTAGGCACAACGCGGTTAATGATAGCATTGAAGCTTCTGTCTTTAGGTCGAGGGGCGTCAGGTGTATCCTGGAATACCATCGTCTTAATGGAAGATTTACTTAATAATGGAATATATCCTGTAATTCCTGACCAAGGTTCAGTTGGCGCTTCGGGTGATTTAGCACCGTTAGCACATATGGCGGCGTCGCTAATAGGTGAAGGAGAGGTTTTTTATAAGGGTAAGAGGACTTCAACAAAAAAAGCATTTTTATCAGCTGGATTAAGTCCAATTGAATTGGGAGCTAAAGAGGGGTTGGCACTTATAAATGGAACTCAGTTTTCTACAGCCTGTGCGTTAGTTGGTTTGTTTAGAGCATGGAAGAATGCAAATTCAGCTATTGTCACATGTGCTTTATCTACAGATGCAATTATGGGATCTACGCAACCACTAGAAGATGAAATTCATAAGCTTAGAGGGCACGCAGGTCAAATAGCCGTTGCTAGATGTCAGCGTGAATTAATGGCCGGATCAAAAATAAGGGAAAGTCATCGTATAGAAGATTCCAGAGTTCAAGATCCTTACTGTATTAGATGTCAGCCCCAGGTTACTGGAGCCGCCCTAGATTTGCTCTGGCATGCTGGTAAAACATTAGAAATTGAGGCAAATGCGGTAACCGATAATCCACTTGTATTAGTTGGAAAAGGTTTAATTGTTTCAGGTGGAAACTTTCATGCTGAACCGGTTGCTTTTGCAGCAGATATTATTGCTCTCGCATTATCTGAAATTGGAGCAATCTCACAACGCCGAGTAGCATTGATGGTTGACCCTACTTTAAGTTTTGGCTTACCACCTTTTTTAACACCTAATCCTGGAATCAACTCTGGTTATATGATAGCGGAAGTTACAACGGCCGCTCTTATGAGTGAAAATAAGCATTTAGCAAATCCATGCAGTACGGATAGTACACCTACTTCGGCAAACCAGGAAGACCATGTAAGTATGGCCGCACATGCTGCGCGAAGATTAGATAAAATGAACACTAATTTGAATACTATTATAGGTATTGAAGCCATGTGTTCCATTCAAGGAATCGAATTTAGAAGGCCATTGAAAACCAGTAAAGACCTTGAGGCAATAATAGCTACTTTTCGAACAAAAATTTTGGCGCTTGAAGAGGATAGATACATGGCTAAAGATATTAATACTGCGGCTGAAATGATTAGAGACGGAGATTTAATTAAAAACTTAAATCTACCGACTTTTGTCCAGGAAAATTAAAAATGGAAAAAGTAACAGTAAAAGTAAAGTCCGGTAACTCTCCTTTAGTTTTAGGCCTACCTCATGTTGGCACTTTGCTTACAAAACAAGTAAATGATAGCTTAAATGATCGCGGAAGAATATTATCTGATACTGATTGGCATATTGACCGTCTATATGATGGCCTCATAGATGATGTATCCACCGTAAGTGCAACCTTCCATAGATATGTTATTGATTTGAATAGAGATCCATCAGGACGAAGTCTTTACCCAGGGCAGAATACAACCGAACTAGTTCCTCTAACTGACTTTGATGGTAATGCAATTTGGAGTAGCGAGCCAAGCACCCAAGAGATTCAAAAACGTATTTCTGAGTTTCATTCCGATTACCATAACGCACTTAAGCTTGAATTAGAGCGCGTTAAAAGTATTCACGGGTTTGTTATTTTATATGATTGTCATTCGATTAGATCTGTAATTCCAAACTTATTTGAGGGTGTCTTGCCTGACTTTAATATTGGTACAAATAAAGGTGCTTCTTGCGACCCATTAATAGAGAGAATAGTTGTCGATACAGTCAAAAAATATGCTAATTATAGCAATGTTTTGAATGGACGATTTACAGGTGGATGGACAACACGAAACTATGGTGTACCTAAGAAAGGATACCATGCAATACAAATGGAATTAGCCCAATCGGCATATTTGTCAGATGAAAATGTGGGCTGGGAATACGACGACACAAAAGCAGACCTTATTCGTATCACATTAACAGATATTTTGACATCATTGGCTCAGTGGAAGCCATTATTAGGAGATAATTGATGACTAATTCGCGCCACAATTTAAGGGACGTAATAGCACCTACGGGCAGTGAAATAACGGCTAAAAGCTGGCTCACTGAAGCTCCAATGCGGATGCTGATGAATAATTTACATCCAGATGTAGCTGAAAACCCTCACGAATTGGTAGTTTACGGTGGCATTGGGAGAGCCGCAAGAACCTGGGAAGACTTTGATGTGATTGTAGCCTCTTTAAAAAACCTGGAGGAAGATCAAACGCTATTAGTGCAGTCTGGAAAACCTGTTGGTATTTTTCGGACCCATAAAGATGCTCCCCGTGTATTAATTGCAAACTCAAATCTTGTACCACATTGGGCTACCTGGGATCATTTCAATGAATTGGATAAAAAGGGTTTGGCTATGTATGGTCAAATGACAGCGGGATCTTGGATTTACATAGGCACCCAAGGGATTGTTCAGGGTACTTATGAAACATTTATGGAAGCAGGGCGACAACACTATAATGGAGATCTTTCAGGTCGTTGGATTTTAACTGGTGGCTTAGGTGGGATGGGTGGTGCTCAACCGCTTGCCGCAGTCATGGCTGGGGCTTGCTGCTTGGCTGTTGAGTGTGATGAAACTCGAGTAGATTTTAGATTACGTACGCGGTACGTCGATGAAAAAACTAAATCTATCGATGAGGCACTGCAGATGATCAATGACTGGACTGCTTCCGGTGAAGCTAAGTCTGTTGGATTAATTGGAAATGCTGCTGATGTTTTTCAGGAGTTAGTCAAAAGAGGTGTTAGGCCTGACATTGTAACAGATCAGACTTCAGCACATGATCCATTGCACGGCTACCTTCCACAAGGGTGGTCAGTTGCTGAGTGGAGGTCTAAGCAGGAGACTGACCCAAAAGCTGTTGAAAAAGCAGCTAGAGCATCAATGAAAAAGCATGTCTCTGCAATGGTTGATTTTTGGAATGCTGGAGTTCCTACTTTGGATTATGGAAATAACATCCGTCAAGTTGCATTAGAGGAGGGTTTTGAAAATGCCTTTGCTTTCCCTGGATTTGTGCCGGCTTATATTAGGCCACTTTTCTGTAGAGGTATTGGACCGTTTCGTTGGTGTGCATTATCTGGTGATCCTGAAGATATTTACAAAACAGATGCAAAGGTAAAAGAACTAGTAAATGATAAGGGTCTTCACAAATGGCTAGATATGGCAAGGGAGAGGATAGATTTTCAGGGGCTTCCTGCACGTATTTGTTGGGTTGGCTTAGGGGTTCGAGATAAGCTCGGACTTGCTTTCAATGAAATGGTGCGGACGGGGGAACTATCTGCTCCTGTTGTGATTGGTCGAGATCATTTGGACAGTGGTTCTGTGGCCTCGCCAAATCGAGAAACGGAGTCTATGCGAGATGGATCTGATGCAGTTTCAGATTGGCCTCTCCTAAACGCACTTTTGAATACAGCTTCCGGAGCGACATGGGTTTCCATACATCATGGAGGAGGCGTTGGGATGGGTTTTAGTCAGCATTCTGGTATGGTTATTTGTTGTGACGGCACTATTGATGCTGACCGTCGTATCAAAAATGTTTTATGGAATGACCCAGCCACTGGAGTAATGCGGCATGCTGATGCTGGCTATCAAAGTGCTATCGACTGCGCCAAGGAAAACAACTTAGACCTGCCAGGAATTCTTTAGCGTTAGCTAGAGTAACACAGACAATAAATAGATTTACGCGGTATTACAGAAAAATCACTAGTGCTAGTCCAGGCAAAGAAAGTAGGAAAGATATTACGACTAGGGGTGCGAGAGGTTTTGGGTCAACGTTGTATGCAGAGGCGAATACCAAAACCATTGCCCCGCAAGGTGCGGCCGCAACCATTAAGCCAGGCTTTAAATCATCTAAACTTAACTCTAAAACCCCAAAACCAATTAAAGCCAATAGTACTGGATGGATCAAAACTTTAATGATAGAGATATTTAAAGCAAAATTTAAGTTATCTGTAAGCTTACTTTTTGCTAGTATTATACCTAATGCAAAAAGTGCTAATGGTGCTGCACAACTATAAGAAAACTTTAAGAATGTTAAGATTGCTATCGGTAAATTAATTCCAGTTATAGCAATTGTTAAACCAGTTAAAACTCCCAAAACTAGAGGAATCCTTAGTAATCTTTTAAACAGCATTTTGATGGATATAGTCGAGTTTGATGCATACTCTAAGAGAAAAGTGATAACGAACGTGACAAGAATAACGTCCATTACAATTATTGCTGTAATTTGTGTTATGATGTACCCTTCATATAGGTTCTCAGCAATGGGTAGGACATAGAGCACATGATTTGCGAGTGCTGTGGACATTCCAACTAATATTGAAGTCTTTAAATCATAATGCCAAAATGAATGGGCTAACCAACCACCTAAAAGTCCTGTGATGAATTGCGCTGCTAGATAAGAGATCAATATTCTAAAATTGAATAACGTAAAATCAACTTCGGTAAGTATACTTATTCCAAGCACTGGCATGCCAAAAAAGAAAACTACTCGGTTCATTTCTCTTGCGGAATCTAGATTAAAAAAGTGAGTTCGGCCTAACATAAATCCACAGATTACCACTAATAAAATCGGAAGCATCCCATTTGTGATCATCTTTTAACCTTACTTTACATTGTAAAGGACTGATTGTCCGTTCAAACTTATTTTGCCATTTTTGCCATTAAAGATAAGTTAATCCCTTATAATAAGTATCTCAAAATAAAAAGGGGGCTATTACGATGTAGGAAGTATTACAAGAGTAGTAGTTGTTAAAGTGTGTGGTCCTAGTAAATTTTTTTTTGAAAGTTGTTTTACTTAATTGCATATTGTTATCTTTTTATGTGACAGCAATCAGCATAAATAGTGTGGAAAAATAGTTTTGCGTCTAGTTTTATTTTAGTTTTTTGTTTAAAAAGAAAATATGGATCGTCACTTAATAAATAATAGCCATATAAAGAGCTTTCAAGAAGATGGGGTAGTTCTTGTGAAAGGTCTTTTCAAAGATTTTGTAGATATAATTCGTGACGGAATTGACTATAATATCAAAAACCCTGGTCCTTACAGTGCTGAGAACTTACACGCTGGGGAAAGTGGCAGGGTTTTTGATGATTACTGTAATTGGTCAAGAATACCTCAATTTAAGGATGTAATCTTCCAATCAAGGGTAGGGGAAGTGGCGGCAGCCCTGATGTCTTCCAAGAAAGTACAACTTTTCCATGATCATGTCCTAGTAAAAGAGCCTGGAACATCAAAGCCAACACCTTGGCATCAAGATGGGCCGTACTACTTTGTTGAGGGAATACAAAATGTTAGTTTTTGGTGTCCAGTTGATCAAGTTACTGACGCGTCACTCAGATGTGTCGCTGGCTCACACCTATGGGCAAAGCCAGTTTTACCTACTAAATGGTTAAGTGAAGAAGACTTTTACGCTGGTGAAGATAAATACATGCCTGTTCCAGATCCTGATCTTGAAGGAATGAGAGTATTAGAATGGACTATGGAGCCAGGAGACGCTGTTGCATTTAACTATGGGATACTCCACGGCGCTAGGGGAAATGAAACAAACTCTAGGAGGCGTGCTTTTTCACTTAGATTACTTGGAGATGATGCAGTTTACGTCGAGCGTCCAGGTCCAACATCTCCGCCATTCCCAGGTCATCAAATGAAGGTAGGGGATTCTTTAAGAGAAGACTGGTTTCCGACAATCTTTGAAACACGGTGAAACTTTTTTCTTGACCATTATCTATAGAAATTAAGAAATAGGAGAAATTATTATGTCATGGATTAAAACTGTTTCTTATGAAGATTCTGAAGGCCGTTTAAGAAAGCTTTATGACCGAGTAAAAGGGCCTGATAATAATATTGATAATATTATGATGTCTCATTCATTGCGGCCCCATACTATGGAGGGGCATATGGCCATCTACAAGTATGTTCTACACCATTCAAATAATCAGATACCAAAGTGGTTTTTAGAAGTGCTTGGAGTATGGGTTAGTTGGTTAAATAATTGTAACTATTGTGTGGAACACCATTTTGGAGGTATGAAGAGATTACTTGCAGATGATGTTAGGTCAGACTTGATTAGAGAGGCGATCGAGCAGGAAGACATTTCTAATGCGCCTTTAGATTTGCAGCAAAAGAAAGCAATGGATTATGCTAAAATTCTTAATAATACTCCTGCCGACCTGAGAGAGCATCATATCGAGGAATTAAGGGCTGTTGGTTTTGATGATGGTGAGATTCTTGAAATTAACCAAGTGTCAGCATATTTCGCTTATGCAAACAGAACAGTGCTTGGCCTGGGAGTTTCCACGGTAGGTGATATTATAGGCTTGTCTCCTAATAATTCTGAAAACCCAGATGATTGGTCCCATAGCTAGTTTTACTTTTTAATCATAAAAATTTAATCTCAAAAATATTATGTTTTATTTAAACTCCTATTAGGAGACTTTTATTGGTTTATGCCTAATGCCTGTAAGGGCATTGAAAACAAGTGAGCCAAGAATCAGTAAACCTCCTATAAGATTATTTATACCTAGAGGTTCATTGATTAAAATAAATCCCCATAAAGGAGCAAGGGCTACTTCGACCATAGCCAACAATGCAAGGTCTGTTGCTGTTACAACTCGGCTACCAACCGTATAACAAACCATTCCACATCCAAGTATACTGGCCGCCACGACCACTGTTAGCAGAATATCATTTGTATTTATAGAAAACCCTGTGCCAGAAAATACTAATATTAGCCCAGTTATAAAGATAGCTAAAATTCCTCCTAAAATTACCATGGGCAAAACGTCAGTTTCTTTATCCCACCTTAGTGCAATAGTGAATCCTGCGAAGCCAATCGCTGAACCTAATGCTGAGATATTACCGCTCAGAGCTCCAAGAGCTAACCCTTCTCGAACCATTATTATGACACCAATTAGTGCAAATAAAATTGCCCACCAAGTACCGTTTCTTACGGGTTCTTTAAGAATGGGCCACGCAAAAACTGCTGTAAAAAACGGTGCTGCGGCAAATAAGAAGGCTGCATTTGCGATGGTTGTCGTTTGATATGCATAGATCCCTCCAAGATAAGCGCCCACTAAGCATAAAGCCCCAATAAAGCTTGGTAGGCGGAGATTAGCTAAGCTTTTAAAAGGATTATTTCTAGTTTTTACCCCAACAAAAAAAAGTAAGATTGGTACCATACCAAGGGATCGGTAAAATAATATCTGCCATGTGTTTGCATCATCAATTAGCTTTACAATTACACCTATCCAAGACCAACAGACGCCGGCTATTAATACAAAGAGTATCGATTTTGTGTATGAAGCCATAATAACTCTGTTCCTTATAAATAAAGTGCTAAGTTATTGAAACTTTAATAAAGCTCTGTTCTGGATGCGACTTATTAAACAGTCGTTTTTTGTAATAATTATTAATTATGAGGTTAAAGATTTACAAAAAGTTTTGATGTTTCAAAAAACTATTTGGTATATTGATAACGTACGGTTTGCCTAACTTTATGACAAAATTTTTAATTTTAAGTTAAGATTCTGGAAAAATTGTTATGTTATCATTTACTTTCCATTGAGGGTATTTTGATTGAATTTGTTGAAATCTGTTGGAAGTTATAAAATGGTTTAACCAGTGTTGAAGCTTTGGCCAAGGTTGCTTGTCGAACCATGTGATATCAACATTAGCAAATTGCCTTATGAAAGGTAATATAGAGAAGTCTGCAAGTGTACTCTTTTCGCCAAATAGATACGATTCAGTTAACATGGTCTCTAATTTGAATAAAAATCTACAAGCTACTTTGCGACTTTCATTTAGGTCAATATCAGGATGACGTGAAGCATACTTAATTTCGTCAAGAGCATTTTTGAAAGGGCCGTCAGATTCCTTAATTAAGTCATATCCTTCACAAGGCATATCCAACCAGTTTTCTGGATCGTTTTTGTTTAAAGCCCAAATCATAATATCTAAGCTTTCATCAATTACTTTATTATCGATCACTAAGCAGGGTACTGTTGCACTGGGAGAAACTCTTAGAAAGTCGTAAGGTTTTTCACGCAAAACAACTTCTCGCAACTCTACATTAACTTTTGATGATACAAGTGATAAGCGAGTTCGCATTGCATAGGGACATCGCCTAAAACTATATAGGATTGGAAGATTTGCTACATGTTTAGTAAAATTTATCATTAATTCCATTATTGGTTCAAAGTGAGAGACGTTCAAGTTTTATATTATTTCATAAAGTATTTCTTTTTATTACTTCAAAAGCTAACGTTGAGAGAATTTTTACTATCATTGTAATGATAATTTTAGCTAAATATTTCATAGTCCATGAATAAATAATTTTAGATAACGACAAATCGGCACATAAATAGTAGAAGAAAACATAACAAATTCATAAGGATTATACACATGATGGAAAGAGTAAAATTTACTCAAATGAAAGATGGTGATAGGGAAGATTATGAATTCCTTAAAGTACATGAGACTGAATATGCAAAAGGGACTGCCAACCGTTTGCTAACAGCGCTTGTCGAACTTGATGAAAGCCTATCTGGCTATCAGATAACTAGACTGGGCCACTCTTTACAGGCAGCAACTCGTGCGTGGAGTGATACTAGTGATGTAGATTGGATAGTTTCAGCTTTATTACATGATATTGGGGATATTTATGCTCCGTATAACCACGATGAATATGCGGCCACTATACTTAGACCATTTGTCAGAGAGCAGTGCTCTTGGACTGTAGAGAAGCATGGAGACTTTCAAATGATATACTCTGGTCATCTTGTGGGCGGAAACCAAAATAAACGAGACATCTACAACGGGCACCCATATTTTCAAGATTGTGCAGACTTTTGTGAACGTTGGGACCAAGCTAGTTTTGACCCAGATTATGCTACGAAACCAGTAGAATTTTTTAGAGAGATGGTAACGGAAGTTTTCGAACGAAAGCCATATGATGCTAGAGTTATTAAAGCTGGTGAGAGGGTCCCACTTTATTCACTATAGTAAAATAACTATTATTTATTTTGGAAGGTCGATATTACAGGTGTAATTCCTTGAAGTGATATACTCATAGGTCTACTAATTCTAAAAAGGCAATTATAGATGCGTATTGAAAATCTTAGTCCAGGAATAGGATCAGTGGTACATGATCTCGACTTGAGTCAGCCTCTGTCATCTGAATTGGTAAGTGAAGTCAAAGCATTGTGGCTCGATCGATTAATTATTGTCTTTCGTGGACAAAGCATAAGCTCAGAACAGTATCTTTCTTTTGCAAAGCAGATAGGGACGCCTGGCACTTATCCATTCCTAAAAGGGCTTGAAGGTTACCCTACGATTACGCCAGTGCTGAAGAAGGAAACTGAGAAGGTTAATTTTGGGGGTGTCTGGCACACTGACACCACTTATCAAGCAGCTCCTCCAATGGCGACTATGTTATATGCTTTAGAGTTACCTCCAGCAGGGGGAGACACATTATTTTCAAACCAATATACTGCCTTTGACACTCTATCTGATGGCCTTAAGAAGTCTTTAAAAGATTTACGAGTAGTCTGTCGTTCAGACAAAGCGGCGGTTTCTGCCACTAGAGAAAACCGAACATCTGAAACGGGACAAAACATTGTCAAAGAAGCTCTGATTGGTATTCATCCTGTTATTAGAACTCATCCAGAAACAGGTGAGAAGTGTCTCTTTGTTAATCGCGCTCACGCAACGGCTTTTGAAGGTTGGACTGAAGGAGAGAGTTTAAGTTTACTTTCATTTTTATTTGATCACCAGACCAAAGAAGAGTTTCAGTGTAGACATAGATGGGAGTTAGGTGATTTAGCGCTATGGGATAATAGATGTACGCTTCATTATCCTGTGAATGATTACTTTGGGCATCGCAGGTTACTTCACCGAATAACACTTTTAGGGGACAAGCCTTACTAAGATTATGTTTGTCTTGTTATGTCCAAAAACTTAAACTTTTCTTTTACCTATAAATAGCGATAGTAAAAGTGCGAACACGGCTAAGTAACCCAAGCTTATAAAAGCGTGATAATAACTCCCCGTAACATCAAAAATCCAACCTACTGCAATAGGGCCTAAAGCACC
>NZVE01000047.1 GCA_002697345.1 Paracoccaceae bacterium | reverse complement strand
TAATTCTGTGTTATCGAAAATTGCTAGAACTCCTGAAACAGTTTCCAAAACAGTAAGTTCTGCATCCATCTCTGACATTCCTTGACTGACCCCTACACTTTTCATAGTGTCAAAAATGTGAGCCAAGTAAGCAATTCCAGAACCAGATAACGCCGTCACAACATCTATATGAGTTTCATTCTTTAACTCAACTTCAAGTGCATTACCTAAATCGGAAAATAAAGATTGAACCATCCATCGTGTTTCGGAATCAATGTCCTCACTACCAACCCAAGCCGTCATACCCTTTCCGTAAGCAACTCCTAGATTGCTCATAGCCCGAATAACAGTAGCACCTTTAACATGAGACTGATAGTATGAGTGTGGTAATCCTGCGGCAAAAGAAATTAACAAACCATCATAATCTTTTATATCTGTCAGAACCTTAGCCATATCTTGAGGTCTAACCGCTATTATAATGATAGGACACTCAGAAAGAAGTTCTTGATTGGTGTCACAGAGTTTAAACCCTTTTCCCCATTTCTCCATCTTATCATCTTCCCACTCAACAGGATGCCGATTAGTCGCCCAGACCTTGCTGTAAGTGTTATTGACTATTCCTTCTGCCAAAGACTTTCCAAAGTGACCCAATCCTATTATTCCAATAGTAGGGCTTTCGTAAAGAACTGCTGTCACGATTCCACCTCTAATAAGGATTATCCACCAAATAGTCAATAAACTCCATTACCTCATCTATTTTACTATCAGGTATCTCTTTGTAGGAACGCTTGTATTTAGACTTAATGCACAGGGCAACATGAGCATAAGGATTGCGACCTTTAGGATGACGATTAGAATCAGGCAAACGGCCTTCTAAAGCATCTCCCGCGTTTCGGATAGCAGCCCAGACAATTTTAGAATTGACTTCATTCACCTTTCTTGCCGCCTAATGTATCTATCCAACGGTAAATCTTATGACTCCACAATTCCAGATGCTTAGACTTAATATCCAAGTCCTCAAGATTACTAATCATACCTATAATCTCCTCCTTTACCCTTTTCAGAGTCCAATGAAGATAACAAGTGTAAAGGAAAACAACGGAAACCCCAACCGTTAAACCAACAATTTCCACATCCATTCTATCGCCTCAGTTCTTCCACTAACTCTATCAAACGCTGAATCTCCCACTCAAGGTCGCTCACCCTTTTCTTAGTTTCCACTAAAAGCCAAGAAACTCTGCTCATCCTATCCTCGTTTAAGGGTCTATCCACAGGGTTTGGAATTAAAGGAATGTAAGAAGAATCTATTTCTTCGATTTCCCCCATTTCATAGTTGTCGGTAAGAGTCTCGGTGGAAATGTAATTAGAATAAACATTAACCTTGACCGCTTCACAAGAGCAGACTAAAGTAGTTCTCTCACCCATGACAGGGTGCAAAACTTCTTCGCATTCTAAACACTTGATTTCTTGAGTTTTCAGTATCGGCATTAGAACCCCTCCCGTGACCCTATTACGAGGGCGGATGCTATTAAACTTTGGTTTTTGGGAAAAGAGGGGTTGTTAGGGTCACAAACAGACATCATACTATTCACTCGACATATTGGTTATAACACTTCTCACAACAAAACAAGGTTCTATGTGGTGTGTGGGAGAAGAAACTTTCACAATTGGGGCATTTCATCATTTCACCTAATTGGTGTTAAAGGCAACCACTATATTAGCATTCGGGTTTATTTTCACAGGGTTTGATTAAACTACTCCATCCTAACAGCAATTTCCAACATACCTAATAACACAATGAACCCAATTCCTAATGCTTTGACTTTACCCATAGTTGATTCGGGTGTGTAATTGAGAAGATTAGCCTGTTGAGTGGATTGTTCTGGGGTCTGAGATATTTCATAGGAAGTGTCAGCATGGAAGTTTAACGGTCTTTCTAAAGAACTCTCAATAAACATTCTAATCACCTAATAACTTATTTCTTCGATTTCTTCGTTTTAGCAGACTTCTTACTTTTTTTAAGTTCTGCCTCTTTAGCCTTCCTTTGTTGAGCAACTATTTCTGCTATCTTATCAGGAGTGAAGCGAGTAGTCTTTTTCCTTGTGGTCTTGACTTTCTTAAACAACCCGTAATAAACCGAACTGTCAATAGGTATTTCTTCCACCAACTCAAAGCCGTTCTCCTGTAAATCCTCTAAAATGTCTTCAGGTGTGGCTATCCTATAACAGTAAGGGTCATTAGCGAACTCAGCCGAGTCTTCGGCGTAGTATTGACTCTCTCCAAAACGATTAGTGACTGAACCGAAAAACAAAAGAGCGTCTTTCTTCATCAGTTTGTTTATCTTTTGCAGAGCCGTATCAGTATCAGGTAAGTGGTGATAAACTCCTAAACACAACACCATATCGTATTGGTTGTGATGACTTGATGGTAAGTCTAAGACATCTGTTCTTTGGAACTTTGCCCCTGTCTTGAACTCAGATTCCAACCATTCAGCCTGTGCTACCACATCTATGTCTGTCTGATTTATGTCAATCCCCAAAACATCAGCACCATTAGCCGCTAAAATCAAAGAATAGAATCCAGAATTACAACCTACATCTAAACACTTCATATCCTTTACGGTTAGTGGGATTAACGGGTGAATCTCATCCCAAACAGGTAGTGGATGCTTGTGGACTTGAGTAGTTTGAGTTCCTTTAATCTCCACATAATGATAAAATTGTCGCAAGGAAGCGATTTTGTTTATAGTTTCATCATGTTCTGCCTGTGTCGCTTTGATACGAGGCAACCGAAGTTTTAAAGAGGTTTTGGACTTGGGCATTGAAACACCTATCTGTAATTAACGGTGTTGCTATATGAAATTACTCTAAAACTCATATCCGAAAAGTTCAATTTCACTTCGATGAGCATGATAAACTATATCTCTGGTTTCATCATCATAGTATTCTCGATAATGTATGTTAGGTCTTACCCCTGATTTATGTTTGGGTAAATCGTTAATGTCGAAGTCGGGTAAGCCCAACTTTTCACATAACTTAACAATGTCTTCTTCTAAATGTTCATATCTAATGAAATAATCACACATTGATTTCCCTTCAACACCGTGTGCAATAATTAAGTTATTTGGAAGAAAATTATCCTGAGCAAACTTAAGCCAATCAGCAAATGAAATATCATCTTGCCCAACTAAATCAATAGGTTTTTGGCCTAATGGGTGTTGTGTTTGCCAATGGTATAGTGATACTACTTTATCATAGGGATTTCTTACTACACAGAACTTAAGATATTCATCAAACTTTTCCAATCCAAGATTATCATCTTGAGAAAATGCCTTCTTAATTTTAGCCACAGGGGTGTGGCCTCTCCACACATCACTTCCCAACCCATTAGTTCTCCCCACTATACCATAATCGTCAATATGTTCATCACCTGTCGCATCCTCAATAACTAAACCCTCATCTAAGAACTGCACTTTATCATGGCTGTTAGTAGTTTGATAGGTAAAATCACTATTCGGATTAACACACCACTTGCTAAAAAAGTCTTCAACCGAAGTTCCTGCTACTTTGAAGTTCTTAACGTAAATGAACTTATATTTATGCGATACCAATGTCACTTACATCAACTCCATTGAAAACTCTTACGAGGAGAGAATGTAAAAGTTTCAGCAGATGTCGTCTTTGCCCCCAAGTAAGTGTTCTCAGGTTGGGGGTTGTCTGAAACTTTAACGGCTCTAACAGCGTATCTCCGTCCACAACACACATCTTTGGTTCTAAAAGTTTCCACTATCTTGAAGCCGTTTCTCTCCAAATCTTTGTTAAGATATTCAGAAGTTGGAATCAAGAAGTTGGATGCGTCCAAACGGTAAGGCTCGTCATCAGGGTAATATCGAGTTTCCGTAGGGTGAGTTTCCGATTCCACATAAAGTTCGCCACCCATTTTTAACAAACGATTCAATTTGGCTAGTCCTCGCGAGGGGTCGGTCAAGTGATAATAGACACCTAAGAAGAGTATCTTATCGTAAGGTTCGGACTCATCGCAATCCATGTAGTTCATTTCTTTAAACTTAGCCCCTGTTTGCAGTTGCGATTCTATCCACTCGGCTTGCTGTAAAGGCATACAGTCTAAGTTATACACCCTCTCAACCTGATTCACATCCACTCCTAATACATCAGCCCCTCTTTTAGCGAGTTCAAAACTGAAGAATCCTGAATTACAACCCACATCTAGGACTTTCTTACCTGAGAGGTCTTTAATTAAAGGTCGGTGTATTGCTTCCCAGAGGTTTAACGGATGATACCCGTAGTTTATGGTTTGACCGTCTATCACACTAATCCCCATCTGACTTTCCTGTTGGGTTGGAACTCCATGCACATCTATTTGCATAGCGAAAGGCTTTCGCTTCTGGATTTCCTCACGAATAGCGTTAAAGTCAGGTGTGCTAACAGGGGGTGGAATCTCTAGGACAGGTTCGGGAAGTTTAAGATTATTAGTCAATCGCCTCTCGGTGGAGAAGAAAAAAGTCTGGAACAACCTGCCGTTCTCTTTGCTGTCTCCGAAATACTCTAAACTTCTGTGCCAATGTTGGGCGTTAAACAAGATTAACCGATTAAACACATTCCCGATGTTATCCACTTGCTCCCAAGCGTGGAAGTTCCCTGCGTTTTGATTATGAGGAGTCAAATCCTCACTTTCTAAAGCGAACCGTGTTCCGTCTTGGAATCTGAAAAGACCTGTTCCACCTGAAACGGGAGCGTCAGGAGTGAGGTATAAGACTCCTGCCCAATCTGTGACATCGTTATCGGTGTGCATCCATGAAACCTCTGATTCTAAAGTGAATTGAAATGTGCCGTTAGCGTTAAAGTGATTCTCGCTGTTAGACCATTGAGTTATTTTTCCTGCGAAGGGTTCGACATAACTCTCTATTTTCTCTTTGATAGTGTCCAAAGCGAAGGGAGCAGTTCTTTTACCAGGGTAATTTCCTTGTATGGGAAACTCCTGTTGGAGAACCCATTCTCGCACAGCCACAGGGTCTTGGTAAAAATCATCTATAACCAAAACAGTAGGTGTGGGATATTCGTTAGGAACTAATGGATTCGCATCGTTTTCTAACATACTCTTAAGTTTCACAGTTTAGACTTAAACCTTTGCACCTTAGAAGTCTGGTAAAGATTCCACAGATTGTCCCCACGCAAAGCCTGTGTCGTAAAAGTCGGTGTTCACCAATCCTGTTGGCTCAACTGCTGATACCATGTCTGAAGAAGTGTGGATAGGTTGAGTCACAGTCTTTCCAAGAGGACTCTTAGCGTGTCTAATCTTGTCTTGAGAGTGAGCGTGATGAACCATAGCGGTGCGGAAGAAGTTCTTAGCATCGTTGCTCATTTTTCTTTCGTCTGTCATAAAGTTAAGGAATCTCTGATGGATGTTCCCACCTTTGATTACTTTTCGCACTTCCTTGTCGGTTCTTTTGAACACTATCAAAAAAGGCTTCTCGACAGTTTCCTTAACAGTCATAACACCGTCTTTAAACTCCACTTCCCATGTCTGGAAAATCCATTTCTTATTAGGCAAAGGCTTAACCTCATCATAGTGCATGATTGGTTCTGGAATACGAGAATTGACTTGTCTCATAGCGACTTGCTGATGTGGACTGAGGTTTAAGATAGGTTTTGCTATAAGGTCGAACTGTTGTCCCATTTCGGAAACAATAGACTTATTCGCACTCTCGGCAGGGTTCGATTTCAGACTTTCAATGATACTCTTGTTTAAATCCATAGGAAAACCTCACTCCTTATGAGGGGGTTTGACTATAATAAGGTATGGTAGTCACAGAGCAAGGTTGCTATTATAAGTAATATCCGAGTCGGCAGTAATATGATTCTATCAGGCTTTCTCTGGTCGTTGATAATAATTCAACGGTCTTGGAAGAAAAACTTCTAATTAGGAGTCATTTGATATGAATAAAACGCAACGCTTAAATAGGTTGTAGCCCCTAAGAATAGGTAGGTAAGGAATATGGAACACGAAAGAAACATTTACTCAGACAACGATATGTGGAATAGAGGAACAGAAAAACCTGTTCCTGAAACAAGAGAGATTTCGGAAGCAGGTGAGCCTGAAACCTACTCTTGTGGGTGTGGTAATACTAATCCAGAAGATTTTCACGTTAATGATGATAAAGGTGAGGTGTCCTGCAATCAATGTGGAACTCTCATCCTTTCTAATATGATTGACCCTTCTGCACCTACTCGCAGATTCAGTTCAACTGACCCTTCGGTGGATAACGCTCATTACGGAGCACCTGCGAGCAACTTGTTTGCTGATAAGGGTCTGAGGACTACTTTCAATCCAATGGAAGCAGACAAGAAAGACAGGCAGAAGTCCTTCATCCTCAAGCGTATCAATCAGCAGACTGTCACTAACAAAGAAAGAAACTTAGCAGTTGCTCTTAGAGACATTGAGAGAGTGATAAGTCGAGGTGGCTTAACTAAGTCGGTTCATCAAGAAGCAGTAAATGTTTACCGTGATGCGGTGGATTTACAGTTGATTAGAGGTCGGAGCATAGAAGGTATGGTGGCCGCTTCCATCTATACGGCTTGTCGAATTAGAGGTGTGCCTCGTTCATTAGACGAAATAGCAGACTTGACTAGGACAGGCAGGAAAGAGATTGCTCGTAATTACAACACCTTAAAGAAGAATATAATTAGACTCAAGAGAATGCCTCCTACCACACCAGACCAATATCTTAGTAGGTATATTTTTGCCCTTAATTTATCGTTAAAGGTTCAGAACCGAGCACAGGACTTGTTAAAGACTTGCTTTGACGGTGGAATGAATCAAGGTAGGAATCCTATTGGTGTAGTTGCCGCTTGTATTTACATCGCTTGTGTGGATTGTGATGAGCGTAGGACTCAAAGACAGATAGCCAGAGAGTTAGAGATAACAGAAGTGACTATCCGCAATCGCTACAAAGAAGCGATGGCTATCTTAAACGCTAACAAAAGTAAAGTGGAAATAGAAAACTCAGATGAGTAGTCTCTAAGCCTCTGATGGCTTTAGGGTCTTAATCAGTTTAACTGCTACGGCTATTCCGAATAGAGCCACCATTCCGAAAACCATCTGACCCAGACTTGTAAGTTTCCAAGAACCGTTTATCCCATCGCCATCATCGTTAGCGAAAAGTGAGGCTGAAGGGTCTTTGATGAACTCAAACAAGTCAGAGAAGAACTCTAATTTAGTTTGACCCGTTAAACTTGCTAACACATCAATAACAATCCATGCGACACCTACGGTGATACCAAATCTGGTTGTGTTTAATGCTCTGCCAGATGCGATGCTATCCCAGACTTTAGTGAAAAACTTCTTACCGCCGTCTGCCGCCGCGAAACCAGCGCGAGTTATTCCTTGAGCCGCACCCAAGTTCTTGATTTGAGATTCGCTCAATTCTTTAACCGAGCCGTCTATTCCTTTGAAGAAAGCCGTATCATCAGGGAGGGCTTTTTTTATGTTGGATTGAATTGAAGGATTTTCCTTGTAAAACTTCTTTAATGCGGCTCGCCCTCCTGTATCGTCTGCATACATATTTTTCATTAAGACATCGAACTCTGCTGGACTATCTCTTGCCATTATCACTAATGCGTCATTAACACTATCGTCACTCATCTTTCCAAGTCGAGAGGAGAATACTGTTTTGTCAATAGCACCAGATTTCCCTAATGCGTCTTGAATTGCGGCTCTATTAGTTCCTGCCAATCCATCGGTAGGCAAAGTTCGGAATGCTGATTGAAAAAATGATTCTCGCAGACCTGCGCCAATTGTATTTTTAGAGGCTTGTTTAAGAATAGAACTTCTCAATGACATTTCTTCACACCCTATGCTTGGGGTGCGTCATCTGATTCTTCAGAAGGGGTTTCCGAATCAGGAGCATCATCCCCGTTTGTTTTACCGTTAGACCAATGACTGAAAGCCATTCCAGCGATGAAAGCGGCGGCTACACCCATAAGTCCTCCGTAAGTGTCCATTTCTTCTGCACCCAGATTCTCAGTCACACCGTGTCCGAGTGGGGCTTCGACTCTAACGCTTTCGACACCGTTATAGTCATTCAAAGAGGCTAAATCCCCTCCGAAGGCTTCTGCTTCCATGTCTTCTGCGGAAGCACCGAAAGGTGTGTAATCAGTTTCGGCTGTAATCGCTCCCACGACTTCTCCCATTCCATCAGGTTTAAAGGTTTCTTCCATGTAGGATTCAGCCGCGTAGCCGAAGCGAGTGTAAGGTGTTCCATCAGAAGTCTGACCTACAATAGCACTCTCATTAGGCATTGGGTCAGCCGCTTGCTCGGCTGATACGCCGAAAGGAGTGAAATCAGTAGTAGGAGTCATTTGACCCATGACGTTTCCTGTTCCTTCAGGAAGAACCATGCCGTCCCAAATCTCAACGTCTTGAATAGCCAGATTTTCTTCAGCAGACAGTCCCATGTTTTCGGCTTTTCTAACATCAACGATTTTCCATTCTTCTTTTGTGGAATCGTAGTTCCCTGCGAAAGTTTCACGGGCTTCGTCTTCATTATCAGCAGTAATAGTCGTGATGGTTTGGTTTTGGAAATCATATTCAGCAGACAAGTCAGGCGTGTCGGAAGGTGTGTGAAGTCCTTTGTTTAAAGGACTTACTCTTGGGTCTGCTGGAACAGGTGGGTTTTCTGCCCCGAAGGATTCTGCCTCTTGGTCTGGGTATAGACAATCGAAACAAGTGGGCTTATCCCAATCCCACTCATCATTTTCATCTCTTTGATATGAACTACATTCTTTACAGACTTCTTGTTCGCAGACTACGCACTCAATTGGGAAGTATTCGCTTTCATCGAAAACATTCTCACACTTAGAACATTTTTCTTCGTCTGTTTCTGCCCCGAAGGATTCTGCTGATGCTCCGAAAGGTGTGAAATCAGTTTCAGGTATCGCCTGTCCGATAATAGCACCGCTTCCTGCTGGAATGTTCATTCCATCGTGAATATCAACGTCTGCTACGGCAAGATTTTCTTCTGCACCAAAAGACTCAGCCTTCATATCAGCCTTGCCCGAAACAGGAGTTGGATTGATTCTCTCCACAGAGAACTCGGAAGCCATTTCTTCCATTCCCATCTCCATAGACTCGGCGGCGAAAGGCGCGTCACAAGCCCGTAGTTTTTCAATACGTGCTTCGATAAACTTCTTAGCCTTTACTTTAGCATTTTTTGAACTTCTGTAAGTTTCTGCACCGTCAATGTAAAAAGTAATAGCACTACCTGAAAGACCTCCGAATTGCACAGGGAACTTTCGACTTTTCTCAGGGTATTGAAGGGTTATCTTCTGACCCGCAGGATTTCTCAAAGTGACCGAGATAACAGTCATTTTAGTTCCTTGCACATCCATGTCTTCTGAAGTTATGCTTAAACATTGGTAGCCTGTGTCATCAGTAGTTCCCTTCTCATAGTATAAACCACAAGGGAAGAAAGTTTCGCACTCAGATTCAGAGGCTTCACCCTTACCTATAACTTTAGCCTGTGTGAAATCCTTTTCGCGGTCGTTGTTCCAGATGTCATCAGAGTATAGTAAGATAGCATCGTATTTTGTCGCCATTGTAAATCACCTACTTTAAATTATTCGTTCAACTATAATAAGACTACCTACGCCTCAATCTTAAACTGTCCATCCCACTTCGACTTGCTAAAGAAATGCTTTGGTCGCCATATCCGTAAATAGCGTAGTCCTGTTCCCACTCATGGCGGGACTTGGTTTCTGTTCCATTAGAGTAGTATCGGTCGTTGTCAGGGGTGTCCTGCATAAAGGTAAAAGGAGAGTAAATCAAAGGACTGTCACGCCCGTAAGAAAGATACTGACCTTCGGGGGTGACAACACCGCCAGCATCATCAATAACTGTGGAAACAATAGAATTAGTTCTAGGTTCAACTAACGGATATGTAGGCATATTATTATTATACCCTACCTCATTCCAACTTTCCGTGTGGGGTTGGCTTAAGTTTAACTCGGTTAAAGTTTCCAAGCCGTTTGGAACTCGACCAGCAGGAGTGAAAAACACAGGAACACTTTCAGCACTAAACTCACCAGCAGGAACTCCACCTGCGGGCATGGCGTAAGAACCTGCAACTGCTGTTCCTGAAAGTTCCACAGGATTTCCCTCATGGATTCTGTAAGGTAGGTTTAAAATACGAGCAGGGCCAGAACCGAAGGCTCTGTCATAGTTTAAAGTAGTTAAAGCAGGTCGGCTGTAAAGTGGAGCGTCACTAGGCAAGTGAGCCTGTCCGTCAAAGACGAAATCTCGGTAAAGAGAACCTTGCGCCCCTTCGTAAAGAGCGTAAGGAATAATAGTTTGTGCCGCCGTAGCCGCGTATTCCATTCTAATCTTATCAGCAGGGAAAACATCTGAAGGTTGCTCGGTCTGCTCTGCTAACATCTCTGTGGAAACAGCCTTTGAAACTAACCAATAACCTCCTCCAACGGAAGCAGCCAGAATAAAAGCGTTCTTCAACATAGCCTCTCTCGACATAACTATCACTCTCACTTGTCGGTTTGACTATAAGAAGGCTCGGTTTTAACCGTTAATATCATCTTCCGAAAGGTGACATGAGATTTACTGTGCTTGTTCCAATTAAATCGGCTGGCGGGAGATTTATTTCACTTGGAGGGAAGGCTCTTTTGGCTGTTCTTATCTTAGTGTTAAGTTTAACATCGCTAATTAAAGACGGTTTAGGGGTTTGACCGAAGTTCTCTGGGGTCATCCCTGCGGATGAAGCCGTTCCTTCAGGTTTAATGGAAATGGGATTGACGATACGAGGGTCACTTTCCGCCGCCAGATTGAAGTTCTGAGCAGTTTTACCTGTTCGCCCTATAACTGACATTAACGGACTTACTGCACCGTGTTGATGATACTTGCGTATCTCATCATCAGCAAAGTCCTCATAAGATTGAACCCCTTTGTCAAACGTGACGACCCCGTGAGGACGGTCTTTATCCTCAAGAGGCAACAAATGGTCTATTTCAAAGAACTTCCCACTTCTGCTTACCATTCTGTTCACCTCTGTTGCCGCCGTCACCCATGATAACGCTAATTTAAACAAGGCTGGTGGTAGTGGTATCATAATAATCACCCCTCCAATTTGCCTCCTTACTCTCCCGTGACTCTTTCATAGATTAAACCTAAAACACCTGCGGCTACGCCTATACCGAGTGAAATCAGCGAGAATCCTACGGCTACACCTGCTCCAAGTTTAACGCCTCTTTCAAAAGTTTCATCATCAGTTAAAGTGGAAATTACATCATCAGAATCTTTGATAACCCATCCTTGAATACAATTTGAGCACATTTCTCCTAATTGGGGGTCGTTGTTAAAGTGATAACCAAACCCCTCGCAATCTGGACACTCCTGAGCCACATCTTTATCTCGGCGTGTGAATCGAGCCTTTCTTTTTTCCTCTTTTTCCTTCAAAGCGTCTGTGTCTCTTTGACCTCCGAATCTATTTTTCAGAGGTGTGGCTTTAGATAAATCCTTAACTCTTTTTTCCCCGATTACACCCCTTTGACCTCCGAATTGCATACTTCTAATCCCTCCTTTTCTTCATTTCTTCGGCGGCGAATCCTACTGTTCCACCGAGAAATCCGAATAAGATGGCTACACCAGCCATACCCATTCCTACACCTGCACCTAGTTCCAGACCACGCTCTAAAAGACTTGGTTTCTTAGGAACTACCCAACCACCGATACATCCGTCTGCATCGCAAACCATGTTTAAATCCTCGTTCCAACCCCACCCTTGACAAGCGGAACAGTCTAAAGCGTGGGTTTCGGCGTGGAGAGGTTCAATTCTCATTAGTGATTTAATGTATTGGGAAGCCTGAGAACGACTCATAGCCTTGTCAATCCTGCCTCCGAGTTTCCTGATTCGGTGTTTTTGACGGTCACTCATAGGGTGTGGATAGTCTAATAGTTCTGCTCCGAAGGATTCTGCATTAAACCAATGACCATGCTCTCCACAATTATAGCAATAATCCATTTCCTCCTCACCCACAGCATCAGAACCGCATTCTAAACATCCATCCTCTGAAGCATCATCATTCCCACAAGTATAGCAATAATACATTTCTTCTTTGCCTAAATTACCTGCATCGCATTTAGGACATTTTTCCGAGTCAGCCCCAAAGGATTCTGCCTTTAAAGTTTCCGCATACCAACTTGTTTGATAGCCGCAAGATTTACATTTATTTGCATAGTGTTCTTCACCACTTTCTTCTTCCACTTCAACAATGTCATACATTGGCCCTTTCTTACAGTTTTGACATTGTTCTCCAATCCATTCATCCCACTCGACAGGTTCAGCCCCGAATTGCTCTCCCCCCATATCCCACTTGACCTCCTCGATATGGTTGTCAATGGATTGTGCTATCTCATCAGGCATATCACTTAAGTAAGCGGTCTGACCGTCTTCAAGTGTCAATTCGATTCTCCACCCAACTACATCTTTAACTTGGCGGGCAAACTCTCTTTTAATGATTTCAACACCTATGGGTGTCAAGCCCAGACAAACGCTGGTGAGTTTGCTAACTAAGTCAGGATTCTCATTCACTTGTTGAGCAGGTGACTTTCTAATCCTTCCATCGTAGGCAAAGTAATTGGTTTTAGTGGCGTATAGCACTTTCTTCTCAAGAAGTGATTTAAGGGTTCGGCGGGCTATATTGTCGTTGCCCCAACCATCTGAAGTGATTGTGAAGCATTGTTCCACCTTTCCATCTTTCCAATCTTCAGGCGACCAATACCTATCTGATTGCCCTCTTGCGTAAGCGGAGTAAGTCTGAAACCACCTTGAATACCTCAATAAATCCATCTGGGTCTTAGTTAGTTTGGGAAGTTTCATTTCAGCCCCGAAGGATTCCGCACCCAGATTGTAATTTCGGGTCTGCAAAAGCACTTCTCCATCACCATCGGAATCAACTTCCACGATTTGAACTTCAGGATGCTTATCGTAATGTTCGTAATAAGCGTTTATCGCGTCTTGCTGGTTGGTAAAATCTGCAACCCATTCCCAACCATCAGCCATGTTCGATTTAATTTCTAATTGGTAAAACTGTCCTTCTTCAGCACCGAAGGATTCTGCTTCCCAATAACCACCCATCAAAATATCCCTTGCGGAATAAACTTCGCTGACAGCCCGCCTTAACGCTTCGGTTTCAACGACATCAAATCTTCCTCCCTGAATGGCTTCATTGAGAGATTTAATTATAGATTCTAACATCTGAAGTTTATTTTTTAATTTGTCATCAACTACAATTTGGCGGTATTTTCGCTCGTAAATTGGCTGACCTTCAGCCCCGAAGGATGTTCCATATTTACCATCCCCATCTGTTCTAATGAAATCTCCACCTGCGGATTCATTAGTTTCATTTTGAGTTTTCATTCTGCCGTAGTGTGAAGGTTTAATTTTATACATTCTTTGATAATCATCTTTACCCGTAGGTAAGGTGAAATAGTCAATTTTACCGTCTTTATTAATCATCATTTCCATGAAATCTGAATCGCCGTAATTGTTAAAATCAGTTGTTCCTACTGAAACAATCATTGAACCATCATCAAAATTAGAACTTGAAACCATTAGTTTTTCACCATCCATTTCAACCATTCAACCACCTCATGCCTTTAAGATTGCCAGAAAGTCCTTGCCTTTCCAAGCCATAATTCCTAAGCCTACTGCCGCAGAAGCCAAAACACTTCTCTCGTTATCGTTAGGGAAAAAGTAAGCGTCTTCAAAAGCGGTCACGGCTCGCCAAAGCGAAACTGCACCTATGAAAACGAAAATACCGTCTGATAATCCAAATACAGGTTCGTCCGACATATTTAATCACTCACGGTTTTCATCATCTTTAGATAAACTTGAAACTGCACCCATAGCAAATCCTCCGACAATTAAACCACTCATAATGCCAAGAACAGCACCAAAACCTTTCTCGATACTGTTTGTTAAACTTTCAGCACCATACATTCCTGACGGTGCGTAATCCATATCAGGAGTAAATTGACCTACAACGTGACCATCGCCAGCAGGGATTGAAGTGTAAGTTTTAACTACGCCTCTAGGGGTAGTTGTTGCCGCTATTCGTGTTGGAACATGAGGGCCGACTTCAGCCCTTTTACTCTCACGGATGCCTTTAGCAACTTTATTGCCAACTGCTCGCTCCCAATCGGATATTCGACCGTCTTTGTTTCTATCAGCCTTTGACTTGTCGAAATCTATGTCGTCTTCTGCATAGAAAATACCTGTTTCAATCATATCAGCGTGTCTCTTACAATAGAAATCGTTTTGGTCGCCGTTTACGGAAATCTTAGGTTTTCCAACTAC
>NZVE01000046.1 GCA_002697345.1 Paracoccaceae bacterium | reverse complement strand
TCCTTTAATAATGCTTTTATCTCTAAATATGATGTATCTGTAGTAAACACCCTTCTTAGAATAGTCCTCATGTTTCCATCAGAAACAGGAGCATGTAATGCCTTACTATTTACCAATGCAATAGACATGTTTATTTTACCAACGAATATTCCCTCTGCTTGTTTTGAACCTTCCTCGTTCTTTTACGACGTCTGTTTCTAAACAATTTGAAATAATCTCACTAATACTTATTCGTAGAATTTTTGCAGATATACCTAAAGTAGACATAAGCGCAAATTGGTTTTCAACAAAAGAAAACCTCAGCTTAGTATACGATGTCTTAGGTGTGTTGATTTTGTATTATTTAATCTTTTTGTTCAACAAAGCGAGGCACAAATTAGAAAAAAAACCTTTAACAGACGTTATAAATAGGTTTATAACATCCAAAAGAGGTGTTAGTTTGATATTGCTTTTAGTGCTAATTATTTTGTCTTTTACTAGTGTATATAACTGGGGTAAAGACCTGTTTTTAAACAACTCTTCAGTTGATATAAACACTGTTTTTTATAATGAATTTTTCTCTGTGTTAATACTAGCTGACGTGTTAATTCTATTGCTTTCATTTCAATACACAGAAAGATATAGTCAGATTATAAGAAATACTGGGTTTATTATTTCAACAATATTAATAAGGTTGTCGTTTGGGACAACAGGACTTGCAAATGTTTCTCTAGTTGTCTCTAGCGTTGTGTTTGGACTAATAATCTTGTGGATATATAACTTAACAGAAAAAGAACGCAAGAAAAGAATAACCACTAATTGAGATTAAGAGAATGAAAGACAAAGCGTTTAACCTATTAGGCTCGTTAATAGCCTTTTACATTCCTATTCAAATAGCATATTTAACAGGGTCTGAGACGGTGCTGCAAGCAGTTGTGTTGGCATTTATAATCCAGTGGGTGTGTTTTATTCCAGCGTACCTTTTACAAACAGAGAAGTTTTATGACTTAACAGGCAGCTTAACTTACTTAAGTTTGGTCTTGTTTACTGTTTTCAGCACTGGGTCTTTTGAAAAGGGGAGCTTAGTTGTTTGTGGGTGTATTTGTGTCTGGGCAATTAGGCTTGGAAGTTTTTTGTTTTTTAGAATAAAAAAAGATGGCGAAGATAAAAGATTTAGATCTATTAAACCGAACTTCACACGCTTTTTTATGACGTGGACACTACAAGGAACGTGGGTTACAATGTGTTTGCTTTGTGTTACAACTGCGCTTTCTTCAGGGGGTGGTGTAAAAGAGGGAGCAACTTTTTATTTAGGGTTGGTAATTTTTATTGTCGGTTTTGTATTAGAGGTGGTAGCGGATAATCAGAAAACAAGTTTTAGAAAAAACCCTAAAAACAAAGGTTATTTCATTAGCTCTGGGCTCTGGGCGAAGTCTAGGCACCCTAATTATTTAGGGGAATTAATTCTATGGATTGGAGTGGCTACAATGTCGACACAGTCATTAGAAGGATTGCAACACATAACACTAATCTCACCTTTGTTTGTTTATGTATTGCTTGTGTATATATCAGGTGTGAGAATGTTAGAAAACAGTGGGCAGAAAAAATGGGGAGAGCTGCCGGAATACAAAGAATATCTTAACAATACTCCTCAATTATTTATTTCATTTAAAAGCATCTTTAAATAAAGATGAAAGACCATACGCTTGTATTAAGTGAGAGTAAGATAATAATAAGCGGGTTAAGTTTGGTGTTAAAACAAAACAGTATTATTCCTGTAGTTAAATCTGGTACAATACCTGGCTATGAATTGACTTTAGATATGGACGAGATATATGTCGACGATAAAGATTTAGAAAAAGCAAAAAAGCACATAGAAAAATATATAAAACAAATTAATAAGAACCGCTAAAGGGCGCCTTTTAAAATAATAAACGCGCCAGAAACAACAAGTATTAAGCTTAGAATAGTTTTTATAATTGCAGTGTTTTCTGTGTTAATTTTTGAGGTCAATTTTTTGGCTATGAAAATCTTTAACACGTCTGTTATAAAATAAGTTCCTAAAATTGTTGTAAAAAAAGTGAAAACACCTAAAGAGTTGGTTCTATTAAGGTTTGGAACTACAACTAGAATAACTCCAGCCCAAAAAAGTAAAACAGCTATGTTAATAATATTTAGAGCAAATCCTTTTATAAAAAGACCTATATAGTTTGTAGACGCTTCTTTAAGCTGGATTTTTTTATCTTCTTTTTTTCTTTGAGTAAAAATATAAACCCCATAGACAAGTAGAATAGATCCTCCAAGAACAAAAAGGCCTGGCTGGTTGTTAATGTTGTCGACAAGTTGTTTACTGGTATAATAACAAAATATAATAAAAAAAACATCGGCTAAAACAACCCCAAGATCTAAAGAAATTGCAGCTCGAAAGCCCTTGGTAATGCTCGTTTCTATAAGTACGAAAAACACCGGGCCTAAAACAAAACTTAAGAAAAACCCTATTGATATTGCAGTAAAAAAATCTGTAAGCATCTAGTTTTTGTAAAGATAATTAACAATACCTCCAAGGGTGATTTTTTCAATTATCTTGTTAGTTTTGTGGTGAACATTAACTTCTCCTCCAGCTTTTAAGTCTAGCTCCAAAAGAGATGTTGCGTAAACATCAACAATTCCTCCAGCTTTTATGAAAACCTTGGTTGTTTCTGTTTTAAGTTTTTCTGCATTTACTTGTCCGCCCGTATATGCATCAATTTCATTGTGATTGGTATTGCCTATGATAGAAATTTTCCCTCCTGTTAATGCTCTGGCGCTTAAATCTGAAGATTTTATTTTTAACGAAACCGTTGCCCCACTTTCAGATTTTAAAAATAATGAGGGTTCTACAATCGTGTCTTTAGAAAAAACAAAAGAACCCTCTTTAGCTTCAATTCTATAAATATTTTTATAATAGAGATCTACTTTAGTTTCTGAGCCGCTTAATCTTTTTTCTACACCCATACGTATTTTTAACTCTCCGTTTTTGTTTTTAACAACAACATAGTTAGGGTGTTGTCCACTAATAATTACATGGTTTTTATCTGATTTTATTAAATTAACTTTTAATAAATCATATGTTTGAATTTTATAGAAATCTCCCAATTCTCTTTTAATTTCGTTCTGAGAAAAAGAGAAAATAAACGTTATAAAAAATAGTAAAAAAAGAGTTTTTTTCATGTTAATGTTTTTTTTTATTCTGCTAAGATAAAGTCTAATTGCTTTTTAATCAAATCTGCGTGCTTAACTTGTACTTGAATAGCATCTCCGAGTTGATATTTTATTTTGTTTTTTTTTCCTATCAGGCTGTGATCATCTTTATTGTATATATAATAATCTCCTTTAAGATCTCTAACAGGTATCATTCCTTCACATTTATTTTCTACAATTTCTACAAAAATACCCCAATCTGTTATACCTGAAATTATTCCATTAAATTTTTTATTTGTTTTGTCTTGCATGAATTTTATCTGCATAAACTTTATAGAGTCTCTTTCAGCTTTTGTTGCTAATATTTCTCTTTGAGTACAGTGGTCGCAAGCGGAGTTGTATGCTTCGTGTCCTAATGGGTTTTCTTTGTTTATATACTTTTCTAAGAGACGATGTACGATAACATCTGGATATCTTCTTATAGGAGAAGTAAAATGGCTATAATATTCAAAAGAAAGACCGTAATGACCAATGTTTTTTGTTGTATACTCTGCTTTACTCATAGATCTAATTGCTAAGGACTCTATAAGGCTTTGTTCTTTTTTACCTTTTACTTGTTTTAATATTTTGTTTAACGATTCTGACATTTTTTTTCTAGAACTAATATCTAAATTATAACCAAGAGATTTAGAAACTTCTTTTAGTGCTTTAATTTTGCTCTCGTCTGGAAGATCATGAACTCTATATATAAATAGGTTTTTTTTAATTTTTTTTCCTACATACTCCGATACTTTTCGGTTGGCTAGTAACATGAATTCTTCGACAAGTTTATTGGATTCTTTAGACTCTTTTACATAAACTCCAATAGGCTCGTTTTGTTTATTAATATTAAACCTTACTTCTTTTTTATCAAAAGAAATCGCTCCACTTTTCATTCTCTCTTTTCTCATAAAAATAGCAATATCATTGAGTTTTAACACCGCCTCTTTTACTTTACTTGAAACTGAATATTCTATGCCATTTAAAGAAACTTCTTTTCTTATTATAATATTTTTTGTTTCTATAATCTCTTGTGCTTCTTCGTAACTAAACCTGTAGTTGCTATTAATTATTGTTTTTCCAAACCATTCATTTATAACTTTATTATTATCAATAGTAAATACTGCTGAAAAAGTATATTTTTCTTCGTTAGGCCTTAAAGAACACGCTTTGTTTGAGAGAATTTCTGGTAACATAGGTACCACTCTATCTACTAAATATACAGACGTAGCTCTATTAAAAGCTTCTTTGTCTAAAATAGTATTTGGTTTTAGATAATGAGAAACATCAGCTATATGAACTCCTATTTCATAAGAATTATTAGATAACTTTTTAAACGAAATAGCATCATCAAAATCTTTAGCATCTACTGGGTCAATAGTAAAAGTTAATTCATTTCTAAAATCTCTACGCTTAAATACTTCTTTATTATTTATGCTAGTATCTATATTGTTTGCATACTCTTTAATTTCTTTTTCAAAATCATAAGGAAGTCCATACTCTGCAAGAATAGAGTGAATTTCAGTATTATGTTCTCCTTCAATACCTAATACTTTTTTTATAATACCATTTGGTGATTGACTGTTTTTTTTCCATTCAGTTATCTCAACAAGAACCTTGTCTCTATCTTTTGCTTTATTAATCATTGAAATAGGAACAAATATATCTACATGAATCCTTTTATTATCTACAATAACAAATGAAAATTTATCGCTGATTTCAATTTTTCCAACGTATTCTTTTTTTTCTCTTTTCAATAAGTTCGTTATTTCACCATAATACTTGTTTTTCTTTCTTCTAGAAAAAACATATACTTCAACAAGATCGTTATGTAAATATTGACCTATGTTTTCTAAATGAATCTTTTCTTCTAAACTTTCGCAAACAACAACAGCAACACCACGAACCGAAACATCTAAAGTACCAACAAATTTATTTGTATTCTTTTCTTTTCTTTCTATTTTATTTTTTCTTCTTCTCAAAATTGTTTTATTATATCTCTAATATACTTCTTACTAATTTAAATGATGACTTATAAACAATTATATACATAATACTATTTTCTTTTTATAATTTAAATAATAAATGATGCTTATTATAGCTTGTTAATATATATTAAAACTTTTTTTTAAAAACTTTGAATTAGAGTTATTAAAAATTTATTAATACTATATAAACAACATATAAATATGTAAGATATTTAAATAGAGTCTTTTAGTATAATTATAAACAAACATCTAAATAAAACAAAAAAGAACATTTCTTAATAATAAAAGAAGAATAATATAGTTAACAAACCACAACTTAAGGTTAATATAATGTATAGAAATAAAAATAATTTAATTTGTTTTTAATAAAGCATTTGTTAAGAGAAAAAAACAAAAGTAAAAACAATGTTAGTTATTAATAATTATATTTAGATATTAACACAAAACAAACAAAATGAAAGTATCAATAGGTAACGACCACGCAGGAACAAAACATAAATTTAAAATAACAGAATACCTAGAGAAAAAAAAATTTAAAATAAAAAACCACGGAACAAACAAAGAAGAAAGTGTGGACTACCCTGATTTTATACACCCCGTGGCAGAAGATGTTGCTACCGGCCAGTCAGATTTTGGAATAATTATTTGTGGAAGCGGTAACGGAGCTTCAATGAGCGCTAATAAGCATAAAGGAATAAGATCAGCGTTATGTTGGAATAATGAGATATGTAAATTAGCAAGAGAACATAACGACGCAAATATACTTAGTTTACCTGCAAGATATGTTACAATAAAAGAAGCTTTTGAAATGATAGAAACCTTTATACAAACACCTTTTGAAGGTGGAAGGCACCAAATAAGGGTTGAAAAAATAAACAAATAGACTTGAAAATAACCGTATTTAAATATCAAGATTTAGGTCAAGAAAGACTATACGAAATATTAAAACTAAGGCTAGAGGTTTTTGTCGTTGAACAAAAATGCGCTTATCAAGACCTTGATAATAAAGACGAAAAAGCTTTACATCTTGTAGGGGAAGAAAACAACAAAATAATAGCATATACAAGAATTTTTAGAAAAGGAGATTTTTTTAAAAACTCTAGTATAGGAAGAGTTTTGGTAAAAAAAGAATATAGAAACAAAGATTATGGAAGAATAATAATGAGAAGATCTATAGAAAAGCTAAAAGAAGATCCGAAAGAAGAAAAAATAGAGCTTTCAGCTCAAAAGTATTTGTTGAAGTTTTATTCAGAGCTTGGTTTTGAAAAGAAAGGAGAAGAATATCTTGAAGACAACATACCACACGTAAAAATGATCTTAAAAATCTGATTCTATTAAAATCTCCACTCTTCTGTCGTTTTCAGGCCTTCCGCCTAAAGGAAAACGATGCCCCAACCCTTCAAAAGACATCCTTTTTGAGTCAATCCCTTTTCCCAAAAAATAATCGTAAACAAATTTAGCCCGAACGACAGAGAGGTTTCTTTTTTTTGTTGCACGATCTATAGCATCTTTTTGACCAGAAGTGCAACACACATGCCCTTGAATTACAAAAGAAAAAGGTAAGTCTTTTACTTTATCAAAAGCCACATCTAAGCTTTTTTTAGAGCTAGGGGTTAAATAAGAATACCCGGTTAAAAACAGCAAGTTTTCTATGACCAAAGAACTCCCTTTTACAAGCACAACCTCTTCTTCGCTCACATCCAACTCTTTAAAAGAAACAAAAAGTTCAACCTTTCTGTTCAGAGCTCTAATTCTATCAGGGTTTGAGGCGCTAACAGTTTTAAAAAGAAGCTCACCTTTACCGTCAACGTTTGTGATTTTTTCTTGTTCGATTAGGTTAGACAATAGAATTTTTTTTATTTCTTCAGCCCTTCTTTGTGACAAAGAAAGGTTGTATGAGCTGGCCCCAAGATCATCACAAAAACCAAAAATTTCAATACTCAAAACGTTTTTTTCGCTAAGCGAAGCAATAAAAGAAAGAAGCCTGTTTTCCTCAATATTGGTAACTTTAGAAAGGTCAGTGTCAAAATAGACAGTGTGAGTGTTTTCTTGAGAGAACCCCACCAAAACAAACAATAAGAACAGATAAATTAACCTCAAAATATTATATTTTTTTAGCCGCAAACTTTTCAACAACCCCTAAAAAACCTTTTTTTATAGAATCAAAAGGAACAACCTCTTTTCCTAAATAAACAAACACTAAAGAGTGGCCCAAAAACACCCCGTCTTTCAGGCAATTAAGCCTAAAAACCTCTCTCATTAAGCGTTTTGTTTTGTTTCTGTCTACAGCCTTGTTTAGACTTTTTTTACCAACAGTAAAAGCAACATTTGACCTTTTTTTAAGCGAGTTTTTAATAAAAAAAAGCTTTATTGGAAAAGAAGAAACCCCTGCACCTTTGTCAAAAACAAAGCTTATCTCTTTTTTTGATTTTAGCCGTTCAAACTGTTGCATAGACCAAAGATTTATATGACCGTTAAAGGTATAAATAAAAAACCTAAATAGAGTTGTTTGTTTGGTCTACATCCGCACTCTTGTTTAGAGGGTCGATAGTAATCCCCACAACAACGTCATCATCAACACAAATATTAAAACTATAGTTTTTCTTAGCCCAGCTCCAAGGCTCCAGAAGAACCACACCGCTATCTAATGGTTTGTGTCCGCGACTCATCAGCAGAGGAATATGATACTCTTTAACTATACCGCTCACAAACTCAACCTCCACATCGTTAGGAATAGCCATTTCTCCTTTTCTATTCATCAAAATAGTAACAGAATCACACCCTTCAGTGTTAGTTTTCTTAACACTTTTTATAGCGTAGTCGATTGTTTTTGTGGTTTGCCCCCAATCCATTAAATACCAATCAAGCTCTTGTTCACTTACCTTTTCTGCGACCCTAATAAAGTCTTCAGGGTCAGGATGGGTAAAAACGTATTTAGAATAATATTTTTTCAAAACTTTCGATAGCGCCTCTTCGCCGATAATATAACCAAGCTGTGACAAAAAGATAGACCCCTTGTCGTAAGAAGCCATACCATAATTTCGGCTACTTGAAAAACGATCTGCGTGCGTGGTTAAGGGTTCCTCCAATCCAGAACGAACAACTTTAAAATAATCGACATAAGCACGTCGATTTGCAAAATCTAAACCTTTTTCTAAAATTTCATTTTCTGCGTGATCGCTTATATAACTAGTAAAACCCTCGTCCATCCAAGCGTGCTTAGACTCGTTTGTGGCAAGTAAAAACTGAAACCAAGTGTGAGCAATCTCGTGAGAGATAACCCCAGCAAGACTCTCAAAATTACGAACCCCACCTATAAAAGTACACATCGCATACTCCATTCCGCCATCTCCGGCAAGAATAACGGAGTATTGTTTATAAGGGTAAGGACCAATCTTTTCTATAAAATATTGCATAAAGAGTACTGAGTAAGGCTGAACAATCTTCCAGTTTTTAGAATACTTATCATCTTCTTTATAAAAGAAATGCATTTTAGGCCCACCAGGAACATCTACAACATCGTGAACATACTCTGTGTCTGCAGCCCAGCTGAAATCATGCACATTGGGCGCTAAAAAACGCCAAGAAATTTTATCCGAATCGTAAGGTTTTTTAAGCTCGGCATAACCATGACCAACCTCTTCAGGGTTTTGTAAATAGCCTGATCCAGCAACCGTATAGTTTTTGTCAATATTAATTGTAACATCAAAATCACCCCAAACCCCAAAGAATTCACGGCCGATATATGCATTAGCGTGCCAACCCTGGCTGTCATATTCACATAATTTTGGATACCACTGAGCCATGGAAAAAGCAACACCATCTTCGCTATCTTTTCCAGATCTTCTGATCTGTTGAGGAACGTTAACTTCAAAACGCATACTTAGAGTTGTTTTTTCACCAGGCAAAAGAGGGTTTTTAAGACCAGCCTCTAAAATAGTTTCTTGGTTTATAATATCAAGGACAGCTCCATCTTGCAAAAGCTCCAAAACACGAACATCTCCATAATCTTTACGGTCTAAGGAAAGTATTTTTTTTGAAATACTTCTGTCGTCATCGTTTATTTCGGAAGCCCTCACCTGCATTTCGCTACCAGGCTTAAATGCGTTAAAATATAAATGATAAAAAACCCTAGATATTGTGTCGGGAGAATTGTTAGAGTACACAAGCTCTTGTGTACCTATATAACTTCTACTCTCAGCGTCAACATCAATGACCATCTTGTAAGAAACGTGTTGTTGCCAACGACCTTTTTCTTTGTTGGAGCAGGAAAAAATAAGCAAGGTCAAAAAAAGAGATTTAAAAAACTTCATTACATTTTAAAATTTTATTAATACGAACACCTTTTTCGGTGTTTTTTAAAGAAACAATTTCGTTAAGACTGTCGTGTTCAAGAAATAAAAGCACATTATTCTCTACCGCGTAATTTAAAAACACTTCCTTTTCTTTTAGTGTCGTTAAAGGCCTTACGTCATAACCCATCACATACGGAAGCGGAATATGCCCTGCTGTAGGAATAAGGTCAGCCGCAAAAGCAATTTTCTGACCTTTATAAGTAATTATGGGAAGCATTTGCTTTTCTGTGTGACCATCTGCATAAAACACATCAAACCCAAACTCAGAAGCAAACGAAAACTGACCGCCGCTATTTGAAAGAAAGTTTAAACGCCCGGTTTGTTCAATAGGCAAAAGGTTTTCCTTTAGAAAAGAAGCCACCTCTCTTTTGTTTGGTTTAACCGCCCAATCCCAGTGTTTTTTATTCGTCCAATAAACGGCGTTTCTAAACATAGGCTCGAACCCAAGCCCAGAAAAACTTTTTTTAATTGCCCCACCACAATGGTCAAAGTGCAGGTGAGTAAAAAAAATATCGGTAACATCGTCCAAAGAAAACCCTGCATTATTAATAGAGCTCTCTAAATTACCCTCTCCCCACAAAGAGTAGTAACTAAAAAACTTTTCGCTTTGTTTGTTGCCCATTCCTGTGTCTATAAGAACAAGTCTTTTAGCATCTTCAATTAAAAGGCATCTGGCAGAAATATCAATCAAGTTATTTTGATCAGCAGGGTTTGTTTTGTTCCATATTGCTTTAGGAACAGCCCCAAACATCGCCCCTCCGTCTAATTTAAAATTTCCAGCATTAATAGGATATAGATTCATTTAACAAGATTATTTACTATTTTTATAAATATAAAACAATATTTTGAAGAAGTTAGAAAGAAGCTTATCGTTGTCCTCTGTCATAGCAATTAGCTTAGGCGGAATGCTGGGAAGCGGCATATTTGTTTTGCCAGGTCTAGCGGCTGCACAGACAGGCCCTTCCGTTTGGCTTGCTTATCTAATTGCTGCCTTTTGTATTTTGCCAGCCGCGCTTTCAAAGTCAGAATTAGCAACAGCCATGCCTTCCTCTGGGGGCACTTATGTATATATTGAAAGAGCTTTTGGCCCGCTCTTTGGAACTATTTCTGGCCTAGGACTATGGCTTTCAATGCTGTTAAAAAGTTCTTTTGCCCTTGTCGGTTTTGGGGCCTACATGTTGGTTTTGATAGATCTTGATGAGAGCTACATTAAGTACATAGCCCTTGTTTTTTTGGCGTTTATTTTTGTTTTAAACATTACAGGCGCAAAAAAAGTTGGAAAAGTTCAGCTTTATATTGTTACCATTAGCGTTCTCTTTTTAATTGGCCTTTCATTTTTTGGTTTGCAAAATATTAACCCAGATTTTTTAACTCCGTTTTTAACCGAAGGTGACAAAGGCTTGTTGTACACAATTGCATTTGTTTACATTTCTTATTCTGGAGTAACCAAAGTAGCAGCTATTGCGGAAGAAATAAAAAACCCATCTAAAAACCTTCCACTATCCATGCTAGCCTCACTAGTGCTAATTACAGCTATATATGTGGTTGTCTCTTTTGTTCTGGTGTCTAATATTCCTGTTTCAGAGCTAGCCACAGACATTAAACCAATATTTACACTTGCTGACAAGCTTGGAGGATACACTGTTGGAATCATTGCGGCCGTAGTTGGAGTTATCACTCTTATCTCCACAGCTAACGCTGGAGTTTTGGCCGCTTCTCGCTTTCCTTTTGCTATGTCAAGAGACAGCCTTTTGCCTGAATTTATGAGTAGGGTCAGCGAAAAATTTAAAACCCCAGTTATAACTATTGCCATCACATGCGTTGGAATGATGCTTGTTATTGTTTTTCTAGACGTTGTCAAAATCGCAAAACTTGCCAGCGCCTTTAAGGTTATGATGTTTATTTCTGTAAACATGTCTGTTATCATTCTAAGAGAAACCTCTGCGCAGTGGTATAAACCAAAATATAAATCTCCACTTTATCCGTGGATTCAGATTTTTGGGATAATAACAGGTTTTTTACTTCTTTTTTATTTAGGGCTTGTTCCTTTTCTTGCAATCGGCGCGATATTCTTGCTGGGAGCTGTAATTTACGCTTTTTCAAATAAAGAAGTTACAAGAACAGGTGTTTTGAAAAAATATGGACACAGGCCAGCTCTTTATCTATTTTACACTAAGAAAAAACAAGAAGAAATAGAGACAAAAAGAACTGAAGAGGTTGACAAAAACCTAGACGGTTCCCTTAACCCAGATGCAGGGGTGGTTGTACCCCTTTTAGGCAACGAACAATCCGCAGAAATGTTAGTAGAAATGGCATCGGCAATAAATAAAAAAGACACGATTCAGGCGGTCAACATTACCGAAGTTCCAAATCAAACTTTTTTAGACGCCTTCATGAAAGATGACCCAAAAATTATTTCCTTAGAGAGAAGAATTTCGGGCCTTTCTAAAAGTAAGAACATAAATGTTGATTTTGAGGCTGTGGTAACTCACGAGCTTTCAGACACAATCGACCAACTAGGAAGCCAAACCAATTGTGACTGGCTTGTAATGGGATGGAACGGAAGAGCTCACAGCGGAATACTTGTTAGTAATCCAATCGGGTGGCTACTTACAAACATTAAGTCTGATTTTGCGCTATTTAAAGACAATGGCGTAAGATACATTAGCAAGGTTCTTTTAGCTTTAAGGCCAGGAAGAAAAGATAAAAACTTTTTAGCAGTAGCAGAGAGAATTTGTGCTTTTTATGGGGCAGAGCTTACGCTTTTACATGTGGTGTCAGACCAAACTTCCGATGAAGAAACCACCGCGATAAGAAAAAAATCTCAAAAACTTATTTCAAAAATTAAAACGAAGAGCGAGGTGCAAATATTAAAAAACAACGACTCTATCGAAACAATTTCCAGCCAGTCTGCTGGATACGACCTTCTTATTTTAGGAACACCTCAAAAAGACAACTGGATAAGTGTTTTGTTTGGAACTGGAAAAGATAAGTTTACTGAAAAATCAGCATGTTCGGTATTGAGGCTTACAATGAAAGACTAGTCGTTTAGCTTTAAAACAGCCATGAAAGCTTCTTGAGGGATTTCCACATTTCCAACTTGACGCATACGTTTTTTTCCTTTCTTTTGTTTTTCTAAGAGCTTTCTTTTTCTAGAGATATCACCACCATAACATTTTGCAGTTACATCCTTTCGAAGAGCTTTTATTGTCTCTCTTGAAATTATTTTTGCACCAATTGCAGCCTGAATAGGCACATCAAACTGTTGGCGAGGAATAAGTTCTTTTAGTTTTTCACACATTTTTTTACCAATCGTGTGAGCACTACTTGCATGTATTAATGCAGAAAGCGCATCAACAGGCTGTGAATTCAACAAAATATCAACCCTAACAAGTTTTGACGTTTGCATTCCTATTGGAGAATAGTCAAAAGAAGCATATCCTCTCGAAACAGTTTTAAGTCTGTCGTAAAAATCAAAAACAATCTCCGCTAGCGGCATATCAAAAGTTAGCTCAACCCTTTGTGTTGTTAAATAAGTTTGATTCTTTATTAACCCTCTTTTGTCTATACAAAGAGACATTACGTTTCCAACATAATCTGATTTTGTGATAATTGTTGCCTTAATAAAAGGCTCTTCAACCCTGTCAAGAGTAGAAGGGTCCGGAAGATCAGAAGGGTTGTTTACTGTTACGGGTAAATCTGTGTTTTTTCTTGTGTAAGCCAAGTATGAAACGTTTGGAACCGTGGTTATTACAGTCATTCCAAATTCTCTTTCTAGGCGCTCTTGAATAATTTCCATGTGTAGCATTCCTAAAAAACCACATCTAAAACCAAAACCTAAAGCAGCAGAGCTCTCAGGTATAAAAACTAAAGAAGCGTCATTTAACTGAAGTTTTTCCATTGAGTTTCTAAGCTCTTCATAGTCCTCAGTGTCCACCGGATAAATTCCGGCAAAAACCATTGGCTTAACATCTTCAAACCCCTCAACAGCATTTAAAGTAGGGTTTTTAGAGTCAGTAATCGTATCACCAACCTTCACTTCTTTTGCCTCTTTGATCCCTGTTATAAGATAACCCACATCTCCAGCAAAAATTTCAGGCTTTGGGCTTTGCTTTAAGTTTAGTGTTCCGACCTCATCAGCTCCATATGTTTTTCCAGTAGCTATAAACTTAATTTGCTGGTTCTTTTTAATACTTCCATTAATTACTCTAAAATATGTTTCCACTCCTCTAAACGGGTTGTAAACCGAGTCAAAAATTAAAGCCTGCAAAGGCTCGTCACAACTTCCTTTAGGGGCGGGAACAACACTGATAATAGCGTTTATAATATCTTCTATTCCAAGACCGGTTTTTGCACTAGCAGGAATAACATCCTCTGCTTTACAACCAAGTAAGTCAACAATATCGTCTGTAACTTCTTCAGGGTTTGCGCTAGGCAAGTCGACTTTGTTTAAAACAGGAATTATCTCTAAATCATTTTCAAGCGCTAAATATAAATTTGATATAGTTTGCGCCTGAATGCTTTGCGCCGCATCAACTATTAAAAGCGCGCCTTCACACGCAGCTATTGATCTTGAAACTTCGTAAGAAAAATCTACATGACCAGGTGTGTCAATAAGGTTCAAAACATAATCAACTCCATCTTTTTGGTAATTCATCTGCACAGCATGAGACTTTATAGTGATTCCCCTTTCTCTTTCAAGATCCATACTGTCTAGTAACTGGTTTTGTTTTTCTCTATCCGAAACAGACCCAGTGAACTCTAACAATCTGTCAGCAAGAGTACTTTTTCCGTGATCAATATGGGCTATAATACAAAAGTTTCTAATGTTTTCCATTAAAGTCAATGCAATTTGATGCAAGGCACAAAAGTACATAAAAATTAACCATTATAGAAGGTAGAATAACGACAAAAATTATATTATAGATTGTTCAGTATATTTGTAATCAAATTAACATAAAGATTGTTTAAATGGTCAAAATTGGGGATATAGAATTACCAGAATTTCCTTTGCTGCTAGCGCCAATGGAAGATGTCAGTGACCCTCCTTTTCGAGCGTTGTGCAAAGAAAATGGTGCAGACGTGGTATACACTGAGTTTATCTCCAGTGAAGGACTTATTCGTGATGCTGTAAAAAGCACAATGAAGCTAGATATTTACGAAAAAGAAAGACCGGTTGGGATACAGATTTTTGGAGCTAACTTAGATTCTATGCTTAGGTCGGTTGAAATTGTAGAGAAATCAAACCCAGATATTATTGATATTAATTTTGGCTGCCCAGTTAAAAAGGTAGTTTCAAAAGGCGCTGGCGCAGGAATACTAAAAGACCTTGATCTTATGGAAAGCCTCACTAGGGAGATGGTTAAAAGAACTCACCTTCCCATAACTGTAAAAACAAGGCTTGGATGGGATGAAAACAGTATAAAAATTGTTGAAGCGGCTGAAAGACTTCAGGATGTTGGGTGTAAGGCAATTTCAATTCACGGAAGAACGAGAGCTCAAATGTATAAAGGAGAGGCAGACTGGACTGAGATAGAAAAAGTTAAAAACAACCAAAGAATGCACATTCCGGTATTTGCCAACGGAGATATAAACACGCCAGAAAGAGCAATGCTTATAAGAGATCATTATGGTTTAGACGGGGCGATGATAGGCAGAGCAAGCATTGGTAATCCATGGTTTTTTAACCAAGTAAAGCATTTTTTTAAAACAGGTGAACATTTGCCGCCAGTATCCATTAAAGAAAGAGTTACAGCAGCAAAAAAACACCTTGAAATGTCTATAGCCTGGAAAGGCGAAAGGTTAGGAGTTTTTGAAACAAGAAGACATTACACCAACTATTTTAAAGGTATACAAGACTTTAAGCCTTTTAGACAAAAACTTGTTACAAGCGATGATTCTGTTGACGTTTTTGCAACTTTGGAAGAAATCTATGAAAAGTTTAACACTTATGAGTTTGCTTAAGCCTTGCCAACAAGCTCTTTGGTTACTACGCTTGAAGAAATCTTAGAAGCGGTAGCCCCAAGAATCAGTATTGTAAGACTAACAATTAAGAAAGTAGAAAACTCTACACTTACTGGATAGGCAAGCGATGGCGTTATCATAAAAATAGAAAAGTTTTGTTGCGCTAGCATTAAAACAAAACCAAGAAAGAGCCCCACAATCCCACCTAGAAAAGTAATAATTAACCCTTGGTAGTAAAATATTTTTTTAATATCATGATGTGTAGCACCAGAGTTATATAGAGTTTTAAGATTATTTCTTTTTTCTAAAACCATAATTATTATTGAGCTAATCAAATTAAAAAGAGCTATTATTAGAACTAGTGTAAAAACTAGATAAACGGCAACTTCCTCAGTGTTTAGCATTTTGTATAAAGAGTCGTTTAACTGCTCTTTTGTCTTTATTTTAAAGCCAGAACCAAGCTTAGAGCTTAATAATTTTGCAGATTCTTTAGCCTTTAAAGGGTCTTTTAACATAAACTCCACCGAGCTTATTTGATTTTCGCTATACCCTAGTAGTTGTTGTAAATCAGCAATGCTTGTATATATAAGCGAAAAATCTAAGGCCTCATTAATTTCAAATAACCCAACATTTACAACGTCTAGTTTTGAAAAAGACCCATCAACAGACAGGATTTGTTTTTTACCAGGCTTTGGAGCATATAGCGCTATGCTCTTAGAGTAATCATAAACCCCAAATGAAAGCTTATTTGCAATTCCCCAGCCAGAAACAATTTGATTTGGCCCAGAAACCCATTCTCCATCGTATAAAATTGAGTCTATAGTTTTTGAAGGAAAAAACTCTGAAACCCCTTTTGCAGAAACAATATCACCACTTATATTGGTGGATAGAAAAACACTTTCTTCTACGGTTTTGGAATAGCTTAAAAAGTTGTCTAGCAGCAAAACGTCTTTTAACAAAGAGTCGCTAATAACAAACGTTTTGGATTTTGCAGGAATTAGTTTTAGATCAGGGTCTACAAAAGAGGTGAAAGCAAGGCTATAATCCTTAAGCCCATTAAAACCGCACAGAACAATAAAAAGCGCAGCAGCCCCTACAACAACACCAAGCCCTGCTAGTTTAGACATAAAATTTACAGCATTGTTAGAGCTCTTTGAGAAGAGATATCGTTTAGCTATATAATAAGAAAAATTCAAGGGTTACTTATTTTGATGGATTAATAGGGTTGTCAACTCCTTTTAGTGATTGGTCAATTTTTTCTATATAATCTAAAGAATCGTCTATAAAAAACATAAAATTTGGAGTCCTTCTTAACTGGTGTTTCGTTCTTTGAGAAACTTCGTGTTTAATTAAAGGAGTATTTGTTTTAATA
>NZVE01000045.1 GCA_002697345.1 Paracoccaceae bacterium | reverse complement strand
TGGAAGTAAATTTCGATGTATTTTCGATAACTGATGCCATTTTTCCACCAGCCATGTCGTAATCAGGGGTAAATCCAGAAGACAGGTATTCTACGATATCTGCTTTACTCCAACCCAGATCATTAGGGTGAATACTGGGGATGCTGCCTTTCCCACTAGGGTTTTTTGCACCACGCATCCATCGGCTACTTTTCAGACCACCTATCACATCGCGTGGCGTGTGGCATTCTGCACAATGAACCAGAGCTTCCACCACATAGGTGGCACGATCGTTGGTCTGATCTACAAACTCTTCTGGAGTGTACAGTTTTTTCCAAATGCCAAGATTACGCCTTATATTGAATGGAAAACGAATTTCATGAGGTTTGGTTGGCGTATCTACGCTGGGCAAAGTCTGCCAAAAAGCCCAAAGGTCCGCAATATCTTGATCGGTCATTCTCGAATAAGCGGTATAGGGAAAGGCAGGAAAATAATGCTTGCCTTGAGGGCTTTGCCCAAGTTTGACCGCACCATAAAAATCTTTGAAGTCCCAACTGCCAATTCCATGGAGTTCACTATTTGATACGTTTGGTGCGATAAATGTTCCAAAATTTGTTTTGAACTTTTGACCTCCTGTAAGGAAGGTATTATCAGAGCTCCCCTCAGCCATGTGGCAACTGCTGCAGCCTGCCATCAAATAGATATAAGCTCCGGAGTCAGGGGTTCCCGGAGCCAAAGTATCCATGCCAAAGTCAACGGACTTTGGAGCACTCAGCACAAAGTAAATGAGCAATAATACGGTAAACAGTATTCCTGCACTCCAAAGTCCAAAAGAGGTTGTCAAGCGCATCTAGCTATTTGCGATACTTACTATGGCAAGCTTTACAGGACCTTGCAGTTTGCATAAGTACTGGCCTTAAATCATCATAAGTAGAGATTGAATTCGTGGCTGCAATATCAGCAAGTTGATTGGCCAGCTCTGAGAAGTCTTTAAACTCATCCCAAATAATCTGTTTAGCTCCAGTTTTTGGGTCAGATGCATTTATCTCAAAGGCCGCGGGAGTCGCTTTTGCCAAATCACCAATAGAAGTGAGCGCTTCCATTGCTAATTCAGCGTCAAATGGAATTTGTTTTTTTATCATCTGACCCAATACTTTTGTATTGTCGGCCATCGAAGACATTAACTTCATGCGCTTGATAACAATTGGATCTTTGACACCGTTATGTGCCCATAAAATCGTTGCCCCTAATGTTAAAACTATGACTAGTGGGGTAAGACTTTTCCAGTAAGTTTTCTTCAACATTTAAAATACCATTCTCTGCTTTAGGGACCTCTTAAGTATGAAATTATTAGTTTTAACAGCTACGTGAGTTAATCATTCTGCTGACAGTTTACCAAAGGTCATTTTTAAACTGAACAGCCACCTTTTATTATTTACCGAAAATCTTCAATCCGTCAACACTTTAAGATATAGGTCCCAAGACTAGAAAAGTACTTAGATCGTTTGTATTATTCATAACCAGTCATCTCTAAATATCCTTGTCCTATATGGCTACCCAACACGTTAACTGGTCCTTCCCAGTATGGGATTGAAAGTTCCATCCAAGCATCAGGGTTCTGAGCGGTTACAACAACATCAACGTTTTTATCTGGCAAAGTTACACGCCATTGAATAGGCAAATTACGATCTTTTATAGATTTTATATTAAGTGGAATAGCTGAAAATGCACCATTTGGATAGGATAACGTGCTACCATCAGGTGTGATCCAAGTTGAAGAACTGTAAAGTGATCCATCTATTTGTCGTAGTTGAAAACCCATTAGCTTTGCACCATCCACGAACGATAATGAGAACCAATCCCAACCAAGTTGATCATCTGATAAAGGCTGTGAGGACCATTCGCGGTCAAGCCAGGCATTCCCTACCACGTCAATATTACCAGTAGGTAATTTCAGCGTTCCATTAATTTTAAAAAATGGCTGTGAATAATAATAACTAGCTTGGCCTTGTTCCGATTTAACAGAATAACCTTTATTTCCATGAAAAACCAATGGACCATTTGCTTGAAGCGACATGTCATATCCAAAATTTGGACCATTTGCAGTGAGTGTCATCTTTTGGAAGTCTTCACCCTCTAACACCCATTCATCGATCCAAGCACGAAACGGAGTTGTCTCCACACCCGCCTGCCCAATCCCACCTCGGGCGAAACGTTCAGTGGCAAAGTGTTGGCCAGGCGTGGTGACTGCAGCATGCGCAAACCATACTTGTGGCGATCGCCAGCCTCGGGCCTCTCCTGGCCTCAGCCCAGTTCTAAAGAGGGTCCATTGTAAACCATACGCTGTACCATCTGAACCATTTAAGTTCGCAGTTAAGTACCACCACTCGATTCTATATTCAGGGTGTGCTCCATGGTCAGTAGGAAAGCTAAAAGTTGGATTTAGCTTTGGGTTTGCAAACCCATCCGCACTGGAACCAAGGTCAGAAAACCCTTGTGCAAAAACACTGAAAGGCCAAAAAAATATAAAAAATAATAATTTAACGTTCACTAGCAAAGACCCTCAATAAAGTTGATGGCGGCGCACGCATGAGACGAAAAGCAGGCCACATAGCAGCTAAAAACGTGGCAATTAAAGCATAACCTCCTAATTCTAAATATTTAAGCGGAAACAGATACATTGGTAATTGCCACCCAAATGCCTCGACATTGATAATTGTCAGTAATATCCATGCAAGTGCAAGGCCCATAGGAATAGCACAAACAAAGACTATTCCAGCAAGAAAGACAGCGCGCAATAGCTCTAACCACGCCAAACGGCGACGTGTGAGCCCTAATGCCCAGATAGGCGCAAGCTGTGGTACACGCAAATCAGCCAATGTCAGAAGGCTCATCAAAATAGCAAAACTCGCAACGCCTAATGTTAAAACATTTAAAGCCGATGTGACTACAAACGTTCTCTCGAACACCTCAAGTGATAATGCCTTTATCCCCACCTGATTAATAATTGCGCTATTTTTAATGCCAATAGTATTCACAATTTGGCTGCGTAAATCAGATGCATCTTTAGTGCGTACCCCAAAGTTTGATGCGTAGAGATTTGGGTATAAATCTTTAAACATTCGTTCAGTTATAATAACCTGCCCTTGCGGATTGCCATAATCACCAACTACTCCTGCAATAGGTAGCATTAAATCAGGATTCACTTGTACTAAACTTCCAACCCATAGATCTGCACGGCGAGCAAATTGTTCATTAACAACGACTGCCTTGCCTCTCTCAATGACATCCCACGCATTGAGAGTATTATCTAAAAAAATCCAATTATTTCGATAGGTCTGGCCAACACGAATGCCATATAGATCTACAGGTAAATCGGCTATTACGACTTGTGTTGTAAGTAAGGGCAAAACCTCAATCTGGCGGTTCATTAAAAACATTTCCAATGCAGCACTTTGGTTAGCTGTTTCTACCTCTACGAAGAGTTCTGGTGCTAACCTTTGATCAAGGAAGGCTATAAAGGTTTGTCGAAAGCTTGAAACCATAGTTGAGACACCAATATTGGCTGAGACTGCTAGTAAAAGAGCTATAAGTGCAAGGCTAAGCCCTGGTAGTTGCTGTCTAGTATCAGCCCAGAACCATTCCCAAACTGGCGTAACGGTATACTTTTGAACCAAAGTTAGAATGCCTCCCAATAAGGGGGGTAAAGCCAATGCTGCACTAATAAGTAAACACCCCAGTAAAATAAACCCCGCCAACAATCCCTCCAAAATCAAGGCTAATGGCACTATGGTGAATAACAATGTAATGGCTATAATTAATTGCAATCGAAACCGTGATCCGGTTGCAACAACCCATGCTCGAGGTTTAGCACTTGCTAAAAGTGGCATTTGCACAATCTGCCAGATCCGTGATGAAAGTGCTACTGCTGTCCCAATTAATGCAAGCACCATGCCAGAGACCCACCATGAGGCACGCAATTCAAGTGTACCTGAGATTTGCGCACCATAAAGGCCCCTTAATGTAGCAGCGACATCTGGTAGCAAAAAAGCTGCAATAAAATAACCCAAAATAATACCAAACCCCGCCCCAATTACAGCTAAAGTCATCATCTCAAAAGTAATTAGCACAATAAGAGTACGCATTGGCACGCCAAGTGAGCGAATAGTGCGGATCATGCCCCGCCTTTGTTCAAATGCTAAACCAATAGTGCTGTTTACTATAAACAAACCAACAGCAAAGCTTAACAGACCAAAGGCAGTCAAGTTCAAATGAAAGCTACCCGTAAGTTCCGTAACATTTGTTACCGTATGTGCAGATTGAACCCGTAAGTTGGGAGCTACCATACTTAGGCTTGGCTGAGTAATAGGTTGGTTTGGTAATAAAATGAGGCGGGTCAAATCATCCCGCTTTAGCATCCTTTGAACAAGGCCAATGTCACCTATGGCTATGCCCGGTGCAATACTTTTATCCACTGTAACATTAGCAAACATAGAAATTTTAAGCGCTGTTTCTTCATTTGCGAGTAAGGTATCGTAGCTAGTAGCAGATGGCCCTCTAGCTAAATTAGATAATTCTGTAGCAGAAGTCACAAGATCAATGCCTATGAGGCGTACATCGTTGATACGCCCTTCAATTACAGGCGAGACCAGCCAACCTGATTTTCTAAGCAAAACGTAAACATCTTGTGGAATGCGGTTGCCCTGCTTTGAGATCAATAGATCATACTGACCCTCACCTAATGTTTTGGCCGCCGCATCATAGCTTACGCGGGCTTCAGAGTTAATAGCCTGCACCCCAGACCAAAGTGCGGTAGCTAAAGCAAGGCCGGCTAAATATGCAAATAATTGAACAGGATTACGCCACCAATGAGATAAAAGTGCCCTCAGGCACCAGCCAATCATACCAAAAAACCATTACAAAGGTGCAATTGACGACTCATGCGGGCAGCTATGTTTGTGGAATGAGTTACAACCATCAATGCAGCACCTGTTTGTGCAACTAATGTTAGCATTTGATCTAACACATTTTCGGCAGTTATTTCATCAAGATTACCAGTAGGCTCGTCTGCGAGCAACAGCTTTGGCTTTGCCGCAATCGCCCGTGCGATGGCAACGCGCTGTTGTTGCCCACCAGATAAAGCCTCTGGATATTTTTGCATTTGTTCTTCTAAGCCTAAAGCGGACACAATATGTTTTATATGAGCCAAGTCTAGCGTTCTTGATAGCGCAGATTGGAACGCAATATTAGCAGCCACAGTCAGGGAAGGAATTAGATTGAACTGTTGGAAAATTAAAGCAATGTCTGTTCTACGCAATTGAGCACGTGCACTATCGTTGAGCTGTGTTAGCTCCTTCCCAGACACCCAAACTCGACCTGCATCTGCAGCCTCTAAAGCGCCCGCGATATGGAGTAAAGTACTTTTTCCACTACCAGATTCTCCACGCAATGCCAAAGTATCACCAGCCTCAAGATCAAAACTTACCCCTTGCAAAACAGGCACGAGCTCTTCGTTATTAAGAAAAGATTTTTTAACCCCCTCTAATCTGAGAACCATAATAAACTCCTTACATCGTTTGATCTATATCGCACCCACACTTTTGACAAGTTTACTTAAATTTATATGTAATTTAAAATGGATTCCAATATTTGTATGCACAAAAAGACAACAGCTAAATAAATCTAAGAACACCCTAAAAAATTTTAATGTAGTTCGGTGAAACGGGGTATGTATCTTGACTTTCAGGGGTTACTTATGAATTGTTAGTTGTCTAGGAGGAAAATAAATGACAACAGTTAGTTACGTTAAAGGGACTCCAACACAACTGCACGTATTGGACTTTGGCTTATTCCGGGTGCACGCTAATGGTCGTATCATTGGCATTTGTGGTTTCTTAATTCATACAAGCGTTGGCGAAAAAATTCTTATAGATACAGGATATCACCGTAAATATATTACTGATCCACATGGTTCTTCTGCTGAAGATGGGATGGATAAATTTGGCGATATATTGAAGCTTGAACCAGTGAACTTTCCAAAAGAGCAATTATCTTTGAGTGGTGTCGACGTTTTAGATATCGATTTATTAGTTATCACCCACACACATATTGACCATGTTGGTGGTATAGCCGATTTTCCACATTGCCCAATTCTTATATCAAGTGCTGAACGCGCACTTGAACGTCCATTGTACTGGGCGAGTGTCCAGCCGTTAGAGTGGCCAGATCGTAAATATCTACTTATTGATGAAGATACGGAAATTGGTCCAGGATTTAAGATTTTACAGACACCAGGGCATGCTCCGGGACAAATTTCGATTGAACTTCAATTACCCAAAACTGGACTTACTTTGCTAACTAGCGATGCAATTTCGAGACCTTCTGAAATCGATGATGGATTTGAGGGTTCTTGGAATGAAGACCGAGCAAAAGAGAACTTCGTTCGGTTAATGGATCGGGCCAAAAGACTTGATGCATTTGTCATATTTGGACATTCTCCTGATCAATGGCCTAAATTACGAAAGACACCTAAATATTACTCCTAATGAACATCGCGGCCTTGGTTTAAAATTATTATATTTCCGCTGGAAATATCACCAGCGGGAGAAGCTAGGAAACGTACCCACTCAGCAATTTCAGTAGGCTCCATAAGATGGCCATGAGGCATTTTCTCGATAGCTTTGGCTAGAACGTCTGCACTTAGAATATCACATAGGGGCGTATTCGTCATCGCAGGTGCAATAGAGTTTACTGAAATTTTATCAACTGCGTAAGTGCTAGCAAGATGTTTGGTTAAGCTATCCATCGCCGCCTTACTTGCACGATAATGTGGAGAATCAAAAGTTTCAAAATTATAGGCACCATTTGATGATATATTTATTATTTTTCTTACTCCAGCTCGACCGTTCATAAGCTTTATAGCTGCCTGAGAACAATGAAAAGCTGAGTCAAAATTTAACTTCATTTGAAGCTCAAATTCGGCTACCGAAACATCAGGGAAGTTGGACATTAAACAGGTACCTGCATTATTAACTAAAATATCCATGCCACCTTCTGTATCTTCGATCTGCTGAAATGATGATAGAATTTTTTCAGGTATGGTTAAATCAATCTCAATACCGACAAATTCTGTCCCCAGTGTGGATCCCATCTCTTTTAAACCTTCTTTCGAAATATCCAAACCATAACACTTTGCACCATCTCGGATTAGGGAAGCTACAATCTCACGTCCCATACCACCTGCTGCGCCAGTTATAACTGCGATCCTTTTGTTCATCTTGCTATTCTCTTTCTATGAAAAATTTGACCTGAATTTAAATTTAGAGATTAGCAATTTGGGACGTTTACGGCAAGCCTACCCCCCCGTACCTTAAACTTTGTAGCAACAAAAAACCCCGCGGGTGTAACTGCGCGCATATAACTACCCCCGATAGACCTTATAACCAACGTCCTGGGGTGTACAAATGCATAACTCTCAGAGTCCACATAAGTGTCATACAGCATGGTTAAACTTCACGCTTAAATAAGCGTTATGACAGTAGCACCGCTGGAATTAGTGAGGCTTTGTGAGGTTCTGCGCAGCGCTTAAACACCAGAGTTATACAATAAGATCTGGCCATAGATCACCTACACTATGAAGCTGTAAAAAAAAAACTATTTTCTTACACTAGTTATTGCATTAAAATACCAAATGGTACTATTATACATTTTTGTAAAAAGGAGAAAATAGTATGAATGTATTTATGCACGGAAAAGTTGAAGCTGGATTTGAAGCTTTAAAAGCTAAAATGGCCACTGATATGGCCGGTCCAGCAGGTGAATTTTGTAGTGAATATCGTTTAGCTGACCTTGGTGATGGCGAAGTTATGTTTTGCGCAAACGTCACTAATTTTGAAAAGATGGGAGCATTCATGAGTAATCCCGCTGAAGTCCAATGGGACAAGGATAATGGTGCTGTTTACAAAGTATACACACTTGAAGAAATGCAAGGCTAATATTAGCGATTAAAAATACTAGTAGTGGAAGCTTATGTAAAAGAGCAACCAAAAATAAAAGTTAAAAACCAATTTTATAAACATTTAAAGGAACTAAAAATGAAAAAATTATTTGCCGCATTATTATTCGTACTCGCCCCTACTGTTTCTCTTGCTGGAGGTCATTCAGGCTTGGGTGGACATGGCACCGGCATGACAATGAATGTCGAAACAATGCAAGGCACTTCAGGAACATTGGTAATGCAAACTACGCAAGACGTATGGATGTGGGAGACTCCACCAGAGGGATTCCCTGCAGCCACAACCGCTACTTGTAACCAGTTTATCGCGCTAGGAACAACTCCACAGCCAATTGGCGGTGCAGTAGTTTGTAGGGCAGTTGACCCAGATGGTGACGTCTTTATGAACACTGGAGTATTTCAGGCAGATGGTACGGTAAAGTTTACTAATGTCGCTGCCACTGGAAAATGGGCTGCCTATATTGGTGCCAGCTGGATAGGCAAAACTGAAACCCAGATAGGCGACAAGGCTTCGGTTTACTCTTTTACACCAACTAATTGAGTGAGCTAACCACCGTGAGCAGCTAAGAAATTAGCCTCTCAAACCTAAAATAATATTAAAGATCTATCAATACTTAACATAAGGAGAATTAAATGTTTGTATCTTTTACCGATTGGGAATTTGACGGGAATGTCGATAATGCAGTTGAGTCTGCTAAAGGTTTCTGGCCTGAGATGAAAAAGCATGGCGCAGTTAATATGCGTGCGACGGTCACTGGTGAAAAAACAATAAGGACCATGACAGTTTGGAGCAGCGAAGAAAAACTCAAAGCAAACATAGATGCAGTTAGAGCGACCGCTAGTTCAGCTGTAGGCATGACTTCAACAGGTGGAATGATGGGTGCCCTTGCAGTCGAACTTGATTAACTAATTGGTTGGGCGATTAGCCCAACCACACCAACATCAACGCCCCCACAGAACAGATTCTAAAGAAAGCTAAATCGAAGTGGCCGCATCAAACGGCTTAGTCTAACAAAGCCATCAGAAATGTTAGGATCATAGTTTGTCATCGTTTAATGAGTGAACGAATATGGGTTGAGACATTCCTTGCGTCCACGACAGCCTCTCTGACAAGCCAATCAAAGTGACTTGAGAGAGATTTTACACGTTCAACCTCACGAAATGCTAGATAACATTGCCCTACATATACTACAGCCAAGTTTGGGCCAAAAATAGTGACTGGAGAGCTAAATACTCTATGCGCGTCAAATAAGAATATACGCAGTCTTGGAAACATCTGATCGCATTGATCAGCGATGAAACCGAGCTGCTCATATCGTACGCCTTCTTCAACACCCTTGTAATATGCCGTTCCAGCGGCACACGACTCAATTTCGTGGACAGGAACAGCTATTTCATAGTCAGAAACTCCCGATGAAAGCCATTGCAGTTGAGCCTGCATCGCGCTGAATGCCTCAGGCAACCGACGCTCTCTTACAGATGCATACTCCCAATCTAGCATTCGTTTGGTTTTTAAAATATCCGGTAATGTGGCAGGGACATGACGAACTTTATACCCAGCGGCCTCATGATGCCATTCAAGAAGTTGTTCATCAGCCGAAGTGCGTTCAGCTGGACTCAATGAGAGTGCGGCAGCGACAATATCGCCCGGCGTCTCAGGTCGATTTGTTAGCCCTAGTAACCAGTCAGTGCTGACTCCCAAAGCATTTGCAGCATCCGCAGCTAACTGAGCGTTTGGGAGGCGTGGATGGTCACTTTTGAGAAGCTGACCGATAGTAGAACGATCTACATTGGCTGCCCTAGATAACCCGCTTTTTGTTATACCTTTCATAGACATCACTTCCATGAGGCGCTCTCGAAACATGCTCGCTCGTCTTCGTTTGTCCATTTTTTTCTACTTTATAGATTTAAATCTGCATAAAAGAGTATAAGCAGCAAATATACCTAATGTCCACACGCCTGTATCCGCGATAGTTTGATGGAAATTTAATACTTCACTTCGAGGCCAATTGATGGACAGAAAAATTAGACTCTTAACGAAAGCTGTAACTTGGCAAGTAGCTGGTTTCTTGACAATGATGCTGATCAGTTTTATTTTCACCGGCTCTGTTGCAGCAAGTGGGGCGATAGCCATCGCAGGATCGATCTCCGGCTTCTTCTCATATTTTGTACATGAGCTAGCTTGGTCAAAAATTGCATGGGGTGTGAAATCAAACAAATGAGAACAAGCATCAGTTTGCTGGCACAACCTAACACCTAAAGGCTTAACATAACCAATTCAACCAAAATCCACGGTTCAAGTACCTGATTATTATAAATTTTTTTGTAACTCAGGAAGTGTTATCCAAACTATGCACGAGCAACCATTTTTAATTTAAACTTACTTGTCTTTTGTACCGTTCGGTATTATTGTCATAGCACTAAAAATTCAAATAGTTTAACAGGGAGAAACATCATGAACTGGCATATTAAAGGTAGCTATTACGAAAATTGCTCATGTACCAACACTTGTCCGTGCACTTGGTCTTCAATGCTCGCACCAGCCACGAATGATTACTGTCGAGCTAACTTAGCATTCAAAATTTCAGAGGGCACAATCAACGATATAAAAATGGATGGCCTCATCTTTGTAATAATAGTAGACTCACCCCCAGTGATGGCAGACGGAAACTGGAAAGTTGGAATTGTAGTAAACGACACAGCGTCAGATGAGCAGATGGAAGCCTTAGGTTTGCTAATGAGCGGTGATATTGGTGGCCCTCCTGCAATGTTAAAGGATCTTATTGGTGAAATGTTAGGAATGGAAAAACATCCCGTTTCAATATCCCATAACGGTAACGATTTCCATGTTCAGATCGGAGATGCCTTTGATTACTCCGCTACCATTATTACGAATCCTGTGACCGAAGAACCTGTTAAACTAGTTGGGATGCTGCATCCCGCCGGGAACGAGCTGAAGATAGCAAATGTTCATAAATTATCTGCTTCATCAGTTTTAGGTGTTAATTTCGGTGGTAAAGATCTCAGTGGTTACCAGATAGAATTTTCGTGGGCTGCATAAACAAAGACTAATTTTCCATGCAGCTTATTAGACAGCAGATACCTCTACTCGCTATAGTATTATGCGTGACGTTATTATCCTGGTTAGCCTTATTGTGGTTGATCACCGATAGTTGTCACCCGTTAGCTATGATGACTATGCCAATGTCACCAGCCTGGTCGGTTGGAAATCTTGTTGCAGTATTTGCAATGTGGGTTGTAATGATGGCTGCTATGATGCTCCCATCAGCGATCCCAATGATTTTGTTACACAGCAAAATGTCTTCCAAAGGTGGAGTGAACGGTGAAAATCTAGCTTTTATTTTTTCCTACCTTTTAATCTGGATACTATTTTCCATAGCAGCCGTAATTTTTCAGTTTATTACACATTCAAATGGAATTCTTAATGCCGCATCTCTAACTACTTCAAAAATTGTTTCAATAATTTTGCTTTTATTGGCCGGTGGCTATCAATTCACCGAACTCAAAAACACATGCCTCACAAAGTGCCGTACTCCGATAGGTTTTTTTATGGGGTATTGGAAAGCTGGTGTAGGTGGAGCCTTAAATATGGGCATGCGACATGGATGGTTTTGTTTAGGTTGCTGCTGGGCCATTATGCTATTATTATTTGTTGGCGGAGTAATGAACTTAGCTTGGGTTCTACTATTAACAATTGCAGTGGTGGCAGAAAAAACGCTTCCAGCGGGAGAATTAATAAGTAAGGCAATTGGTGTTGGGTTAATTCTAGGCGCGGTATATATGGCCTATAGTTTAATGAGTCCTCAAATTATGTCTTCAATGCAGCCCATGAGCATGGACTGTATGAAACCGATGAAAATGTGATCCGATAAGGACAAAACCCCTCTCCCAATGAAACTATGACACTAGTACTAAACCCCCTAAGTGCGAGGTACGTGGCGCTTGGTTCGGGGCCCTGGGTGAATGGCCTTGCGTGCTTCATTGATATGGAGTGGGCTCAGTAACCCCCACCAAAAAAACAAACCGTATCAAAAGATAAGATTTTTCTGAACTTACATAAATGTAATTTTAGAGGATAAGATAGAAATTTACAACTTTTGCAACAGGCATCCTAAATTTGACGAAAGTAATTTTACTCTCTAAATAACTTAAGTTCTGCCTCTCCCATACAGGTCCGTAAGCCTTCTCTTTTTTTTGTATCCAAAACATATATCAAAAGTATTGGCTATCTTTCATTAAGATCAGGCACACAACCTTCCAAAGATTTTATTCCGTCTATTACTTGTTTCAAGGTGAGTGCCAGATTTAAACTCGGCGTATTTAACTAGACTCTCAAAATATCTTGTGATCTTTATATTCAAAATATATAAATTTTCATTAGGAATTAGTATGCAAAATACGAAAACATTTACAGGTTACGACACAGTTATTGATTTAAGCGATGATGATGCCGAGATTACCCACGTTGGTCGTGGGACACCGTGCGGCGAATATCTACGACGTTACTGGCAACCCATATATTTGGAAGATCAACTAGATGACTTGCCAAAACTTATCAAGGTCCTCGGTGAAGAGTTAGTCTTATTTCGGGATAAATCAGGTGATACGGGATTGTTGCATAAACATTGCGCACATCGTGGCGCATCTCTTGAATACGGAATTATAGCGGATCACGGGCTGGTGTGTTGTTATCACGGCTGGAATTTTGCGGTTGACGGTTCGCTTATAAAAGCTGGGTCTGAACCTGAAAATAGCCCAATTCATAAAAAAGTTGTCCAAGGTGCGTATCCTACGCACGAATTTGGTGGGATAATTTTTGCCTATTTGGGCCCAACAGAATCTATTCCAGCATTTCCTGTTTTTGATACTCTGGAAGACAAAAATTTAGAACGAATTCCCTTTGTAGTCACCACTCACTGCAACTGGTTGCAGGTTTTTGAAAATACTCAAGACCCTATCCATGTGCTTCATCTTCATGCACGGTCTTCTGGTGTGCAGTTTGGCGTTGCCTCTGGAGTTGATCAGATTATTGATTATGAAAATACCCCTTTAGGTATGATCAACGTTCAAACACGGCAAGTCGAAGATCATGTTTGGGTACGGACGACAGAAACGATTCTTCCAAACATGAACCAAGGGGGGGCGATCTGGGAAGAAGCAGAAAGCGAAAAATTTTTTCAAAGATCCGCTTTTACTCGTTGGATGGTGCCTGTTGATAACTTTGAAACCATGACTATTGGCTGGCGTATTTTCAGCAAAGAATTAGATCCACGCGATCAGGGAGACCGTAAGAAAATTGGTGTTGAAGCTATAGATTTTGTTGGCCAGACTAAAGACGAGCGTGGCTACGAAGAAAGTCAGCGATATCCCGGTGATTATGAGGCGCAGGTGTCCCAAAGACCAATTGCAATACATAAGATGGAAAACCCCGCAATGTCGGATAGGGGTGTTATGAAAGTACGACGTTTGCTCCGCAATCAGATACGGGCTCTAAAAGGCAAACAGGAGCCAAGCCAGTACATCCAAAATGGACGTGGAACCATATCCACTTACCAGCAGGATACGGTGGTACGCGCTGTGCTGGATGAAGAAAATAAACAGTCCTACAGTAAAGCACTGGTAAAACATATACTTAACAGCAAGGACGAGACAGAAGAGAAAAGGCGCGTGGACCTAGAACTGCATTGTCGAGAGCTATTAAGTAAATTAAATTAACTAATAGGCCATTTAACAAGTAGGTATAAATACAATTATCTGGGCCACTGGTTTTCAGTCATCTATTTGGATTGGGTTCAGTAACCCCCAGTTCGTGGTCCAGGGTCTTCGCACCTTGCGCCTTGCTCCTAGGTCCCAGTTAGACTATGTGCCAAACTGTTAGCCAAAATTAGGCATTCGAACGTGGCATGAGATACGCTAAGCTATTGATATTGCTGAAATATCAGGATTTAAAGGTGCTGAAATGGAATATATTGTTAACACCAAGGAAAAAGTTCTTGTTACAGGTGCCACAGGATTCATTGCTGGCTGGATAATCAAGCAATTGGTGGAGGCAGGTGTATGTGTTCATGCAGCAGTTCGTGACCCTGACAGCGAAGAGAAAGTAGGACACTTAAAACATTTATCTCAAAAAGGTCCAGGTTCTGTAGTACTCTTCAAAGCAGACCTTACTGAAACTCGTAGTTTCGACAAAGCAATGAAAGGATGTGCTACTGTTTTCCATACCGCATCACCATTTATATTGAAGTTTAATGATGCTCAGAAAGATTTAATCGAGCCAGCACTTGTTGGTACTGAAAATGTGCTTTCGAGTGTAAACGATACTACCTCTGTAAAGCGGGTGGTTTTGACAAGTTCGACCGCTGCTATCTATGGCGATACAATTGAATGTGTGAATACTCCAAATAGCAAATTTGATGAAGACAATTGGAACACCACATCATCTGCGTCACACCAACCTTATTCTTACTCAAAGACTTTAGCTGAACGTGCAGCATGGAAAATCGCAGAAGATCAAGATAGATGGACTTTAGTTGTTATAAATCCTGCATTTGTAATTGGGGCTACTCTTTCAGGTAAGTCTACCTCTGCAACGCATGAAATATTTCGCCAATTGGGAGATGGCACAATGAAAGCTGGTGCGCCACCTTTTGAGATTGGGATGGTAGATGTGCGAGACGTTGCCGATGCACATATTCGTGCGGCCTACATTAAAAAAGCTGTAGGACGGCACATGATCTTTACTGAAACCCAATCCCCACTCGGAATAGCCAATTTAATAAAAGAAAAATATGGGTCGACTTATCCTCTCCCGACTAAAGAGTTACCAAAGTGGCTATTGTGGCTAGTTGGGCCAATTGTTGATAAAACCTTTTCTCGTAAAATGATCACACTTAATATGAGCCACAGATGGATTGGTGATAACTCCAAGAGTATTGAGGAGCTTGGTATCAATTATAGCCCATTAAAAGCATCAGCCGAAGATATGTTTCAGCAGATGATTAACGAGGGCCAATTTAGGAAAAAGTGAATTTACTTCATTAAGGTAAAAGAACATATGAAAAACCGTGGTTCAGGACATAAAGGACTAACCAGAGACCCTATTTAAGGTGAGGTGACAGTTTTTTGGAACCCATATGGAACCAAGGCTACAACTAATTTAGGGCTTAAAAGCCTAAGTCATTGATTTATATGATGCCCCCTTTTGCTTTCAATACACCATAAAGTTTGCTACGCGCACTCGCTCGGCGATGTTGGTTTAGCCTTTTCTTTGCTGATCTCTTTATAGTTTTCGATATACTATCAATTACGATAATTGCTTCTACCTTGGTAGCAGGAAATGCTGTTTTTTTGTTACTAGGTTAATTGGTGAGTGCCGCAATAATCAACCAATTTGCGCTCTTAGGTTCCACGGGGTAAAAATTAACATTTTCCAGCTCGCTAATTATAACCGTTATGACTTTTACGTTTGGATTACGCAACACGTCTAGCAATAAATTTTGAGTTAGGATTAAATCGTTAAAAAAATCTATCTAATTTTATAGGGGTTAGATCAATATTCTGTGGCTCCTCCATAATATAATTTGTAATGAACTTACCAGTTGCAGGAGCCATTCCCATACCGTAATGGCTATGACCAAATGCTGAGTATAAATTAGGA
>NZVE01000044.1 GCA_002697345.1 Paracoccaceae bacterium | reverse complement strand
GAAAAATCCCTAGCCAAATATTACGATTTGCCTAGGGATTTTTTATTCAGACAAATCAACTCGAATCGCTGACTCTTCTCTATATGGTTTTAGACCACGCCAGAGAATAAATACAGCTAAAACACTCGAACAAACGGCCATGACTGAAACCGAATTAACCAACATTAATTCGTCCTTGAACCCATAATTGGTAATTACTGCTGTAATTGAAGGTGATAAACCAATACCAATAACATTTAACAAGAAAAAATAGCAACCAGACACAATGCCTCTTAGACGATTGGGAGTAATCTGCTGCAATGCGGCAGCTGATGAACCAAAACCTAAACAAGCAAACAAAACTAAAGGACAGAAAACAGCAAGTAGCGAGAACAGTGAATTCATTGAAGGTAATAATAGGGCAAAAGGAATGCAGCCAAGCGCGGCGATAATGCCAACTCTCATGCCATTATCCAAGTAGCCTATTTTTAATAACCGATCAGAGATAGAACCACCAGCGATAAGACCAATCGTGCCAAATGACAAAACTATTAAGCCAATAGTTGCACCTGCTTCACCAACAGGCACGCCAAAACTTCTCACCAAAATGTGTGGTCCCCATACGAATAATACATTGGAGGAGACTCCCAATAGCGCAAAACCAAAAAAGTGTGAGAGGTATATTTTCGCTCGATCGCGAATATAGCCAAATGCTTCGTTTAACGCTACGGCCTCATTGTCACTCCTTGTCTGATCTCCACTTTGCTGTCGACGAACAGGCTCTTTTACAGTGTACATAAGCGCGGCAACTAATAGCCCTGGCAATCCAACAATGAAAAAAGGTACTTGCCACGATCTCACTTCTCCTATGATGGGAAGAGTTATATCTGGAGAACTGATGACACTCTGCACCACAAGCCCACCAACAATTAGAGCTAAACCGACTCCGACAAACGCTCCTGCGGTATAGACACTAAGTGCCCTACCGAGTTTTTTAGGCGGAAATAAATCTGCAATCATAGAATAGGCGGCAGGCGATAAAGCGGCCTCTCCAACGCCAACGCCAACGCGAGCCACAAAAAGCGATCCAAATCCTCGCGCCATGCCACATAGTGCAGTCATACAACTCCACAAAGTGATACCAGCTACTATCAAGTTCCTACGATTAACTCGATCAGCTAATCTGCCAATAGGGATACCTAAAAAAGTATAGAAAATTACAAAAGCAAACCCTACTAAAAGGCTAACTCCAGTATCACTCAAATTGAAATCTTGCTTTATAGGCTCTATTAAGAGAGTCAGTATAAAACGGTCAACGAATGAAAAAGTATAAGCCACAAAAAGCAGACCTACTGTATACCAAGCTGCTGGAGCCGGCGGCCAAGAAGATTTACTGAGGTCGCTACTTGAAGATTGATTAAGGGAATTCATTGACAGGCCTTTTTACAAAATAACAGAAAATAATAAGTTTTAATTGATCGTATGATAAATTAAACTGTACACTTATTAAATGCCTTTAGCAAATTGACTACGACTACTAAAGTTTAATACCAATTTATAAAATACAGTGGGAAATACATAGTATGTTATTGGAAAAATGCACATCTCTTGTGACTCAGAAATTGCCAGTAAAGAGTATGCTAGCTTTCCTAACATCATTTACTCATCAACTTATTTATGCAGAAAAAAGGTCGTATAAAACTCACTACCGGCTCTGGAGTCTCCATGGAAAAAACCACTAAAACCGCAAAAGAAATTTACCTGGATCTAAAGAAGAACCCCAACCGAGCGCGATTCGGCTTTGGCAATAAAGCTGTATTGGTAAATATTGATCCTCAGAAAGCCTACACAGCAACAGATGAATTTATCACCGCCTATGAGACTGACCCTAATCAGGTGCTCTATATAAACCAACTGTCAGAGCAATTCCGAAAGCTTGGTTGGCCAGTGGTTTGGACGCATGTCGCTTATATGGAGTCAGCTGAGGATGCTGGTGTCTGGGGCACACGCACAGACAATGAGAATTCTCTACAGAATATTAAATTCAACTCTCGTCGCAGCGAATTTGATGACCGCCTCAAAATAGATCCAATCAAAGACGTTATATATTTGAAAAAAATGCCCTCCGCTTTTTTTGAAACTCAGTTGCAATCATTACTTGTATGGCATCAAGTGGATACAGTCATTCTTACCGGGGGGTCAACGTCAGGATGCATTCGAGCAACAGCCGTAGACAGTCTATCTCGAGGCTATAGGACTATAGTTCCCGAAGAAGCAGTCGCCGATAAACATGAGAGTTACCACTACGCTAATTTAACTGATCTATTATTAAAGTATGCTGACGTTCTAGAAATTAAAGAGGTACTTTCTTGGTTAGATGCGAGACTGAAAGATAACAAATAGAATTTTCTACTATTAGACAAAAGGTAAAAGATGAAACAGGATCTAGGTCTTTATGATTATTGGCCCTACGAAAACCGGCCTAAGATTCGGTGGCCTGGAGGTGCAAAATTAGCCTTCTGGGTGGCGCCTAACATTGAATACTACGAGCTCGATCCGCCTCAAAATCCATTTCGAACAGCATGGTCTCAACCTATACCTGCTATTCCAGGATACTCTATACGTGACTATGGAAATCGAGTTGGCCATGTTCGTCAGATGCAATTATTAAATAAATATGGCATCAGAGGTTCAGTCTCTTTATCGACAGCCCTCTGCGACCATCATCCAGAAATCATTAAACAGTGTCGTGATCTGGATTGGGAATTTTTTAGCCATGGTATTTATAACACTCGATATACCTATGGCATGACCGAAGATCAAGAACATGAAATGATTAGAGATTCGATCGAATCAATATTTAAGCACACAAACCAAAAATGCGCGGGTTACTTAGCACCTGCCCTATCTCACTCAGAATTAACTTTAGATCTATTTGCAGAGGCGGGTACTGAGTTATTTGGTAATGATGCAGGCATTTATACCTGTGATCTTTTTCATGATGACCAACCCACGCCTATTCATCTTAGAAGCAAAAAGCGTTTTGTCTCAATACCCTATTCTCTAGAGATGAATGACACAATCGCCTATGTGTCCAATAAGATAGAACCGCGTAGATATGGGCAGATACTAAAGGATAACTTTGACCAACTGTATAAAGAAGGCGATAACTCGGGCACCGTGATGTGTATACCTACGCACAACTATCAAATTAGCTGTCCGCATCGAATGAAATCATATGAAGAGGCCTTGGAATATATTACTGGACACAGTGATGTATGGGTAACCACAGGACGAGAAATCGCAGAGTACTACTTAGAGCACTATTACGATGATGCCGTTAAAGATATAGCGGGTAAGCAGGAGTGTAAATCGTGAGTACAAATAAAAACTATCTTAAGTACCCACATCGCTCACTCGGAATGGACCATTCGCTATATAAATGGTCAATGCTCGATGATCGTCCACCCATTCAATGGCCTAACGGTAAAAAACTCGCTCTATGGATAAATATTAGTCTCCAGTTTTTCCCTTTAAATCAACAAAATAAACCCTTTCCAGTGCCTGGGGGAATGACTATGCCCTATCCGGACATGCGTCATTACACGCTCCGTGATTATGGAAACCGCATTGGTATTTATCGTTTCTTTGATGCTTTAGATAAATATGGCATGCAATCAAGTATCGCCATGAATACTCTTGTTGCTCAACGCTATCCTTATTTACTCAACAAAGTTATTGAACGAGGGCATGAGATTATTTGTCATGGCGATCATATGGATGCTTTGCACTATGGTGGTCAACCCATAGAAGAAGAGGCCGCATTGGTGCAAAAGTCACTGAATGAATTAAGGCAACTAAGTGGACAGCCAGTAAAAGGCTGGATCAGTCCGGCAAAAAATGAAAGTCACAATACACCGAAGTTGCTAGCTGCGAATGGTATCGAATATTTCTGTGACTGGGTGAACGATGATATGCCATATGAATTTTATACTGATGAAGGCGCCCTCACTGCTATGCCCCTTTCTACGGAACTAGAGGATAAATTCATCCTCATGAATAATCTTCACTCAGAATCGTCCTATAAAGATCAGATTATAGATGCCTGTGACTTTCTTCTAGATGAAGCATCTACCAAGGGTGGAAGGATTTTGGCTTTAAATCTTCATCCGTGGTTGCTCGGACAACCTCATCGCATCCATATTCTGGAACAAGTATTTGAATATCTGAGCTCCAAGAAAGATATATGGTCTACTAATCCTATGGAAATTGTTAGGGTATTTAAGTCATAATCAAGGTGATAGTTGCCCCGTTGCAATTAGGCAAATTCACAAAGAGCTTCTAATATGGCGTCTTCTCCAAAAAATCATACCAACAAGCGCAGGCCTCTTAGCCAAACCGATCCGACGCCCCTGTACTTCCGTCTCTACAGTCGGTTGAAGCAAAATATTTTAGACGGCACGTTAAAACATGGTAGCCAGCTCCCCACGGAGAAAGAGCTCTCTCAAGTACATAACATTTCACGAGTTACAGCGATACGAGCGCTGAACGAACTTGCCGCAGACGGTTTAGTTAGTCGGCAACGTGCCAAAGGCACTCACGTTACTCATAAATATACTCCAAAGCCGGTGAAAGCCCCTCTTATTGGAATGCTTCAAGAGATCGAATCAATGGCTCGTCACTCGGTCGTGAAGGTCATTGAAATCAACGATGTTCTCCCACCGGCAGAAGTATCAGGTACATTTAACCTGTCCGCTGAAGAAACGACACTAAAAATGATCCGTGTTCGAATACGGGATGGAGAGCCCTTTGGCTACTACATTAGCTGGAGTCGAGGGTTGGACGCCAGTATTAGCGAAGATAGCCTAAAAACTAACTCCCGCTTAGAAATCTTCCGCAAGAATGGCATTCACATCACTCATGTACAACAAACTTTAACCGCAGTCCCTGCATCGGTAGAGGTGGCATCTGAACTTGAAGTCGAACCTGGCTTTCCTCTTCTAAAACTCGTACGCCAGTCCTTTGATAAAGACGAGAATCTTGTCGACTTTCTGGTGGCTTTGTATCATCCAGAACGCTTCCAATATCAGATGGATTTGACGGTTGAATCTTAACCATAAGCATTTTTAATATTAAAGGAAGTAAAACGATGACCCCCAATCAGTATGCATCTTTTAATTAAACAACTGTCTGTACTTATTTGTTTGATTCTTTTGGTTTTTACTACCCCAGTAAAGGCTGCGCCCCCTGCTCTGCGAGTCGCTAGCTTTATCAGCCCTTTAAGTCCCCAAAATGCCGAAGTTATTGCTCCCTGGATCCAGAATCTTAAAAAGCTTAGTGATAACGAATTGGACGTGGATTTCTATCCGGGTGGAAGCCTTGGTAGGCATGGAGACTACCAACTTAAGTTATTGCTCGATGGTGTGCATGACGTTTCACTTATTGTGCCTGGCTACACTCCAGGACGATTCCCTGACAATAATATTTTTGAATTACCCTTGCTGATGAATTCCTCCCTTGAGGCTTCACTTGCTTACTACCGAATGATTAAAAATGGGTACTTACGAGGATATGAAGACACAAAACTTATCAGCGTGTTTATGAGTCAACCTTACTTTATACATCTCAACACTCCCTACCAAAGTCTGGATGATCTAAAAGGTAAAAAGATACGAGTAGCTGGGTACCTACAAGCCGAAATTATTCGCCGATTAGGTGGCACACCAATAGGAGGAACGCCAGTAACACAAATTAGAGAGAGTATCAGTAGAGGACTGATAGATGGAACGTTGCTTGGCTGGGATTCGATGCATATTTTTGGAGTTAAACATGTTACTCATTACCATATCGAAATTCCTGTTACTTATACGCCCATTCTTCTTTTAATGAACCTAGCAAGTTACGAAAGCCTAGACTCAAAGCATCGCACTTTGATAGATCTATCCAGTGGTGAAGAAATGGTTAATCAATTTAGCACCGCTACAACAGCTTTAGCATTAAAGACCTATGAGGAAACACTAGATCAGGATGGTCAGCACTTTATAACACCAGATGAGGATGAATTAAGTAGATGGCACGAGGCTCTCTCGCCTATTGAGCAAAGTTGGATTAATCAAAACCCCAGTGGTCGATGGCGTATAAAGGGTTTGAACGAGATACTTACCGCAGTTCGCCGAGAACTAAATACAGATAATAAATCATGATACTCACCAGTGCCATTGAGAAATCTATAAGAAAAATCACTGAGTTAATTGCCCTGATCGGACTATCCTGTCTTCTGATTCAAGCTATCATGATCGTCATAGATGTGCTGTTGCGCTTGTTTTTAAACAGCCCTCTATTTGGTTTGGAAGATATAAACCAGCTTCTCATAACCATTATTCTTGCGTCTTTCTTCCCCATTCTTTTGATCGATAGCAAAAACATCACTATCGATTTCTTAGGCCAACTTTTAGGCACAAAATTTAAAGTGTGGTTGGATGTAGTAGGCCAACTCATCACGCTACTTCTCTTCATTCTTGTCGTTTGGCAACTGGCCATCTTTTCGATTGAGGTGGAGATTCAGCACACATTGATTTTACAAATTCCAATCGCACCGTTTTGGTGGCTCACAACGGGCTTAATGGCTCTCTGTATACCTGCTCAACTAATAGTAACTGCCTCAAAAATACATCAAGCAATTCATTCTCACTCCGGGATCTCCGAGACAGTAGGAACTGACTGATGGAAGCTATTACAATCGCATTATTGGGTATTTTGATCATGTTTGCGCTAATAGCGTTGCATGTACCTGTAGGCGTTTCTCTTGCTACTACTGGCGTGGGTGTGTTTGCCTGGATTGTCGGTTTTGACGAAGCTGTGTCTTTAATCGGCACTGAATTCTCCGCTACTTTGTCTAATATGGATTATTCAATTATTCCCTTTTTTATTTTGCTGGGCAGTCTTGCTAGTGCTGCGGGTCTATCAACAGATTTATTTAGACTTGCTAGTAGTTTTTTGGGTCACAGAAGAGGCGGCTTAGCTCTGGCAACCGTAGGTGGTTGTGCAGCATTTGGTTCAGTCTGCGGTTCGTCCTTAGCAACAGTAGCCACCATGACAAGAGTTGCCCTTCCTGAAATGCTGAAACGAGGTTACAACCCCTCTTTAGCCACAGGAAGTATTGCTGCCGGTGGTGCCCTCGGCTCGCTCATTCCACCATCTTTGATTATTGTTCTCTATGCTTTGCTCACTGATTTAGATACTCGAATGCTAATGATAGCCGCGATAATCCCCGCTATGTTAGCAATTGTGATGAATGCCCTAACCATTATTACTATCGTGCGAATCAATCCAGACATCGCACCAAAAGGAGAGCGAGCGAGCTGGACTACCCGAGGACAGTCCCTCATTAAAAGCTGGCAGGTTCTTTTACTAGGTGGCGTCGTAGCCGGCGGAATCTATGGTGGGGTGTTCAATATTACTGAAGCTGCTGCGGTTGGAGTGGTAATCGCTTTTGTTATGTGTGGAATGCGAGGCCAGCTCACTAAAAGCAACCTTCGCGAAGTACTGCAAGAGACCGCTAGTAATACAGCAATGATTTACATGATGCTAATTGGCGCGTCCATTCTTTCATATTTCTTATCTATATCACATATGCCGGAATATACTGTCGCTTGGATAGATTCGATGAACTTACCAGCATTTGTTGTTGTTTTGGCACTTTACCTGATGTATTTGATACTAGGCAGTATATTTGAGACTGTGGCTGCAATGGTTATCACCCTTCCTTTTGTACTACCTATAGTGACAGGACTCGGTTATGACCCAATATGGTGGGGGATCATGATGCTAAGTGTTATAGGCACGGGGATGAATACTCCTCCCATCGGAATGAATGTTTTTGTGCTATTTGGAATGACACGAGACATACCATTAAAAACAATTTTTGCTGGAACCCTACCGTTTGTTATCAGCGATATTATCAAGCTTTTAATACTCACTACTGTTCCTGAAATAACACTTTGGTTACCCAGTATGATAGGTTGAAGTAAGTACTAAAAAACATGATTTTGCTAAATCTTTAATGTTCTAGTCATCAAGGTCAGCAACAGCTGCAAGTCCTGCCAACCGACCATAAGTAGTCGCTGTTAATAAGCCATTACCGGCTAAATATCCGGAAGCATCAGGCCCTGAAATACCTCTAGCTGCCCCACCCCCTGCATACAGATTTGGCAGCGCTGACCCATCCGCTCGTAAGACATGAGCATTTTTATCTACTTTTAGTCCTCCTTGAGTATGGAATATCGCACCTGTTACTTTCACTGCATAGAATGGTGGACTCAATGCCTTCTTACCTTTAAAACTTCTACCAAATTGATCGGTTTGATCATCATCGACTAAAGATGCTATATCTAGCAAGGTTTGGGACACTCCATCGATTGGTAACTTAGTTTCCATGCATATCTCATCGAGACTGTCTCCCTTGCGTATCGCACCCGCCGCGACTGCTTCTTTGTAGTCATCAAATTCCAACATCAAATTGTGTCTCTGCTCATCATAAAATGTCCATGCCACAGCACCCTCTTGCCGAAGCACATCAACCGCCTGCTCAGAGTAACCTCTAGCTTCGTTAGAAAATCTTTGTCCTGTTTGATTAATTTGGACTCCACCCTCCACAATACACGGCCATAAAATCGGAATTCCAAACCCTTTAGCGAGGCCCGCATGCCCTTGGTAAGCACTCATGTCTGCAACAGCCGCTCCAAGTGCATCACCCCAAAGTACTGCGTCACCCTTGTTCCCTGGATGTCCAAAAAACTCTCCATCTTTAATTTCTGGAATATATTGACTCAACATTTGTGGGTTACCCGCAAAACCACAGCAGGCAAGTATTATTGCTCGGCATCCTAAATCTTCAGAGCTGCCATCTGGTCTTTCAAATCGCACTCCGTAAACACGCCCATCATCGTCAGCGAATAAATTGGTTACCTTAGCATTTGTTAAAATAGGAACCCCTTCTCTTTCAATCGCATGACTTAAACTACCCATTAATTCGGCTCCTGATCGGTTTGGCGTGCCATGCATGCGCATAACCGAATGACCGGGATAAACAAAGCTATCAACCAGGGACAAGGGAACTTCGCAGTCATTCACTAACCATTCAATGGTTTTAGCTGACTCTTGAGCAAGCGCTAAAGCCAGTTCCTCATCAGTTCTGAATTTAGACTTTGCGCAAATGTCCCGGGCGAAAATCTCAGGTGAGTCAATGATGTCCGCTTCTTTCTGGGCAGATGTTCCAGCCGCGGGAATAAGACCCGTCGACATTGCGCTGGTCCCCAGTGCACTGGGATCACGCTCAAGAATCAAAACTTCGCCACCTGCTGCCTGTGCAGCTAAGCCAGCGCAAAGCCCGCAAGCCCCCGCTCCAATGACGGCTACGTCCAATTCAAAACTAAAATCAGCTTCAGATAAACTAAGAATACTCATAATTAAACTCTAACTAAATATCATGTTTTTTGTATTGAACAATCTACTGCTGACTGTCCCACAAGATTCGCATATTGACAGGCATTCCTGGCAACCTGCCGACCTAAGGTGATCGCTGGACCAACACTCATACCACTTAACACCGCAGTTCCCATCATTTGGGCCAGCCCCAACGTCTCGCCTGCCGCATAAAGACCATCAATGACCTTACCGCTGGCTTGTAAAACCTGCATAGCATGATTCACTTTAATGCCACCATGAGTGATTAATATGCTCCCAGTAATTGGGATGCTGTAATAAGGTCCATTCTCCAAGGGTTCATCAAGTTGTTCTCGATTAAATTGGTCATCCCTTCCATGTTTCACACTTCGATTGAATTGGTCCACCGTTTTAGTTAGATTTGTCGGGGGAATTCCAATTTTTTTGGCCAAGCTCATAATGGAATCAGCTTTTTTAATCAGTCCACTCAAGGTATGTTGTCTAAGATGATTACGATCCCACCCTTTGATGCCTATCTCTTTAGTCTTCATGGATCTTTCATTAAGTATGACAAAAAAGCCTAGCTCCTCCTGGCGCAAAAATGCACGCTCTCTCATATCAGGGTTATCCGTGTGTTCATTGACAAATCGGTTACCCTCTCGATTTACCCAAATGCCAGAAGGGAAGTGTTTTGGCGGATACTCTAACCTCCCGCTGGCGCCATCAATTGCTCCAGGGAAAGAGACAAAATGGTTCATGTTAATAAGCTCTGCGCCCACCCGTTCTGCCATAATGATTCCATCTCCCGACGCATGAGGGAGACATATAACCTTGGATTTAAGGCTTTTTGGGTTGTATTTACTTTTCAGCGAATCACTGGCGCCATATCCTCCAGTCGTCAGAATAACCGTCTTTGCCATCAGCTCCCTCTGCACGCCTGAAGCATCTTTTAGTGCTACTCCGGCGACACTCCCTGCATTGTCAGTTATGAGGTTTATTGCCTCAGTATTAAGACGCAGTTCGATATCTCCCCGGTTAATTCGTTTTTCTAGCTCACTCTTTAACGGCTCTAGTAGTGATCTTCCATAATCAGGCCCCATATAGGTCCTAGGAGAACTATAGTGTTCATGATCGTCTTCGAAGAATGGAGACTCCGCAGTGAATTCAACGCCTATCTCAGCTAACCAATCAACCATACTTGCAGCGTTATCCGTAGCAATTTTTAATAATTCTGAATTATTGAGATACCTGCCCATGCGCATAGCATCGCGATAATGAGCATCTGGTGAATCTGAAATACCTTTTGAGATCTGCAGCTTGCTATTGGCTGCGCTAATGTGACCGCCGGATATATTAAGCATGCCGCCAACAAACGGATTCTTATCAATTAATAAAACCCTAGCACCAAGATCAGCAGCTTGGATAGCTGCTGGCATGCCAGCGTTACCCGCACCCACAATTAGCACATCGAAAGAAGTCAGCTGATTTTTCGACAGAGCCTTTGCTTGTCTATCAAAATTTTTACTTGATGATCTTGGAGCGATACCGGCAAGTGCACCAGCACCAAGTCCAAGAGCAAAAGTTTTTTTAATGGCATGCCTGCGATTTAAATCACTCATATCATCGCCCTCTGTCCGCGCTTTAATCAGATTTTGGAAATACTCCTGCCTTCGCCAACATACTTGGTACAGATGCCTGCAAAGGTCCCTCTAGCCACTGAGCAGTCTCAATGACTTTGTCGATATTAATATTGGTTCTCATACCCATTCTATTGATCATATACAGTAAATCTTCTGTCGCAACATTACCCGTGGCTGCAGGAGCAAAAGGACAACCGCCCACTCCACCGCAACTGGCATCAAAACTTCTAACACCTTCTTGGATCGCAACATACGTATTGGCGACAGCTGTGTTTCTTGTATTATGAAAGTGGCAGCGCAACTTTATATCAAGATTCAACCGATTAATCCCAGTTAGTAAACGGCTAACATCAGAAGGGCTGGCCACACCAATCGTGTCAGCTAATGCAATCTCTTTGTAACCTATGTCCGCCAGGCGCTCGACTAAATTGATCACCTGACCTTGCGGTATTTCTCCCTCAAACGGGCATCCGAATGCAGCGCTAACTGTGACGCCATTAATAATATTTGTTGTTTCAGCCTGTTTACAAATATCAGTTACGTTTTGCATAGTCTGGTCAATGCTAGCGCCTTGATTTCGCATATTAAATGTCTCAGAAGCAACCACCACGCAATTAATCTCATCAATACCGGTGGTAATCGCTCTCTCATAACCACGCATATTCAAAACAAGACCGATAAATGTTAAGCCATCTTGTTTAGGCAAACCCTGAATAACCTGCTCTGCGTCAGCCATTTGAGGAACACGCTTTGGGTTAACGAAACTAACCGCCTCCATTCGCCGAACCCCTGAATCGACTAATCTTTGGATAAGTTCTAACTTGACGCTAGTATCCAAAAGTACTGGCTGGCTCTGAAGTCCGTCTCTTGGGCTAACATCAACTATTTCTACAAAATCAGACATGGTATTCCTCTATCACTTGGGAAATAAAAAGCAGGTGATCATTATGTTTTGTTGACCTACTTTATCGAAGTTGAAGCCAAAATAAAGCCGGAGCAACTAAAGCTGCTCCGGCTAGACTTGCTTTAAGCTTTGGTGAGTTTAGAACTTAACCGAAGCTCTTACACCAAATACTCTCTTATCAGGGAGTGACATCGCTAGGATTCGAGGTCCTGCAGCTGTAGTAACACCATCACCGAAACCACCTGTGATTCCTGAAAGATCCCACATTGCCTGAAGTCCTTTTGGCTGCTCATCTTCAAAACAGTTGGTACAGAATAGTTCAAGTCTGTACTGGTCTGTATCTAGACCTGTTCTAAGATTAATTCGCTGACCAGTTCCAGTGTGAGCAAGCATCGCATTTGATGCATACATCTTACCGGTATAGATCACATCAGCTCGAGCGAAGAACTCGCCTGCAGCAACGTCTTTATTAAAGTCCAAAGACACACTGCCGCTGGTTTTTGGGTATCTAGAGAACTCATTCCCTACCGCTAGAGTGCCGTCTCCCAATAGATCTGCGGCATCTGGGCTAAAGAATGTGCTCCCTAATTCACTATCATTCAGTGCATAAGTAAACCCTAAGGTCAGATTTTCATTTAGCAGCACAGTTCCTTCAATCTCTAAACCACTGAGATCCGCAGTACCGCCTTGACCGGTGATATTACCTGTGGCTACTTGAATCGAGGCACCTTCTTCATCTACGTCGGTATACGATGCTACAGACGGAATATGAACATTGGTAAGATCAGTTGTGTAGTACGCTGCTGAAATAAAGCCTCGCCCATCAAGGAAGCTTCGTTTGAGACCAAGTTCCCAGTTCTCAGCGACTTCTTCTTCAACCTCAACATCTGCACCACCAGTTTGAGACGCGATCTCAGCAAGCTGTGAATCACTCAGACCAATGAGTGCAGGGTTAAACAAACCAGGAAGGACACCCTCAGCATAACTCAGATAAATTGTAGTATCTTCGTTAGCCTTAAAGTCGGCAATAAACCGAGGCATGGTACTAGTAAATTCACCACTAGCATTCCGCACCTCAGCTGTGCTTCCATAATCGTAACTTCCCTCACTAACCTCATCCTTTTGACGCCTTACTTCAGCACTTAAAGTCAACTGGTCAGTTACATCATAAGTCAAAGTTCCGTATACAGCGCTAGTATTAACGGTTGCCCACTGCGTGTTAGTGGTATTAGATGTCTGAGAGCCATAGTTTCCACACACATCACCGCCCATTGGGAACCCGCCCCACAAACTGTTACAAAGTGGAACGCCACCCTCTGGAGCAGTGCGACCTTCGCTCGCATTTGAAGGATAGTAAACAATCATGCTACCAATGATCTGAGCAATATTATCCATCTCAACATCACTGTATCCCACTGTCCATCGAAGTTTTTGGTCATCAGACGAGGATAAACGAACCTCCCAAGAGGAATCTTGCATAGCCTGCATTCTCAAGTCCTGTGCATCAGCTGGATGGTTTGCTCCGAAATCACCGAAGATACCACCGCCCATTCCCATCAGGTCAAGATCTTCTGTCACTCGACGGTCGAGATCATTATGAGAACCATAGCTATTTTCGTGAGCAGCATAGATAACATTTAAATTCATACCGTTATCAAAGTTATAGTTAACATTTAAACTCACCTCTTCGGCTTCTCTCTCTAGACCAAAGTGGTCTGGAGCGATAAGGTCTGGAGTATTACGTACACCATTCCAGAGAGGAAAGGTTCCATCAAGGTGGCTAAGCATCAACGCCTGGGCCCTAGGGGAGCCCGTATCCATGCCAATGTCTGCAGCTGAAGGCATTGGAACTTTACCGCAAATATAATCTAAAGGCACGGCAGGTGCGCTAAATGGATAACCACCCCATGGATTGGAACCATCATAAACAGCTGCTGCTTCTGCATCATAAGCCCAGCGCTCAACATTTGCGCCTGGTTGACAGTTGGTGTAGCCGCTGCGGTAGTCAAGAGCTGTTGCAGCATCCGGACCGTCATCGTCTTTCCAAGTGTGGTAACGCAGTTTAGCTGACAAGTTGTCAGTTGGATTAAAGGCAAGAGTCAATGAGAAGTCTTCTGTTGATCTATCACCCAATGTTTGGCCTGCAACCGCCGCATTTTCATAATGTCCGTCGGTCTCATAGTTACTTGCTGTTACTCGGTATCCAATGCTTTCAGTGATTGGTCCGTCTAAAGTAATGGCTCTTCGAGACAATCCATACTGACCCGATGTAACGTCAACTCTACCTGAGAACTCATCACCTGGATCTTTAGTAATAATATTTAAAGCACCGGTATAAGTTGAACGGCCAAAGTGAGCACCCTGAGGCCCCTTAAGTACTTCGATTCGCTCCACGTTCTCAATTGAACCAAATTCTGGACCGATGGTAGGTGCACCATCAATAAATACACTAGCCGCTTGGCGATGCATTAAATCTGTTCTTGGATTCATGCCTCTAAAAATAAGACGCCTGCTCTCTCGGCTATTTTTACCAACAGCATTCTCTGAATAGAAAAAGCCAGGACTAAAGGAAACAATGTCTTGTAATTCATTGATACCTTTAACCTCAATATCAGCAGAGGTCAAAGCAGTAATCGTATACGGCGCGTCTTGAATCGACTCGTCACGCTTACGTGCAGTAACTGTAATTTCCTCTAGTTGCAAACGCTCTTCATCTTGCGCGTTAGCGACCGAAACAAATCCAGAGCCTGCTGCAACCGTCATAGCTACAAATAAGCTTGCTCTTTTAAATTGGAATTTATTTTTCATGTTTTTTATCTCCTGACCGCAGATCGTGTCACCTTAACGATACAAAATACAGTCTATATTTATTTAATAATCGGTCTAGCAAATATCCGACTCCCCCCACCTCCACAAGCAAACTTTGGTCAAACTAAGCGCTTTTTCCTCATTAGAGTGTTTTAACTCTAATTCGGATGGTGACTGATGTCAAATTATTCTTATACATATTTTATATATTCATATATATGTATAATGGCTTTTATTAAATGAATGCGTTATTAGTCTTATAATCAACGATGATTGGACTTATTTAATAAAGAATTCTCATATATGTATTTTAGTTATTGTTTATAGGTTTTATTGATATTTTAGTTTGGTGCGTTAAAGTGTAGTAATAATAAAAGGCATTGAGTAAAAAGATGTAAAAAGAGATACCACTTACTATTATAGTTAGAGGTAACAGTGGCTGAGCTCCTCCTCACATGACAATAAAACATGCAGGACAATAAATGACACAAGACAAGGTATAGGTGATATGAAATTAAAACTAGCGAACATTATGGCAGTGTTTTTCTTCTCGCTTTCCCCTGTAGACGCTAATGCTGACCCTGACTTATCTGCAGGCAAGCAGCTGTTCCAAATGTGTGCTGCATGCCACGGAGCAGCCGGTGAAGGCAACCAATCCATGAATGCACCCGCCAGTGCAGGTCAAAGCAAGTGGTACATCAAGCAACAGCTTAATAACTTTCGAGCAGGTATCCGAGGGTCTCATCCGCAGGATACCTATGGTCGCCAAATGATACCTATTGCTTCTATGCTTAAAGACAGCCAAGCAGTAGAGGATCTCGCAAGTTTCATAGATACACTACCTTTAACAAATCCCAAGGCAACAATCGTTGCAGATACTGACCGGGGAAGAGCTGCTTACGGGGTATGCGCGTCCTGCCACGGTGCCAATGGCGAAGGAGTAGAGGCCCTCAATGCGCCTCGCTTGTCACACCAACATGATTGGTATATCACAAGGCAAATTAGAAACTTCAAACAAGGCGTTAGGGGATCTCATGCTAAAGATTTCTATGGAAACCAGATGCGCAACATGTCTCTTATTCTTGCTAATGATCAACAAATCGATGACGTGGCAGCCTATATTAATACGCTGGACTAAATAACCTACTGAATCTTGGGAGCTTACATATATGAATTCTATGATGGACAGACGCACTCTACTTCGCGGACTAGGCGCCCTTTCTTTAGCCGGCGCTGCAGGGGGGCTAAATGCAGATACTAACGTTGACTCCTCTGATAATTTATCTTCCATAGATTTTTCTGACGATGTTGAGAACCTTCGCGCCTACGCAAAACTCGCAGGCACAACTGAAGATGGAATGGTGCATTACTGGTACTCAGGCACTATTTTTGGATTCACGCCTGAAAAGATCCTCCCAATGGTTGGCTGGACTGGATTGCTTAAGATGGTCTGGCGCAACTTGGGTAATGGATCTTTTCATTTCCGCAATTACGACCTTGCTTATTTTACTGAACCAGGGCAAAGCAAGCGTATCGACAGTTTTGTTAACCCTTTTACAGGAAAAACCAATCGCCCTATTGATGTGATTGGCGGTCCTTTTGATGTAGTGCTCTCTCCGAAACAATTTCCTTGGATTACTTCAGGAGACGAAGCCTGGGTCACTGACCCACATATCTTTAGCTTTATCAACAAGCTTCAACCAGATGAATGGCCCCTAGCCTCAAGTGGAGACATGCTCAATATGCTCTATCTTGACGGATTTCAAGGTAAATTATCGGACCTTGAGGATGATCGCATTAAGAGTGCGCCATCAATAGTTAATATTGCACACGTAAACCCATGGTATCCATTTTTTATGATGGGACAACGGAATGGTGGTAACTTTTGGCATGGCCATGGAAAGAAAGTGATGGAGTTATCGGATATCACTCCAGAAGTACTAGAATATGTCGAAAAAGAAAGTCCAGGCTTTATTGAGTCGGAGGCACCTTGGCCAACTCGAACCGATAGCTACAAAGAATACAAAGAACAACGTAAGCCAGCGAAGCAATAAAGCTTTTGCTGATTAAGTTTTTTTTGTTTTATGCCATTTCCCGGTAGTATCGCGAATAATAGCCAAGACCCCTAATATCTCCCCTTTCTCTCGAATGATCGAAACGGAAAACTCTATTGAGATTGTACTCCCGTCGTTACGTTTCGCGGGAACAGATAAGACTTCATCATCATACGCGGTCACTCCCGTCTTCATTACACCCTTATACCCATCTTGATGCCTTGAGAGAAATCGGTCTGGAATGATAATCGCTAAGGGCCGACCGATAGCCTCCTCTGAGGTATACCCAAAAACAAGCTCAGCTTTTTTATTCCAAATTTTAATAATCTCATTTGCGTCCGCAAACAATACTGCCTCTGATGCTTGTTCAATTACCTCACTGTGCATACTATTCAAGTTGTACCTCCTGAGGATGCAATAAATCAGTTCACCTTTTTCGTATACTAAGGAGCTGTTTTTGGTTGCTCAATAGGTCCATGACCAGAGCGCGTGCCCTTCGCATAGGTAACATCAATCCACATTACTCCGGATTGGGTTAGCGGCCCAGATTCCCAGTGCCAGATACTTTTTGGAGGCTGCTCAATTAAGAAGTCTTTGGTCACTATCTGCGACTCAGAGCTAGCATTTGACGCCAAACTAGAGTTAATTTTTAAATCACCATTTAGGATATAAACAAAACGTTGTGCTTGATTATAATAAAACCCTGCAGGTGCTTTAGAGTAGGTCCATCCTGGGGGAGCATAACGCAGTTTAGCCCTGAAACCTCCAGACATCTCATCATGTAACAATTTCATTAAGACTCCAGGTAACTCACCGTCTTCCTCCCACTCCATAATTGAAGGTCGTGCCGTGTGCTGAAAATGAGGATGAGTAAATTGTTTAACGCTTTTCCAATCTTCGGTGTACCGCTTGCTACTGGGGTCCAATGTGTAGTTTTTACCTCCCTCGACAAACAAAAGCTGTGTTGAACCTGGAGTTACCCGCTGTTTATCCATAGCATCTCCTCTATTACCATGGATACTAAAAGCGGGGCGATACATCCAAGTACCTTGTCGCATGTCAACAAGAGTACCTTTTTCCTGATTCGGACTAACAAACTCGTACAACAAAAAGTTACCATCTAATACGTAACCCCATTCTGCAAAATTATGGTAGTGCCTCTCCGTATTCTGAGCGGTCCAGCCAGGTGAAAATTCGACGTAAAAGAGGGCAGATCCTTCATTATTAGAATAAAGTAATTTTCCCTTCGAGGTTTCTTTGGAACCCAGACGAAAACGCTCATCCCAAGGTATTGATTGAGCATCCAAAATATTAAGGGCGACCCCCTCAGGATCCTCGGTGGCACCTGCAACACAGTGCGCGCTAAGCGTTAGAAAAACCAAGAAAAGGTGGACTCGTTTTCTCAAATCAATTGTACTCACTGCTCTGCCTGCCAATTAATATCAATATAGTCTAAGGTCACTAGTAATGTAGCCCGCTTCTTCTTGCACTGGGAGCACAAACTACCATTAGCATAAATCTCTAATCTATGTTACTAGGCTCTTTGGTGCGAACAACCGCACGCCACATTAATTTTTGTTGATCTTTTGTTGCTTGATTTCCAGTCAAGTAGTGATGTAGATAACCGATGAAAAGCGCAGAAAAGAAAGTCACTAACCAAGAAAATCCGATAACAAGATGTGTTGAAAAATCAACATCAAACAATTCGGTGCTATAACTAGCAGACACTCCCACAATTTCTCCTAAGATGAATGCAGGAATAACAGCGATAGGTGTAGCCTTCTTTACAAACATACCCAAAACAAACAACGCACCCAGAGGCCCTAAAAAGCAGTTAAACCCTTTTTGAGCCAAGCTAATGATGTCACTACCCTTGGAAAGTTCATACAAAGCAATCGTATACCCTACAACGAGCACCCCCATACAGGCCGTCATTATTCGAGCTCGCTTTAACTCCAATTGGCCGGCCTCAGATTTAGGATCAAAGCGGCGTATGAAGTCAACTGTAAGAATAGTTGAAGCGGAGTTAGCGCCGGAATCAATGGTCGACATGGCCGCCGCAAATAGAGCAGCAACAACTAACCCACGTAATCCACTGGGCATATAGATGCTAATAAATTGTGGGAAAACCGAGTCCTGCGCTACATTTCTGACAGATCTTATATCTGACAATATACCTGCGCTAGCGGGTAAATCGTACTGTTGGATAAAGTACATTAAAGAAATTCCGACACCCGCCAAGATAATCCCAAGTGCTAAAGCAGCAACGGCACTAATGACATAGCTTATTCTCGCAGCTTTTACATTTCTGACCGTAAAATAGCGCTGCATAGCCATTTGGTTCGCACCATGGGTGCACACCATCCACATAAACAGGCTCAAACTAATCGAAAATACAGTCGACCGATTTCGCACATCCCAGTCAAACCATTGCACTTCTTCGTGTTTATAAGTCTGGGATACCTCTATCCAGTCGCCTACGTTGGAACTAGTCATCCATGCAACTGCACCCATGGTAAATAGAGCCCCAATAAGTAACACAAAAAACTGTATTACATCTGTCCAGATAACTGCCCGAATACCGCCTAGAGTAGTGTAAAAAATGGAAAAAGCACCTACACCAAGAATCGTGGCATAGACTGCGCTATCCGCGTCATTAATGAAGGGTAATATCGCTTCAATCCTGGTTATCTCAACTAATGCCATAGAGGCCGTTAGGACTACAACTGAAATCCAGCCAAAAATCAGCAACAGACAAAATATTGCTGCCAAAGCTCTTACTGAATAATTAAACCTTCGCTCAAGATATTCATAGGCACTGGTAAGCCGCAAGCGCATGAAAAAAGGAATCCAAACGAAACATACTACTATTAAGATAAGAGGAAGCGGTAAGTTTCGTGTTAGAAAGGACAAGCCTGTTCTAAACATCTCTCCAGGCTGACCAAGATATAAGATCGTTGACATGACCGATGCGAATAAACTGATGCCAACCGCCCAAGCAGGAAGGTCTCTCCCACCCACAAAAAAGTCTTCTGTTGACCTCTGTTTCCGCGCTATTTTCAGCCCCATGTAAAGCATGATAAGTAAATAGGCGACGATAACAGTCACATCAATAAAAGTTAGACCACCTTGGTTATTCTCAACAATAGACATTTTATTCCCAGTTTTTTACTCTGATATTTAGATTTATGCTCTTTTATATAAAAAGCAGCGCAGCTTATTAGTTATCGCTGCTAACTTATTTTCACTCATGAATATGTTCTCAAATATCTACGACCTAAAAGGCTTGTTGAAGAAGCTTTACTTACCCATAAATTGCTCAAACTCTTCATACTTCACCACATTCTTACTGTGGGACCCCACCAAAGTTTCAACATCAAGCTGGTATAGTTGAATCGCGTCATATAGTTCTATGGTGGATGTTGGTTGTTTAGCTGGAGAGATTCTGCGTGCAGCAGGGGCATATCGAGCCAGAGCCCCCACATACAAGTCTCCGCTGTATAGTACTTTTTCATTCGCCACCATAATCATGACCATATCTGTTGTATGTCCATTTTCCACCGGATAGACCACTACTGGGCGAATCTCATCGCTAATCTCTAACGGCTCATCAGCACTCACAACTAAAACCTCTCCCTGCCTTGGATTGCGATCTAAGGCATCCGGTAAAATCTTAGATGCTGGACGGCTAAGTACCTTTTCGAAAAATTCTTTAGCATTCTCATGGACGATGAGTTTGGCACCGGCAGCGACATAAGGCCGCACCCCTCCTCCATGATCCATATGCGCATGAGTCGCGATAATATGGGTAATGGGTTTATCGGGAATATTTTCACTAATCCAGTCGATGATTGCCTCGCCTTTGAGATCAAAGAAACCTGGCTCAATAACAACAACACCATTAGTTTGTTCAACCACCAGCACGTATATGACATCTGATGGAGTCGCATCCAACAAGAACACACCTGGTTCAATTTCATTGGCTTCAATATGGGGGCGACCAAGAGCTTTTTCTGGGGATCCTGCGTGGGCTAATGACTGAACAATCTGACTTACTCTTGCTCCTCGAAATGCTAATTCCTCATCATGCTGATAGACCACCTGTTCAGGCGGCTCAAAGGTGGCACTATTAAATGATTTGTTAACCTCGATATTACTTCGTGTTACCTCCAACGCAGGAATGCCAGCAACCGACATGCGGATATGGGTAGGAAAGAACAAGTCACCAAACTGCTTCCAGTCAAAATAAAAGACCTCAACGGGAACATCCCCCAAAACCACATCATATTCAACAGTATTTAACTGAGATATATGACCACTGATGGGATCAATTATCAGACTAATCGGATAAACATCGTTCTTAATTACAACCCGCTCATATTCAGCTGCATTGCCATCTGTAGATCGTTGCCAGCGTTCGAGCCAAGTAGAATCGATTTCATACTCGAGAATAGACTCTTCAAAGAACTTAGTAGAACTCCAGTTATCTAGCCATTTTTCATTAGTGATAATGACTCTTTTACCACTGGCTCTGTCTCTCGAAAAAGAAACTGGATAAACTTCATCCTCAGTTAACCGTGCGCCAAACATCGTTGGCTCTGTTGAGTCAGTTAGAACTAAAGATGGGTCTGCGATAACCTCTTTCAAAATAAGATGAGGGTTTAATAACTTCTCCGTCTTTAGACTCACAGCCAATCGGTCAGATTTCATCGGCTTATTGACACCGGGTGGCTTCTCTTGATAAAAATCATCCCACCCCATCAGGTAAGCAGCATCATCCTTAATCAGTTCAGTCACGTTGCGCTCAATACGATAGTGGTTGGCATGAACAAACTCTAATCGAAAATCTTCATTAAATAGATCATATGAAACCTTTGCTTCTGAGGTAATTCCGCGAAACAACCCTACCCCAGGCTCTGGTCCCTGCCCCATCAAATAGCGATCTCTACTATCTTCTATATACAGACCTTCGAGGGCTGACAGAGCTTGCTTACCTCCGACCCCTTGATAAGCTTTTTCGAGTACATCTAAGTCCCTATGCTCGGCATCTAATAGTTCTGGTGTAGAGGCAATTTGCAGATTTTTAGTACATGATGCTAGTGCAGTAAGTAGAAAAATCGATAGAAATAGCTGTTGAGCAACAACACTAACTCCATTTTTATTTCCCTTATGGAAGCCTAAACACTTTAAATGCATCTTTATTTCCTCTGTCACTTATTGTTCCAAGTAATTAAAAAACAGTAATCAATAGATATATAGCAATCTACCGGAAAACCCCCTACTACCGCCCCCTAAACACCAGCTTATCTGGCATTTGCAGCTCAGATGGCCCCCAAATAAAATCCTACATACTAAAATATACACTAACTTATTGAATTGCCTTGAATAGACAACAAGTAATATAATAAAAGGCCGACAAGGGTTTAAACATCTTTAAAGCCCCTTATAAGATTAACTGGAACTCTAAATTGGTCCTTCATTCTTGTCAAATAATTCTTATATATAATTTACAAATTCATATAGATGAATTATTATTTTAATCAAAATTATAAAGAATATACCTATGAGTAAAGATGTTGTTAAATCCGTAGGACGTGTGTTCAGCGTTTTAGAGCTGTTCAAGACCCACCAAAAGCCATTAACAGCAACGGAAGTTTGCAATTATCTTGATTATCCTAAATCAAGCGCCGACGCGCTTCTGAAAAGCTTAGTTAATCTTGGATACCTAACGCTTGACCTGAATACCACAAAGTACTTTTCATCCCTGCGCGTGACCAAACTCGGCGATTGGCTCCCAGAGTTATTTGGAGCAAGCAGTGATGCTCTGCAAATCTTAGATCATATTCACAAATCTCTAGGTGAGACGGTAACACTGTCAATGCCTAACGGTATCCATATGCAATTGATAACCGTCATTACTGGTACCTTCCCAATTTCATTAAGCTTTCAGCAAGGGGCTAAACTACCTCTTTTCACCACAGGTATAGGCATTGCGCAACTGGCCACTAGAAACGATGAAGAGATTGCTAAAGCTGTAAAACGAGCGAACCGCCGCGCTACAAGTGCTCAACATAGAGTCAACCTCGACGAACTAATGATTGATGTAGAAGCAACTCGCACCAAAGGATATTTCGAAGCATACAATCGTGTTGTCCCTGATACCGGGGCGATCGCGATGGCTCTGCCAGGAGTTTCCTCAGAGAGCGCTCTAGTTGTTGCCGTGGGAGGCCTGTCAGATCGAATTAAAAAAAATGAAGCCAAGATAATTAAAGAAATGCGACAGGCAATACGTCACTATAAAAGCGATTAATCTCTCTTAAGTGAAGTTTGGCGCACTGACTATCATCTAGGTTCGCCTGTTTAGTAAAAAATCATCTATTCCAAATCGGTTTATATTGAATAAGCAACATTAACCTAGTAGCATTGCAAGCGTATGCATAACTCCGCGGCAGTGTTGAGTAAATGATTTTAACGATACATTTTTCGGTGTAATCCACAATGACAGTCAAGCGAAGAAGTAACTCTCAAGACGTAGCAGATCTAGCTAGCGTATCCCAAGCTTCGGTTTCTCGGGCGTTTACGCCGGGAGCGAGTATTTCTGCAAAAACAAAAGCAAAAATTTTAAATGCAGCTGCGAAGCTAGATTATCAACCAAATATTATCGCTCGCAGTTTGTCTAAAAATCAGTCCGGATTGGTCGGTATATTATTTGCTAATTGGGATCATCCAAAAGCAGCCGAAATACTAAAGGGATTATGCGAAGCCATTACAGAGAAGGGTTTTAAACCAGTTGTTCAGTCAGCGAACACCTTAGAATCTGTTGATCGTGCCTTTACAGATTTTCTAAGTTACCAGGTAGATGGCGTGATTGTTTTTTCGACCTCACCTTCTGCCAATATGTCGGCTTTATGTATCAGAAGTAATATCCCAATTGTGTTGTTAAATCATACTGCTCCAGGGATCAATGCCTCGATTATCACCATCGACTCAACGAAGGTTGGACGTGATATTGGAAATGCACTGCTGGAGAGAGCATACAAACGAATAGCCATCGTCAGCTCAGACCCCAATAGTCAAGTTGTCTCTGGTATAAGCGATTCTCTTGCTGAAACTGTTAACCAAACTCAAGGGACAAGAATTATCTCTGAACGGACAGGCATTCATGGCTATGAAGCTGGCTTGCAAACAATTATCGATCTGTGGAGAGAGGATATTAAACCCGATGTTATTGTTTGCACTTCAGACTATACCGCCTTAGGGATTCTCTCAGGATGCCGACACACACTTAATATTAATGTCCCACAGGACCTCTGCATAATCGGACTGGGAGATATTCCCGCTGCAGGGTGGACAGATCACGATTTGTCCACAGTGAAAATACCCCATAATGAATTGGTAAGAACATCCGTTACTACTCTAATATCTAAAATTGAGACTCAGTCAATGGACCCTGAGAGTATTAAGCTGGACGCTAAATTAATTCTTAGAGGAACAATTAAGAGTCTTTAAATACTGAGTTATAGAAACACTTTAATGCACCGCTTTCGCTTAGGAGAATAAAATGAAAACAGGATCTAATGGGCTATCTTATCCTTTTGATAACCGTCCTAATCCTGGCGAACTAATTGAGGTAGGCCCAGGTATTTTCTGGGTACGCATGCCTCTTCCTATTAGTTTAAATCACATTAATTTATGGATGCTAGAGGAACAAGACGGGTGGACCTTAGTTGATACTGGAATGGCTACAGAAGATACAAAGGCGCTCTGGGAAGAAATTTTTAGCACCCATCTCAATTCCAAGCCAGTCAAACAAGTCATCGTTACGCATATGCATTTTGACCACTTAGGCCTTGCAGGATGGTTAGTGGAAAAATGGGGCGCAACACTGTGCATGTCTCGCACTGAATATCTCTCCAGTAGAGTCATTATTAATGAGATCAAAAGCGACCCACCTGAGGCCACCGTAGCATTCTTTCGGGCAGCGGGGGTTGAGGAATCAATTTTAGATGAGTTTAAGGTTCGATTTAATAATAGAAGTGATTTTGTCTCGCCGCTTCCTAGCCATTACAAACGACTTACAGATAACCAAGTGCTTCAAATCGGATCTCTACAATGGACAGTTATTATTGTAGAGGGACACTCCCCCGAGCACATCTGCCTGCACTGCAAATCACTTAATATAATGATCGCCGGCGACCAAATTCTACCCAGAATTTCTCCCAATATTAGCGTACGTCCTGATGAACCTAGAGCTAACCCCCTTCACAACTTTTTACGTAGCTGTGAGTCCCTTAAAAACAGGCTTAATAAAGATGTCCTTATTTTACCTTCCCACGGGGATCCTTTTTACGGTGTTCATCTTAGGCTTCAGGATATGATTAATGAACATAAAAAAGGGCTTCAGGATCTTTTAGAGTTCTGCTCACAACCTCGATCCGTAGCTGAAGTGTTTCCAATATTATTCAAAAGCAAGATCAATATTGGTAATATGGTTATTGCAGTGGGAGAGGCTGTTGCTAACCTAAACTATCTTGTGAGCTCAAAAGAACTAGTGGTCGACATCGGTAGCGACGGCATCGCAAGATACAAGCAAGCTTAGCCCTCCTACTCGCGGGCAATGCTACAAAAACCTACATAGAAAAGCGCCGCAGCCCCCCTTGAGTTATAGAGTTTTTATTTATCATCTGATAAACTGTAGTTTCAGAAAAACAGTAAACTTACCATAATATAGAGGTTTATATTGAACGCTAAAGTTAGTAGTACTCGTCGCTTATCACCCGAAGATCGCGAGAAGCAGATCCTAGAAGGTGCGATTAAATTTTTCGCAGAAAAAGGATTTTCAGGGCAAACCAGAGAACTAGCTTTGCAACTTGGTATTACTCAACCTCTTCTCTATCGCTATTTTCCAACGAAACGATCACTAATAGAGCGCGTTTTTAACGAAGTCTATATTAACAAACTCGACCCCGTGTGGTCAGAGGCATTAACTGATAGAAGTCAGCCGCTGCACAAAAGATTATGCGACTTTTACTGCAACTATTCTGAAGCTACTTATCGAAATGAATGGATTCGTATTTATATGTTTTCCGCTCTCATGGAAGAGCCGTTAAATAAACATTACATCGGTCTCGTCGAAGAAAAAATCCTAGCGCCAATTTGCATTGAATTAAGACACTATTGCGGGCTGCCAGATATAGATATAAACCCAATTGACCAAATTGAATTAGACCATGTCTGGGTTATGCATGGTGGCTTATTTTATCACGCCATACGCAAACACGTTTATCGTAGCCGAGTTAGCAGTAATTTTAATGAGATCGTATCCCGCGCTGTAAGCACGATGCTTGAGGGCAACAAAGCGATCCAACACTAGAGATCTTTACCATGACAACACTAAAGACTCCCAAGACAAAAACCCATCCACGCGTTGGTGTAATTGGCCTTGGAATAATGGGCTCAGCGTTAGCCAATCATCTAGTGACACATGGATATCAAACGTACGGCTACGACCCAGATGAAAGATCTAGCAAAGAAGCACACATCATTGGTGTTAAAACCCAACTAAATGCTACCGCAGTTGCTCAATGCTCAGACCTAATATTGCTGAGCCTTCCTAACGAGGAGGCTCTTAACTCAACAGTAACTCAAATACTAAATGATCCAAAAGTAGCTGCCCTAAAACCCATAATTGCAGATCTTAGTACGTTGAGTATTGATTGTAAGGTGCACAACCATGACCGGCTTGCAAAAGCGGGTATTGAATTTTTCGATTGCCCAATCAGCGGTACAGGTGCGCAGGCTAAAACTGGCGACATAGCCATATATGCCAGCGGTTCCAATGACTCCTACCATTCTCTAGTCTCAGTCTTCAATTGTTTTGCTCGCAGCGTTTTCTATATCGGAGAATTCGGCCAAGGCACCAAAATGAAGATTGCCGCTAACTTATTAGTTGCCATTCACAATGTGGCAACGGCGGAAGCACTGTCGCTTGCAGTAGCTAGTGGTCTAGATGCAGATATGTTCTGTGAAGTTATTGCTTCTGGGGCGGGTAGTTCAAGAATTTTTGAATTAAGAAGCCCTCTGATGGCAAAGGGCACCTATGTTCCACCTACTATGAAACTGGCGATTTGGGACAAAGATATGAAAATAATCAAAGAATTTGCCGATGAAATAGGTGTATCCACTCCTCTTTTTTCAGCAACCTCACCCATCTATGAATCGGCTATGGCAGAGGGTTTTGGTGAACAAGATACCGCTGCTGTTTTCGCTGTTCTACAAAATATGGCTGTGCAAAAACAAGCTGAAATGAACAAGAGTTAGGGATGCAATTAGATGAGAGTACATCAATGGCTACTCAATATATTTAAACATTTTATTCTATAGGTACAAGGTTATGAAAAAGCAGAGTTCAAAAAAGAGTTCTTTACCTGAGGCCATATGGCCAGGCCTAGAAGCGGGCGTTCCAAAACCATTAATGCCTTACAGCCCTGCCATAAAAGCTGGCGGCTGGGTATTTATTGCTGGACAGCTTGCCAGTGACATGAAGACGGGTCTAGCCCCTGAGATAAGACAAGAGAATCGATATTTGAAGGGTCAACTTTCTTTGGAGTCAGATTATGTCTTAGGCAATCTTGCAGACACTATTAAGGCAACCGGTTGTGACATTAACAAGGATTTGGTCCGAATTTGGCAATATTTTGCCGATAAAAACCCCAGTATCAAGGACTTTGAAGAAGGCAATAATTGGCCAAATTTGAGCATTGAACCCTATCTGCGATCACGTCAGAAGTTTGTCACCAACTGCCCACCTTCATCTAGTGTCGGATGTAGCGAACTTATGTGGAGAGACACCCAATTAGAAGTTGATATGATTTGCTTCGACGATGAACACGAAACTAAGACCTATGGTGCTCCCAGCGGGATGACTCTTCCTCCAGGGGCTCATGCATCAGCACTGCGACGGGGTGACTGGGTATTTTTATCGGCAGAATCAGCACTAGAATGGGACGGGGAAAATTCAAACTCTGCCACAATGGGCGAGTCGTCTGGATCTATTTCAGACACCAAAATGTGGTTTGATTCAAGTGTTGCACAACAAACTGAACGCACACTTCAAAAACTTGCACTGGTCGCTGAGTCAGCGGGAAGTTCACTGGAGCAAGCAGTTAAAGCGGAAGTTTACATAGGTCATCCGAGTGATTTTGCCGCAATGGATGAGGTCTGGAAACATTGGTTCCCCCACAACCCTCCCGCTCGCGTTGTAGTTCCGTATATGGGAATGGGTGTGCGCGGATGCAGAGTAGAGGTTTCTCTCACCCTACTGGCTAACGATGCAACTTTGACCAAACACACTATTGAAACAGCAGATGCACCAGAGCAACCGGGGCATGAACCTCAGGCGATCAAAGTCGGAAACTTTTTGTTCTTTAGTACTCAGATGGCTTTTGATTCATCAGGGGTGATTGCGCAAGGGATGATTCGCCATCCCAATGCGCCTTGGTATGGCTCACCTGGCCAAAATCAAATGCGTTACATGATGAAGAACGTATCTAGTATCTGTGAGGCAGCAGGGACTTCAGTTGAGAATATAGTCCGCCGAGTCTGCTTTCACAATGATCTGCAATGGTTCTCCGACTCAATTCAAGAGTGGGCTAGTTACTTTCCAGGTGACAGGCCGGTATCCACTACTATCGGTATTGCTGGTGGCCCTATGGTCGTAGAAGGCGCCAACACATTGCTCGATTTAATTGCATATGTGCCCGACTAAACAAAATATTAGGTAATTTTAAAATGATATCGATAGGTTTTCTTGGTCTTGGAAAAATGGGCTCTGTTATGGCGCCATTACTCATGGAGGCTGGATATAATTTAAGTGTATGGAATCGAAGCTCGGATAAGGTAGATCATTTAGTAAGCTTAGGCGCTAAAGCGGCACCATCACCTGCTGCCTTAGCAAGCTCGGTAGATGTGGTCGTATCCATGCTAACTGATGATGCAGCGATCTGTGCAGTCTTTGAGGATCCAGACGGATTGCTGAGTGTCCCTGTAGAGGGAAAATTATTTATTGATATGAGCACCTTGCGCCCCCCTACTGTCAAACACATAGCCCAACAAGTAAGAAACAAAGGTGCAAGTTTTGTTGATGCTCCAGTATCTGGGACAGTCGCCCCTGCGAAAATTGGGAAACTGCTGGTGATGTGTGGGGCCAGTGATGAAGACTTCAAGACTGCAGAACCAATACTGAATGTTTTTGGTCGCCGTATTGTTCATGCAGGTCCAGTAGGACAAGGGACAGTGCTTAAGTTGGTCGTTAATCTTCCGCTCGCGGTTTACTGGGGTTCACTGGCCGAAGCCATCGCCATGGGAACTCAAGGCGGTTTAGATCTAGATTTGATGTTAGACACCATTCAAGATAGTTCTGCTGCTCTGGCGGTACTTGGACTCAAAATACCCACCATCATGGGCGAGCCTAGTCCCGTAGCTTTTGATGTGGCAAGCATGAAAAAAGATTTGCTTTCAATGCTCGATACGGGAGAAAAATTTGGAGTGCCAATGCCAGCAACTAATGGTGTACTCGAAACCTATTCGGCAACTATAGATGGTGGTTTCGCTGATGCCGATGCCGTTGAAGTTATTCGTTATGTCACCGAGAAAATGACCCAACCTAAATAATTAACGATTTAAATCCCTCAGGAGTATTCGTGGCAGATTCACAAATTCAGGACAATATGCGCATTGATTGGAATGTCGAAATCACAATGGATGATGGATTAGTTCTTCGAGCAGATATATTTCGTCCTATTGATGATGGTAAATACCCAGTCATCCTAACCCATGGACCTTATGCAAAAGGTTTGTCTTTTCAGGAAGGTTATCCAAGTGCATGGCAACGTATGGTTGATGAGCATCCTGATGTACCTGCAGGGTCTACGAATAAATATCAAAACTGGGAGGTCGTAGACCCTGAAAAATGGGTGCCAGATGGTTATGTTTGTATTCGGGTAGACTCCCGGGGTTGTGGCGCATCGCCAGGCTATGTGGACCACTTCTCACCGAGGGAAACTGAAGATTACGCACAATGTATCCAATGGGCTGGGGTTCAATCATGGAGCAATGGTAAAGTCGGACTAAATGGCGTCTCCTACTATGGCATTAATGCTTGGCAAGTCGCCTCTCTGCAACCCTCTCATTTGGCTGCAATGTGCGTCTGGGAGGGTGCGACCGATTGGTACCGCGACATGACACATCATGGCGGAATACTGAGTACATTTTGGGCAAACTGGTACGACATGCAGGTGAAAAATGTTCAACATGGTTTAGCTGAGCGAGGACCAAAAAGCCAAGTAACTGGTGAGCTGATCTGCGGAACTAAGAGCTTAACCGATGATGAACTTGCGCAAAATCGCTGCAACTTTGGAGACGATATTCTTGCACACCCATTGGATGATGACTACCACAAGGAAAGATCTGCAGTTTGGTCAAAGATAACTACCCCACTGTTAACAGCGGCAAATTGGGGAGGCCAAGGTTTGCACCCCAGAGGTAACTTTGAAGGGTTTATGCGCGCATCCTCTGAACAAAAATGGCTAGAGGCTCATGGTCTTGAGCATTGGACAGAGTTTTATACCGACTATGGCATCGCCCTGCAAAAACGTTTTTTTGGACACTTCCTAAAAGGGGAAGACAATGGCTGGCTGGATCAGCCACCCGTTCAATTACAGGTTCGCAGAACTGATGGTTTTGATGAGCGTACTGAGGATAACTGGCCCATTCCACGAACACAGTGGACGAAATTTTATCTTGACCCAAACAATAATATTCTCTCTCAAAGTCTTCCGGTAGAGAACTCAATATTAAGTTTTGAAGCAATGGGAGAAGGCATCACTTTTATGTCGGCCCCACTTGAAACGGAAACAGAGATCACGGGGCCCAGTGCCATCAAACTTTGCGTGTCCTCATCAACATCTGATGCAGATTTGTTTGTTATTTTGCGCGTGTTCTCTCCGGATGGGGAAGAAGTAGTATTTCAAGGAGCGATAGACCCAAATACACCTATTGCTCAGGGATGGCTTAGAGCGTCGCATCGGAAACTAGATCACAAACTATCGACACCATGGAGGCCTTTCCATTCCCATGATGAAAAACAATCGCTTCGTCCCGGAGAAAAGGTAGATGTCGACATCGAAATATGGCCAACCTCGATTGTAGTTCCCAAAGGTTACCAGCTTGCTGTAACTATTAGAGGAAAGGATTATGAGTATCCTCATGCTAGCGGCCAGAGATTATCTAACTTTAAAAATGAACTACGTGGCTGCGGTCCATTCTTGCATGATGACCCAAGAGACAGACCGCCTGAAATCTTCAGTGGAGATACCAGTATCCATGTTGACCCAGCGCAAGCGCCTTACATACTCCTACCCATAATTCCTTAGTTGAGACGCTCTTGTGCGGCGAGGCTAAGATACTGATTATGGCAAGACTGGCAGTTTATATAAAGCTGTCCACCCAAATCAAAAAGAGCTTGAGCATCTCTATTTTCCGCCGCCTTAAGTAATTCCATTCCAGTAAACTGGAGCCCTCGAGAATGCCCAATCCAAGCATCTCTGCCTTGAGCATGATGAGGCATGATTAAAAGGTTACCAGCCTCGACAATACTGGCAGCGGCGTTCCTGACAGCGTCCCACTCTTCATCGGTGCTTGGAGCTAAGTTCTGAACTCCTTGAGCAGTTACTACAAACCCTGACGAGTCCCAAATTAGGTCTGCATGGGGGTCAAGTACCCAATTCATGGTTTGTTGTGTGTTTATTTCTGAACTGTATAACCCTGTTGTCTCTTTTTGATCACAAGCGGCTAAAAACCAAGATAAGCACAGCACTAACACTGTCATCGAATTTATGTATTTTTTCGTGTACCTGACCACTGCAAGCCCTCGTGATTAGTGAACTTCTGCTAGCTTAATAAAAGAAAAACTCAGTACGGGTCTACTTGCTTTTCCCTGCCCCGTCATCTGGGGCACCCACTCCGGACGTACCAACGAACAATTTATTTCCATTTTCAAGGGTAATTTCTCTCCCATTAGCAGCAAAACCTCCGCCCTTTACCTGGTAGCCCCGCACAACAATCTTAGTACCTATAGGCAGTGTGTCCCGGGTAATTCCACGTCGAAATAAAGTATTAGGTGTGCCGCCTTCAATCTTCCAGATTTCGTTTCCCTCAGAGTTGACTACCTCAACATGAATCCATGCATGAGGATTAATCCACTGAACTTTTACTACTTGCCCTATTATTTCTACGGGCCGATTAACATCAAACTCAGCCGCAAACGAATGATGAGACCAACTTGCCCCACTAAACAGCATGACGATGCATACAATACTAACGTTAAATAGTTGTTTTTTCATGATACTAACCTGTCAATGTTGGCCTGAATAATGTCACTAGATTAATGCCTGCAGCGCTCTATCTCCGCATCCAATAATCAACCGATATGAACAATACTTACCAATAAAATATAAAATAGAATGAATCCCCATAGGGAAGCATCCTTCCAAGATACACAACACTCAACCAAACAGCTAAAGAAGTTCCAGCAATTATCTTTATCTTCTTGGGTGCTTCATCATTAAATCCTTCGACTTGAGATAACTGTCTAAAGTCTGAATAATATTCAAATAGCAATGCATTGATCAGACCTACAGCGACAAAGAACATTTTAATTTGAAAGGTTAGCTTTGTTAATGTGTCCATGGGAGTCTTAAATGGATCTCCCAGGATAAACACTAGGCCGGTTAAGAGACAAAGTATAAAACCAAAAATCGCCCATGGAACTAATCGGTATAAAAACACCAAGGGTAATTGACGTGCAATACCCAGAACACGTAAATCAATTAAACCGACGGTTCCTATCAGCAAAATTAAACCCATGAAGTGAATAATTTCACACAGAGGCCATATCCAGTCATAGTGACCCACCAGCGCAGTCAGAGCTTGCACTATTTATACCCCCAATTTAGTGGCCGAACAAAAGCATAGGGTAAGCTGTCAGTCGTCCAGCGATTAGAGCAATCATCCATGTGGCTAAACACATCACAGATAAAATCCGTAGTTTTTTTTGACTTAGATCTGCATCAGCATAATTAACCTCAGTAGCCACACCTTGCTGAAGTTTTAAAAGAACGATAACAGAAAGAATGACAAATAATATCTTGATATAGAAAACTGGTAAGACAAGCAATTCTGTTGCATTGGCCATTAACAGGAGCGTGCCTGAAACAACATTAACAGCCAATGCTAACCATATAAACCGGAAGAACGTCAGCACAGAAGCCATCGGAGCTCTCGGTTTCGAAGATAAGAGTAACAAGCAAATCGCTACATTAAGGCCAACCAAGACAGCCATGCCGATTGCATGTAAAGCGATCATGGTTGGAAATGCCCAAAGAGACAAAGACTCACGTACCCAGGTCGCTACAGCTGTGCTTTCAAGAAAATTTAGCACCTCCATAATTGAGTTTATCTCCCCATAAAAACTCCGTTTAGGTTATCAAAAATAACTTAATTTATCTATCGATAAATTAAATAAAGTTTGCTAGTCTGTGGCTGTTTTGAATAAATTACTACTACAATAGTCAAATGCAGATGCGCCCATGTAAAAAAAGAATTTTGACTCGAGTTAGTCTAATTATAATGTTGGCTATGAGCCCGATGTCATTATTTGCCTCAAAAGAAACGGTACGCACCAAAGATACCCCTCCAGATCTCAACGGAATTTGGCAGGCAGTGAGCTCCGCTCATTGGAATATTGAACGACACGTAGCAGCTCATCCACCCCTTTCTATCCTAGGGGCCTTAGGCGCCACTCCCCCGGGAATGGGCGTTGTCGAGGGTAACAATATCCCCTATCAAGCCTGGGCTGAAACAAAACGCAAAGAGCACTTCAAAAAACGCTTAGAGTTAGATCCCGCGATCAAATGCTATATGCCGGGAATACCTAGGGCAACCTATATGCCATTTCCTTTTCAAATCGTTCAAACTCCGAAGCATATTTTCGTCGGCTATCAATTTGCCGGGGCTAGCAGAACAATCTATATGGATCGACCTAATATGCAGGCTCCTGTAGATACATGGATGGGTCTTTCAAAAGGTCGCTGGGAAGACGGCTCCTTAACCGTGGAGGTCATCAATCAGGTTGCAAATACTTGGTTTGACCGCTCTGGCAACTTCCATAGTGACGCACTAAAGGTTACTGAACGATTTACACCACAGGGGCCTAATCATTTGCTTTATGAAGCCACCATCACCGACGAGAATGTTTTCACTAAACCTTGGACAATACGTTTGCCATTGTATCGACGCATCGAAAAGAATTTTCAGTTACTAGATTTCAGATGTATCGAATTTGCAGAAGAACTTATGTACCAACATTTAGGCCAAGACCCAGAAAAGGAAAACAAATGATCGGTGCTCTACGATCCATTGTTATGCTAAATATGGTCGGAGCATGGCTGTTGCTAACACCGCCGGCTATCGCTGAAGATATTTCAAAGACGCCCTGGGGCGTGCCAGATCTCCAAGGGATTTGGACCAACGCCACTGCAACACCGCTGGAAAGACCTGCTGAATATGCTAACGCGGAAGTGCTAACAGAAACTCAACGCAGTCAGCTTGGGGAAGCTGTTTTAGAAAAGTATGGCAAAGGAGGTCGTGAGGCCTGGTTCGATCTCGGTTTAAAAGCACTCACAAACGGACAGACGTCACTAATTATTCATCCTAAAAATGGCAAAATCCCCTGGAAAACTGACAGTAAAAAGACTACTAGTCTCTCAGGTAAAAGTTACTTTCCATGGGAAACTACTGCCCCTGGCGCACCCTTTAGGTCTTACCGTGACTTAGATACAGGAGAACGCTGCATTACTGATGGAGTTGGAATCTACCCTCAGCACCCCTATAACAACAATTTTCAGATATTCCAGACAGAACTCTATATCGTTATCATGCAAGAGATGTATCACGAATATCGAATTATTCCTTTAGATGGGCGGCCGCATCTTGATCCCCCTGTAGGTCAATGGCTGGGAGACGCCAGAGGATATTGGGAGGGTGATACCTTAATTATTGAGAGCCAAGGATATTTAGATACCAAAGGCTGGCATTGGGCGGTGCCTTGGCGAGCTGCGAAATCAACATTGAAACTTACTGAGCGCTTGACGCGCACAGACGAATTTACCATCGATTACTCTTTCACAATGGAAGATTCAAGCCGATTTAGTGAGCCTTGGACTGCGCGGATTCCCTTAACTAATGACCATGCTGAGCGCGGAGTAACCAGTGGTGATCTGTATGAATTTGCCTGCCATGAAGGTAATTATTCTATCCCCAACATGCTAAGTATGCCCCCAGAATCACACCTAAATTAAGGGGTGATATCCCATCATACCCAGTTGTATCTGCTGCGCATGCGAACAAATTTTTCTACCTGAACTTCTTGTATCAACGTTTGCTGAAGTGCATCCAGATTCCGAACTGCGTCTCGTCGATCGACACTCACATGTTCGCCATCTTCAATAATAGATCGTCCCCGAACCATTACTCTGCTAATAGCCTCTGGGCTTGGTCCATTGCCGTACACTAGGTTAGGAATAATTGCGGCAGGAGGAGATAGCTGGGTTTCTCCGCGTCGATCAATCATCACCAGGTCTGCGTCTTTTCCTACTTCTAAAGATCCAATACGATCGTCCATCATCAATGCTTTAGCACCACCAATAGTTGCTAATTCAAGTGCCTGTTCGGCACTGCCCCACAGGACCTCTTCTCCTGTCCATTCAGAAGATGAGTCTCCAGAGCGGCGGCGGTATTCATCACCTAGTCTCTGGCCCGTCAAAAAGCTTCTCATAGCTGTCCACAAATCATGTCCATAGGCAACAACTGGGCCGTCCAATCCCAAACCACAGGTCACACCTCGCTCTAAGAACTGACGGGCATCAAAACTTACTAAACCAAGAACCTGTTCCATATCGGGAACAAGGGAAATTGTCGCCCCACGGTCTTTAATTAATTCGGCTTCACCGGGGCGGAGATTCTGTGCGTGAGCTGCGATTACATTAGGACTCAAAATACCAGCATCATCTAGCCACTCGAAAGAACCACCTGTCCAACCTCGTCTCTTCGCTAGATATTTCTGATCAAATACTGCGGGTGCATGAATATCGAACTGGCGATCATTAGCGACAGTCCATTCCCATAGCGCCTTGAGTTGATCAGGCTCACAATAGGTGATCCCAATAGTCGATGCAGTGACAGTGATTGAATCATCCTCCCACTTTTTCTTAACGCGCTCTGTCTCCGAAAGCGCTGTATCTAGATTCTCTCGAAAAGGTTCAGGAACAGCGTCCTTATCGTTAATAGTTAATCTTGCCATCCGACAACGAATTCCGGCATCACGAACAGCACGAAGTACCCCATCTACTGAGTCTTTATGCACATGGGTAAAGTGATCATCCGCTGTTGTTGTTACACCCCGACGAACTAAATCGAGAATGGGAGGCATAGCTGAAATATAGGATCTTTCTTCATCGCAGGCGCCAGTCATTGGGTAATAAAAACCAAAAAATCGGTCCTCAAAAGTTGTTCCCTCTGCCATGCCTCGCATACATCCCTGCACTAGGTGGCCGTGGACATTAACTAGTCCTGGGATGATGATGTGCCCCTCACCACCGAGCTCCTCTGTCCCAACATAATCACAGCGCTTAGCGTCGCCTACACTCACAATGAGCCCATCAGTGATAGCAACATATCCATTAGTAAAGACATTTCGTTCGACGTCCATGCTAACCACCATGCCGCGTAATAGAGAGTCACATTTCTTCAATTTATTTTCCTCGCTTAATTAGTGCTGTTAGTCTAATGGCACTCAAAAGATCCTAATAGAGTAATGCCTAAATTCATATTTTGCAAGCGCATACATTTATATCTCACAACGTATAGATTCAGTGTATACGCACAAGATAAACCACGATTCGAAAACCCTACGTAATAGAAATATATTTTTGCAAGGCTATACATAGGTCCTTAATGCGAGCAAAGCTATGAGTACCTAAACCGTTACAAATCCCTCTGGCAGGCCGGCATTAGGCAAGAATCCATACAAAGTTTCCTTCGGTAACGCTTCAGTTAAAATATCTCTCACCCTCAGCAGCAAACTCAAATCAATACCAGTAGTTAGGCCCATAGCTTGCAGCATAAAAACGAGATCTTCGGTCACTATATTGCCGCTTGCACCTGGGGCGGCCGGGCAACCCCCTAGCCCGCCCAATGAGCTATCGATAGTGACGATCCCCTCCTCAAGTGCCGCTAGAGTATTAGCAAGACCTAAACCATAAGTATTATGTAGATGGACTCCTGTTAGATTATTGTGGCCAACGGCCTGCTTAACTGAGCGAACTAAACGTTTGACTTGAGTTGGGTTCCCATAACCTGTGGTGTCAGACAACCCTATCTCATCGCACCCCGCTTCTAAGGCTCGTTCTGCCAACCTCAGCACTTTACTTTCATCAATGACGCCTTCTATTGAACAACCGAAGGCCGTTGAAAGTCCCACCTCAAAATGAGGCCGACCCTCAACGGGCAATTGTCTGACCATGTCAGCGATAGACCTGATCTCCTTTATCATCTGATCATGAGTTCTATTCAAATTACGCTGACTATGCGTCTCACTTACTGAGAGTGGAATAGACATTTTATCGACTCCACAGGCGACCGCATCCTTAGCTCCACGCAGATTCGGCACTAAAACTGCTACCGAAAGTCCATCGATAGTCTTTGAAAACTTAACTAATTCAGCCGTGTCTGCCAGCTGCGGCATCAACTTAGCTGGCACAAAAGATCCAACTTCAATCTCTCTTACTCCAGCTTCAGCTTGAGCTTGAATCCAACGCTTTTTGTCAGCGGTGGGCATAATTGTATTGATATTTTGAAGTCCATCCCTTGGGCCCACTTCGCTAATTAAAATATTCGGCTCAGCCATTTTCATGTCCTTGGTTCAAAATAATTTAGTTTGCATTAAGCTAACTTGTATTGATCTATTAGTGTATCATTCCTACAAAGATATGTCAGATTTTAAGCTAACCTATTACTTTCCACTTACCGAGAATACAGCCATGAGTCAGACCGAACAATTACCCTTATCTCACATCAAGGTCGTCGAATTTTCACATATGGTGATGGGGCCATCTGCATCAGCTATTTTGGCGGACCTCGGCGCCGACGTTATAAAAATTGAACCCATAGGAGGGGACAACACGCGACGACTCAGAGGATCGGGAGCTGGCTATTTTGCTATGTATAACCGAAACAAGCGCAGTATTTGTATTGATCTAAAATCAAAGCAAGGCAATAGACTAGCAAAGCAGCTCATCACTGGAGCTGATGTCTTAATAGAGAATTTTAGGCCTGGAGCCATGGATAAACTTGGCTTTGGATATGCAGATCTTGCCGAGGATAATGAACAATTAATTTATTGCTCAACACGAGGCTTTCTCAATGGACCCTATGAGCATCGTACAGCCCTCGATGAAGTCGCTCAAATGATGGGGGGCTTAGCCTTTATGACAGGCTTACCTAATCGCCCCATGCGCGCCGGGGCATCGGTAATAGATGTAATGGGAGGAATGTTTGGCGTAATCGCCATTCTAGCTGCTATAGAAATGCGGCAACTAACCGGTAAAGGGCAACAGGTGACGAGCTCTTTGTTTGAAAGCACAGTTTTCCTAATGGGCCAACATATGGCTCAACAAGTGGTAATGGGCGAGCCCGCAAAACCTATGTCAATTCGTACTTCCGCATGGGCAATTTATGATATTTTCAATACCAAAGATGACCAACAAGTTTTTGTTGCTGTTGTTAGCGACACGCAGTGGGTAGTCTTCTGTGAGGAGTTTGAGCTAACTGAATTCTCTAAGGATGTCAGCCTTAAGGCAAATAATGATCGTGTGAACCATCGGGATACTATTCTTCCAGCGGTACAAAAGATTTTTCTGACTTTGGACAAATCTGAACTAATGGATAGACTCGAAAAATGTGGGCTACCTTTTGCCGGCGTTGGCAGTCCTTCAGATTTATTTTCCGATCCTCATCTGCTTGAATCTGGCGGTCTTCTTGATATTACAGTACCTAATGGTGAAACCACTAAACTGCCGGGGCTACCTATTCAGATGTCTGGTAAGCGGTTTAATATTAGAAAAGATGTACCCTTACAAGGGGAGCACACAGTTGAGATTCTTGAAAGTGCCGGATTTACCGATAAAGAGATCGCCGAACTCATTCAAGATGGAATTATAGAAGACCTTAATGCGAGCTCATAGCCTTTAAACATAGCCCAGCGCTAGGCATTAATTTAAATAAGCCCAAGGTCGCTTTTGAATGTCGGTGGTTTTAAAAGCGTCGATTTCCTTACCCAACTTGTTAGTCACGTCAATTGCATCAAGCCCCTCAAGTAACATAACTTGAAACCCTGACTGTAATTCAAAGGGATAGGTCATCCCGTCCGGACCAATCACATGACAAGTTTTGAGATCGATATCTAATTGATTAGCTTGAGGATTTAATGCCACATAATCCGCAAGAGAGGCTATCACCTGCTCATCCAATACGATCGGCAACAAACCATTCCTAATGCAGTTGGTAAAAAATATGGCACCGAAACTTGGGGCAATGATGGCACGTATACCAAAATCCACCAAGGCCCAAACTGCAAACTCACGTGATGAGCCACAACCCATATTCCGGCCCGTTAGCAAGATCGAAGCTTGAGAGTACTCTTGTTGATTAAGCACAAACTCAGGATTGAGTTTTTCTTGGTCAGTTCCTCTATCAATAAATCGCCAGCTAGCAAACAAGCTCTTACCCAATCCTGTTTTCGATACCGTTTTCATCTCTCGAGAGGGCATGATCGCATCAGTATCTATGTTAATTTTTAATAGTGGGGCTGCAGTCCCTCGATGAGTTACAAACTTTTTCATTAGAGAGCCCCCATTTTACGGCTATCTGTGATTGCTCCATTGATGGCGGAAGCTGCAACGGTTGCTGGGCTGGCTAGATGAGATCGGCACCCTGGTCCTTGTCGACCCTCAAAATTACGATTGGTACTGGTAATGACTCTCTCCCCAGACACAAATCCTTCTCCGCCAGCATAAAAACACATTGAGCATCCGGATTCTCTCCACTCAAATCCAGCATTTAAAAATATTTGATCTAGCCCTTCTTTCTCTGCAGCCTGTTTTACTTGTGTAGAACCGGGCACGCAAATAGCACGGACGCCAGAAGCGACTTTACGCCCCTTTAAGATTGCTGCCGCAATACGTAAGTCACTAAGCCGACTATTTGTACAGGACCCTATAAACGCCACCTGGATCGGCAGGCCTTGGATAGATTGACCAGGCTTAAGCCCCATGTAGGCAAGAGATTGCTCCATAGAGCGACGAGCATCTCCATTTTCCGGCACCAAAGAAGGCACTTGACCATCGACAGATATAGCCTCCTGAGGGCTAGTCCCCCAAGTCACCGTGGGTGAGATAGTGGCGCAATCAATAACGATTTCTTGGTCAAAATGAGCACCATCGTCAGTAGATAGTGTCCCCCAATATTCCTTCGCCTGCTGCCAAGATTCCCCACTGGGAGCATAAGGTCGACCTTTTAAGTATTCAAAAACCTTATCATCTGGTGCAATGATCCCAGTGAACGCAGAAAATTCAACCGCCATATTACACAAGGTCAAACGAGCTTCCACAGTTAAGCTTTCTACCGCAGGCCCGGCAAATTCAATAGCATAGCCTGACCCTCCGGCGGCGGAATAAGCAGCAATTAAATGCAAGATCATATCCTTGGCTGATACACCTGACTTTAATTGACCAGCAAACACTACTCGCATCTGTTTAGGCTTTGAAAACCTCAAAGTCTCTGTAACCAAAGCATGTTCGCACTCACTAGAGCCAACGCCAGTTGCAAGTGCGCCGATACCACCTAGAGTACAAGTATGACTGTCTGGACAAATAACAGTGCAACCGGGCAGCGCAATACCTTGTTCAGGCGAAACTACATGTGAGATACCTTGGCGTTCATCTCCTAGGTCAAAAAGAGTAATGTTTCCCTTCAACGAGAGATCACGAGTCACCTTGATGAATTCGGAGCCACCTGGCATTGTGGTCTGATCAGTTCTTCCTGGAAAGGTATCAACGATGTGATCCATTGTGCAAAAGACATGGGCAGGATTCTTTATTTTCCGCCCGCCTTCTTCAATGCTTGTCAAGGCCGAGCTTCCAGTTCTCTCATGAAGGAATATACGATCAATATACAAAAGATCCGCGCCATCATCTTGCTGAGTGACAACGTGATCGTTCCAAACCTTATCAAAAAGGGTATATTTCATTATTGACTTCTAAGTTTGCAGCATCGAGCTAGAATCATAACTGGAACCTGCATATTCGCAATTAACTTAAACTAAGATACATGTTGCACATCACTATACTCTTCCAAAACTCTTACTGACTTAACAAAAATCTCAGAACAGCACGATTGAATTGCTGAGGTTGCTCCATATTACTGAGATGTGCAGCATCATTTAAAACAGTCAATTCAGCGCCCGCAGTTATTGCAGCCAATTCAGTCATCTCCTTTGGATGCAGGCCATCTTGGTCCCCGACAATAAAGAGAATTGGTACCGAGATTTCTGAAAGGTGCCTTTTAAAATCCAGTCCTTTCAGAGCTTCCACGCAGGTGAGATATCCTTTTGATGGCGTGTTAATTATCATAGCCTCAACATGTTCGATAAGGGCTCCTCTTTGATCAAGGCGCTTTTGGGTAAACCAAGTCATCATGGTTTGATCAAGAATTTGCTCCATACCCCCCGCAGTCACAGCCTTAATACGCTGGTCCCACATATTTTTAAAGAAATCTGGGGCATCTAAACGACAATCACAGGCTATTAATGACTTCACTCTAGTTGGGGCTTTTAAAGCTAGTCCCACTCCGGTCATACCGCCCATAGACAAACCAATAAAATGACTATGATCGATACTTAATCTGTCCCAAAGCAGTAAAACATCATCAATTAAATCAGTCATTGCGCTCGGGCCATTAGGGAAGCTACTTCCTCCATGTCCTCTCGCATCGAAACTTAATACTTGAAAGTGCTGAGCCAATTCTGACAACTGAGGTTCCCACATACTCATATCTGTAGCCAGAGAATGTGCCACAGTGACCCAAGGAGCATCTGCCTTGCCGGTTATTTGGCAACGCAGTTGTACATTACCGATATCTATTATCTTGTAGTTAGCTTCTTTGCTCATGACATTTTCTTTATTTATCGAAGGGCATAGATAAGACATGCCAGTATATGAGATTAAGTGTCTCTCTGCTTTGATGGTATATTTTGCAACCGAAAACTATCCTCGTTACGCAATATCTATGAAGCAAGTTGGACTAGTTGGCCGCGATGGAAAACCAACGGAGCACTATCAGTCTTATGAATTCGTTTAACTGCGCCCATGTACACCTCATGATCACCACCCTCAACTATTTGATAGGTTTCGCACTCCAAGGTAACCATTGCTCCTTCAAGCACAGGGATGCCTTTATATCCCTTGGTCCAATCAATATCTTTAAATTTGTCATCAGCCGGACGAGCAAATTTCATACACAGCTCCCCCTGATCTTTACGAAGTATATTGATCGCAAAGGCACCATGCTTGCGGAAAGCTCCAATACTTGGCGAGGACAAAGCCAAACTCCATAACACCAAAGCAGGGTCAAGGGAGACCGAATTAAACGAATTAATCGTCAAGCCAAGGGGTTTACCTTCATCTCCCAAAGTAGTCACTACAGCAACTCCAGTTGGAAAGCTGCCCAATGCTTCTCTTAGTGAGGCAGGAGTAATAGTCACGTCTTCAGGCAAATCTATTTTTGCGGCCATGATGGGATCTCGTATTAATTTGTTAGAACGATACATTAATGACTACCATCAGAACAATTAATATAATAATATGACTTACATCATTTTTTTTGATGCTTGCCGTGCATTATAGGACTCACTAATGAAGCTACAACAACTCAGATATTTTGTCGCTGTCTACGAAGTAGGCTCAATTACCGGAGGAGCCGCACGAGCTCATGCAACTCAATCCGGTCTATCGATGCAAATTAAAGACTTGGAATATCAGCTCAAAGGAAGTCTATTTGAGCGCTCCGCCAGCGGAGTTACTCCGACGGAAATGGGCAATCAATTCTATACCCATGCTACTCAAATACTTAGGAGTGTCGATGAGGCAACCCAAGCAATGCGAACCATGGGCGAAAAACTAACCGGGACCATTCGAGCCGGATTAATACCAACCTTAACACGCTCCATTCTCCCCACCACATTAATGGCGATGTCCACAAACTACCCTCTCGTTGAGACTAAAATTTCAGAAGCCTATAGTGATCAACTCACTCAAGATGTGGCGCAAAACGAACTCGATTTTGCGATCGTTCCTGCACCCGCAAGTGGTGAAGAATTAAGAACGCGAAATGAATATCTAGGCACTGATCAAGAATTTCTGGTATCGGCGGCTAACCATGAAACTCAGCACATGCAACCTGTAAATCTCACCGAAGGAGGCCCCTACAAATTAGTATTACCCGGAACAGCTAATGCTAGACGTCACAGAATTGACGCTTACATACAGACTCATAATATTAAAGTCTCCCAAATACTAGAACTCGACTCCATGCTCGGAACTCTTGAACTTGTTGCTGCCTCAGACTGGAAAACCGTTCTTCCTGGACTGGTGTGCTTGAGTGATAAGCAAGGTGATGTTCGCAAACTCAATCCAATCATTGGGTCGCCTCTGCATGTGGACTATGTAATGATCGAACCCAAATCTTCTAGCCTTTCTAATGAATCAAAAATTTTCGCTGATTTACTCAAGCTGGAATTAGACAACAAGATAAACTGGCATAGACTTTAAAGCTAAGGCATCAGATAAAATGATGCGAAAGATTAATTTATATAATTTTTACTTCTGATAAATCTCTAGCACACTGTCCCTATCATTCGTCATAGGTAGAGATTTATGGATCTTTCGTTCTTCACAATGCCTCTTCACCCCGTAGGGAAACCAGTCGCTCAAAGCATCAAGGAAGACCGTGAAGCTTTTATTCTAGCCGATTCACTGGGATTCAAAGAGGGTTATTGTGGTGAACACACCACCGATCTTGCGGAAAACATTACCTCCACAGTGGCCTTTATGGCGAGCCTAGCCTACGAAACAAAAAATATTCGACTCGGAACAGGTACGGTAAATTTACCTAACTCTCACCCAGCACGAGTAGCTGCTGAGATTTCGATGCTTGACCATATGACCGAGGGTAGACTTAACTTTGGTATCTCTCCTGGGGGACTTCTGTCTGATTCTGAAATATTTGGAAACCTAGATAAAGATAGAAATGCCATGTTCCTTGAATGCATTAACATGGTGTTGGATATTTGGGCTGGAGAAGCACCCTACAATCTAAAGGGTGACTATTTCGAAGTTAGCACAGAACGTACTATGCTTCCGGATATTGGGCAAGGATCCATCATCAAACCCTACCAAGACCCTCATCCTCCTATTGTTGGCACTGTCGTAGCTCCTTTCTCAAAGGGCGTTACGGCAATGGCAGCAAGGGGATGGGAACCTATTTCAGCTAATTTCTTGTTACCTAAATGGGTCAAAACTCATTGGCCAAATTATGCCGAAGGGTGCGAGCTTGGAGGAAGAGCTGCAGAAGCTGCCAATTGGCGAATCGCAAAGAACATTTGTGTCGCAGATGACATGAAGACGGCAAAACAATATGCACGGGGAGAAAATAGCCCTTACGTTCTTTATTACAGACAGCTACTGACCAAATTAAAGGATAGTGGGCGCCTAAACCTCTTTAAAGAAGACCAAGAAATGTCAGATGATGAAGTCACTCTAGATTATGTTCTTGATCGTTTAGTAATCCACGGAGACGCATCTAGTGTCGCAGATCAAGTTTTAGCCTTTAGAGAAGAGGTCGGCGATTTTGGCCATCTAGTTTATGCCGGCCATGATTGGACTGACTATGAACTAGGCCGCAAGTCAATGATCCTAACCGCCGAAAAAGTGATGCCCATTATTAATGATGCCATCAAAAGCTAAGCTGTTAGGTCATGTTGGTGTGAGTTTAAACATCCGATCAACGCAATAAATTTCTAGCCACAACACTGCGCATTGCTTCGGATGAACCTTCGTAAATGCGCATGGGCCTTACATCCCGGTAGCATCTTTCAAGGATAGTCTCATTTGATAACCCTGCTGCACCATGGATCTGAACAGCCCTATCAACAACCCGGCTAACCATTTCAGTGGCATAGGACTTCACCATAGCTGTTTGTTGAACTACATTTTCACCCTGTTGAGCTCGCCATGCGGCGTCATAAACCATTAAACGAGTTGCATGTAATTCCGTAGCAGAATCAGCAATCATCCACTGTACCGCCTGTCGAGAAGATAAAGGCTTGCCAAAAGTATGCCTTTGTTTTGCGTAATCAATAGCAAGATCCAAACAACGGTCTGCAATACCTAAAGAACGAGCTGCAATTCCTAGACGGCCAGTGTACAGAAATGAAGTTCCTGCACCCCACCCTTGACCTGGACCTCCCAACAACTGCGTTTCTGAAACAACACAATTTTCAAAAAATACTTCATAAGTAGACTGACCATGCAGCATTTTTTGCTCACGACCAATCGTGCAACCTGGCGTTCCTTTCTCAACAATAACCCAGGTAAGCCCATCGTGGCGCTCTGTGCCTTTGAGGCGAGTAAGCACTAAAATAAAGTCAGCTCTTTTTGCGTAAGAGATCCAGCATTTATTGCCATTGATTACCCAACCATCATTATGTTTTTCTATCGTTGTTTTAATGCCCGCCAGATCTCCTGCCGCCTGAGGCTCACTAAAAGCACTCGCACCTTGGAGCTCTCCAGCCACCATAGGCAATAAGTATTTTTGTTTTTGTTCATCGGTGCCTAACTCATGTAGGACTGGAGCAAAGCGCATAGCAAAAACACCGCGACCCACTGTGCTTCGATGTACCTGCTCGGTGACAATGCAACTATCAAGCAATCCCAATCCCGCTCCGCCTATCTCTTCAGGAGCATCCATAGCCGCCAAACCTAGTTGCTCTACTTTCTTTATCAACGGACCCTGAATATCGTCTGGCAGATCTGCAGAGTTAGCGCGATCTGGAAATTCTTGCTCTAGAGGAATAAGCTCATTATCGACAAATCGTCGCACAGTGTCTTGTATCATCTTAGTTTCATCAGGAAGATTAAAATTCATGTGAATCGCCTATTTTGTAAAATAATCAATATTAGTTTAGTGAGAAGCAGAGGGAACTCAGTCATCCACCCCTTTAATCTTTTAGATCAGGAGCTTGACGTAGTGGCGGCAGCTCCCAAGGTGTTCTCCAAGGGGCACGAACATAGCGCTTACCATCAACATCGTGCACTAAGTTTATGGCGGCCACCTGAGGGTGGTCCATCAGAGCACCAAGGTCCGCGAATTCCACAGCCCATACTTCATATTTCTCAACAATACCCAGAACTTCTTGAGCGGTTAACTGTGTAGTATATTTCTCCCAGATTGGCTTTGTTTCTCTGGCCAAATAGCCCATGCCAAATGTATCCCACCAATTATCTGCATATTCTGGTGTCTGGATTAAATCATCATGCACACCTAAATCCCTGATCATACTGATAAAGTCTTCACGCTTAAGAAGCGGTGATGGGCTCATATAAACCGGTCTATCTTTGGTTTGATAACCATCATGGGGAGCATCGGTTTCATTTGTGCAATAGGAATCTCCTAACCACTCATCAGGATTTGTCATCGCTGCCCATTCATGGCTCCGCAAAAACATCATCGCCCCCAACAGACTTGTTGCAACTCTTTGTCCTAGTCCCGTTTTCTCCCGATAATAAAGTGCTGACAGGATTCCGGTTAATGCAATCGCCCCAGAACATGTAGCAACAATATCTGCTCCAACACGAACAGGTGGCTCCCCTAGGTTACCCAGTAGCCTCAAGTAGCCCGTCATACCCTGAATCACTAACTCGCTAGTCGGCCGGTCCCGAAACGGTCCTTTTTCTCCGTATGCACTTAATGCTAGATACACTAATTTCGGATTCTCTTTCGATATGGTGCCATATCCAAACCCATAACCTTCCGCGACTCCTGGACCCCAATCCTCGAGGAATACATCAGCATCTTTCACTAGATCTTTTAGCTGCGCCTGCCCATCTTTTGAAGTCCAATCAATAGTCTTAGAGTCTTTGTTACGATTAAAAGATTCAAATAATGCACTACTTCCTGATGGCGTTCGGGGAGCTAAGTCACGCGCCCAGTCACCACCTTTTGGCTCTATCTTTATTACTTCAGCACCAGCCTCAGCCAACATTAGACCAACATACGGACCGGTATAACCCTGAGTTGCATCAATAACCTTAAGACCCGTTAAAGGAGCAATAAATTCTTCATCTTGGTTTTGCTTGAAATCAGTCTGCTGATTACCAAAACCAGTATCAATAATATGTTGAGTGTCTGACCCAGGCTCCACTAACCAGGGATTGATAACACCCATCGTCTCGCTGAAATCCCAAGGAATAGAGCCTGTAAACATATCTCCTGCATGTTTAGAGTGAAGAGTAGAAATAAACCCATTTTCAACGACTTGCTGATGATGCTGTATTTGCTCAAAGTCCATACTAAAACCGTGAGGGACTCCCTCTCTTTCTAACTGCACTACCCACCAGCGCTTAGGTTTTTGTTTAATTGCCTCTCCTACTATTTCCGCCAGCACTTGTCGATTTTGTACGCGATCAACATTACTCAAAAATCTTGGATCTTTGGTTAAGTCACTATTTCCCAGTACACGACACAACCCTTCCCATTGCGACTGAGTATCACAAGCTATCGCAATATACTCACTATCTAACATTTGAAAGCACTGGTTAGGTGCGCTAGCAGAGGATGCACTGCCCAACAGCTCAATTGGCATACCCGCTAACAAAGCTTCGCCAGCACGATTCGTTTGCATTGCAATACCCATTGCAAAATGGCTTGTGTGTAGATGGCATGCCTGACCGAAACGCTCTCGTCCAAGCAATCCCAGTAAAGATAGATTAGCCACTACCACTGCTCCTGCAGGATCCATGTGAACGAATCTCAGCATTTCAGGCGTACCATTTAACTTTCCATTTAGCCCACCAAAACCACTAAAAGCTTGAACATGGGGGTCCAGTGCTGCTTGATCGCGCATAGGACCAACATCTCCCCAACTACTGCTTGAGGTATAAACCAACCCAGGATTCTTTTTACTTAACGCTTGATAGCCCAGGCCAATTCGGTCTGAAACGCCCGTACGAAAATTCTCAATTAAAATATCCGTTGAGTGCCCGAGTTTTTCGGCAACCTTAAATTGATCGGGCTTCTTGAGGTCTAATTCACTGGATAGCTGGTCGTTATTACTTATTGTGTAACAGGTCGAAATTCCATTCTGCATTGGGTGTAATCGGCGAATAAACTCTCCCGTTGGACGCTCCACTTTAATCGCGTCCGCCCCAAGGTGACTTAGTATTGAAGCAGCCCAAGGCCCAACAATAGAAGTACCAATATTTAATACTTTAACTCCATCTAATGGGCCAACAATATTTTCTTTTTTGCTATTTTTTGTCATACGTAAACACCTAGAGCTCCGCCGTGGCTAAGAGCCGCCTGTATTAGCAGCACCTTAATATGCTGTAACAATATCTAAAATACATCTTTTTTGCAAGCGTATGCAAAAATACTTTTTTTTGCTAGCATGTACTATTATTGATATTCAAAGCCTATCAAAGATGTTTGATTTTGTTTCTTTGTATTTAAATGCATGCCCATACATTAAGTTTTAATGTAGCCGGTAACATAGTGAGTGAAGAGATATGTCCAACAAACTGACACAAGTAAAGCCCCTTGCCACGCAGCATTGGGACAAAGCCCTGACAAAAGTTATAGAAGATACTAAAGGTGCTCCTCTACATGTTCATCAATTGATGGCGAACAATCCAAAGCTTTTAGATGCTTGGTGGGATTTCAGAAATCACTCAGTTGAAGGTGGCACTCTGGGCAAACGTGCAGGTGAACTAGTCATCTTACGAGTCGCAGTTCACATGCAGGCATGGTATGAATGGGGGTCACACGTAGATCGCGCTTTAACGTGTGGCCTATCAATAGATGAGATAAATCGTGTACTCAGCCACTCCACTGAGGCCGGCTGGCAGCCAGCTGATTCCGCCTTACTCGAAGCAGTTGATGAGCTTGTGAGCCATCACTGTATATCCGGAAAACTTCAAGTCCAGCTCGCGAAACATTTCAACACAGCACAACTGATGGACCTTATTGCAATTCAGGGCATGTATGTAATTCTTGCCTGCATGATAAAAAGCTGGGGGCTGGCATTAGACCCTCAGGTCCATGACCGGATAGCAGAGCATACAAGTGAGCGTGACTTTGTCGTTGCAGCCGCCCGTTTCAAGGCTAGCTTGAACTAAAATTCCTAGTAGAATTTTAAGTAGTCTTACTCTTTATGGATCAAGCTTATAATAAAAATTTAGGTAATATAGTTTATGAATATTGAGTATCTCTTGATTACTAAACTATTTAAGGGAAAAATATGGCAATTATCGCGTTACTATAGGATTCTGTTGTCTAATAATACAAAGAGAGTTTGATCCAAAACGCTTTCTTGAGGCCAAATCAGAATCTTTGAGCCAGTGAGCTGTAGTTTAAGTTTCTTGAAACGAAAAGTGACGTCAATCTTTGATCTGAGTGGTAACCAAGTAATAATAAATTTGTAATAGGTAATTTCAATATGAGTAAAGCAAAAGAAGCCAACACAGTCGCCCCTCTATGCGATTATCCGTTACGCAGCGCTGCGCCTACAAAAAATAAAGACATACTTCGTTGGGTTGAGCGAATGGAAGCTTTACTACAGCCAGATCGTGTCCACTGGGTAGATGGGTCTGAAGAAGAGGCTGCCGCCATGATGGATATGATGGTTAAGCGCGGTGACTGTATAAAACTCAACGAAGAACTGCGGCCGAATAGCCACCTATTCCGCTCTGATCCACGCGATGTTGCTCGCGTTGAAAGTCGCACCTTCATTTGTTCTGTCGCTGAAGATGATGCAGGTCCTACCAATAACTGGATGGCCCCAGAGCAAATGAAGCTAAAAATGAATGGATTGTCTGAAGGTGCAATGCGCGGCCGGACCATGTACATCATCCCATTTAGTATGGGACCTATCGGCTCACCTATCGGTAAAATTGGTATTCAAATCACAGATTCTGCTTATGCCACGGTTAATATGCGTATTATGGCCCGCGTT
>NZVE01000043.1 GCA_002697345.1 Paracoccaceae bacterium | reverse complement strand
TGGTGGAAGCGATGAAGGTGGAAGCGATGAAGGTGGAAGCGGTGACGGTGGAAGCGGTGACGGTGGAAGCGGTGACGGTGGAAGCGGTGACGATGGGTGGGACACTAATCTTGGGGCTTGTCCAGATAACGCTTCGCAGAATGATGCGGGACAATGTGAGTGTGATGCAGGTTATAAATTAGATTCTAATACTCAGACTTGTGTTGAGAAAGAGGATTCCATGTCAAACTACGTTGTCTTGGGTGGTTTAGCCCTACTAGGATTAGCCTTACTTGGTTAAGCCAAGCCTTCTTATAGTCCTTCAGTTAAATATAATTGATAATATGTCTATAATAGGTTCACCTTTTAACTTAAGTGCTGATATTTTCACTCAGAAATACGCGGCTCAGGGTGAGGGACAAGGACAATCACAAGGTTATATGCCGACTGATGCTCAAAATAGTGGTTCTCGTATTTCAGTTGATGGTGTTTATTATGATACCGCAGATAGTGTTCTGAGAGGTTATCGGAACTGTGTCTTTACTAAAGCAGAGGCTAAACAGTTTATTAGTGGATTTGAACCACAAAAGGATAATTATTCAGAGGGAGAATGGGATAATTATTTGAATAACGGTCACTTAGGTATTTTAAACCCTAATAATAGAAATCAACCAGCAACAGTAGGTGCATGGAGTGAGTGGTCAGATTGCGCCCCTAATGTCAATGGTGATGGTAAGCAAAATCGCACACGCGAAATCGTAAAACACAAACTTGTCAATTGTGTGGAAGATAGAATCGGACACGGGTTTTCTTTGATTGAGTTTAGAGACTGTGAATTACCTGCTGAAGACCCTATTTACGGATGTATGGATTCTGAAGCGAATAATTACGATTCTGAAGCGACTGAAGATGATGGTTCATGTCAGTCTAGCGAACCTAGAATCGAACCTCTTTACGGATGTATGGATTCTGAAGCGAATAATTACGATTCTGAAGCGACTGAAGATGATGGCTCTTGTAAGTATGACGAACCTAAAGGTGATGATGAATCAGGTATCACTAAAACTTTAACAGACAATTGGATGTTAGTCGGTGCGGCTATCTTAGGATTGGCTCTTTTAGGGTGAGTTCATGTGGCAAGGTGACTATCCCTTTTTAGGCTATCAAGTTTACAGTCTCGGAAATCAAGAAACAGGACGATATGAAAGTGGTGGAAACACTATTTTACCTAATCTAATAGGTGGTTGTGAAGATGGTTTTGAAATTGACCCTCAGACGCAAACCTGCGTAGCCACTAAGTTTACTCCTCCAAGTAGTAAGGAAAACACTCAAGGCATGACATTAGGTTGCACCGATTCTAATTCATCTAATTTCAATCCTGAAGCCACCACAGATGACGGTTCGTGTAATGGTTCAAAGAGTTCTATGTCTTCTAACGCTAGAAATAAAGTTTTAAGCGACCCTTATATTCAAGGAGTAATTGTGTTAGGTGTAGTTGGATTAATCGTTAATCTTTCTATGTTGAAACAGTATTTACCATCCAAATAAACTGATTAAACCGTAAACGCTAAAAGTAATTATCACACCGAATAAAAGTTTAGCGTTAAACCAAGTGAAAATTAATTCACTAGAACTGCTGTCGCTCTGTGAGTAAGAGTTTGGAGATTTCTGGCTCATAAGAACACATCAGTTGTTTTGCTATTTAGTTTTATTCAAACTGTGCAGAATATTCCTTTTTACCCATACCTATTTTTCTATAATATTTACTTGTGTGCCATGTGTAAGGCTTATCTTTGTATTCTTCTCTCAATTTATAGGTAAATGGTTCAGATTCTTTATTAACTTCAACAAAGGGGCTACTTGCTATTCTAGTTGCTATTCTCATCGCTGTTAAATCCACCTTTCTTGTTTTTAGGGATTCTCTTATTTGGTCAGCAGAGAGGAATCGGTTTTGTTTCGACAAAACATAAAGTATAGTCCAGAAGTATCTGTCCTTTCTAACAGAAAACGCACAGGTTTTTCCGCAGAATATATTAGATTCAGAATGCCTTCCTTTCAAAGTGTTGAAATCTTTATTACAATAAGCACATTTAACAGTTATAGTCGCTCTTTTTGTTTGCGCTCCCCCCATGCACTTTTTATCACAGTAAATGTTTTGATTATCAGTAATTTCCTTAATTCCACGTTTGGTTAAGTCAATAGATTTGTCGCAAAAGGAACAAGGGGCTTCTAAAGGGTCTGACATACTCAATAATAGGGTCAATTGGGATTTATACTGTTTAATTGATTGATAAACTCTGTCATACCTATTGTATCTTCTTGTCTAACAGTTGGATTACCATTTTTAGTGGTGCTAAAGTCGGTTATTCGACAAAATCTCCACTTTTCTCCCGAACCCCCAACTTTTCTAAAGGCATAAACTGTTTCCACATTTTTATCTTCGTAAAGTTTAAAGTAAGTGTTGTATTGTTGTCTTTCTCTTTCATTGAGGTAAAAAGGAAAAACTTCATTTTTACTTTTCACTTCTAATCTAATACCCATGAATAAAATGGGGTGATTATCCAGACTCTTGAACATTAAAACATCCACCCCTTCACTATGTGCTCCCCTTTGACCATACCAATTCTCCCCTAATTCCACACACATTACTTTAATCAATTCTCGTTCATAGCGAGTTCGTCTTCGATTAGACATATCTGCAATAAGTAAGCATGATATTTAGTCTTACTTCAATGCCTCTTTAATATATTTAGGCATCAAAGGGGCTATATTTCTAGTTTGATACCAATGTGAAAAGTGAGCATCCACTAGATAAACGTGACCCCAATCATCCTTAGAACGCATAGCACGACCGTATTGTTGCATGATGGTCTGAACAGTTTTGGTTTGATACCACTTCTCACTCTTTTTCATTTTCAATTGAACTTTAGTGTCTCCTAAAGACAGAAACGGTAATTTACAGATTATAACGAACTTAATATCTTTATTATCATATCCTTGATTAGCGTAAGTGGAAATAAGAATACCATTACTATCATCTTTCTTGAAGCCTTCTAAAACTTCTTCACGCTCTTTAGGATTTTTAGTGTGTTGAACTAAACGGGCGGCGATTTCTGGATGGTTATCTGACAAAATATCCACAACTGCGGATTCAATTCCATCTGTGTAAGGTAGGATAAGACCTTTATGATTAGGATAATGGCTGGCGATTTCCGCTACCACATTTGCTGTTTTCTTCAAATCAGAAAATTGAATGCCTTGTGATTCCTTATTCCAAATCATTAATCCACCGTTTCTTTTGATAGCAAATGGTCTTTTACTGACGGGGAATGTGGATTCATTGACTCTTAAGAAAACAGTTTCATCAGGATTTAAACCTAATTCATCCATGAATATATCTGCACTTACAATAGTTCCAGACATAAACACTCTTTGTCTTCCCAAAGAAAGAAAACAATCCTCTGCATATTCGGCTACGGAAAGTGGTTCGACTTTTAATTGATTTCTAATATCATCATCGTCAAACTGATAGACCCAGCCTTCCCAATTGACTTGGAGTTCTTTCATCATTAAGGTTGTGTGTTGAATAAACGCCTTAGCATCGCCCATTTCATCAGGTTTGTATTTTCTGTGTTTCAATCGAGTTTCCACTTCTTTAGCAATCGCTCTTAAGAAAAGAAGTATCTTAATGCAATCTGACCTACGAGTTTCAGGAGTAGTATTAACCCTCATAGATTGCACACTTGGAAAGGGATAGTCTTCTAATACCTTTTCCATTTGTTTTGGAGTGTAATTTTTCCCGTTGATGAGTCTAGCAATACGTTTTTTAGACAACGAGAACCCACAAAATTGCTCGATAGTTTCAGGAACAGTATGGGCTTCATCAACTATAAGTAATGGACGAGTGGGTAATTGAGGCTTTCCGAACAATTTCATGGCTGTCAGATAAGTAGTATTCCCAATAAACCACCTGTTCTTTAAACCTTCTGCGTAAGATGAGTAATAGGAGCAAGGTGTGGAAAAGTCCTTCCCATTCAGGATTCCATCTAAATCTTCTGTGGATAAGGCGTGAGGACAATTGTAATCTTCTATAACTCGACAAGGTGCATTAGACGCATTACAACCTTGTAAATCTAACTCGGCAAGTTCTGATTCTTCTAAAGCACAAGGATAATTGGCTTTACCCATAGCCGAAGCCATGAAAGGATGGTCGCTGATATACTGCTTTTGTAAACCCTTCAAAGGGGTGGAAATATAGCAATTAGTGTCAAAGACTAAGGGCAACCAATATGACAACGCACTTTTACCCGAACCTGTGGGACATTCCACTATAATATTCTTATAACCCATTTCTAATTTTTCACTTATCAAGGGAAGCAAATGCTCCTGTTCGGCTCTCATCTCTGTGTAGGGAGTGTCAGAGGAAAGAAGGTTTTGATAATCTCCACCAATAGGTTTCTCGGAAAGAGGTTTAACATTTATCTTCTCATAACCTTGTGGAGTAATCACAGTCGCTAAACTGTGAGTAGTTAAAGGTTCGCCACCCTTACCTTCTGCTGTGTGATTAACCGTGTCTTTCTCATAATCTTCTGCGTAATCAGTAGCAGACTCGACTTCGACTTCTCCCACTCTGTCTCCATCAACTAAAAGAGTTAGACGGTTCTTAGAACTGTAAGAAATAAGTCTGGGTAAGAGAAGGCTTCCTACACGATATTTACCTTTCCAAGACTCTCCTTTCCACCAGAGTTTGAATGTGGATTTAAGAGTGTCTTTATGATTAAAGGTATTACCTGTCACTTCGATTGTATGAGCCGACACAATACTTGGTATAGGCAAGTGGTATAAATGCGATTCGGTTATTTCTTGTCTTTTACGGGAAACGCTTGAGATACTGTCTTGGAAACCTTCTCTTTTTCCCAGAGAACGCCAAGTTTATCTAGGTTGTGCTCTATGTAGGTGTAGTAGTCTATGCTATCTTTTAAATCTGCGAAACCGTCTATATCACACAAGTCACATTTAACTTTAAGTTCTGTTTCAAAAAGCCAGCCCACCCCGTTGCATTTGACGCAAACGATTCTTACCATACTCATACTAAAGAATTATGACTAATTAAAGGTGTCTTTTTGACACCGCCTTGTTGCCCAAGCCTTCTTATAGTCTTTCGACTACATAATATATGATTGGCATGGCTGTTATCACACCTTTTTTCGATGTCGTAGCAGGAGTAGCGATTTTAGCAGGTCGCTCATCCCTTTTAGACACAGGTATCTTTAAAACAGCAAACACTAACTTTACCATTAGACATCTCCTCGCATTGGGGTTCATCGGCTATGGGGGTTGGAATCTTTGGAAAATCGAAAGAGCGCAGGATAAACTCAAGAAATCATTAGGTGCTGAATCCTTTGAGGCTGAAGATGATGAGGACTACGGCCCTAAAAATCCTCAATATACCTGTGCTATGTGCGGGCATGAATGGTCAGATGATGATGGGATGCCCTGTCGTTGTGATGAGGATGAAGATGAAGAATATCTAATGGATAACTTTGGAGATATGGAATACATTATCTTGCGTTTACTCACAGATGCACAATTAGAAGATGAATACGGCGATTACATGAGGGAGTTAGGCATTGGAAGAAAAGACCTACCTCAACAATTAGAAGATGATTACCGAACAGATGATGAAGCCGAATATCTTCGTGAAAAATACTTAGATGAAGAATATAATGCTGAATCAATGTTAGTGAAAAGTGACGATTTAATGGTTGCACTAATGGGATTTGACGGCAGTTTTAGAACTGATGGAGAAGTTAAAGTGGGTTATACCACCGCCGCCGAATTGGGATATGAGCCAAAGCAACTTAAACCTGTCATGTGGGTTTGGGACGATATTGAGGGTTATGGTGCTTTCATGGCTACTGAAGACATTCGTTTCGTATGATAGACGGGTGTGAGAAAATGGCGAAAGATAATTCTAACAACATAGATGACCTCACAGAAAGGGCTAAGGTTTTAGCAGAAGCCACAGGTCGGGACGAATCTGATGTCCTTGCTGATTTACTTGATGATGGGATTTTAAACAATTCTCATTTAAACCCTGAAAAGGATTTAGTCACACAACTAAAAGAGGCGGCGGCTCTCATTACCACAGTTCAAGAGATAAACACAGATATTTCTAATAATAAGGTTTTAAATGGTGGAGATAACGCTACTTCAGTTAAGGTCGAAACCACTCTGGAAGGAGATATTGTGGATAGAGCAATTGCTTCAGCACAAAAAAAGGCGGAAAATCTTAAAACTTTAATAGCAACTATTATACCTATTTTTCTTTTGATAACGGGAGGTAGTATGGAAGCGTTTGGAGTAATAAACATCTTTTCAGACGATGAGACTACTCCTGCACAAGAATGCAATTATGGTATTGATTGGGTTGATTGGACTTGGGTATCGGATGAGTTAAATGTGTTTGGAGAGTTATGGACTGATTGTGATACCAATGACAGCGATTCTTTGGATAACATGGTGGTGATGGCTAATGCTTTTGACACAGGAGTGCCTTCGCAAGAATGGGTCTTAGGAAACATAGATTCGTTTAATTGGTATCAAGACAGTAATTTTCATATTGAACTTGGTAATGCCCCTGACAGAGAATTAGACATTTGGGTGGACTTATTCATACAAGATGAGTTTGACAACGGGGGAATACCAATCGCTCAAATGCAAATAACAGGAGTGCAAAAACCCGTTGAAATAGTGTGGGGCTGTATGGATTCTGAAGCCACTAACTTCAATCCAGATGCTAATGAGGATGACGGCTCATGTGAATATCCTGTTGAAGAACCTTGTGAGGTGGAAATCGCTAATCACTATCGGGGCCACGTAGCCGATGATGAAGAACAAGATGCAATTTTAGTTGCCTTTAAAGTTCGCCCAACTAATTGTGATGATGAAGATTTAAAGATTGATATGCACCTTTATCAAAACGGCTACGCGGCTAATTACACTCACTCTGTTATCATAGGTGGAGAAGATGAGTCGCAGATTGAATATGTTTTCGATGGAGTAGCAGTAGGTAATTCATGGATTCCCAAAATTACAGCCTCTTTGGACGGTGAAATATTAGAACAAGTCAATTTTTGGGGGATAGATGTGGAACAAGAAGAGGATGAAACTATTTACGGATGTATGGATTCTGAAGCAGAAAACTACGATGAAGAAGCCTCCGAAGACGATGGCTCATGTGAATATGATGAACCCGAAACCTGTGAAGAAGGTTTTAATCACCTTGAAACCACACTTTATGTTTATGACGTTAATTCTATTGAGGTTGGGATAGAAGTGGAAAACACAGTCGAAGGGTGTGAAACAGATATTGAAGTTTCTATTTCATTATACCGCGAGGGTCTGTTTTACGAAAGTTTGACCTACGACCATTTACCACTTTACACTATTGATTATTCAGTTCAAGAATTATTTATAGCCGATGATTTGTTTTCGGAACTCGATGATGGTGATTGGGATGCTTTAGTCAAAATCCGTGATGCTAACACTTTAGAAGAGTATTACACACAGATTCACACTAATGTTGTAAGCATTCTAGCATAAGTATCTTCTTATAGTCTTTCGGCTACATAACAATGATTATCATGAGTGTTTTCTCCCCCGTTTTGGATATTGTCGCAGGAGTTTCAATTCTGATTGGAAACACTACTGCGTTAGATAAGCCTTTAATCACAGTCAAAGGATTATCTTTAACCTACCGACAGATACTTGGTTTAAGTTTCGCTGGTGTAGGTTTAGGCAATCTCTGGGTCATTAAAAAATCCAAAGAGGCAGGTGAGTAAATGTTTAAACTTTTCACCAAACACCCTCATTCAGTAGGTGAATCCTACTTTAAACATCTTAGAACTGCTTTCAAGTATTCTTTAATTTTGATTAGTTTATCTGCAATTACATTTATTCACGGACTGTTCCCATTTCTTTTTGAAACGACTACTAGCAGTAAAATAAAACAAATAAATAAGGAAATGGGTAAAAGTAGGTGGTCACGATGAGTGTAAGAGAGCATATTAAAGACCATTTTTGGTCTTACGCCACAGTTGGAGGGCTTTTAGGATGGGCAGCACTCAAAGGTGAAGAAAAACCTGATGATTATTCCGCAGAGACAGAAGATTTCGCTTCTGTGATTCTCGCCCCTGAATCCAAAACAGGGCCAATGCAACAGGCTTTAATGACTAACTACTTGATTAGAAAAGCCATGATGGAAGAAGAACTAAAATACTTACAACAGGAAGTAAGCGGAGGTCGAATGACTAAGAAGCAAATGACTTATCGTTTAATGGAGTTAGATAACAAGTTGCGAGCAGAGGAAGAACCCCAAAAGAAACGGGGAACTATTACCTATATGAGAGGGGTCAAGGTTAAACCTCGCAAGTTAAACGGCGACCTACCACCTGAAACCGCTATGAAGCGCACACAATTAGGACGCAAAGACCTTGAACCCTTAGAAGTTAATTGGGACTCTAAGACCAAACCCTCGCGTGAAGACCCCTTTAACGAGGTGGATTGGAAAGCAGATAGTGTAAAAAGGGGGCGCGAGCATAAAGTTGGACGGCACATAGTGGAAGAGTGTGTGGATTTACGAGGTGCTAAGGCTGATGCTACTTCTAATTACTATCGAGTCAGATTCCGTGACCCTAAAGATTTTACCAACTTCCGAGTTCCTGAGTGGGCTTCACGGGCGGCTAACACTATTGGAATGAAATACTATGATGTCATAGGGTCGAAGATAACTATGGGTCAAGACACGGAAGGTTCTTGGAGTATTCAAAGTGTGATGATTCCACGCCACAGTTATGTTTCTCCTAAAGACGCTCTTAAAATCGCTAATCACATTCAAGACCGTCTTGAAAGAGAGGGTAAATGGGCTAAAAAGGAATGTAAGGATAAAGAAAGAGTTTTAGTGATAATGTGAGACTTGGAAAAAGTCATTCCTATACCTATTAAACCTTCTTGACTTCCGACCGAAGCCTTCTTATAGTCAAACAACCAATTATGAATAGGAATAAACCCCTACCACAAAAAAAAAGGAGATGAAAAAATATGTCAATGATTATGAAGACCCTAAGAACTGTTGGTGCCGCGTCTGTTCTTGTAGGAGGATTATTCCATCTTGCAGGGCCAGCCGTTTTCGACCTGCCTTTGATTGGTGATGCTATGAGCCGAATATGGAACTTCGGCGTTGGCCCCGCTACTGTTCAAAGGCTCTTTGGCTTGGTAGCCGTCCTTTATGGAGCACACGCACTTGGTTTCGATAACCTTGTAGCAAAAGTGCCTGTAATCGGTATGCCTGTCAAGGGTGCGCTAAACAGCATGGAAGACAGTCTTGTGCCTGACGAAACTAACTCTTACTCAGTCTGAGTAAGTAAGTTGGGTTCGACTCGGTGATTACTACTGCGTTAGCATTATGCTACCGTAGGTAATTTACCTGTCTGGATGAACTGCTCACCTTCTTGTGTAGTTAAACGCACTAAGCGATTAGCCAAGTTTGTGTCTGCACTTAAGTCAGTATCAACTCCTTCTGGATAGCATGATGCTGAGAATGAACAGTATAGACATTTCCAATCACCCACAGGTGCGGATTTATCCTTTTGGTGTTCATTCCATTTACTTCGGGATAAAACACCTGTTTCAAACATATCTTCAGCCATTTCATCTGGAAATCTTAAATAGAACTCTCTTTCAGGAGGTTCATCAGACTCTAGTTTTAAAGACAATGAGGCGAATCTTTGAATTATTCTCTCCATTGTTATACCTTGAACGGGGCGGATTTCCACATCTCTTACACAAGCCCTATTATCAATCTTATACGCAGGGTTAGGGGTTATTTCTATTCCATACTGATTCATTACGGCTGGCCTTCCCGTATATCCATCCGAAAGTTCTATGGCGAATTGCTTATCTCGGCAATCAGAACGGTCAATGTAATAAAGAAGGGCATAAGGGCTATCTCCGTGAATCTTCTCAATAGGTTTCCTTAAATGCAGATACCACATTACTTGCATAATGTAATCTCTGTGGGGAAAACCGCTTTGATAAAGGTGGTTGGATTTGCCGAAAACATTCTTGTTAAAGGTATAGCCATATCCTGATTTTACTTCGACTATCACAGGGTGATTGGCTTCATGGTCGAAAACGATTGCATCTATTTCACCTGACACATTGTATTCGTGCGCCCTAATTTTGATATTGTTTTGAACATAGATACCACCTTTCTTCCAATTGTCTTGTAGTGCGTCTTCGATGTAAACTCCATAACTCATTCTTCTTAGACCGATAGAATCTATTGGTTCTCTTTCATAACCGTTTTTGGAATACCAGATTTGTCGGTGACATTTACCCCAGAGATTCGGCCTACCCAACTCATCAACTATTTCACAGGAAGATTGAGTCACATAAAACATACCACTTGACCCACGATATGAAGGTGCGTTAAGTTGTTGGTCTGAACACTCGGTGAGTTGAAATATTTTCTTAACAGATTTTTGTGTTCCTAAAGATGTTTCACCTGTTCTTTTCAAAAACGCTTTTGCTTCCTCTGTCAATTCCATTTGTTCACCAATATCAATAATGTCACTTAGCCTATAACTGCTTTTGTTTTTCACGCAGGATATTCAAAAGTTTATTGAACTCCACTCTGAGTTGATTTACGTCTTGTTTATCAGCCTTTTCAACGTCCTCGCGGTCAGGCCACGAATAGATGGTTCTTTGATAGTAAAAACCGTCTTTGACCATTGTAGCCAAAATAAGTCTGGCTCTCTCAAAGTTCTTTTTACTGTTAAGTGGTAAAGACCAGATTTCAGATGTGTTTTCCATCAAATCTTCTTCAGTTTTAGCGTCTGAAAGATTAGTTGTGGCCAATACTGAAAACTTAAAAACATCATCTTCTTCTTGAACAATAGCGAAATGCACTATATACAAACCATCACCATCATTAGGTTTCATGTGAATCTTAACGTCCACTAACAATCCATTCTCGTTCAGTTTAACTGAGGCATTATCTATTTTATCCATACTTACATACTCCTTCCAATTCTTTTCACATCACTTTTATTCATGTGACCAATGACCATTATTTTATTTGTGTCAGATAGTTGCAGTAAACAATAAACTTTACTTTTTTCTTCAGGGTCATCTTTAAAGATTATAACTCTTTGAGGGCCAGAAGGTATAGAAATCTCAGGAGAACCAGAATCCATGATTTTACTTAGAATGTCATCCATTTTATCACCCTGAAATATCATTAACTATTTCAGTTAATTTATTTTCAACTAACTTAACTAAATTATCTGCTACTTGAGTTAAATTAGGTATCTCTGAACCACCTTCTATTTTAATCTCCATTGACATTTTAGGATATTGAGTTTGTATGTTTCCGAAACCACCTTTTGTTTTGACCTCAACAGTATTACCATAAGATACAGTAATAGAAGTAGCGTTAGCATGAACAGATGCTAAGTGTTGGATAACTTGTTGAGGGTCATCGGATTTGTCAAGAATGTTTTTCTTGTTCGTGGCTTTTACGATTTTCTGAGATTGCATCTTGGTCACAGATAATAATTCTGAATCCACCTTAATAAGAAATACAACATCCCCCTCACCATCTAAACAGTATTCAATGTCATCAGCCTTCCTATTGGATTTCTTAGCAGGGTAATATTCTTTTTTGAGGAGGTCTATATGACCACAATCTTTTTTGTGCTTTCCCTCAAAACGATGCAAATAAAGCCTGTGTTCAGTATTAGTAGGATTAGACCATTCTTTGTGGCCATAACCCTTTGCGGTAGTATCAACGGATAGTTCGTAAGCAGACATACAACACTAATTGAGGCAGATAGTATATCAATCGTTAGGAAAAATTGACGGTTGCGGCCTCTCCATCATCTAATTTGACCACAGAAACTATCGCAGGTTTAGGTTCAAAGCCAACCATTTTCTGAAATGATGTTTGACCTTGCCAAGTGCTTGAAACGATAAGTTGAACATCTTGATACTTTTGCATACAATGACCGTGTGTGTGTCCTGTGACAAAAATATCGGGAGTGGTTTCTATGGTGAGCATATCCAGAGGTTCAGAAGCGATTTGATTTTTAACACCCCATTGAGGTGCTAGATGCCTTCTCTTTAACATTTGTTTCATCGCATTTTCAGGATTTTCATACGAGGCTTCTTTAAGATTCATCACCATATCATCAATAGATTTACCGTGATAGGATAAAACATCCTTACCACTTAATTTAAACCTGCAAGGATTACCTACGAAATGACCGTGATTGAAATGGCTTTGGACTTCAGAAGAAAGGACAGGTTGAGGTTCAGCCAATCTAACTGCATCGTGATTACCTGGTAAAATAATAGTTTCCATGTGGTCGGGAACTCTTTCTAAATCTGTTCCTGTGACTTGATACTGCTCATACAAATCAGAAATATCTAATTCTTGTTCTTGATTGGGATAAACCCCTACACCATCCACTATGTCTCCTGAAATAACTAAATATCCTATATTTTGGGCCATAGGGTCATCGGAGTTTAACCAATCCAACATTTTATTCCATTCTTTATCTAAGAAATTATCTGCACCCCTATGAATATCAGAAATAAAGGCGGCAGAAACAGGGTCGTATTCTTCATCACCCTTATCTTTCTTAATCATCTGTGGAAACACTACATGACGAACCCAAAATATACCTCCGTCTTTAGATAATTGACCTTCTATTCCAATTACATCATCTGTGGCAATTGTCCCTATTCGTTCTAAAACTTCTGGGCTAACCATAGCATCCATTTCACCTGATGTGTCTTCCACTACTATTCTCAAATAGCCTTTACGAGTTTTCTTAGCCTCTAAAACCATAACAATAGTTCTTCCTAGAGCACCCCAAGAAGAATACTTTTCTCGATTACCAACTATTTTTTCAATAGAAACTGAATCTTGAAAATCATAATTCGTTTCCACATATCTTTTTATGGTCTTATATCTGTCTAAGAACAAATCCCTAAACGCTTCGACTTTCTCAGAGGCTCTAGTATCAGCCCCAACTGTCTTAGTAATATCAACACTTAAGTCGTAATCTTTGGCCTTTGCAGAAAACTTTCGGGACATACTAACACTACTCTTGGGACATAAACCCTAAAAAGAAATCGTCAAAAGTCATATTTTCTAAGGGAATACAATGATGATTGTTCAAACCTGTTTCACCTTTGAATGTTCTTTCACATTTAGGACAGGTTTTTTTAGCAGAATATTTTTTAAATGTGCTTTTCTTAAATGCCTTTTCAACATCAACTTGAACATCCACAATTTTTTGATTAACAGGATAGTATTTCATAAATCTTAATTTATCTTTTGGAAATCCTTTGTCTAATAAGTTGGTTATGGCTTTAGTGTCAGAAGTTTCAGGAATGTAAAATAAATAAATTACAGGTTGTGATGCTCCACCTTTTCTGAGTAGTCTCCCAATAGTTTGTATTCTGGAACGAACTGAGCGTGTTCCTGAAACCATTATTCCCACATCCGCATCAGGAATATCCACACCCTCCACTAACGCTTTACATGATAAAAGCAAACCTTGTGGTTGTTGGGAAAAACTTTCTAATGCGACTCTCCTTTGTTTAGCAGTTTTTTTGCTGTGATATACTTCTGGTTTAAGATAACTGTATTTCTTTTCCAATTTAGATATGCCTTCTATGGATTCGTGGAAAACCATTATTTTACCTTGCTTGTGTTGGTGTAAAAGTAAATCCAATGCTTTAAACCGATTAAACGCCGTGTTCAGTATCTCCTTTCTCTTTTGGATGGAAACCAAAAAAGCACCCACATCTTTATCGGCTGTTCCATTAGCCAATAGTCTTTGACAAGTAATTATTAGGTTTCCACGACTACCATAACGAGCATTTAACTTTCTGCTTAGATTAACAATGGTCTGATGGGCTGTATCATGTTCCGTTTTTTCAGAGGGGTTGAGAGGAATCTGCACCGCGCAAACTTTAAAGTCTGATATTACTCCTGCTTCTAAAGCATCTTCATATCCATATTCGTAAACAATATCTCCAATCAAATCAGTTAATACTTCTAATCCTGAGTCTTCTCTTTCGGGAGTAGCGGAAAGCCCCAATGACTTGTTATAGAGATTATCAAAAACTCTTTGAAATGATGGGGCGGCCATACGGTGACACTCATCGGCCACAATAAGATGATTATTATAGGTCTTCAAAGGTAAAATCTTTAATGCAGTATTGATAACCATGACATTTATTTTTTCTGAAACATCTTTTTTACCACCCCCACACCTACCTACTTTAAACCCTAAAATATCATCTAAAGCATCCGCCCATTGTCTAAGCAAAGAAACTTGTGGAACAAGAACTGTGACTACTCCATCGGGTTTCCTAAGATGTTCGACTATAATAGCATGAGCCACACGACTCTTACCTGAACCTGTCGTTGCTTGAACTATTCCCCTATTACCATTCTGTTCCCATTTTTCAATGGCTTCACTTTGCCAATCATATAATGGATAGGATATTCCGCTAGAGTTGAAACTATTCATACTATCACCGAGAGAAGGCTATCTTTTAAGCCTTACTCATCTGTGTTAGTTTCAGGAGCAGGAATACCCTTGAGATAACCTGCCTTAACGAAATGTATTTGGCTGTATGGAATGCGAAGAACGGAAACCATCTTTGCACCGAGTTTCTTTTCCTTATCATCTAAACCCATCTCAGTAAGAACTTCAACAATAACATGGTCGCCGTTGTCGAACAACGCATTTATCTCAGTAGCACCTTCAGCACCAAAGGCATTTTCCCACTCATCAACGTAAGTTGCATCGCCATAGTAAGGGGGTTGCCCTGCTATAAATACACCACCATTAGTTGTAGTCGCCGCTAAAAGAGGCATAGTCATTTCCTGTTGTTCGGGTTGGTCTAAAGAATCCATACCTACACCTACTGACATATAGTATTTAACAGTTATTCAATAGTCAGCCAACCCTTAAGTTTCATTAACTCTATTAAATCCCTGAATAAATCATCGTTTATCTTCATCTTCAAAGGTATGTGCTCAAACTCTAAATCGCTTTCACAGGATTCCAAATGAGAGTAGCACTCTTTCAATACCTTATTAGCCTGAGCATTAGTTAAGTCTGACAACCTTTCAAAAGGATATATCATTGGCTCATCGTATTGGGTCACGCTTCTCACAAACTTAATTATGTCTTACGCTATATTAAGTTATTTCCATGAAGTCCAATGACCTCTCAAACATAGTATAAAATAGTATTAATTTTTAGAACCCTTCTTAGGAGGTTTGTAAGTTGTTTGCAGTTCCTCTAATTTGGGATTATGAATCAAAGCCCACACGGAAACCATATAACCTCTTCTGCGAGAATCACCTCTCGCCACCTTAGTCTGACCGACTTCAAGGAAAATCTTATTACCACTTCTATCCCGAACACCTCTCAATGAATGAGATATTGCACCTGTGGAGGGTAATTGTCTTTTACCACAATTAGAGCGTAAATGCTCAATTATCTCAGTAGCGGTTGATGCACCATTTCCATCAGCCCCACCATTCTCTAAAAATCGTCTTACTCTTTCTTCATACCACTTAGTTCTGTGCGCCATAGTATCTCACCTGCACTATACGAACCAACCCTCACCTATAAACATTAGGGTTAATTGTTTAAAAATCCAGAATGTCAGTCTGCTTACTTTGTTTGTCGAACTCAATGGTTTCCACAACTTCATCTTCAGCAAGTAGCCATTCTAAATCCATGAAATAAGGCCCACTACAATTATCAACATCGAAAACCCATGATGAACCTTCTGAATAGCCCCCTACGAGGAACTCTTGAAGAGATGTGGTGTAGGTCAAACCGTTATTATTAGCGGCTACTAAATGTTTAACAGAAAGGGCTGTTTTCCGCCAACTGATAAGTAGTTCTTGGGTGATAGAGAGTCTTTCTTCATCGAGTTCGGCTATTAGTGCAGGGACTAATTTGCATTTACTAACGCTTAGAATCCATTCTTTGTGGGTTTCATCCCATACTGCGGTTTCTAAAAACTTAGTTGCAGAAAGGGAGTAAAGTTTTGCCTCACAGCCTATAACTAAATCTCCACTCTTGAGTTGGTCTTTGGCTACCCACTTCGCTACTAAAGATTCTGGAATGCGAATCACAGAACCTTCTGTTCTTATTCCTAATTGGGGGGCGTTCACATCGAACACGGCAGGACTAGGTGCAATAGGATTTTTAACAGTCATAATAGGTTGTTTTATTTCCTTACCTTCTAAGGGGGATTGTTCGCAAACTTGACATATTACTTCACCCTTTTTTTCAACCAAACTAAACGAATAATGTTCTTCAGGGGATAAGCCTACTAATCTAGCCTCTCTTTTGTGCATCCTAACTTCTGCTCCCTCTTCACTCCACCCAGATGTCCATTCCGAATCATCTTCCCTTCTAGCAGCAGGTGAACACCAACGACAAAAGGGCATCAGAGGATAAACTGTTTTAATGATTCCCTTTCTAGTTTCCCTAGACTCCACAATAAATGGCTCGACAGTTTCATCGGTTTCACCATTTTCCCAATTTACTACATAACTATCTGTCTCCTCGTTGGAGGGTTTTTTTGAGGGTTCTTTTCTAAGGGTCGCAGGGTCATATCCACCTGAAACGCCGAAATCATCAATAGAGCCGATGTTATCAACTAATTTTTTAGGAGTCATGTCGTTCCTCTGTAAAGTTCAAGTATGTTTCTATTCGTGAAACCATTTCTTTCACTACTCTTTCGACATACTCTGTGTAGTATGCTGATTGATATGTCTTATAACGATAATGTGGGGGTGCTGATTCGCTTAAAGCGTATTCTCTTGTAATTAAATCCAAGTCTATCAATTTAGATAAATTGCGGGCGATTGTTGCTGAGTCAATTTTTAATATTTGGTGCAACTCCTTTCTGGAAACATCTTTTCCATCTTTCAACTGAGTCCTTAGAAACTCTAACAGGTCGAACTGATTAGGAGTCAAACCTAACACATATTCCATGTGATTTTTGGCTGTCTTCATATTATCACTACTTATACTATACACAACCGCTATATGAATCATACTGCTCAAACGCAAAAGAATAAAAGGTAAAACTGCTTATTTGGATTATGAGCGAAGAGAATAAACCATCAGAGGTTAAAGGTTTCGATTACTTTAATCGAATGAGCATCTGTGGTTCTTGTGAACATTTTAAGAGGAGTTTAACTGTTAGTAAGTGTAATCTATGTGGTTGTCTGTTGGCTTTGAAGGCTAAAAAGAGTTCTGAATCTTGTCCCATAGGAAAGTGGTAAAAGAAAGTAAATTATGGGGCGCACTTGAAAATATGAGAAATCATATCCACAGTCCACCCATTACCCATCAATGACTTACGAATCGAGTCTGAATAACCTGAAGTGTAATTATCAGGAACAGTTTGTGCTCTTTCACACTCAAGAGGTGTTAAGTATCTCCAATCCACACCCTTGTTGTAATTATTATAGGTATCAAGATAACGGCCAGAAGGTAAATGAGTCAAGACATTATCTTTACTTACTGTTGTTAGACAAGTCATTTTTGTCAAGTCTTGTTTTACTTCCAAACATTGAGAACGGGGAAGTTGTTTATTGTGGTCTTCCCTTTTTCCTGTAATCGGATTTATCCTTCGCCCCCTGATAGCGGCTGGATTAGTCAAATCCTGATTTTCCAGAATTGTTAGTAAATGTATTTCTCGGTCTTCAGGAGGTTCAATATCCCAATTAGCCCAATAAAGACGCTTCCTCCGTTGTGCAGAAACTAAAGATGAGTCTAAAATTACGGGTTCAACACCCATATAATCCGTTATTATATCACTCCATTCTTTTCTCATCCCCACATTTTCTAACATATAGTATGCAGGTTGATAATCCTCTATTATTTTTACCATAGTGAAGAACAACTTACTGCGGGGGTCATTAAAGTTCAACTGATGACCTTGTGAAGCAAACCCTTGACATGGAGAACCCCCTATAATCAAATCAATATCCTTTAGATTCCATTCCTTCCAATTTTTTACATCCCCCAAAGAAATTAAATCAGGGTGATTTTTCTCTGCGATAGCAACACACACAGGGTCTATCTCGGAAGCATAATAGTTATCGAACTTTATTCCTGCTCGTTCCAAAGCGATTTTACCACAGGCTACCCCATCGAACAATGACAAAACATTTCTAATTTTTCGCATTTATTTACCTCACAGAATATTACTCAAAATATGTCTTATAACATCAACTGTCCAGCCATTCCCAAGCATTTTATATCTTTGATTATTACTTACTCCTTCGGTGTAATTATCGGGAAGGTTTTGTAATCTTTCACACTCATTAGGCATCAACTTTCTGACTATTTTTTGACCTGTCAAATACAATCCTGTTTTCGACCCCTTTCCTCCGCTTTCAGCCATAAGGGTCACAGACTTTTTATTTGTGTCATATATTCTATTTCCTTGACCACCATTACCGAGTATTCCTACTCGATTCGATTTGCTCTTTACGGGTTTCATTATATCATAGTAATTTACAAAACTTTCAATAGACTCATCATCCTCTAAAACATCTTTCAATATTATCTCTTTATCTAAAGGTTGGGAAATGTCGGGAATGTTTGTCCAATATAACCTATTTCTATTTTGGGCTGATACTAATGCACTATTTATTTTAATAGGTTGGACACCGAGATAATCACTAATTATATCTTGATATTCTTGTTTCATTATTACATTCTCCAACAAGAAATATTTAGGTTTATAGTGATTCAAAATATCAACAAACTCAAAGAATAATTTACTGCGAGGGTCGTCAAAGTTTAGTTGCTTTCCCGTAAAAGTGAATCCTTGACACGGAGAGCCACCCATTAACAAATCTATGGGGGGTAAATCCCAATCCCTCCATTTTTTTACATCACCCAATTGAATTGTATTAGGAAAATTATTTTGAGCAATCTGTATTGCATATTTATCAATTTCACTTGCATAGTAATTTTGATATTCCAGCCCCACTCTCTCAAGTGCGACTCTCCCGCAAGAAATCCCGTCAAACAAGGACAAAACATTTCTAATTTTTCGCATTTATTTACCTCACAGAATCACATGGAGAAAAGTTTGGTTTGAGGATTTTCCTTTTTGAACACATCTGCCGCTTTAAGATATTCAGATGTCCACTCCAATGCGTTAGGTATAACATAGTTTAAAGGAGTTTTAGGGAATTGACAGACCTTGTAATGGAATCTCTTAGGGTTGAAATCAACTTTACCATTTTTAAGAACGTGGCGACTTTCCAGAGGATAACAAACACGATGAGTTTTGGGATGAACTGAAAAAGGACACCTTCTAATTCCCTGTCTTCTCATAGGAGATAAATCCGCCTCACGAAACTCCTCTCCTGTGGCTTCTCGGAAAACCTTTTTGACCAGACCCCAAGTTCTCTTAGCACAGGTCTGTAAAGGAGTCAAATCCTTTTCAGTCATATTCAATACCTTTTTGGCTTCTTCCCATGCTACAACCACATGGAAACCTTTACTACCACTATAATCAATCTCAACCTTTTCCACACCATATTTATTCTTTAAATGCTCTGCTATTTGACAAGATGCTATCAAAGCATCGGAATCCTCATAAACATCATCAACATCCCAGACTAAATCCCTTCCAACACAGAATCCCTCATCATCCAAAGTTTCATTCCAGACTTCAGCCTTCCACTTTTGAAATGCGTTAGTGTAGTTATGGTAAATTACTTGCTCCTCTTTTGACCTCAAAGGCGGTGGTTTAAGAGCCGCATTCGGAAGGGCAGGGGCTAAACTTCTTAGTTTCATCATGTTGAATCGAACACAGGATTGATAAACGTGAGGATATTTCTGGGGGTATGAGAAATATCTCAACCATTTTTGTGCCGCTTGAGTAGTAGGCATGGAAATGGGGCGGAAAAACTTCCTTGAACCTTCTGAATAAGCCATTATCATCGGCCTGTCCTTACTGAAATCCCTTAAATGATATAAAACCGACTTCGATTCATACCAATCCATTCCCGCCATACCATTCATTAAAGCCACATTACTTATCAAGGTTATTGCCCATTCGTTAATATAGTCGCCCCGCAACATAGTTGTATGAACATTAAAGAGTTCTATTTGGAGTTCCATGACCAAGCGGCCAACTCCCACAAGTGGTATGCAGGTTTAGGCGTGGGAGATAAATATGTCACAGCACACGGAAGGATTGATGGTTTTGGTCGAGCAGGTTCTCTCAGTATCGCCAATGTATCTCATTCTGCTATGGGCTGGAAAAAATTAGAATCTGTTGAGAAAAGAAAGTTAAAGTCAGGTTATCGAGTTTCAGGAAATCCTTTAAACTCTATCCCTAATTCTTACAGAGATGTCATGGCTACTAAATTAGGAGTTCAAGTCCCACTACCATCACCTGCTAATCTTCCTGCACCTAAATCCACACCTATTGCCAAACCTATATTCGGCATGGTAAATCTTAATCCTACACCTCCTTCACCCCTCCCACCTAGTGTTTCACCTGTGACGGCTATGACCGCTTTATCTTTTGATAAACACGGTTCTAAGATAAAGTTCCCTGCTGTTGTTCAAAGAAAATTAGATGGTGTCCGATGCTTGTCTTGGACTGATGCTAAGGGAGATGTTGTTATGATGTCGAGAAGAAACAATCCTTTCTTTGGTTTAAACCATATCCGAAATGAGATTAAGTCTTTAAACTTACCACCCAATATAATTTTGGATGGTGAATTGTATGCTCATGGTGATAAAATGACTTTCCAGAAATTAGCAGGATTGGTGAGAAGACAAACCGTCAAGGATGCAGATGCGAAAGAGATAGAAAAAATACGATACCATGTCTATGACATGATTGACTTGAGTGACCGTATGAAACCGTTTAAAGACAGGCATAAGTTCTTGGACAACAATATTGGGGTGAAGAAACCTGTTTATCTCGATGTAGTGGAAAACTTCATAGTGGCTAATAAGGAAGAAGGTGATAGAAGACATTCCCAATTCGTTCAAGAAGGATTTGAAGGTTTGATGTTTAGAAACATTGATTCACCTTATCAGGGTAAACGTAGCGCACATTTACAGAAATACAAGAAGTTTGACGATGCTGAGTTTAAAGTCATAGGTTATGAGGAAGCACAAGGAAAGGACGCTGGAACAGTAATTTGGATTCTGGAAACTGTTGCTGGTGAGAAGTTCCGAGCCAGACCTAAAGGGACTTTGGCTGAGAGAGCGAGAATGTTTAACACGGTTTCCCGCAAACCCGAAACTTACATTGGTAAAATGATGACGATAAAATACTTCGGATTGACTGATGCAGGAATACCTAGATTCCCAATTGCCATCGCTTTGAGAAATTACGAGTAGGAAGTGGTGAATATGATAGACAGGTTTAAACTACTATACGATTGGGGTGCGGATGGTGTTAAGAACCAAATTGCCGAAGAATATCTTGGCCTAAACCCAAACTTAACAACTGAGCAAATAGATTTACTTTACCAGACTCAAGGTGTGGATAAAGAATATCTCGCCCGATACCCTAAACTAACTGAGGAACAGTTCATGCGATTGTTTAACGATAAGGATTTGAATAAAGACAATCTCGCCCAAAACCCAAACTTAACAACTGAGCAAATAGATTTACTTTACCAGACTGAAGGTGTGGATAAAGATTATCTCGCCCGAAACCCTAAACTAACTGAGGAACAGTTCATGCGATTATTTAACGAGGGACAGAACCAGAACGCAGATTTACTTTTCTATCTCAC
>NZVE01000042.1 GCA_002697345.1 Paracoccaceae bacterium | reverse complement strand
TTTTTGGTTTATTTGACACCACAAATCAAGTGATGCCATTGAAAATGCCACCTCAAGTGCCTTGATATTTTCACACTGATTAGATAAATGGGTAGAAAATTCGTGGATGTTATTTATGTTCTCTGGAACAGTGATACCTTTGCTTAGAACTGAGAGAATTCGTTCCGTGGATTCGTTGTAACGATTAGATGGAGCCGCTTCCCCTCTTCCCACTAAACCATTAAGCTCCAGATACACAAAAACAATATCATAAAATGAGTGGGTGCTACGCGATATTCCAAATGGATGTGTACATTCAATTCGATGCGTTTCAAAGTAAAATTGCATAACTACTTTACAGCGCCACTACTTCCCTGCCAATCAGGGTCAGAAACTGCAACCCAATCATTACCTTCACGCATTATAGCATACACCCTACCAAAATTACCTTTGCCTTCTCTTAGTTTCATGGAAAGTCCGAGTTGATTAAAAAAAAGAGTGTCACTTAAAGAATAGATATAATCCTCATTGTATGCGCCTGAATTCATAGAAACTGCTTCTATTTCCATATTGTCACTTGTCGGATGTAATCTTGGCAATGCCACAGCATCAACGAGTGAAAATTTTTGATCTATAACTCTGCTTATAACTGCTACGATTGAAGAAGGTATGCGAGATCCACCAGCAGCACCCAAAGCCAAAAAAGGTTTTCCCTCTCTTGAAACAATGATAGGTGATATATGCGACGGAGCCCTAACTCCAGGTTTTATTTCACCAAGATAACCGCCTAATGTTTGGGCGTACATGAATCCCAGACCGGGGGTAGCAACCTTAGAGCCCATCGTGGTACCGATCGTCTGAGTTAAGGCAACCACCATACCATTTTTATCAGCTACAGTTAGGTGTGTAGTATGGCCGAGTAATGCCGTGTAAGAATCAGGAAGATCAGTTAGGCTTGATAGATTTGCATTTTTAATATCATCAACGCGCTTTTTTGCCCATGCTTTAGAGGTAAATTTTTTTGCATCATCAAGGGTAAACTGAACTCGACGATCAAGGTAAGCTGCATTAATAGCCTGATATATGGATTCTGCCCAATCGTATTTATTTGAGAGGTCGCCATTTAGCAACTCTAAAATGTGAAGAGCCTCTATTGTAATTGCCCCAAAGGCAGGCATCCATAATGCATTTAAATCGTAACCACGATAATTACCGGATACAATATGAGAGGTTTTTGCCTCATAAGAAGCCAGAGCTTTCATTGATAACACACCACCGTTTTTTTTGTTATCTTCAATCATTTTTTTGGCTATCCAACCTGTATAAAATACGCTTGATCCTTGGGTAGATATTGCTTTAAGTACATTAGATAAATCTTTTTGAATTAGTAGTTTACCAGATTTTAAAGGGGAACCATCAGAATTAGTAAAATATTCTCTGGTACCGTTAAATTCATTCAATTCTTTATTGACACTTTCTAACCGTTTGGCTTCACCTTCAATCAAAAAATGTCCTTCTTCAGCATAGGTAATTGCATCGACCATAACGCTTGAAAGGTCCAAAGACCCGTAGTCTTTGAGGCCTCTTTCTAGTCCTTTAACAGTCCCAGGGATACCGATGCTTGGATATCCGTATTTCTTCTTGGGCGCATTATCATAATCATAATCATTGGGAGCTGCTGTTGTAGCATCTATTCCATGAAAACCAGATGTAGGAGAATAAATTAATATTTGCGTTCTTCCTCCCAGCCCGTTCATTGTAGGTTCAACTACAGCCAAGGTAAATGCTGCAGCAATTGCTGCATCCATTGCATTGCCTCCAGCTGAAAGAATGTTTATTGCTGCATCTGTAGCTAATGGGTGCGCAGTTGAGACAACTCCTTGACTTGAAACCCCAACTTTATTCTTAGACGCACTATATATACCCTTATTTTGGCAAGCAATAATTAATAAGGGCATAAATAGGAAACTTACTTTTTTCACAATACCTTTTCAATTGCGTCTATTAGTCCTTTATTACCAAAGCGAACTAAATCTGTGGATTCTATATCAAACTCTTCCTGAGACTCTTTAATAACCTTGAGAGCTTTTTCTTCGTCAAAAGCAAATGTTAACAAATTAATTCCTATAAATTGGGAGCTTTTAAATGGCTTCATTAACTCAAGATGAAGATCCATAACATGGCGCATTGATGTCATAGGAAATTCTGTAACATCTAAATCTCGAGAAGGATCATGCGTCATAAGCATAAAGTCTGGCATAGCGCCATGCATTAATCCGAGCGTTACTCCAGCATAAAATTGATTTGTTAAGGCACCCTGACCTTCAATAATAACAAGCTCCGTGTCTTGGGGGGCGCTATCGATAAGGTGCTCTATCTCTCCTGCCATAAAATCTGCTTTAACTGCATCTATCGGTACACCCGATCCGCTAAGCAAAATACCGGTCTGCCCTGTTCCAATAAATTCTACTTTTCTACCACGATCTTTTAGTCGCTTTGCAACCTCCCAAGCTGTTGTCATTTTTCCTGTGTCGCAATCCGTACCAACGATTAATAATACCGGCACTTTTCTATTATGCCAAGACCCCTCTGGAAAATGAGGTGGGTCAGGTGGCATTCTTAAATCAACAAGACTAACTCCTTTTTGATGCGCTAACTTTTTTAAATCTTCATCGTCATTTAAGAATTGATGCATCCCGCTAATTACATCACAACCAGCATTAATAGCATTAATTATCTCTGTACGATATTCTTTGGTTATAAAACCGCCTTGCGTTGCATTACCAATAACAAGCGTATTGGGTTTAAGAGCTAAAGAGGCATTGAAATCAGCTAAAACCGGAGTATTTCCTCCAACACCAATTTCTTTTTCGCAATTACTACCAACCTTATCTTTATCAATTACAGCAACAACTTCATCAGGGCGGTAGCGAATGAGCATGTTGCCGGTTTTATTTTTAATGTAATTAAAGTCTTTATGACAGAGTACAACAAATCGGTTTTTTAGATTATTCATTTGAAAGTGTTTTGTTTTGTTAGGCTAAATAATTTTACATTAAATTTTTGATTAATAAATTAACGGATTCAGAGCATTCTTCCACATAAAAATTTCTAATATTATATTTTTCTTAGTTCTTTTACTTTTAACAAATTGTGAAGATATGCCTGAAAAAGATGATGGCCCAGTAATGCCGTTTATTTTTTTAAAATACGGTAATGGTAAATTTCCATTCAACCAGTACACTCCGCTAGTTGATAAACCTATAAATGTTTACACTTATTTACCATTAGAAGGAGTTACTGACGTAAGAAAAGCCGTAAAGGCAATGTGGCAAGGACAACATCGCTTTGCTAAAGCAAAAAAATTTTATCAATTTACCGCTAATAAAGCAGCTGAGCTTGGAATTGATTTTGAGTGGATATACCCAACTCTTCCAAATGTAGGGCATTCCTTCTGAAAGAATAGCTCCTATCGCAGCAGAACTATTTTTTAATAGCTTAAATAACTAATTTTTAATTCGTCTATTAATATGGCGAAAGAAATATTCATCTACGGCAATAGTGAATGAATGGGCGAATTGAGACCAGGTGCTAACATTTTGACGAATACCTGGCTTTGGGGCTTCAATTTGAATTGCGCTTATCATTCCACTGCTTAGTGAGCCATGTCTTGCTGTATTATAACCTCCTGAGAAGTAACGCGATCCAGAAGGTCCAGGATCATTGGTGCTGGGTACAGATTTGTAGCTCAAGCTATCTAATAAAGCGCCAAAACTACTCTTACCTCGCAATACTTGAATAAAATCAAATCCTGAGGTATCAATTAAAGACCGAATACTTGTCTTGTTAGCATTTTCTTTTGTATTGAGGCTTATATCGCTCTGATCAAGAACATCGCCAGGAATAAGGTATCCTAGCCAGGTCCTAAGATCATAAAACCCATCTGGATTTGCGCCATGACCATGCATATCAAAAAAAAGTCCGCTATAATGCTCCGTTTCGATTTTATTTTTCGCTGTATTTATATAATGATGGTACTCCTGCCAGGCACGTAAAGCATACTTGTTTCCTTGAGCAGCTTCTATGCTATCTCGATTTGCATCCAACTTGGTTCTCTTTAATCTGCAAAGGATTACGTGCGGGGTCCCGCCAAAGTGGACTTTCATTGTGTCCATAATAACTTTTGTCAATTCGTATGTATTGTCATCTGTTACAGTAGTTCCATATGTTCTGTTCGGAATCTCGATTGGCGTGAGACGTCCACCATGAGGAGCTGATAGGATTATAGGTATATCTCCTGGATGGTATTCAATGTAGTTTTCACGGCCATAGTACACAGAGCCTACTTCATAGGGACCATCATATCCTAACTCTGGGAAAATCTCTGGCTCTACAATGATTGGAGGCGCAGGAGTTGATGCTTCCTCAGTATTTTTTGCCTCTTCGCAGCTTGCAATTAAAAAAACTGAAAACATTAATTTATAGATAGTTCGTTTTTTAAATAAGGTAGATAAGTTCATATAAGAAGCGATACCAAGGCAAACACCACACAAATTGAAAAAATATTAAGTATCATACCAGTTTTTAGCATCTGCTTTTGCTCAATGTAGCCAGTTCCATAAACCAGCGCATTTGGAGGGGTTGCTATCGGCAGCATAAATGCACAATTTGCAGCAAGGCCAATACCAAAAACTATAGCATAAGCAAATGCTGGATTGAATTGATCGGAAAGTGCAAACATTACAGGAACCAATATTGCAGCAGAACCGGTATTAGACGATATTTCTGTTAAAAATACCATCATTGCTATAGATGTCATTAGAATTACCCATAGTGGAGCATTGCTAATAGCATTAAATATTGATGATGCTATCCATTCTGTAGTACCGGTAGTAGCCAAAACCGTAGATAGGCAAAGACCTCCACCAAAAATTATTAGAATACCCCAGCCTATTTTTTTTTCAAGATCTTTCCAGCTTAAAAGACCAAAGGCGGGCGCTAGGGCTGTAATTAAAATTGCAATCATATGGTCAAATTTTTTCAAACCAAGATAGCTAGATATTTGACTAGAAAGAATCCAACAAGTCACGGTGAATAAGAAAAGTGCAATCGTACCCTTCGCTAAAGGTGTCCAGGTGAAAGTGCTACTATCAACACGGTTAACATAGGCATCGCTCTCAGGCTTTATTACGTACCAAAGAGCAATAATAACTAAAGGGAACATTACCAGCATTGTTGGGAAGCCTATCTTAAACCAATCAAAAAAACTTATATTTAATGCTGCAGCTGCAATTGCATTTGGTGGAGAGCCGACTACAGTCCCATTGCCCCCTATGTTTGCAGCATAGGCAGTACCCAAAATCAACATAGTTCTCATTCGGGGGAACTGCTTATCAATTAGTGATACAGCTATAGGAACCATCATCGCTGTTGTTGCCGTATTACTTATAAACATAGATAGCAGACTTGTGATGGCATAAAAACCAACAACTGACAGCCACAAACTTCCCCTAGCAATTCTGATAACCCGTTCAGCTAACCACAAATCAATGCCGTGTTTATTCAGAAGAGCAGCTAAGGTAAAGCCGCCCATAAATAGGAAAATGATCGTATTCGAAAAAGGAGCCATGGCGGCCACCGGTGACAAAATTTTAAAGAAGTATGCTAGCACTGGAACCAGTAGCGCCGTAACAGGAAGCGGAATGATTTCTGACATCCACAGTCCCGCACAAATCATCAAAATAAATAAGCCGTTTTTTACAGAATCAATTTCAACTACAGCTGAGCTAAATATATAGCTAGATACTACCCAAAGAGAGATAATAAATAATTTTTTTACTAAATTTAAATTAGACATATGATTTTAATTGGTAGATTGTTTATCAAAGAAAATAAAAAGCCCCCGCTAAAAAGTGGAGGCTTTTTATAGACAATTAGCAAATAGTAATCACTATCTATTTACTGCAGTTTTTGCAAACAAACCCGGATCTTCGCTTACGGTAGAATTTGATGTAATTTCATCCTGTGCCCATGGCATCCGCTCTACGTGTTTAGTAGCAGATGGTGTATTCAGAGGAAAAGGTGGTATGAGATTAGTTTCACCAGCACCTCGTAATCTTCGATGATCATTAAAAGGCATGTAGGTGCCAAAGCCAGAGACATAGCGCTCTTCAATAATCTCTCTAAGCAGGGCTTGATCTTTTGTTAATCCGTCAGAGTTTTCCATTCCACCGCTAATAAAGTCAGCTTCTACATAAGCATTGTACTTATACTTAGCCACATCATCATAACTAGAGTTTAGCCTTCCCCCAGTAGCGAGCCACGCTCTATAAGAATTTAGAGCACTTAATCCAGATGAGAAACCGGATGTTCTAGCGGAGGCCTCAGCTTTAATTAGCTGATTTTCTGTATATGTAACCATTGGTTGAGGTTCGAACTGCTCTACAACGCCAGTATTTCCTGTAGAAGAATTTTCATCAATTGAATAGTAGCCGTAACGCGCTTCTTCGTTTGTCTTTAAATTGCCACGGTAATTTGCGTTTGTAGGATCTAAAATATCAATCAAGTAGCTTCTACTGCCTTCTTTTGCGTTGCCTAAATCACCAGTTCGTGAGCCATTTAGAATTTCCCAATACAGATTCTTGTCTCCGTTTGGAGTCGCAATATCACCTCTAGGTATATACATCATGTCTCCAGCGGATGTAGATATTCCAGTTCCTGAAAATTGTAGCGCTGAAGCGTAGTCTTTTTTAATTAAAGCAATTCTCGCTTTAAGTGTGTAGGCAGCAGCTATCCATTTATCTTTATCTCCACCGAAGTATATATCGTATGCTTCGGATCTGCTAGTTGCGCCAGAAAGCGTAGTAATTGCTGTTGACAGCAGAGTAGAGCATCCATCTAAAGCAGCTTTCTGACCATCAAACTTTGGAGCTTGATTATCTGAAACTATTTCCGAAAACGGAACGTCTCCCATTAAAATTGCAAGAGAACTAATTGCGTGCGCTTCCAATACTTGAGCTATACCAACCAGTAGTTTATCTTCAGGCGCAGAAGCCTGAATATGTCTAGTATTAGCAACCACACCGACATAAGCCCTGTTCCATTCACCGTTTGACTCAACAGTAGAAAGAGAATAGCCGTGTATATTTGAATAAAGTGAAGCATATCCAACTAACTGCCCTGAAAACATTCCAGATATTCTATTTAAATGGCTAACCTGAACAATTACGTTTGCAAGTTGCGCGCCATTTAAAAATAAGTTTGCATCTACATCTGACACTGTTATTTCATTTGGATTGTCGTTTAAATCAGCAGGAATTTCACACGAAATGAATACCAGTGAAATTGCTAGTAATGAAATTCTTAAAATCTTTTTCATATTATTTAATCCTTTTAATTGTATTTTCATTATCTTACCCTCCTTCTAAAAGTTTGCCGTTAGTGAGAAAAGATAGGATTTTGTGCTCGGATTTGTAAAGTAATCCAAACCAAAACCGCTAGAAACACCACTTTGATTAACTGAAGGGTCTATACCAACAAGCTCTTTATAGTCTGCCCAGAGATTTCTGCCTGTCCATCTCAATGTAACTGAATTTAATCCCATAGCGCTAATGGCTGGATGAACAACATCGTATGCAACTGAAAGTTCTCTTAAGCGAGTGAATGATGCATCTTTAATGCCAAAGTTGTAAGCCTGATTATCGCCAAATCCTCCACCAATTCCGTGGCGATACCACGCTTCATCTAATAATACTTTTCCACCGCCAAAATCATGAATACGTCCTCTTACAACTGATCCAGCTGCTACTGTATTACCATCATAATTTACCATGTCCTCAGTCAGCGTTTCTTCGTTAGCTGTTTCTGCTGTAGTTCCAAATCTTCTTAGAACCCACTGAGTCCTAGGAGAGTAATCTCCACCCTGTGAATGCTCAAAGAGAACATTGACAGATACACCGCTCATCTTACCGTTTATACCAAATGTTCCTCTCCAGTCTGGATTGGGGTCACCAAGTATCACTGGAAGAGAAGTAATTTGAGGGAAACCGTTGGCATCTAAAATAAGTTTTCCATCATCATCTCTCTGAGAACCGGTACCATAAAGCGCTCCTAGAGGCTGCGCAGTACCATTAAAAGATGGGTCAACAGCAACGGAACTAACTGAGCCACCAACAAGAGTCAATACATCGGTTCCCTCTGTAAGCTTAAGAACCTTGTTCTTATTTGTTGCCCAATTAAATGTAAAATCAACCATTTGATTTACTTTAAATGACCCGTCTAATTCTAAACCTTTATTTTCCATCTCAGCGGCATTGGCGTATTGAGTATCAGAACCTGTACTTGGTGCTTTTGAAACGCTAATCAACATATCAACAATTTTATTGGAGTAACTAGTAAGTCCAAATGCAAATCTGTCATCTAACATTCTAAAGTCAAAGCCAAACTCTTTCTCTGTTTTTACTTCAGGTTTCAAATTGTCATTTCCTTTATCGTCATCCACTCTATAGCCACCACCAAATAATGCAACATCTACTGGGTCACTGTATGAGCTGTACCCAAAACCAGATTCAGCGAGTGTTTGAAAGCGATGCGCGGATGGTCGAACACCAACCTGTCCCCATGCAAAACGGGCCTTAGCAAACGAAAATGGAGCAGGTACATAATCAGTTAACTGAACCGCAACATCCATTGCTGGATAAAAATATGATTTACTAATAGTCGAATGATCTTCAAGAGCACCAGATAGATTTACAAATACCTGATCAAGTGCATCAATAGAAAGAAGGCCGTATGTTCTTGTTGATCGAATAAACAAGCGACCGTTATCAACGGTAGAATTTTCCGCAGCCGTATTAACATTTACAGTTTGCTTATCTGTATTTACCAAGAAACCTGTAATGTTGTAAGAGGTTCTACTGTATGTACGATCGTTCCAATTATATCCTAAGGTTGCAACCATATTTAACCCATCGCCTAGGCCAAAATTATGTCGACCTATTAAGTCGTAGTTTGTTTCCTTATTAGTTATAACGTCCTGAGCAAAAACACCTGTATTACGGCTTCCCGCGGAACCAATTGGAAAGAACCAGTCTCTATTATCTGTGTAGGTATCAATACCTGCCCTTAATACAACATCCGTTCCTTCCTTAGGCGAATAATTCATCTCATTGGACATAATTAAACGATTAATTCCAGTGGTAGACTTTTGCTCTTTAATTGTCCAAATAGGATTGTTATATATAGGGTTTGTACTAGAACCTCCCAAATACCGCCTATATGCACGATGACGGTCCCTGTATTCTGTGCCTCCACTAACATAAGTTCCTTTATAGTGAGTATTATCAAAGTCAGGAGAAGTTCTTAGTAAGCCCAAAAGCAAACCAGCAGTGTTTGAACTTTGTTGAATTCGATTAGAATTGCTATAGGTATAGCCAGCCTTAGAAGTCATAGTGACATTATCAGATAATTTAAATTTTGTATTTAATCTAAAATTATCTCTATCGTAAAAAGAATCACGCATTATTCCAGTCTGGCGAAGTCTTCCGTAACTAAATAGGTATGTTTTGCTTGCGTCGCCACCTGAAACCTGAAAATCGTCCTGGGTAAACCTTCCCGTTTGGAAAACTGAATTCCAATTTTTATCAACGTATGTTTCTTTAGAGTTCTTTTCTGTAATCGTGTATTGTGTAAAAGTACCATCCTCCGAAACAAAATAAGGAGCACTAGTATCAACAACATCAGGTCCACCCGATCTCTCAGAAATTTTGTCACCCCAAGACTCAGCTTGGGTTCCCCAACTACCACTCCTACCTTGACCGAAAGTGTCTTGCATGGGGAGGCGCTCGTGTACTTCGTCAAAAGACTCTGTGCGCTTAAACGACATTTTCATCTTACCAGCCGATGAGCCGTCTTTTGTTTTAATTACCACAACACCATTTGCTGCTCTAGATCCCCACAATGCCGCCGCAGAGGCACCTTTTAAAACTTCAACTGAGGCAATATCATTAGCATTAATATCGTTAATTCTAGATTGCTGAGTAGAGCCACCGGTTCTTCCGCCTGTGATATTATTGCCGCCACCATATGTTGTGGAGTTATTGATCGGCATTCCATCAACTATTATTAGCGGTTGATTCGTTCCAGAAATTGTATTTGCACCTCGAATTTTAATTGAAGTAGAAGCGCCTGGGTCTCCAGCGGAAGGATTGACTATCACATTAGAGGCTTTAGCAGCCAAAGAATTTGCAACCAATGACTCTCCTGAACGGTTCATGTCGCCAGAATTAATAGATGAACTTGTGGAGCCTTGTTTATCGCGATTAGCTTCAAAGCCTAATGCAGTAACACTTATCGCTTGTAAGCCAATTGCATCAACTTCCAATGAAAAATTTTGAGTTATTGATCCGCTTTGAGGGATGTCAACATTTGCACTTTGACTTTTGTATCCTATATAAGAAACCTCAAGAGTAACAGTTTGCCCTTCAACTGTACCGGATGGAATATTAATTTGATATAAGCCTTCAGCGTCTGATGCAGCACCAACTGAGGTACCGCTAACTACAACATTTGCACCCGCCAATGGGTCACCATTCCTATCAGATACAGTTCCTTGAACGTTAGATTGGGCATTTAATAATCCAAATAAAATTGGAAGCATTAATGAATTTCGAAGTGTTTTCATGTTCTCTCCTGCGTGATATGTTCCTCTTACAAAGTAAAAAGGGAATAATTATTAAAACTTGATATAAAAATATAAGGTAAAGCCTATTAAGATTGTCAATAAATG
>NZVE01000041.1 GCA_002697345.1 Paracoccaceae bacterium | reverse complement strand
TAGAATGTATTCTTCTATCGACATCAAAGCAGCCAAATAGCACTTGATAATTACTATTAAGTAAAGCCCCAAAAGCAAGTGTCTTTTGGGGCTTTTTATTATCTAGTCAACGGAATCAAAATAGGTCTTCAAGCGTTTCAATCCAGCATTAATATCTGGAACATCAATACCCGAGTACGCAAACCGAATATAGTGATTTGACTCCCCTTCCACTAGCCGCCCGAAATGCTTTCTTGTACAAAAAGAGACATTAGATCTCTTTAAAGCTCCCTCCATCAGCGCGTTAACATCCCTGAGTCCTTTGCGCTCCATAATTCTATTAACATTAGGAAAAACGTAAAAAGTACTGTTGGGTGTAGCTACATCAATGCCATCGATCGCGTTCAACCCATTTATGCACGCATCACGTCGCTCTCTCAACGTATTAAGGATATCTGCTGGGCCGAGGATCTCTCCCTCAATAGCAGCAACCATACCTCGTTGAATGAAATGGGGCGTGCATGACTCTGCATTGGTATTGAACTTATTAATTACATCAATCACCGATGATGGCCCAACAGCTGCTCCAAGTCGCCAGCCAGTCATAGCAAATCTTTTAGAGCAGGTATATAGAATAACGGTACGTTCCTGCATGCCTGGAATGTCTGCAATAGTCATTGGTTGACCGCTGTATTGAATTTCATAATAAGCATCATCCGCAAGCACCCACAAATCATGTTCTAACGCTAATTTAGCTACCGCTTCCATTTCTTCGCGAGTAGATTGTGCGCCATTGGGGTTCTGATAATTGTTGTAAATTAATGCTGTTGTTTTCGGTGTAATTGCATCCCGCAGGGCATCTAAATCCAATGCAAATCCATCGGCCGTTTCGACATAGCCGTATGGTACAGCTACTCCACCGTTATATTCGATTTGAGATTCATAAATAGGGTAACCAGGATTAGGGTACAGCACCTCGTCACCAGGATCCATGACTGTCATGATGAATTTACCAATAACAGGCTTTCCGCCAGGCTGGATAGAGACATTTTCAGACGAGTATTCAATGCCTCTTTTTATGCCCACATCCCGCGCAATAGCATCTCGCAACTCGGGTATCCCAGCTCCAGGACAGTAGCCCGTATGACCATCGCGAACAGCTTTAGCCGTGGCCTCGATAATGCTGTCTGGTGTTAGTATGTTTATGTCCCCCAAGTGAAAGGGATAGACTTTGTGGCCTTTAGCGGCCCATTGGGTTGCAGCGCCAGAAACAGCAAAAGCCGTTTCGGTGCCAAGACGGCTTAATTGCTTTGCAAATTTCATTATTTTCCAAGAAAAATCAAGTTTAGAAGAACATTATACACATCCTAAAAACTTCAGAACGACGGCTTATATCATTTATAGAATATGGGAAATGAACAAGAGGTGTAACGTTTTAAATCAACACTAGTATTAAAGATACAAGCAAATGTACTGACCCAACATCTGAAATTCGTGCGAGCAGTAAATACAAATTGCTTAAAAGATAAATTTAACCTTTAAGCCCACATTTCCATAAGCGCGTTTAAAGTGATGTTCAGTTCTTTGGTTAAAGGCAATGGGCTCAAACCCGATAAGATTGTGATGATAATAGTTCCCATAGATCTCAATCATTAGTGGTCGAAAATCGACACTTAAACCTGCCCTTACTTTTATATTGTATTTAGGGATTGTAGACACGGACTGGTAATTCGAATAATGAAAATACACAAGGTCTGCATGGGAAAAAAACTCGATATTTTTATAAATAGGGTATCTCTTACCAGCACCAAAATTTACTTGATTAAGACGCCATCTGTCCCTTTGAGGGAATATCCTAAGGGCATCATTTATTGCTTCGCCTAAGGTTATACCTTCAAACATTAGCCCTAAAATGAACGGGGAGTTTATGTCCTCTACCGGACTTAACCAACGGTAATCATGTGTTGTGGAAAGCAATCCTACAGACCAATAATCAGTCCATATGGAATTACTATCTTGATGAAAAGTTACGCCTTTTGTGCCAGTCTTGGCCTTGATTGAAACAAGATCCCCCTCTAGATCGTTATATTTAGCGTCACTACTATTAATCTTAATATCACTCGCATCACAAGACCCAACGGTAATTCCAGCAAATCCATAGCACTCAAATCTCTGCTCATCAGCCTCTTGCTGACTAATCGCAAGCGTAATTTTTTGCTCATCTGATAATTTATAAGAAAAAGAAACCGAATCTTTTATGGCGGATAAAGAGACATCTTTGGGTTCAGTCGACCTGAGCAACTCCAAGTCAAGTGAGGATCGCCCTAACTCTAAGGCGAAGTTGTTAAAATCTGCATCGATTACCACACTGAAATCATCGGAAGACTGATAGCTTGGCGGCACCTTGGGTAAAAAGGACCAATCGCGGTCCATTAAGCGCCGATCAACTGAAATGCTGTATTCAGATGCATTAATCACCGGCGCCTGCATAACTCCGACACACAGTATGCATAGGCATCTAAAGAAGAATGTAAACCGTCCCAAGTGTACTGACATAAGCCATATATCCGATTAACCGATTAACCAATTACGTGATTCTAACTAACTGCTCCGAGGCCAGACAATCAAGAAATATTCTATTCGCAAACTACTGATCATCGACCTTGAATCATCACCTTAATCGGTATATCCCATGTCTTCAATCGTCAACCTAATCGGTATATTTCGTCCCGATTCGGCATTATTAACATTTTGAATATCAAAATAGAGAAACTCTTGCCTTTCTTTAAAAGCGTCATCAATGCTAGCTGTAAAGGTTACACACTCAGACTGAGTACCTTTGCCAATAAGAACACTGGTTGAACTAAACGAAGCCTCAGTTGATTCAATAAAACCAGGCTTGCCCTCATATATAGGCACAATATCAAACGTGATATCTAGCATTAGCATTTACTAGATGAAAGAAATGAAAACCTATATTTAAATAGCTGAGAAGTCTGTATTAATCAACACACCTATCTTCTTCTCCAATCTATCCTATTTGGAAAATATACATCAAGGATAGTAATTTTTATTCTAGTTCTTGACAACGATTGACCATTTGAGGGTTCTGAAATATCTAAATATATGTCATGAGCCCAATCAAAATGAGTATCTTGTATAGCGCTAAATGTTGTACATGACTGAACATCGCCTTCATTAAAAACTACAGTTGTATCAGATAGAATAAAATCATCGACAAAACCACCTTTGCCAGGTCTTTCACGTTGAGTGAATGAGAGATCAAACTCAGCAGCAGATAAATCACCACTTGAGGGTCTGTCAAAACAAATATTCTTTGAATTTCCTTCTTTAATAATTACATCGTTTACACTTATTGCGTAATCAGGAGATGATTTAGTAGTAAATGTCCCTGTAATGTTATTTACCGTATTTCTATCAAAACCAATCAAAGAATGACCACCAGATCCAAGATCTAACTCGATTGTATAAGTGCCGCCATCAGTAAAGAAGTTTTGAATTCCAGGTATCCGATCTGAGACCTTGGATATTAAATTCAATAATTTCAGATTTAAGTTTGAAGGTTGTTCGATATACGAGTCTAAGCTGTCTGATGTGTCACCGGTGTTAGAGTCAGTAAGTGTTATTTTATCCTCATTAATATTTGTTACTGTTTGAGATAAAGTTACTCCGCCCTCTGTATAACTGACTGATATTTCTGACCCTTCCTCTATAACCCATACCTGCGTTGCTTCATAACTATTTGAGTTCCCAGATGACGATGACGATACAGTTAAATTAAATGACATTTCAAAATAACTTTCATTCGCATCGAGATTTGAGTCATCTCCCTCGTATAAATAGAGTTTTATCGGAACTGTTGATTCAATTGAGCCATCAGGGTTATACCAAATCATTGAATTTAATGGATTGCCATTAATACCATTCTCAATAAAGTCTTTGATATTTTCTAAATCTAAAGAGCTTTGTATTGAATAGTCTAAAGTTTTCGTTTCATCATCATAAGTTGGAGTAATCTGAAGGTTTATTCTATTTGAGCCATTGTAATCAGTTATTTCAATATATGAGTTTGCAATTCTTCCTAAAACAGAAGTATTAGTTGGTGCACTTTCTCCATAAAAGTCTTCTGTTAAGTTTGAATCTTCCTTTAATCTATTAAAAAATGCGGTTCTTGCAGCTTGGCCATATATTCTTGAGCCTTCAAGCTCAAAATCCCAAAACATGTCATTGCTTGGGTTGGTGCCTGCTTCAAAATATGCTGTTAAGGCTGAATTTTTGTCATAGCCAAATAAGACGTAGTCATCGCCTCTGAATAAGCCTCTTATTGTATCAAGATCTTTAAACATTCTGGGCAGCACAGCTATATCTTTTACAACTAGCTCAGGATTAACATTTACACTATCTTCAACAAAATCATATGGTAAGTTCGATGATATACCGGATCTTAAAACATCAAATATATAGTATTGAGCTCCTAGTGAGGATCCTGAACTATCTGATAGAAAAGTAGAAGCATTTAAGATAGGAGCATAGTAATGTCTCACATCATTACAGTCGGCTTTTTCAAATCCTTGTGAATAATTATTGTAATAAAATTGTGTCCAATATTGATCAGTATCTGTATTTCCTGTACTAAAGTTTATTGATTCAGTTTTTTGACACTCTCTAGTTCTGCTGGAGGGTTGATTCCAATTTTCAGAATTATCACGCCATGCACTTGAGATGCTTGATGATACTGACAATGAACCATTTGTAATTCCTAATTCGTCAAAATTAACCGGTGTACTCTTAGAAAAGCTCGAGGTTTTTCTATAGGAAGTAGACGTATTGGCTATATTCTCCAAAGAAAGTTCGGTCACATCACATAGTGTTGTATCTGTTTCACTGCAATCTTCTCTTGAAAGAACTCCATCTTTAGAAATAAATGCTCCACTTGCATCAAGGGTTTCAGACCTATACCAACCTTCACCATTAGGACGAGTCTCGTAGTTACTATAAAAATCTAATGGTAGTTTTTCATAATTAGAGCCACCAAAAATAATTGATAATGAATCTTCTGATAGCGATACATTAGCACGAATATTTTTATTAAATGACTCTGTCAGATAGTCTGAGACTTGGGTGTCGATTATTTGAAGATACGGGAGTAGCTTTGCAATATTTTGAGCACTAGCTTCATCCACATCATCTGTTGGATTTTCAATAAAGTCTGATATCAGTTGTTCATAAGTTATTCCAAAATTACTTTCTATAGAAGTTTTTAACTCATCTATTCTTGATGATATTTTAGATGCAATAGCATCTCCATCACTCTGACAGCCCTCAGATACAGTCAGATCTTCAGATATATCAGATTTGGAAGATAAGATTGCTTCTGCAAAAAGCGAAGTAAATGGAGATATTACTATTAATGAAGAACCAGTATCATCTATAGACGGCAATATCATTTGATAGGCTTGCTCTACTGTACCTAGCGTAGAATCAACTGCCCCTACCGGAACATTTGCTATAATGGGCCGTGCCTTTAAACAGGACGCTATCGAAGAATCTACTGATATCGAAAACTCTCCATTGGAATCTGTTGTTGCACTGTACTCACCCGCATCTTGTTGAAAATTATAGTTTTGATCGATAAATATATTGGCGCCAGACACATATCCATCAATCGCTTTGCCGCTAAAAATCTCAGCGCCCACAGCGCCTGCTAATTGCATTAGGTACTCTTCGATGTCGGCCGAACTGGAGCGCAGAGCATCATCCGAAACAACTCCTGCTGTCAATGGTTCGTCGGTTAATCCAAAAAGATATCGTAAGATAATTAAGCCATCGCTAAGAGCATCCACACTTCCATCTTGATCAATATCGAGATTATCCCCCAAGGAAGAAATGCGAGCCTCAATATCATCTGAGTCTGTATAAATAGCGTCATCCCCAATAGCTCCCTGAATTAACTGGCTTCCTGTCAGCCCGAACATATCCCGCAAAATCACTAATCCGTCAGTTAAAGCATCAAGCTCTCCGTTACCATCGACATCTAATGAGGAACCTGAATTGGCACCCGGTTCATTGTCCGAATTTGAGACAACAGTGCCTGGAAAAACGCCAATGAAAAGCATTAATGCTAAGATATGCAATTTGTAGGGTCTTTGATTATTAAATCGAGTCATATGCTGGATCCATAAGATCTATTTGAGAGGTATTCGATAGTGACTAGCTTAAAGTAGACCAGATTGTTATTCAACCGCTAGTTTATGGAATGCTAAAACCAGAAATCCCCCGCACCTGCGTGCGAGGGATTCATTTTTGGTGGAGCCTATCGGGATCCGAACCGCTGACCTCAACACTGCCAAAGTTAAGTGCATATTTACTGAATCTAGCGTGTCAAATGAAAAAACTTGAACAAAAGTATACCCAACAGGAATAAGCCAACGCCCAGAAAGAACACATACCAGCCAGAGCCTGCGGCAGCTATCAGTGTATATATTACGGACAAGAGAGCCACCCCAGCCCAACCCTTGGCGCTATGCCAAGAGCGCTTGAATTCTGCCATAGCAGATAATCCATAGGGGGCCAGAATCGAAAGAGTCGACATTGAAATTAAAAAAGAGAACGCGCCCACTAAACCGTCAGTGAAATTAAGCACTAGTAACGCTGCCGAAAAAACACTAGATGCCATTAACGCTACCATTGGGGCTCCACCCTTATTTTTCTTTGCTATAACTGAAGGCGCTAAGCCATCTGCGGCTACTAACATAGGCATCTGACCCATTACAAAGATATTGCCGTTAAGAGCACCTGCAGTCGAAATTAATGCACCAATGCCCATTAGCAGAGCGCCCCCAGGACCCATGTGGGAAGCCGCATCGACAAACGGTGACTCTGATGCGGCCAACACCTCGGAGGGCACCAAAAACATGATGGCGATCGATGCACCAACATAGAGGAATGAGACACTAAGAGCTGCAGAGACTACCGCAATAGGAACTGTTTTCTTGGGGTTCTCCACATCGCCTGTTGGAATAACCGCGGCCTCTATTCCGATGAAAGCCCACATGGTTAACAGTGCAGTGCTAGCTAATGCTTCAGCCATAGAAAGTTGTTGCGGATTAAAAGAGGGAAAGTTGTCAATATCGCCATAAGCAATACCCAACCCTATGATCACAATTAAAGGAACAATTTTAAGAATGGTCAGCACCAACTGAACAGTCGCTGCTTCAGAAATTCCTTTAATATTTACCCAGGTTAGCACACCAATACCCATAGCAGCGACCAGCGCCTGGGTGAGGCTGTTAGCCGCAAAGATAGGAAATATCGATCCCATGTAACCTGCGAAACCCACAGCAATGGCGGTAACGCCAAACACCACGCCAACCCAATAACCCCAGCCTATTAAGAACCCGGCAAGATCACCAAAAGATTCCCTAACATAGGCATAAGGGCCGCCTGCATGATCAGTAGTGCCAGCTAATCGCGCCAATACCAGAGCCAATACAATCGTTCCTGAGCAGGTTAAAAGCCACCCCAGCAAGCTGATCCAGCCATAAGGAGCGAGCACCGTAGGCAGTAAAAAGATACCAGAACCAATCATCACGCCAACTGACATTCCCCAACATTGCCAGAAACCCATTTTTTTAGCTATTGCACTCATTAGTGCTCCTAGAAACTTCCTGATTCTTTCATGATCTAGTGACCATTAAAGACTTTGATTCTCGCCCATCTAATTATTAATGCCTCGCAATATAGGCCGCGTCATACACGTTGGCCCGCCCTCGCAGGGTATACAAAGTGACTCTCCACTAAAGGTGTCGATTTTACAGCCAGCATTGTGCATCAATGACAACGTTTTATCGCATCCATTAATTGCCACAACATGACGCGGCTCAAGAGTAAGTACATTTAGGTTTAAACCACCAGAGGTATCAAACTCCTCCGCTGGTGCCTCAAGTAATTCAAACCCTCTTGCGCTAAGAAGTTGAGCCAATGCCACGGGCAAAAGCGTCTTATGAACTAATGCTAAGTCATCTGACAATAGGCTGATCAGTGACATTAGATGCAAACATGCTTCCTCGCCCTGATAACAAGGCAAATCAAACGCTAGAACTGCCACTCCTTGATCGCCGAGCAAATTCCGCAACTGGGTAATGCCAGCTTCATTGGTTCTGTATCCACGCCCGATAAGCAAGGTCTTATCATCTAACCAGAGCGTATCGCCGGCCTCACACTTGGCTTTACCCGTCACTTGCCCTATAACCGGAATAGCCATGGATTGGTAAAAAACTCGGTGTGACTCTGACTCACTTATTCTCAGCGCTTTTCCTGGTTTCATTAGAATGGCACCCTGAGGAGTCATTAAAGACGCATCATAAGTAAAAATTGCATCGGCTGATTCAGTGTTTTCGGGCATCCATAACACTTCGACGCCAGCCTTTTCGATATGCGAAACGAAAGCTTGATAATCTTTGTCTAATTCCTGTGGATCAAAGCTTCGACCATAATGCCACTGATGGACATCTGCATTTCGCAATTTGCTCCCTGGCGCATGCAAAGCAACCCTTTGAAGCTTTGCCACCATTGACGATACGCCGTAGTTATTGACTGGCATGGCTAAAATTTACACATTTAACAAAACGCTAATTTTATTGCTTACCAGCTGGGCTTTCATTCGTTTCCCTGGCAGCGATCAGCGTCTGTTAAATCGTCTATAACAAGGCTTAGCGCTTGACTGATTTTAAGCGCAGTGCAGAACTCGCCATGCAGATTGGCCACAGTCATTGAGTGCACCAAATCTGGATCATAGTCTATACCGTCTGGCCCTACCCTATTTGTCGTTGCGCAACAATCTGGCACAAGGTAAGTGTCAAACCCCAAATTTCCAGACATTCTGATGGTAGTCTCAACACAAAAGTTGGTGAAAAACCCGACCACCACTAATCTTTGAATACCCGCTCTGCGCAACAGAATTTCTAAGGACGTCCCCACAAAACCACTGTTTACATCTTTCTTTACAACTATATCGCTGGAACCAATTTCAAAACCTGGCTTTAACTCACCACCAGGCTCAGACAGCTTTAACGGAGAAGCTGCTTCTAGAGAGTCATGTAAAGTCCAGGCAACCGGCAACTCCGCTTGTCGCCATTCAGACAATAGAGCAAGCATGTTACTTTCAGCTTCAAGGTTGTTTCTGCGACCATTCTCACCGCCCCAATGGGACAACACATCAACACCTTTTTGTACATCGATTAGTAGTAGACAGCTATCTTTTGAAAATTGATTAATCAAATCGGGCGACTTCCTATTTTATTTAGCGGGTGCCATTTGGATCAAAGCAGAATAATAACTATGCCAAAAATTGTCCAGAACAAAAAATCCCCCGCACTTGCGTGCGAGGGATTCATTTTTGGTGGAGCCTAGCGGGATCGAACCGCTGACCTCAACACTGCCAGTGTT
>NZVE01000040.1 GCA_002697345.1 Paracoccaceae bacterium | reverse complement strand
TAAACCCTCTGCTTCCGCTTGCTGCTTAACTAACCCAGATCCGGGCACCACTAGCGCTTGTTTTATGGTTTTAGCCACGCTCTTTCCTTTCACGATTTCAGCGACACTTCGAATGTCTTCAATACGAGAATTAGTACAGGAACCTACAAATACTCGATCTAACTGTACATCGGTTATTTTCTGCCCCGCATTTAAGCCCATATACTTGAGGGCTTGAGAATAATCTTCCCTTGCCTCTTCTTCACTCTGCTCTGCAGGGTCAGGTACTTTGCCATTGATTGGAATAACCATTTCAGGCGATGTTCCCCAGCTAACATGAGGGGAAATATGGGCAGCATCAAATTCAAACACCGCATCAAATTTGGCTCCTGGATCACTATGGAGTTTCTCCCAAGACTGACGTGCCTGAGATTCGTCATCGCCCTTCGGCGAATGGTCTCGCCCTCGTACGTAATCAAAAGTAACCTGATCATAGGCGATCAACCCAATCCGAGAACCTGCCTCAATCGCCATATTACATATGGTCATTCGACCTTCCATTGATAGCGCAGTAATGGCTGTACCGGCAAATTCTATCGCCATGCCAGTAGCGCCGGCGGTCCCTATCTTGCCAATAATATAAAGAATCATATCTTTAGCGCTGACTCCTTGGCCAAGCTCACCATCAATCTTGATAAGCATGTTGCCAAACTTCTTCTGGGCTAAACATTGTGTTGCTAAAACATGTTCAACATCCGAAGTACCAATACCTTGAGCAAGAACTGCAAAGGCACCATGAGTAGAGGTATGGGAGTCACCACATACCAAAGTCATACCTGGCAGGGTCAATCCTTGCTCAGGGCCGATGACATGAACAATACCTTGGCGGATATCATTTAGTTTGTACTCTCTAACCCCAAATTCGGCACAATTACTATCCAGTGCTAATATTTGGATTTTGGAAACGGGATCACTAATGCCTCCAACACCTGAGTGCCGTCCGGTTGTGGGTACATTATGATCAGGAGTTGCAATACAGGAATCGGGCCTCCAGGGTTTTCGACTGTTATCGCGTAATCCCTGGAATGCTTGCGCAGACGTTACCTCATGAAGAATATGTCTATCAATATACAGCAGCGATGTGCCATCCTTCATCTGTATGACTTCGTGCGTATCCCATAATTTGTCATACAGTGTTTTGGGGGTCATCTCACTCATTGTTTTGTACTTTCTTCATCGCCCAATGAACATAATCGAACCAATAAATCCGATAGCGAGATAACATCAGCATACTTTGCATCAAGGTCATAAAGACTTGCTTCATGCACTGCCAAAGCTCTATCACCACAAGCTTCCCTAGGAATCAATACCGGGTAGTTGTGTTGTAAACCATCAACCGCCGTTGCTCTCACACAGCCGCTTGTTGTTAAGCCTGTAACCACTAATGAATCAGCCCCGCACCCGGCAAGTTGGTCGGCTAGATCGGTAGCAAAAAAAGAGCTAGCCCACTGCTTTTCAATCAAGGGTTCGCTTTCCCGACGCTCGAGCAACGGATCAACCTTGACCCAGTGAGAATCAGGTTTTAGGCACTCTAATGCAGGTAGTTTTTGCCGGAACACGCTGGCCTGTTTTTTATGGTGATAAACAACAGATGTAAAAAAGATTGGCAGGCTTTGTCGACGAAATTCATCGAGCAAAGCCTTATTTGCAGACACCACTTCAGGACAGGCTGTCCCTAGAGCACAGTCAGGATCTGTAAAACCATTCACCACGTCCACAACGATGAGCGCCGGCTTGGCGCCCAAACTTACACACCTCGACTCTAGGGCCATAATCCTTTCTCGACTAGGGCTTTGCAGCTTGAAAGGTAGGAGTAATCGGCGGCTCTAAGTGAGTTTCCTCAAGACTACGAGCCTTGATCTCCTCGATTGTGCCACCAAAGTTAAACAGTGGAATATCATCTCCACGTTGTTTAACTAATTTTGCCCTCAATTTTTTCGTGCCCGCTGTATCAATCGAACCGTCCGCTGATATGACCACGCCATAACGTTGCGCACCATCAGCAGTCACCAAACCCCGAATTACATCTTGTTGTACCAATTCTGCATCGCGTGCAAAAGGATCGCCCCAACCAGCGCCACCCCAAGTATTGAAGTAAAGTAAATCGCCTGTTTTGACTTTGATTCCCTCTACCTTAGCTGGCAACCACTCTTCAGACCCGTCTACTCTAACTAGCCTTTTTGTTGATCTTAAGCCTGTTTCTCCACCTAGAACCCCCCATGGATAAGTAAGCCATCGATCATCATGAATGCCAATCTCTCCGTCACATAAAAAACGGTAAGCGACAGACAGACCATTTCCGCCCCGGTGCAAGCCAGCTCCGCCAGAATCTGGGATCATTTCATAGCGCTCAATTCGCAATGGATAGTAGGATTCAATAAACTCATTCGGCACATTAGTGAATCCAGGCCACAAACTATGTCCATCTGGGCCATCGCCAATCGGACGTCCAGGAATGCCCCCAAAACCAATTTGAAACAACTGGAACCACTCACTTCCCTTTCCTGGGCGGGTATCATAGCCTGAGAAAAACAAGTGCGGTGAGTCAGAGAATCCAGCAGCATTCAACATCATCTCCGGAGCTCCCATACCTAGCAAGGCACCAAGCACATCGAATATACGTCCCAATGCGTGGGTCCTTCCGGATAATGCAGCCGGATAATTAGGCTTCAATAGTGTCCCTTGTGGAATACGAACATCTACCAAGTCATAGAAACCATCATTGAATACGATTTGAGGATCAACAACATTAATAGTGAACGAACCAAAGAACATTTTGAACATGTCTTCATTTAAAAAGAAATTAACAGAACTCTGCGCTTGAGGGTCAGTTCCGGCAAAATCAAAAATCGCCTTTTCACCCTCTCTCCACATCGTGCACTTGATTTTGTAGGGCCCCATTCCCATTCCATCATCACAAAGATAATCTTCGAAAACTCTTGGTTCTTCAGGGATAAACATCCCAATGATATGTTTCATAGCATCGTAATTACGCTGCAACATAATATCCATGGTGGAATGTAAAACATCATCACCAAACCGCTCAGCAAGCTCCAGGCAACGTTTAGCTGCAGTATTGCAGGCCGCGACCAACGCATTTAAATCGAAACGGTTCCACTGAGGGGTCCGAACATTGTGTAGGATCAACTCAAGTAAATCGCTCTGCAGGACACCTTTTTTGTATAACTTTATTGGAGGGATTCGCACTCCCTCCTGGAAAATAGTTGTGGCTTCAATTGGAATTGAGCCAGGTACCATGCCACCGTTGTCTGACATATGCCCAAACATCGCTGACCAAGCTAGATGTCGGCCATCTTTAAACACTGGAACCAGCACCACCCAATCAGGCAAATGTGAAACCGCTGCATTACACATGTAAGGGTCATTGGTTAAAATAATGTCGCCTTCTTCGATTTCCTCATCGTAGGCTTCAAGAAAAGGGCCAATAAAGGAGCCAAACTGGCCAACAATCATTTTCCCCTCTTTACTAGCTATCATCGGGAAACAATCTCCTTGCTCCCTAATACCCGGAGACATTGCCGTTCGAAAAACTACGGCATCCATCTCTTCTCGAGCATTACGCAATGCATTTTCAATAATATCAACAGTTACACCGTCAACGGGGATCTGTTTTAAAGGGTTTGTATTACTTTCCAATAGTCTTGCAGTCATGATTACTTACCCCTCTTAACAGGATTAATAAGTAGATTTCCAACGGTATCTACTTCAGCAAAAAAGCCTGGTAGTACAACCGTGGTCGAGTCCATCTCGCTAACAATGGCCGGGCCTGGGACTTCAAACCCAGTGCTAAGCTTAGTTCGGTCATAAATTCCTACTTCGTGCCACTCCCCTTCAAAATAGAAGCGACTATCAGCAATTTTACACTCAGGTAAAGTCAGTCCAGTTTGACCAATCTGTCGCTCAGCAATGGCCTTTGCCTTGGCTTTAGCAACGGCACGTATCATTAAGATTTCATGTCCATCGCCCAACTTAAAGGTGAACAACTGTTCATGCTCTGCGTCAAATTGATCAGTAAGCAGCGCCACGCCCTTCTCTTTAAGTTCCGCCTCAGTAAAGTTAATGGTGATTTGAAATGCCTGGCCGGCATAACGCAAATCAGCTTGATATGAAACTTCATGATCGGATGCAGGGATATTATCGACAATTAAAGCCTCTCCTGCGCGAGTCTGTAATTCAAACAAATCAGCCGCTAGCTTTTCATCACTAAGGTCATCAGCCATTGTTAAATAAGTTCGAGCAGCCTCATCTTGTACCTGGGTAGTAGCATCACCATAGGCACACAGAACGCCTGGACCTGGCGGAATAATAACTGGCCAAGCATCGGTTAATATGCCCAGTGCATTAGCATGCAGCGGTCCTGCACCGCCAAATCCTACGAAAGCAAAGTCTCTTGGATCATAGCCCTGTTCAACAGAGACTAATCGCAAGGCACCAAACATCGATTCATTGACAATTTTAATAATGCCTTCAGCAGCTTCCATGAGATCGATTCCCATAGCATCTGCGACAGACTGAACCGCCGCCACTGAGGCTTCTCGATTTATCTCCATCTTGCCGCCTAATTGCACATCCGAAGGCAAATATCCGAGTACCACGTTAGCATCGCAAACAGTGGGTTGCTCGCCGCCTTTCATATAGCACGCAGGACCAGGGACAGCCCCTGCAGACTCTGGGCCAACTCGCAGAGCTTTTGTAAGTTCAGGTACAAAAGCTATAGACCCTCCGCCGGCGCCAACCGTTCTAACGTCGACAGAAGGAGCTCGAACTCGAACATCAGCCACAATGGTTTCGCGGCGAACCCTAGCCCTAGCATTCTGAATAAGTGCTACATCTGTAGAAGTTCCACCCATGTCGCAAGTCAAAATATCGTTAAACCCTGCACGCCGACAAAAATAAATAGCTCCAGACACCCCGCCCGCAGGCCCCGACATCAACATATTTACCGGGGACTCAGCCGCCGCTCTAGCTGACGCTAATCCTCCATCAGAGCGGAGGATAGACAGTTGTGTATCTGAGCCCATTTTATTATCCAGAACGTTCTGTAGATTGCTCACATAACTAGCAACCTCAGGGCGTACATAGGAATTTACAACGGTCGTTTCCGTGCGCTCGTACTCCTGCATCTCAGGGACTACATCGCTTGAAACAGAAATTGGAGTATCAGTAAAGATTTCTTTAGCAATTTCCATAGCAAGCTTTTCGTGAGTACTGTTGGTATAGGAGTTAATAAAACAGATAGTTAAAGCTTCTACCTCTCCTTTACCCCTAAGAGTTTTCAAATCATTGCGCAATTGCTCTTCATCCAATGGTTCGACCACAACTCCATCAGCGCCGATTCGCTCTTTGGCGCCAATAGTTAACTCTAGTGGAGCTAATAAGGGTTTCTTAACAAAGCTAACCCAACCACCTAAGCCTCCGGGACAGAAAGATCGAGCAACCTGTAACGTATCCTCATAACCTGAAGTAGTTACCAAACCCACTTTAGCGCCTTTACCAGTTAAAACAGCATTAGTCGCTACTGTGGTGCCGTGCATCACACGGTTAACATCCTTAGGATTAATACCTGATTCATCACAAATCCGCGCAACACCATTCAAAACACCAATTGATGAATCTTCAGGTGTAGAGGGTACTTTTGCAGTATGGGTCTCGCCTGTTTCTTCATTAATTAGCAGAAGGTCAGTAAATGTACCTCCAACGTCTACTCCTAATCTATAGCTCATACCTATCTCCGAACTCTTTCTATAGTTATTTTAGTTATCACCTTTAGCGTTTGGCGAACCATCATGCTTCTTCCAATCTTATTTCTCAAGCTCATAAAGCGAGAGTTAAATTCCAAATTACTAGTTGTTTTACAATCCTACCACTGACTCCAACCAATCTTTTAATTTAAGAACATAGCCTTAAAGTAAGCTTCTTATTTTTATTCTAGCGGTTTACAGGCGTCATCTTGTGGCATGGCTATTTAACCTATAACCCCTTTTTCTCTCAAATCACCAATTTCAGATTCTGAATAATTTAATAAATCAGAAAAAATATCGTCCGTGTTCTCACCCTTAACAGGAGCTGGAGAAAAACTCTCTTCATTAGTCCGGGAGAATTTAATCGGATTCCCAGGACCTTTAGTGCTCTTCCCATTTGAATGCTTGAGATCAACCACCATGTTGCGATGGATTACTTGCTCATCACTAAGAGCCTGGCTAAATTTATTCACTGGCGCGCATGGAATGCGTTTCTCGACTAATCTTTCTAGCCAGTATTCAGAGCTCTGTGTTGCAAGAATTTCATTCAATTTACCGTCAATATAATCTTTACTAGCAAGGCGTCCCGGTTGAGTATCATATTCTTCGAGATCAAACCCCGGATAGGTGACTACCTGCTTCAGATTCTGCCAAAAGTTGTCGGTGATCACTGCAATAACAATGAATCCATCAGCGGTTCTATAACTGTTGTAAGGAACATGAACAAAATGATTATTACCTATTGGTGTAGGATCATCCCCAGATAAAAAGTACATGGTAGCCATGTAATTCAGCATTGAGATCTGGCAATCTAACATTGAGATATCAACGTGTTGCCCTTCCCCGCTTACATCCCGTTCACGCAGTGCAGCGAGTATGCCCATAACAGCAAACATACCCCCACCTAGATCTCCAATTGGTATTCCTGACCTCACAGAAGATTCTGGATCCTCACCTGTAATCGACATACCACCGCCCGTAGCCTGGGTTACTTGATCAAATGCAGGGCGTTTATGGGCAGGGCCTGATGAGCCAAAACCAGTGACAGAGCAAGTAATAATCTTTGGATTAACTTTCTTGAGTTGATCAAAATCAATCTTCAAGCGTTCCGGCACTCCTGCTCCAAAATTATTAATCACCACATCAGAAGCTTTAACAAGATCATAAAAGACGTTTTGACCTTCAACACTTTTTAAGTCAATACAAACACTTTTTTTATTTCGGTTAAGAGTAATAAAGTAAGCACCCATTCCATCAATTGAATTCTTGGGGTCTGTTGCCAAGAGCTTTCGAGTACCCTCTCCCTGTAAAGGCTCTACTTTTATCGTCTCTGCACCCAAGTCAGCCAAAAGCATCGCCCCATAGGGCCCCGATAACATGTGAGTCAGATCTAGAATGCGAACGTCAGTGAGTGGTTTAGTCACGACGAACACTCCTGAGGCATGGTGTGCAATTTTTCAATTTTCCATCTCCATTTAGTGATCTGCATCTAATTGCCACTCTATGAGTTTATTAGACTAAAGCGCTAATTTATGACTACATAAAAATACGTCTTTAAGGATTAATTTTGCTAATGCTTTTAATCGTAGAGGTAGTCGCTACGTACTTTTAACGGTTATGTAACTCTCGCTTTAAAACTTTACCCGTCGATCCACGAGGCAGCGCAGAGATAAACTCAAACGACTTAGGTGTTTTGTATCCCGCCAACGTTTTCCCACAGAATTTGGTTAAGCTGTCACTATTTACGCTTTGATTTTCTCTTAAGACCACATAAGCTTTCACGGATTCTCCCCAATATCTATCCGGCACCCCAATAACGGCGGCATCAGAAATAGCTGGGTGCTCATAAAGAACTTCTTCTATCTCTCTGGGGTAAATATTTACACCCCCTGAAATAATCATATCCATCTTTCTATCAACTAGATAAACAAAACCTTCATCATCAATCTGAGCAAGGTCTCCAGCAGAAAACCAACCTTCTTTCATCGAACTGATTGTTTGGGGATTTCCCCAATAACCTGAGAAGAGATAAGGAGAACGGCTAAATAACTCACCAACTTCGTCAGGGCCTACTGGCCTACCTTTATCATTAAGAACCTTGGTCTCAGTACAGGCAAACCCCAGCCCAACGCAACGTTCCTTTCTTAATTGATCAATCGGACGTAAATTACAAACAATACCGGCTTCTGTAGACCCATAGGTCTCGTGCAGTATGCCCTCTCCAAAGTAACCTACCGCTTTCTTTTTTAGCACCTGCGGTAGCGCTGAGGCATTAGAAATTATAGTTTTAACCTGACTAGGTTTAAGTTCGGCTCTCTGTTTTTCAGATAGGTCAAAGATTGCCTGGAAATGTGTAGGAACCATAAAAACATTAGTTATTTGTGATTCTTTTAGCACTTTTAAGGTTGTGGCAGCATCAAATTTTGGAGCGATTTCACAGTACCCTCCAAAAAATAGAGCCGCAATAGCAAACGAGAATCCAGCGCCATGAAATAGAGGCGCCACAGCTAGAGTTCGGTCATCTGGAGTATAACAACCATATTCTGAAGCCATACCAAAAAACGTCAACACTCTGGATCGGTGCGACAACATCACGCCTTTGGGTTTACCAGAAGTTCCTGCGGTATATACAAGTGCAAAAGTATCTGTCTCAGCTAAAGGATAAAACTGATACTTTGAGCTAGACTTAGCTAACCAATTCTCATAGTCATCACCAATTACCACCACCCTTTTTACACTGGTTAGTTTAGCCATATCTACTTGATCTACGGCTGATGCATGCACGAAAACTGCTGATGCATGGCAATCATCACATACGTATTGAATTTCAGACGCAGTTAACTTTGGATTAATTGTAACTACTACAGTGCCAGCTTGAGCAATGCCTATAGCAAGCTCAGGATACTCTATGCAGTTAGGTGCGATAAGGGCAACTCTATCACCCTTGTTGAGGCCGAAGTCCTCCCGAACACCATTGGAAACTCTATTAATACGATCAGCCAGTTCCCCATAGTTTAAAGTCTGGTTTCCTTCTCCCAGCGCGACCTTATCAGGCTTATGTTGGGCAGCGCATCTCACACCATATCCAATATCTAAGGCGAGGTAGGCTTGATTATCAAACTCATCTTTCATTCTTTATATCTCAATAGTGTGGATCACGAGCATCATGTATTTTCTACAACTTAAATATGCGTTTAGCATTAGTGTTAAGGAATTTTTCCATCACGGAGGGCGATATCCCCAGCTGCTTTATCTCATCCATAGCTCGTTCAGGACTAATTACAGGCCAATCTGTCCCGAACAAGACTTTGTCTTGACCGTACGTCTTCAAGTAATGAACAAAGGAATCAGGCCAATACTTAGGGGCATAAGCATCAGAACCTATATAAACATTCTCATGCTTCCATGCCATGGAAATCATTTCATCGGTCCAGGGGATACCAATATGGATTCCAATCAATTTCAAATCAGGAAAGTCAATAGCAACTTGGTCCAACGTGATTGGACGGCCAACGCTCGGCAGTCTTCTTTCTCGTGAATACACTAAGTTGTGCCCAACCTGCATCATGATAGGAATATCTAATTCACAACATTTGGCGTAGTAAGGATAATATTTGGCATGGTCTGGTGCTAACTCAATCCAATGTGGGTATAAGTGTGCTCCGACAAACCCTAACTCTTTAACCGCATACTCAAGCTCACGAACACCATCCATGCCCCGATAAGGATCTATCCCTGCCAAACCGGAAAACCGCTCAGGGTGTTTTCTGCACACAGCAGCCACCTGCTCATAGGGAATCTCGAAAGATCCACGTACTCGCTGGTCCCCTGCTCGCACTGCTATCAATAATGAGCGTTCAATACCAGCACGATCTTTCATGCCAATATAGTCATCAATAGAAACACCTTTCCTCCACTCTACTGGAAAGCGTATCTGCTCTAAAAAATGCTCATCTAGGCCAGTTTGTCCATTAGTCACCTCGTGTTCAGTGAACAAATTACAAACTGTATCTATTGCCATTACCATATTTGCCTCTTACATTATCGTTCTCTTTAATTCTAAAAGACTTCAGAACTAGTCACTTACAGCCAAGGGTTCCTTTAAAACCCCTAAACAAAACCCCTAAGGTAATTTACCGCCGCGACAGATAGCCTCTTAAAACATGCTCTTATTGTAAAAGAGCGCTTGAAAGAATGTCAATATATTCTATATATATGATTAAATTTTTCATATAGCTGAATTATTTCATTTATTTATGGTAATATTTGAGTGAGGAAATCCTCTAGAGGAATTGATACAAAATAAACTTAAAAAAAGTGATATTGACTTAATCTAGCGCTTTTTATCAATCAGTAGATATAAAGGTTTGTAATGCTGTAACTGGGACAATAAGAACCCTCTTATTGATAGTAATCGTTTGAATGTCTATCTTTAAATAGTAAGTCGCTTTGGGGGACTTATGGTTTTAACTGAGTCCCGCTTCAAACCTAAAGACAATGGTCTTAAACAAATAAGGAGATCTGCAGTTGTACATCAATTTTCATAATTTCATCGCCTTTATTCATGTATTTCTATTCGTTTTCGCTATCGGTGGTGACATAGCAGTCCATTATATCGGCCAGTACCTTACTAGAGACGAGTTAAGCCTAGAAGAGAGGCTGAGAGTGCGCCAAATGAGATTTATTGTTGATATGTCTGCTCGAACTGCTTTAGTCCTGTTGCTTCCGTTGGGCTTTACCCTGGCGCAAGCGTACGGGTCACCAATTTCAGGTAATTGGCTAGGGTTAGTGTGGTTATCCGCTATTTTGTGGTTAGTATTGGTTTGGTTGGTTCATTTCCAGAAGGGTACACCTCGTGGTGAGATCTTGCGTAAACTAGATATATGGGTTCGCTATCTGATTATGATTTCAATGGGTAGCTTTGGAGCATATTGTTTGATCACCGATGGCCCTATTAGTAGTAATTGGCTCGCGATTAAAATTATGTTGTTTGCCGCAATCTTACTTAATGGAGTTTGGATCCGACAGATTGCTGGAAACTGGCCAGAGGCTTTTGATCTAGTGAAAGCTGGCGGAGAAAGTGCGGTGCGCGGCGAGATCCTAATAAAGGAACTACAAAAGAGAACAAATCGGGCCGCATTCTGTATATGGTGTTTAGTTGTTTTAATGGCTTTTCTAGGTGAAGTGAAACCTTACTAGCCATGGTCTTTTAACTAAGACAACTTAAAGAATAATTATCGTTAGTGTTATTTTTTGGAGTTTTGCTAATGACAGATGTGAATCACAGTAAGACAAAATCAGCGCTTATAGGGCCATTTGATTCGCTACGAGACTATATGGCTGCAATAGAAGACCTAGGTCAAGTACTGCATGTCAGTGGCTTGGATCAGGATTCCTATGAGGCAACGGGTTTTATGTATCGGCTCATCGATAAATTGGGTTGGGCAGAGGCACCAGCTGTTGTGTTTAAAAATATTAAAATCAATGGCCAGTGGCAGGACGGCCCAATTATTGCCAATCAATATGGAAGATGGGAGTCCGAAGGACTGGCTTTTGGGATTGATCCGAGTGGTGACGAGCAATATATAACTTATCAAAATGTACTGTCAAAACTTGAAGATTTAGCGACGAAAGACAAGCAATGGAAAGAAGTTCAACCCAACGAGGTAGAACGAAAAACAGCCCCATGCAAAGAGGTTGTCGTCAAAGAGCATGATATCAACATGCTAGATTTCCCATTTCTTCAGACGAACCCTGGCGATGCAGGTCCCTACATAAATACTGGTAGTGTCATCCTAGAAGACCCCAAACTTGGTCGTAATGTTGGTACATATCGCTGCCAAATTAAGGGGCCTCGCAAGATTGCTATTAATCCAGAGCGCAATCAGCACGGTTGGACCTTCTTGATGGACATGAAAGCACGGGGAGAGACATCGGCTAAGGTAGCAATAGTTTTAGGGACTGACCCTATAACCTTTGCAATGAGTAGCTCTAAAACTACCCGCCTTGGCCAAGATGAACTTTTTGTCGCCGGAGGCTTTCTAGGGAAATCTTTAGACGTGGTCAAATGCGAAACAAATAGTCTTCGAGTACCTGCCAATGTGGAAATGGTTATTGAGGGAGAAATCCCCTTCGACCTGGAGCCAGAGGGTCCATTTGGAGAAATGTATGGATATATAGGTGAACGTAAAGAAGAAAATTTTTATATGAATGTCACCGCAGTGACCCATCGTGAAAAGCCGATTTTTGTCAATCAGTTTACTGGAGTAACCCGCAGCTTCTTGACCTCTCCAATGGAGGTCACAACTAATATGACGCTGAAAAAGCAATTTCCAAGTATTGTGGGCGTCCATTTTCCTCTACAAACTCCCGGGTTTTGCTTTGTAAGCATAAAGAAACAAAAGCCGGGAGAAGCTCTGAGTATTGGGCGTCAAATAACTAGCTCTGTAAAAATAGCGAAGATCGCAATTGTCGTGGATGAAGATGTCAATATACACAACAGAACTGAGGTTATGCATGCTGTTGGAGCTCGCTGGCAACCTTTCAGTGCTAGTGAAATAGTAAAGAAAGCTGGCGCCATGGGAGGAGATCCAAGCGCCACCAAGCGCGGAGAAGGCAGTCGGATTGTCGTTGATGCTACGCGTCAATGGCCCGAGGAAGGCGGCCCAGACAATTATTCGATCATGAACCGTTCTTGTTTAACTGATGCCTTCCCAGATATTTTTAACGTAATCGATGAGAACTGGAGTCACCTCATTGACGACTGGAAGAAAGGGAGTAACTAAAAAATTTCTTCTTAATTTTGTTAGTCTTAGCTTTTAATGAAATCAATAATTGCGCTGAACCAACCCTCAGGGTCATCACGGATAATATATGAGGTCCCACCTTCCAGTTCCACGAGTGAAAAGTCAGGCCTAAACTCTACCAGCCTCGCTGCAACAAAATGAAGAATATCCCCAGTATTAGTCACAACTAAGGTGGGCGCTGAGACCCCACTAATCGCATCGGTCATGTCATAGCTAAACGCCGCATGGTGAGCGAACCAATGTTTATCGCCAGCCCACAGTGTGTGTAAAGCAGCCATATGAGAAGATTCTAAGGTTGATATTCCCCTGGACATCTTTTCAATTAAAATCCACAAGTCAGAAAAATGGGATCCGTCCTTCTTTGCACTAAAATCCATATGCGGCCTCGCTAATCGCTCCTCTCTCTCATCTGTGGTATACCAAGGAAGACCATGTAAAACTAGACGCTCTACTCGCTTGGGATTGGCATAAGCCATCTGACATGCCATAGAAGCACCCGTGTGATGACCGACGACTATTGCTTGGTCTATTTCTAAATGATCTAACAGCTGCACTAGAACATCGGCATATTCAGGAATAGTCGAAGGCTCAGAAGAGCCCTCAGACAAGCCATAGCCAGGCATATCTGGAGCAATAACTTGAAATCCAGCATCAATTAATAAGGGCATGACATATAAAAACTGGAGAGCTGACTGAGGGTCTTGGTGGACTAGCAACAGAGGTTTACCTTGCCCAGCAATCCGATAATGAATCTGACCCAAGGAGCTGTCTGCATAAGCTTTATGTATTTCTTGACCCACCTTTTCCGCCTCTTGCTAATCGCTACCGATAGTTAGGACTACCCAAAAACTCTAAACCGTTGGCTTAATATTCCCGTTTGATCGGAAAAAATTCTTTGGGTCATATTTGTTTTTTATCTGTACTAAGCGAGGATAATTATCGCCATAGCTGACAGCCACTTCTTCTTGTGTTTCGTCCATCATCTCGTTGATGTAAAATCTGTCAGAAACATAGGGTGCAAGAGCATCCCAATAATCTTTTCCCCACTTAATGTTTTTAGCCGACAGGCTAGGATCTACCCAACTTCCACCCAGCTCTATATCCCATTTAGCACCGCGGTGAGGCCAAGCCGTAGCATCCTTTGCAAGATCATCTACTGCCCCGCCAAATCGGACGATACGCATAGTATTATGTCTGCCAGGTGAGTGGCGCCACTTCTCCATCATCACATCGATCAAGTCCGGATCGTACTCATCCATTGTGCGACCGCGGATGTAGTAATTAGTACCATGGGGATTGCCAGCATCTAGTAATGTTTGCTGCCTAAGAAAAGTCTTAGGCCTTATGAGATCAGCCACTGGGCTACCTAATTTACGGTAAGACTTTAAAACTTTTTCTCCTTCCTTTGGCGCGCCCATGTACTGAAAACCCGCCATTAGAAACGGGATTCCTGTGGGCGACAAGCTCATCGCAGCACTCATATTGAGTTCCCGAGGGGCTTCTAAAGAATAATCGAAATAACGGTTATACATGTCTTTCGCATCATCCATTGCATAAACCATTACACCAGAGATAATTTGAGGATCCAGTTTGTGCATGCGATATGTAAACGACGTAACAATACCAAAATTACCACCGCCGCCGCGAACAGCCCAGAATAAATCCGTATTTTCAGTATCACTTGCGGTCCGTAGCTTGCCATCTGCTGTCACAATTTGCACAGAAAGTAAATTATCACTCGTTAACCCCATTTTTCGCATATTGATGCCTATGCCTCCGCCCAGTGTCAAACCAGCCACACCGGTATGAGAAACAACGCCGGCTGGGACTACCAAACCATGCGCCTGAGTTCCAACATCAAGCTCTCTTAATAAAACTCCAGCCTCAGCAGTAGCCATCATGGTTGTAGGGTCTGCAGAAAGGTTGCTCATCTTTGATAGATCAATCAATAAAGTATCATTTTCAACCGCTTTCCCGCTAATACCATGGCCACCGCCTCTTACAGTAACCAATAGGTCGTGGCTCCTTGCGAAATTAACCGCATTAATGACATCGTCAGAGTCAATACATTGAGCGATCAAGGCCGGTAGCTTGTCATCAGACAACCCATTCCATAATGTCCGCTCTTGGTGGTAATGAGGTGTCGATTTCAATAACAATTTTCTCTGTAGGCTTTTAGCTAGATCAGCCACATCCGATCGCTTCAGACCAATTATGTTACCAGTTCGAGACATACACGAGACTTCTGCCGGAATGCTTGCAGCCCCAGAAAAAGGTATATATGCAGCAGCTATAGCTCCAGCCGTTGTTTTAATAAAATCTCTTCTTTTCATATGCCTACCTACTATCTTTTGCTACAGAGTCTACAAATATAGCGTGAAATTATCCAGAATGTCGATCGCAAAAATTGAGACGCTGAGCTACAGCTCTATCGCTATGTTTACCCCAAATCGGGCTCCCATATCACGCTTTTCTAGATCAGGGCTGACCGCTTCATTACCAATAACGTTGTCAATTTCAAGCCCATTTGTTGCCTCTGAACGAAGAATAGTCAACACATCTGTATCATCTAACAACACGAACGGAAATTCATGCCAAGTCCCAATATTGAGCATGAATCCGGCAGTGCCGTCGAACAAAAAAGCACGGGCTTCATCTAAATTAGGCAACTCAGTTTCTGTAGGAGGTGACAACAACATTATGAACGGCTTAGCACCTAAAGATACAAATGTTTGAGTGTGCTTATGATGCCTTTCCATGTACTCAGCCACTAATGGCCGTCGCTGAACAGTACAAACTGGAATCTCTGTTGTTTCATCAGATATGAACTCACCGAGACGTCGAACTTGTACCGTGCCGTTATACAGGTTTATTGGCAACGGTTTAACATTTTCATTACGCCCCAGTACCACACCAAAAGGCGCAAGGGCTTCTGGGGTGGCGGTCTCGACCTTAACAGTCTTAATTTCTATATTTTTCACAAGGCTACCTTTAAGATTAAATATGGATTAATTACTACGCTAATTCTCGAGCAATCCGTTGAATTATTTCGAGAGAATAATAACACAAAGCAGATAATTAATTCATTTATATGAAATATATAAACACATACGTGATTACTATGCGGTTTAGATCAAACCCTATTTTTCCTCTGGATACATGCGCACGCAGGCTTCAGTAACGGATCGTTTTATACTTTGGTAACCCGTACATCGGCATAAATTACCTGCCAACGCTACCTCCATATCTTTGGTGCTAGGGTTGTGGTTATCCTGAATTAGCTCTAGGGAACTAAGTACTATGCCAGGTGCACAGTATCCACATTGTAAACCTGCCTCATCCCAGAACGCTTGCTGGATTGGATGCATACTCCCATCATCATCTGCTAAACCTTCAATGGTTGTTATCTCTGCCCTAGAAAGTGTTGCTGCCATGGTTATACATGACTTAGCTACCTTTCCATCGATCATCACAGTACAGGCTCCACAATGACCTGTCTTGCATCCTAAATGGGTCCCTTTTTTACCAAGGTCATCCCGCAGTACATCCAATAAAGTTCTGCTCGGCAGCACATCTAGTTCATGGAACTGCCCATCAACGCGCAACTGGATTAATGCACTGATATCTAATAAATCTTCCATTCACCTATACCTCTTGACCTTTGCTCGATGAGTTAATCAATTTACCCAACGCCATTTCAGTCGCTCGACGAGCAGCGACACCTGCCATCGCCTTGCGCCAAACGCCATCCCCTTGCTGATCACTAAGTGGCTCAACAATGGCATCGCTGCATGTTTTTTGTATCGCCAGACCTACCTCTGAAGTGTAAGGACCACCTAAATAGCCATCTAAATTCTCAGACACTACGACGACTTTTTCAGCCGCAGCACCAATAGCCACACGAATCGATTTTAAGTTCTCACCGTCAAGTTGAATCACCACTGCAGCATTCGCAGAACCGTAGGCTCCGGCACTATTCTTTAACTTGTAGTAGCTCCAGAGAGTGGTCGGAGACATCGGTTTAACTAAAATTTTTGTTAATATCGATGAAGTTCCAAGACCATGGTTTGAGAGGTCTTGAAGCTCAGACAATAACATACGCTGTGACCCCTTCTCACTCAATAACTCTACTTTAGCTTCTAAAGCTAAGAGCGCAGGCGCAACATCATAGAGAGGGTGCATCGCAACAATATTACCGCCAATAGTCCCTCGATTATGCACCTGCATACCCCCACCTATCTGCTTTGCGGCATAGGCTAGCAAGGGTAATGTTTCGACAATTTCCTCTATATTCTGAATATCACGATGAACTGTTAAGGGGCCTATAGATACTTCATTAGTCTCAGCACTTACGCCTCTTAGAGCATCAATACCTCCGATATCCACATAGACATCGGGCATCATTACGCCATAATTAATATAAGGCATAATCTCTTGCCCTCCAGCAATTATTACTGCACCACTACTTAGACTGGCCAGCAATTCTGATGCCTGTTCTAGATCGCGAGGTCTTGCGTACATCGGGTGAAGGCTCATTTACTTAACCCCCTCAGAATTATTTGCGTTTTGAATCGCCGACCAAACACGTGAAGGTGTTAAAGGCATTTCGTGTATTACAACTTCGAGGGGCTCCAATGCATTATTCACAGCATTAACAAGAGCCGCGGCGGAGCCGCCGACCCCTGCCTCACCCGCACCTTTTAATCCCAAATAGTTATCAGGGTTCGGAGAGTCATGGTGCGCCATGCCTACCGCAGGCATATCAGCCATTCGAAGCATCACATAGTCCTTAAAGGACTTCGTCAACTGAACGCCATTGGCGTCGTATTGAACATCCTCAGTGAGAGCTCCACCTAAACCCATAGCAAAAGCTCCGCAAACCTGCCCTTCAACAAGGATGGGATTAATAACCTTGCCGCAATCATGGGCCGCAGCAAGACTTAATAAATCGATTTTCCCAGTTTCTATGTCTACTTCACACACAACAACATACACTGCATTGGAATAACTAGGATAAGGGTTAATGCGGCCATTCTGATCGGGAAGATGACTAATCCCGGGGGGTTTAAATGTTCTAGTCGCTTCTAGCGGCGGATCAATACACATAGCGACATCATAGGCTCGAGTGTAAGAGGCATAGCAAACTTCTGCGAATGTTAAGGTGGTATCTCCGTTATCACTAGAGGAGAAAATGCCCTCTGATAGGCTAAGAGTATCGATTTCTACCTCAAGGAGAGCGGCTGCAACTGCATTTATCTTATCTCTTACATCCTTAGCCGCCAGAGCTGCAGAACCTCCTCCGACAATAGTACTTCGACCTGAATAGTTGCCAAAACCATAAGGGGACGAATTAGTGTCGCCTTGTAAAACTTCTATCCTATCCATGTCTATGCCAAGCTCATCAGCAACAATCTGAGCAATTGCAGTGCCATTATGAGTTCCTGGGCTAGTAATGCCTGTTAGCACTCGAACTGTCCCATCAGGACCAACCCGCACAGAACTAGAGTCATATCCAGCCACCATTGTTCCGGGAATCGTTCCACCCTCAGGTGTCAACTCAAAGGCCATACCAATTCCGATATGGCGTCCGTCAGCAAGTGCTGTTTTTTGCTTATCCTTCCAATCCTCGTAACCAATAGTTTCAAGCGCTTTTAGAAGCACACCGCCATAATCACCTGAATCATAAACAAGCCCCGTAGGGCTAGGATAAGGAAATTGGTCCTTCGTAATAAAATTTCTCAACCTTAAATCAATCGGAGAAATTCCAAATTGACGAGCGGCATTATCCATTGCCAGTTCTAAAGCTATAGCAGTAGATTCCTTGCCGTAGCCCCTGGCAGCATTCCAAGAAGGCTTATTCGTCGTCACAGCATTCATGTGTACGTCGATATTCTCAACTTTGTAAGGACCAGGCATTGTCAACCCAGTCAAAAAAGCCATGCCCCAACCAGGACAAGCCGAAGGAGCTCCAATATTCGCCAAAAAATGGTCTCGCAACCCAGTCATGTTGCCGTCAGAATCAAACGCCATCTCCACCTTGTGCTGCTGCTCTCGTGCACCTATAAGAAGACATTCCTCTCTGTTTTCCACCCACTTAACAGGCCGGCGAATCAGCTTAGTCATGAGACAAATTAACGGCTCTTCTGGATGACCATGCATTTTCAGACCAAATGCCCCGCCAATGGTAGAAGCTATAATGCGGATTTTGTTTTCATTCATCCGCAAAGTCTCTGCCAACACTAATCGTAATGGATGAGGATTCTGACAGGTGCCATAAAGAGTAATACTCTCAGTATCATGCTCCCATACTGCGTTGTAACAACGAGTCTCCATGGGTTGACTTGAAAAGCGGTGAATTTTCACATCAGTTGTTACAATCTTATCAGCCTGATCAAAAGCAGCTTGAGTGTCACCATTCATAAAAGGGACATATATCAAGACATTATCATCCCATTCAGGGACAACTGAACGTGCGCCTTTTGCTATGGCTTTTTCAGCATCAACAACGGGTTCTTTTAGCGTGTAATCCACTTGAATACGTGATGCTGCATACCTTGCCGTACGCTCATCTTCCGCAATTACGATTGCTACTGGCTGCCCATAACACCAAGCTTCATCAACTGCCATCATAGGAAGCCGAGTAGACTTCCCACCAAATATTGCAGGGTTTAGATGATCCGTGATCCCATTGGTGTGCTCAAAAATATCACGACCACAAAGTGCTAAATGAACCCCTGATATTTTTTTAGCGCCGGACAAGTCGACACTATTAATTTTCGCTGCAGCGTGAGGACTGCGAAGAATATAGGCATAAAGCTGCCCTTCAAAGGTGTAGTCATTGGTGTATTTAGCTTTTCCGACCAATGGAGCCCGAAGCTCTTTAGCACGAACAGACTGACCAACATAACTTTCTGATATCTGTTTACCTTTAACCATGTTCCTAACTCCTCACCTCAAAGCGCACTAGAATTGATAACCGAACTCAACTCCTAGGGTTCGCCCAGCACCTGGCGTAAGATTTACTACACCTTCTACTGATGCTACACCGCTTCTTCTCAAAGCATCTTCAGTAAGAACAGATACGCTGGCGGGGACGTCCTCAAGACGCTCTTCTACCCGTCGAGCAATCACTGTAATTTCTTCAAGAGTTCGTGCTTTCTTTTCAGTTTCAGAAACAGCAACTACTGGAAAAGCAACCATCGCTGCCAAAAGAAAGTTCAATAGTTGAGTAATAATCTTTAGGTCTAAAGGCTTGTTGCTGTTCATTATAGGACTCCGTGGATGTTTGAATTAGAGCTATTAAAATCTGCAGAAATAACTTTTAGTATTGTAAGGTAGCGCTTAAAAGAAAGTCAATGTATTCTACATACATGGTAATATAATTCATATACTCGAACTATATGATTTTATCCAACTTTATAGTTAGTCATAAAAGCGCTTTACTGATCAACTTGATATATTGTTTATCGTTTGATAACTTGAAATCAGAAGGTTAATTTTAAGACTAAAATAAGATACTAGAAGTCAAAAAAATTGAAAAATAGCTAACCAAATTACATCAAAGGATTTAACGATGTTAAGTGCATTACTGAAGTACCAACGCTTGGTGTTAATTGCAGCTCTCGCAATTAGCGTGTGTCATGTCTCGGCTAGTGAAATTAGAGACTGGAATAAGATGACCTTCATCGACGTGAACGCTATGGATTGGGAAGAAATGTGGACCGGACTCAAGGACACAAGCAGAGGGAAAAAGCTGTACTCAAACGATCAGGGTGGTTTCATGCTCTATTTAGAGCACGATCACGGTTGGGATTCTTTAAATACATCACGTCATTTCCATGACTTTCACGAGTGGGGCTATGTATTAAACGGTAACTTTTTGATCTATGAATTCGTCAATGGAGAACAAAAAAGTGGGTCTCTTTACAACATGAAAGCTGGCACATGGATGAGTCGGCCACCATTTAGTATTCATGGCCATCGCCCAGATGCCATGAAACATCAGCGAGTTACCCCAGGTGCCGTTCAGTTGGCGTTTTCTGAAGGAGGCAAAAGCTACAGCCTAGATCCGACAAATAAGTGGTATAGCCCGAGCTGGAAAGAAGTTCCACAATTTACCCACCCCCACTTTCAAGATACCGCGACAACTCAAGGGATGGAATGGGAGGATGATGCAAATCTTCCCGGTGCGAGCGTAAAATGGTTGAGCGATCATGGCGAAGATGGATTTAGAGCAAAACTCTATTATGTGCCCCCGGGTTGGCAATACTCTGGAAAAGCAAAGACAACTTATTTTGGGAAAGCCCAACAATTCTATTATTTCCTATTTGGGGATTTAACGGTACTTAGTCAAGAGTCTCCAAATGGCCCGGTCAAAAATACAACTGCCCAAAAAGACTTCTTTATAAATCGACCCCCAAAAAGTCTTTGGACTTGGGGTGAAGGCAAGCTCTCAACTAAGGGGGCTATGTGGTTAGAGGTTACTTATGCCCAAGGCGCTCGTGTGGGTAATGGACCTATAGAGAAACCAATAATTCTTCCTTCAAAATAGGAGTTACTAAACGATGATTGATAAACTGAAAGCTTGGTGGGCATTTGATGCAAAAGCAGAGCAAGAAAGTGCTGACAATCCTTTAACACCTTTAACTGACGAGCAGCGAAGAGACGCGCTTCCTTTGTTAACCATGGCATTTGGATGGGGGTTCTTGATTACTGGTTTAATGGTGGGAGGAGCTCTTGGGGCTGGTGTTAATTTTTGGCCTGATTTGATCTATGTATCATTTCTTGGTAACACAGCAAACTTTGTCATTGGTGCACTGGTCGGATACATAGGATATAAAACTGCCTGTAATAGTGGCCTCTTATATAAATTTGTATATGGACAGATCGGAGCCTATTTCCCAGTACTCTTTCTTGCGCTGGTGCTGATCTGTTGGCAAGGTATCGTTGTTGGCGCTTTTGGATTTGCCTGGGCGCAAGATTTCGATAGCCTCACATTCTATGCGGTGGCTGTCTTTGCAGGAATACTCTTTACTTGGACTACCTACTATGGCGTTCGGGGACTAGAGCTTGTTAGTACTCCATCTGTCGTTATCTTAGTGTTAGTCGGCGTTTATGCAGCCTACACCCAAATTTCACAAGCAGGTGGAGTCCAAGAATTTCTTGCTTTATCCGAAACCACTGCATCCAGCAACCCGATTAGTAAAATGGATGCCATAAATATTGTGATTGGATCATGGATTGTTGGTGCTATCGTTATGCCTGAATATACTCGCTTTGCTAAAAAAGCCTGGGTAGCTATAGCAATTCCTTTTATAGTGATGATTATTGCCCAATGGTTCCTTCAAATTATTGGCTCGGCTGGCGGCATCGTTTCTGGCCAATTTGATTTCACGACTTATATGCGTCTGCAGGGTGTATTTGTAGCAGGTTTGGGCCTAATCGGAATGAGTATGGCACTTTGGACGACTGGCGATGCCAACCTGTACCTTCCTGTTATTCAAACCTCTAGCGTTCTGCGCAGGCCTCAAAAAGTTATGACGGTGATTTGTGGGGTTCTCGGTACGGTTGTTGGTTTAGTGATTTATCAGCACTTTATACAATTTATTGAACATCTCGCCGTACTACTCCCGCCGCTTATCGGTCCAGTAATTGCACACTTCTATATCGTAAAAAAACGTAAGTTCAATGTCGATAAACTGGATGATCAGCCTAAATGGAATATCGCAGCTTTACTTGCGTATTTTGTTGGAGCTAGCAGTAAGTGGTGGCTAGTTCAGAACCTACTAGTATCTTCGCTTGCTGGTTTATTGGTATCAATTATCGCTTATCTAGTGATTTATTACGCTATTTCTGCGATGGGTATGAACGGTGGGGAAGCTGATCTTGCTGAGTAACTAAGACATCTCTAACCACCAAGAGATATGAAAAATCCCTAGCCAAATATTACGATTTGCCTAGGGATTTTTTATTCAGACAAATCAACTCGAATCGCTGACTCTTCTCTATATGGTTTTAGACCACG
>NZVE01000039.1 GCA_002697345.1 Paracoccaceae bacterium | reverse complement strand
GATGACCCAAATGATAGAGATGTTAAAAACAGAGCTGTTGGTCTTCTAGCTAACGGTGTTGAAATATATCCACCAACTGTATTTGATGAACAGATTTATTATGGTGATGTTGTTAATATTAAAGTTACGAGTCCTGGCAAAAATTATGATGTTATTAATGGTCCAGATTTAATAGTTCAAGATCAAAATGGATCTGGGTGTAAAGCTTTTCCGACTGTTACGGGATCATTCAGTGAAGTTAGACTTGTTTCTCCTGGAATTGGATATCAAAACAAACCAAAGATTACGGTAGAAGGTGGAAACGGCAATGGTGCCGTTCTAGAATCTAACTTAGTAAAAGGAAAAATCATTGTTAATTTTAAGGCTGATGGAACATCCGTAAACTCCAACTCAGAAACTATTGATTTCCCATCGGTTCATAATTTTGAAGTTGGAGAAGAGGTCTTTTATGACTCTAAAGGCAACACCCCTATTGGCAATCTGATTAGTGGGGCTACTTATTTTATTAGAATTGTTGATAGTAAAACAATAGCCTTACATACATCTTTCCAAGATGCAGTTAATAATACTAATACAGTTAATATTGGAGCTCCAAGTTTTGGTTTTCATAGTTTTGTTTCTACAAAATCTAAAAATACAATTACTCAGATATATGTAAAAGAACCTGGAAGTGGGTATTCAAATAGAAAAGTCATTGTTCCTTCTCGAACAACTGCTGCTGGAACAAGATCTGGTATCGACACCTCCGATAATTATATCTACGCAAGAGGACATGGGTTTACTACTGGTGATGTTGTAAGATACTCTAGTACCAATATGATGGTTGGTGGATTGAGTAGCACTACAGAGTATTTTGTAAAAAATATTGATAGTAATAGATTTAAACTATATGATGTTGGAATAGGTACTACGAGAGATCTTAGTAACTTTGAAAAAAATAAAGAAGTATTTCTAACAAATTTTGGAGCGGGTGAACATGCAATCTATTATCCGCCAATCATTGTAAAAGTAGAATCTATTTCCGCTATTGGTTCAACTACTGTTGTCCAACCACAATTGGATCCAGTCGTTCTTGGTAGTATTGAAAGTGTATATCTACAAGATGGCGGTACTGGATATGGATGTACAAATATAATCGATTTTAATAGAAGACCTAATGTTGGAATTTCTACGGTTATTTTTAATGCATTACTGAAACCAATTATCATTGGTGGACGTATTGTTGATGTTCAAATTCTTGCAAAGGGGAATGGTTTTCGGAAAGACTCTGATATTTTCATTCATGGTTCAACTGGTGATTTTGCTCAGATCAATCCAATCGTTAAGGATGGTGGTATTGTCTCTGTTCAAATTCTTGACGGTGGTGTTAACTATGGAGATGATACATCTCTAGAACTTAGAAATAGGGGTACTGAGGCTAAGTTTATTGCCGATATCCATGAGTGGAAAATTAACCAAGTAACGAGATCTGCTGAAAATATTAATCCCGAAGATGGATGTATATTAAAACCAACTACTAATCAAAATCTTGGACTCCAAGCTGTATCAATGTATCCTCCTAGAAAGTTGAGATATCAACTTGGAGATAATATTGATGTTGGTAATCTTGAATTATCACAAAATGCTATTCATTCTCCTATTTTGGGATGGGCATATGATGGTAATCCAATTTATGGTCCATATGGTTATGAGACCGAAACTGGCGGTTCAGTAGTTAGACAGAATAGTGGTTATATTCTTAATAATCAAAGTCTTGCTGGTATACGACCTCCATCATATTCATTAGGTTATTTTACAAATGATTATTTGTTTAATAATTCTGGAAGTCTAGACAAACATGGCGGAAGATATTGTGTAACACCACAATTTCCAGACGGAACATATGCATACTTTTTCAGCATTGACGTTGATTCTAGTGGAGTTGCTGAACCCAAATTTCCATATCTAGTTGGCAGTAGATTTAAAGACCTTCCAGTTCAAGATAATTTCAATACATTCTTTAATCAAGATATTGATATTTCTAAAGAAAAATTATCTAGAAATATTGGACCATATTATTTGTCTTTTGGAAACTCCAAATATGATTTGATTGATAAGGTAGATGATTCATATCAACAGAAATTCTTTGTAACTAAAGTAAAAACTGCTGGTATTGGATCTGTTAGCATCTTTAGTAGAGGTGTAGATTATAAAGTCAATGATCTATTGTCGGTTAACAATGAAGGAACTGATGGATCTGGAGCCAGTATTGTTGTTGACACTGTTCTTGGTAAAGATATTAGTGAAATTAGTGTTGGAGTTTCAACTTACAGGAATACTGAACTTAGAATTAACGGTAGGAGCGTAGTTGGAATAACTACAATTCCGCATGATTTATTGGACAATGAATATATTCATGTTTCTGGAATAACGACAGGTAAGTTTTCTCCATTCTTTGGTAAACAACAAATTACTGTACCAAAACGTCGTGTGGGACTTGCTGAGTATATTCCCGAGGTTGGAATAACGGGAGTGACAACTTATATCTCTGTCACCGATACTGTTGGATTTAAACCTGGTGACCATATCGGTGTTGGAACCGAAGTTATGGTTGTTACTGAAATTGACAATAAGTTTAAGAGATTTAGAGTTAATCGCCAAAATTATGTTGGTATTGCAATCACACACCCTGTTTCTGAAAACTCTATTTTCTTAAAACCAGTTGAGTTTGAATTTAGTGCCGCTACAGTTGATAATCAATTCTTCACATATGCAGTACAACCAAATAGAAGTATATACTTCTCTCCAGAGGACACTGTAGGTGTAGGATCTACAGGTAGAATTTACGATATTATTAATACTGGTATTGGGACAAATTTAGCACAAAGTTATGATACTAGATTTGTTCCTGAAAGGAGGATTTTCATCCCAAATCATCGTCTTGCTACTGGACAACCATTAAGATATAATGTTGGTACTTCTGGAACTTCTATAGTTGTTTCAAATACATCTGTTGGATCTACTTCTGGTATTGGAACTACCAAACTAGAAGATAACTCTATTGTATATGCAGTTAATTTTGGGCAAAACTATATTGGAATATCTACTATTGGATTTACTACTATTGGAAATGCCTTATATTTCTTTGATGTAGCAAACAATGTTGGATTTGCCCATTCATTTACTACACAGTTCCCAAGAGTTGATGCTAGAGTTGAACGATACTTCACTAGCGTTGTCACTGATAGTGATCATGGACTAGAGAATGGTGACATTGTAAAATTCAATACAACACCAACTCAAACGGAAAATATCAAACTTAGATTTGATCCTGTTATTGGTAAGATTACATCAGACAAAGTAAGTTTTTCTAGTACTAGTATTTCTGCAGATTATACTGCTATTGATATTCAAGATGAAACATTCCAGAGTGGGGATAAAGTAGTATTCTATCAATCTGAGGGTAATCTTATTGGTGGATTGGAAAACAATAAAACATACTTTATCCTTCGCGAAGATCCACAATTTATTAAATTTGTTGAATATAAATCAGATATTGCAGATTCAAATTCAATTGTATTTTCTTCGATTGATATTGGAACATATGAAATTGCTAAGGTGAATCCACCCCTATCTTTCACAAAAGGAAATAAATTTGTTTTTGATGTTTCTGATCTATCTCTAAAAGACATGCGATTGGAATTTTATTCTGATGGCAATTATAGAAATAGTTTGGAAGTTGCAGGAACTGATGAAAATGGATTTGCTATTAAGAGAGAAGGCACACCTGGATTTACCGATGCTATAATTACTATTGATAGTAGAGATGATTATCCAAGTAAAAGTTTTTATAATTTAGTTCCAGTAGTTCCTTCCGACCAAAGAAAACTAAGTGTTATTTCCGATAAAGATGTTATTGGCAATAATAATATCACTCTCAATGATATGGTGGTTAATGGTGACCAACGAGTTACGGTTACTAATAGCAAAGAATTTACATATAATCTTGATCGTAAGCCATCCGAAACACAGACTTATGTTTCTAGACTTGGTGTTAGTACTATTTTTTACGAAACATCATCTACCACAGCTGCTGGTCCAGTTTACTCTACAAAGACAAACTTTTCTGGCAGAGGATATAGAATTATTCCATCTACCAACGGATTTATAAGTTCTTCTGGTAATAATGCAACTGTTAAGATTCTTTCCAGTGATATTGGCAAAATTGATACTCTAGAAAGAGTTAAGGATGGATTTGATTATCCAACAGATCCTACTTTGATTCCATTCTTAAGCGTTCCTGCTGTGATTGACATTGCTGGAGTACAGAGAATTGATAACATTGAGGTTTTGGATGGAGGTACAAACTATTCTCAACCACCTAACTTGATTATACGTGGTAATGATAAAATTGATTTGCAAGCAAGAATTAATGGTGGTGCTGTAGATAAAGTATTCGTCCTACAGAATGCTTTTGAATTTGATGAACCTTTGAGTATTATTCCAACACAAAATTCTAATGGATATGATATTGATCAAATTACTCATGTTGGAAATACTGTAACTCTTGAATTACTTCTTGATGCTCAGTTCAATCAACCAGTTAGAACGGGATTCGGAACTACTGATGTTAAGTTTCCATTCAAAGTTGGAGATTCTGTTTTTGTTGAGGGATGTAGATTAAAATCTGATTCTGTTGCTGATGGCGAGATTAATTTCAACTCGGAAAATTTTGACTTTAAGTTCTTCACAATTACTGGAGTCAATACATCTAGTTTCACCCTTTCGTATAGTGTTGCTGGAATTAATACTGGAACCTTAGGATCTTATGACGATGATTTTGGATTAGGTTATGTAGTTAATTCTAAAGATATGGCTAAGTTTAGAATGAATCTTATCGATGATGCCAAATTCTTATCCGAAGAAAAAGTCACTTCTAAGAAATTTGAAGGATTTGTATCTCCAGGTGGTTGGGATCCCAAATTAAGTCAACTTAGACTTTCAGATACTTCTGGAGTATTATCTGTAGGAGATGAAATCTATGGTGAACAGTCTACTATTAGAGGTAGAGTTGAAGCTGTCAATAGATTTAATATCAAAAGTACATTGGGTGTTAGTAGAGATAAAATTGCAAAAAATGATAATACAACTGGAATCCTCAATGACTTTAGTCAAAGAATTTCGGATAACTTCTATTATCAGAAGTTTTCATATTCTATTAAGGGAAGAGTTCCATATGATAAATGGAGAGAAGCAGTAAGATCTATTGTTCATCCTTCTGGATTTAGAGAATTTTGTGACCTTGAGATTATTAGTCAAGCAGCTACAAGTATGAAGGTTAAGTCTGCTACTAATTCTGTAAATCTGTTAGTCAATATTGATAGTGACATTTATCTACAAAAAAGACAGAACTTTGCTCTAGTCACAGAAGATGACATGGCTCCAGACGGAAGTATTCAAAGAATCTTCTTCCCAGAAGGCAGACCCATTAAGAGTTACATTCTGAATAAGACTAATAAGGTTCTATTGATAGATGATATCTCTTCTGGTTTTAATGGAGACCATGATAGAACTGGAACTTTGGTTGGTAACATTGGATTTAAACTGAAAGCTAAGGGTCAACCACTATTCAAAGCAACTTTTAATGCAGCTGATACTAAAGTCATTGATCTCGTAGATAATATCATTACTATTCCTAATCATAACTTCCAAACGGGACAGGAATTAAATTATAATCTACAAGGTGGATCTCCAATTGGAATTGCTACTACATCTCATATTACTGGTCTAAGAGACATTGTAATGGGTGTGGAATCTGCATTGGGTGGTAGTGGTGCAATGTTTGAAAATGGATATAATAATGAAATTCCAGAAAATACTCTTACTGGTGTTGGTACTGTAGTAAGCCCAATCGTTACGTTTGTTGTATATGGATTTGGAAGTCCTGATGGTGGTCTTCCTGGCATTTCTACCAGAGGAACTGGTGCTAGATTCCAAGTTAAATTTACATATGAACAAAGTACGGGACAACCACTTTCTACGAATGTTACCCTGACTCAAGGTGGTACTGGATACTTTGTTGGCGATAATGTGAGTATTGCTGGTACTCATTTGGGTGGAACGACTCCTGCAAACGACCTAACATTCCCTGTATCGCGCATTACTGGTACTCAAACAGGTATTACCACTACTTACCTTGACGTACCATCCACAAGTGATTTAAGCGGTACTGGCGCACGTTTTGACGTTACTAGAGATTCCAATCTTGATGTTGAAAGTATTATTGTTGTTAGTGGCGGTAGTGGGTATGTAAGTACGGAAACAATTTCTATTGCTGGAACTTATATCGGTGGCAGTGGTTCTGGTGATGATCTTCTTTGCACACCAGTAGAACTAGGGGGAACAGCTATTCCAGAAAAAGTCTTTGTTCAGAAAATTGATGATGTTACATTTAAGATTAGTGGACTATCTACCTCATTACCATTGAATTTTGTTGGGTATGGAACTGGAACCCACAAATTTAGTATTGCTGATCCATCTACGAATGCACTTATCTCAATCGATAATATTATCCAGAGTCCTCTTAGAAATAAAAAACTTGAGATTGGTATCGGATCTCCAATTGGAATATATGATCAAAGTATTGTCGTTACTACTGGAATTACGTCTTTGGCACCAAATGATGTGATTAAGTTTGGTGATGAATTTATGAAGGTTAGACAGATTGGTGACGGAACATTTGTCTCGGGTCGAAGAGTGGAAATTGAAAATACTGTGGATAATTCTTTTTACTATGATGTAAATAGAATGAACTCCACTATTACTAGTTTGGATGAGACTATTGTAACCCATGATGATAGACCTCCGTATTAACTATAAATAACTGAAAAACTACTTGAGTAATGGCAAAGCAAGGCATTAATACTGGTACTGCCCCTAATGATGGCACTGGAGATACCCTGCTGGCAGGAACTCTAAAGATTAACGGCAACTTTGATGACATTTACAATGTCTTCGGAGATGGAACTAATCTCATTAGTTTTGTATCTTATGCTACTACTGCAGGGTATTCTACCAATGCGGGTATCGCATCAACATCTGTATACGCTGAGAATGCAAGATATGTATCTAATGATATTGATATCAACACATCTGGTATTCTTACCTCTTCATATGCTGATATCGGTAAGATTACTATTCAACAACCAGGAGCAATTACTGACGGTCCCATAGAAGTTGGTTTTGCAGCTACGATGTTCAGAATACGATCTGACGGTATGGTTGGCATTGGAACGTCTATTCCAACGTCTCAACTTCAAGTTGCATCGTTCTCAGATTCTAGACCCGCATTGTGGGCTATTGCAAAATCAAATGGTCCTTCTTTTAGGGCTTCAGACCAAGATATTACTCCAGAAAAGACTTTTGTTGTTACAAAAGATTCCAATATAGGTATTGGTACAAATGTTCCATCTCCTAACCAAAGACTTGATATTCGTGGGAATGTGACTGCTGAGGGAGTTATCACTCTTGATGGAACAACTAATTTTAATAGTGATATCACAGAAACAGTAGTAAATGACTTTGGTGATAATATTACAGTTTCTGCGGCAGGAACTTTAACTGTTGATCTTTCTGTAGGAACTGTAGTTGTTGGTGGAATAACAACTTCTGTTGGTACTTGGGACTTCACTAATGTTACTGCATTAAATAGTAAGGCGACTACAGCAACTCTTGTTATTAATGCTGGTATTGGATACACTTATGGTGATTCAGTCAATATTAACGGTGGACCTATCGCTGGTGGTGTTAGATGGGTTGGCGGAAACCCTCCACCTGCTTCCAATGGAGAAGATATTTTGACATTCAGTATAATTAGAGATTCTTCTGGATTAACAAGAGTTTATTGTAGTAGTTCCATTAATATTAGCTGATAAAATAAATGCCAAGAACCACACCTGGATCGGGAGCTATTCTAAGACCAGTATTCAACTCCTCTTACGGTGTAGAGAGGATTGAAGTAATTGCTGGTGGAAATGATTATACCAAAGCAGATCCTCCCAAACTCGTTATTGAAGGAACTGAAATTCCTATAGTAGAAGGTGTTTTTTATCCAGTTATTACTGGTATCGGGACTATTAGCGAAGTAATCATTTTCGACACTGGTGCTGGATATTATCCAGTATTTTCAACGACAACTTCATCCGAAGTTATTGTTGATAGAGGATCTTTTGGATCCATTTCTACTATTCATGGAACTGGCGTATCTTCCGTATTTGTTGGTGACTATAATATTATTGAAGATAATATCTATTTCATAGATGCTCCTTACGGTAAAAGAGGTCCAGTAGGTTTAGAAACTGGATCCACCTTTAATGGAAGATTATTCTCAAGAAAATTTGATCCATTTGAACCTGAAGATAAAAACTTAGTTCTTGATGATATTTCACTGGAATTTACTGGAGTTGCTGGAACTAATTTTAGAATAACTGAAAATCTTGGCATAGTAACTTCTCTATACAATAGTGTTAATACTGGCGTAGAGATTAATAATAATCCGTTTATTCTTATTAATAATATTGTTCAAACTCCAAATTTAGATTTTACATTTAACAATGCTTCAGATAATCAATTAAATTTCTTAAGTGGTGTACCTAGAGCGGGAAGACTTGACAAAGTTGCAATTCAAACTGGTTCTGGATATTACATTCCTGTAGAAGCTGCAGCAGTTGCTGGTGTAAATTCATCTGGATCTGTTGATTATGTTCAACTTCGTGGTGGTGGACAGGGATATAGAACTCCTCCAGAAGTTCGTATTAGGGCTACAAATGGTATTGGTGCATCTGCTACGGCAATTCTCGGAACCAAAGTAGATACTCCTGTTGGAATTACAACGGCAGTATTTGATATGTTTAGTGGTATTGGAACCTTTACCACTGCGGCTCCACATGATCTATATGATGGGGACCGAGTTGTAATTACAGGCGCTGGATTTACATTTACTCCACTATCTCCGATAAGAAATATTAATGAGTTTGGATATGATTACATTACTGGTATTGCTACACTTAGTGTTTATGGTGGACATTATATTGGTACTGGAGCCAACCAGTCTAGACATTTAACTCTTAGGGGAATTCAGGTAACTGATGGTATTAGTACTTTCACTCTAAGAGAAGATTCATATCCAATTATTTCTATTGTAAACAGTAACGAAGCTAAGATTAATATTGGTATTGCAACTGAAGGCCTTCAGTATGTAAGTGCTGGTACAGTCCAGGCTGGTGTTGACACAAATATTCTGGAAGCACGAAATGTAATCGGTTTTGATATTATTGACACACCAACAGATGATACTTTTGAGGTATTGTTAGGAATTACTACGTTCCCACATAACTATGTGACTGGTGGAGTCGTTCAGAGAGACCAGACGGGTATTGTAACAGCGATTAACCTTACCTCTGGTGGTTCTGGATACTTTCCTGCCGCAAAGGTCGTCTACAGTGATAATACGCAGGAATCAGGAATCACTACATTTACTGCTCATGGTCAGCAGATTGGAGTTACCACAAATGTTGGTACGGCTGAGTATGATCCTGTTGTTGGAATTTTGACCGTCAGATTTAGTGAGAATCATGGTCTTACTGATGACGATGCAGTAAAACTTGAAGGATTGGTATTTGATACCATTAATGGACCTGTTACTTTCCCTAGAGGATTAAAGAAGTATTTTGGATTTACAGTCCCAAATGGTGTTGACATTAATATTGATGCCACAGAAGAAATGTATGATCTCACAAGAAATGTGGGAGTTTATACAGGACAATCTCTTACTGGAACCATTACTCGATATAAGGGTCATGGCTTAAAAACGGATGATTTTGTTGTTGTCAGTGGAGTTGGTCAAACTACATCTAGTTCAGTAGATTTACGACTTGCTGATGTTGAATATGATAATACTAGTGGAGTAGCAACTATCACTACAAGACGAAATCATAATTTCACAAAAAATGATTTTGTAATCCTTAGTGGAATTGCATTTACTTGTGATTACTCTCCATCACTCGGTATCACTACAGCAGAGTATGATAATATTAGTGGTATTATGACTATTACCACCGCTGCTCCTCATGGGTATTCGGAAGGTGGTAAAGCCGGAAATGTTGTCCTTAGTGGACTTGGATTTACTTGTGATATTGATAATGGTTCTTCTATCCATTACTATCCAAGACATAGGGACGAATCATATCAAAAGTCTATTTCTATTGCCTCGACAACGAACACAACGATTACGTTAGATGTAGGTAAGTCTCCAAGAAATGAATCATATCCACACACGTTTGCATCTGCAAAAACAGGATCTGTAGTTTCTGGTGGTGACTATGCACACAGTTTTGTTGGGTCCGCTTCTAGTTCCATTATTCTTGGTGGAGAATATGATTATAACTTTGTCAGTGCAACATCTGAAGCTATTGTTGTTGGTGGTGACTATGATCATACTTTTGTAAGTTCTGGATCTACTGCACTCTGGAGAGGTGGTGGATATCCACATACATTTGTTAGTGCAGGAGCTACTGCTGTTATCACTGGTGGTGATTACACATATACGTTTGTTCCTGATAGTAATAATGGTGGTGCTATTGCAAAATACACTTGGGCTGGACCATTCCTAACTCCAACTACAGTAGGGTATATTCCAGCTACGGGGATATTGACACTTGAATTTAATCAACCTCACTTCTTAACTACAAGTGATACGATTGGTATTGCAACAGGATCATTGACATTCACATGTGATATGGATGGTAATGCAACTAAACATGACTATCCTAGACGTAGGGATCCTGTCCATAACAAGTCAGATATCCCAGTTGCCAGTATTGTTAATGCGACTACAATTACGGTCGATGTTGGTGCTACTCCTATTGTTTATCAACAACCAACTAATGCAGTATATGATCCAGACATTGGTGAAATAATAATTACTGTTCCAAGTCATGGACATGTTAAGGGCGAGACTCTTAAGTTGACTGATAATGCGTTTACATTTACTTGTGAATTAGATAATAATCAGACTCAACACACGTATCCAAGACCTACCGACCCAGCTGGTGGTGGATATGCGTCTACTACTAATTCGGTTGCAATTACAACCCATACCGATGATACATTTACTATCCCTGTTGGGGCTTCCCCATTACAGTATTTTGCAGCTACAGGCGGTCAATACAATGCAGTTTCTGGTATTCTAACAGTTACTGCACCAAGTCATGGATATGTTAATGGTGATTTTGCCAGATTTACTGATAACTCTTTGGTATTTACTTGTAGTTTGGACGGGAATGCAACTGAACATCCATATCCAAGACCTACCGACCCAGCATCTGGAATTGCACTTACAATTAGTAATGTAACTACAAATACATATGAAGTTAATGTAGGAACATCTACTAACTCTTATATTCAAGCTATTAACTCAACATATAATGCTAAGACTGGTATTATGAGGGTGGGAACGGGTAACACCGCTCATGGACTAACAACCTCAACTGGTAATGTATTGATTCAGGATGGATCGTTCATATTTACTTGCGATCTCGATAATAATCAAACCCAACATAGTTATCCAAGGTCAACTGACCCGATATCAGGGGCATCTGCCACTATTCTCGGATATTCTACGAATACCTTTGATATTAATGTTGGGGTATCAACACATACTTATAGATCAGCCACTAATGCAGAATATACTGCTTCCACTGGAATTCTAACAGTAACCTGTCCCAATCATGGACTTAGAGTTGATAGATCCTTCAAATTTACTGACAATACTATGAGTTTTACTTGTGGAATGGATGACCACTCCACAGTTCATACTTATCCAAGATCAACCGACCCTTATTCTGATACTAGAGTTGTTGTTACTGCTAAAACCGATGATACGTTTACGGTAAATGTTGGTCCAACTACAAGTTATTTCTGGGATGTTAGTGGTGCTAACTATGTTCCAGATACTGGGATTATTGAGTTGACAGTTGGTACAGGACATACGTTATTTGCTGGCAAACCTGTACGAATCCAACCAGAGTCCTTAATCTTTACATGCACCAAGGATGGTAATTCAACAGAACATAGATATCCGCAAAAAGGAGATCCATATTGGATTTCTGCTGGTATTGCATCAGTGTTGAATGCTACAAACGTCAGAATTAATGTTGGTCCATCAACAACACCTTCGTATTATGTTGGTGGTGGAACCATTCAAGGTTCTATTGTTGCTCCTAGAGAACAAAATAACTCTACCAGTGGAATGGATTTCTCTTTCTCTGGTGCTTTTGTTGAAAAAGTTGGTGGAGCAACTACATTTAGTGTTCAAGTTGGTCCTTCTACAACACCACACAACTATAATAGGGGTGGTACAGTCTCTAGAGCACAGAGATTTGCAGATTCGTTGGACGATGCGTATGATGGATTATATGTTGGTGAAAAATTAACAGGAGCAACTTTCCGTTCTAATAGTGGGATTATAACCGAGAGAAATTATTACGCGGCTCCAGGAAGAGTTCATAAACCAGTTCGTTTTGAAATTACTGCACCAGATCCGTATTTTAATAGAGATTTAGTATATGCTGAAGGATCTACTGGTATTGGAACTAATGCTGTAGTTGACTTTAGAGTTAATGCTGATGGCGAAATCCAAGAATATAAAATTACTGAAGAAGGAGTTGCATTTAAAGTAGAGGACATCTTAACTGTTAGTGGAATTTCTACAGACCCAAGAGTTGGAGTGCATACAGAATTCACTCTCACTGTTAATTCATTGACTAATGATAAATTCTCAGGATTTTATCCTGGACAATTTATTCTTTTTGATGATATTAGTCAATTCTTCAATGGACTTAGAAATAAATTTACTTTATCGGTAACTACTGGCGGAAATACAGAAATACTCAGTTTGAAGACACTTCCTGGAAGTGATATGGATATTAGTAACAATATATTCATTTACATTAATGATATTCTACAAGTTCCTGGAGAATCTTATATTTTCAAAGGAAGTCGAATTATTTTTAGTGAATCTCCCAAATCTGGATCTAAATGTTCTGTATTCTATTTCCGAGGGTCTAAGAGGGACGTTGATACAGTTAATCCTCCTTTGACTGTTAAAGCAGGTGATACTGTAACTATTAAAGAGAATAAATTGAATCTGTTTGATCTAGATCAATTCCCAAGACAGGCTAAGAGAATTGTTGCTTCTGATATTTTAGAAACATTTGCATACAAGGATGTTGGTATTGATACTTCTTCAACTGCAGAAAGACCTATAACATGGGAAAAACAGAAAAGAGATAAGATTCTTTCTGGAACTCTAATTTCCAAATCGAGACCAAGTTTGAAGTCTAGAACTACACCAACTACTAGAATTATTAGGAATGTTGGTGAGAGTGATAGAGAAATTTATGTAGAAAATGCTTTCCCAATTTTCGCTGGTGTTGATTTAGTAACTCAGTCAGAAAGAAATGTTTTGATAATGGGTGATAGGGAGATCAGAACAGCAATTGGTACGGCTCAAGTTGCTACTTCTTCCAGTATTTTTAGTATTTCTATTGCAGATGGTGGAGTTGGATATGCTCTCACATCACCAAATGTAACTATTTCTGGTTCTTTGATTACTAGAAAGGACCCAATTTCTGATTGGAGTTTTGATGATATTATCACTGGATTTGGACCAGGATTGTATGATTGGAAAGAATTGGCTCATGGTGATCAAGTAATTGCTGTTGGTTCAAGTAGTAGATATATCAATACAAAGAGTGGAACTTTCTGGGAAAGAGGAGTCCTTGGATTTGGTGGAACGATCACCATGAATACCGTTGCAATCGGTAAATCTACTACATCCCCAGTAAACTATGTAAGAGCCTCTGGAGAATACTCTAAGGTTGTTAAAGGAGTCTCTGTTGGTAATACGTTTACTGATTGGCAAGAAGTTCAATTGATTGAACAACGACAAATTCCTGCAATTCAATCTACGTTGGATTTTGCATCAGAATATGAAGGAACTTTTAATAAAATTATCTTTGAACCAAGCAGAGATGCTTGGGTTACTGTAGGAACTGGTGGATCTATTTTTACTGGTGTTGGTATTGGAACTACAACGATGTATAGTCGTTATTCTAGAACTCTAGAAGATCTAAATTCAATCACATATGGAATGGGTGAATTTATTGTTGCGGGTAATGGTGGAATTCTCCTTTCTTCAAATGAAGGTATAGTTTGGACCCCATTATCCAGTAATACTCCAAAAAATATTACAGATATTGTATTTGATGGGAATAAATTTGTTTTTGTTGGTGACGGTGGACTTATTGGTATTTCATCTGACAAAAATTTCTGGATGATTTATAGTGATCCAAACGCTACAAATCCAGCTACATTTGACTTTGATAGAATTAGGTATCAAGATGGATTCTATGTCGGAATTGATACCTCTGGAAATTTACATTACTCATTCGATTTGTCTAATTGGACTCTACGAGAGATTGACCACTCTCAGGTACTTTCGGACTTAATTAAAACTGATTATGGTATTAATGGAAGAACTATTGCGGTTGGATCTGGATCAACTGCTTTTTATGCAGATCCTATTGTCAATAGAGCTACTGCAAAATCTTCAGTTACCAATGGTATTGTTACTAGTGTAGTTGTAGAAAATGGTGGATTTGGATATGTGATTGGATCAAACCCACCAGTGATTATTGAAACAGACAGGGTAGTAAGTGAAAAAATTCTTTCTGTCGATGCAGTTGGTGACTTTGGTGTTATTGTTGGTGTAAATACCAATCGTCCTGGAATTGGATTTAGCACTCCACCTACTATAGATTTTGTACTTAAATCTGATTTCTATGATAATACTAATCTTGGATATGGATATTCTTCATTAAATACATTGGGTGTAAATTATTCGCAACTATCTGCTGGAGATTATTTCGTTATCTATGATAGTCCATTGGTGGCTGGTCATGCGTTAACTGGCATTACAACTTCTATTGGTGGTTATTTAAACTTCCCACTTAATAAGACAATGCAAATTTCTGCAGGAGAATATCTATCAGGAAGATTCTTTGTTGAAAAAGTAACCCCTGTTGATGTTGTGTCTGGACTAGTTACGGTAACATGTGCTTTCCAACCAAAACCATTTTCGTCTATTGACATTGAGGTTGGTCTTGATCCAAATGGACCATATTTCTTAGACAATGAATTTCATTATAAAGATAATTATGGTAAGTATACTTGGGGTAAAATTAACAAATACCAAAATAGAGCGGGAGGAAGTCCTCAACAATTCTTTGTCAATTCAGACAACGGAGCTACTGGGTTATCAACTGCTGCTACAGTTACGAGAATTCAACCTTTATCTTAACCACTAAATACTAAAAGAAAAAACTTCTAGTTTTCATCAAAATGCCTGCCATTATATCTGAACAGTTTAGAATCCTAAACGCCGAAACCTTTGTAAAGAGTTTCGTTGGTGTTGGGTCTACCGTAAACAAATATTATGCCTTCATTGGATTGCCCAATGCTTTTGAAGAAGAGGCTGGTGGAACAAGTGACTGGTCTACTAATACTCCTTCTCCATTGGATGGGTTCCTTGAAGAACATCAAATCAAGGAATCTATCATTGCAATGAAGAAAATTACGGATAGAGATGTCCGTAGATTGGTTCGCAAAGTCGAATGGATTGCTGGTACAACCTATGAAATGTATAGACATGACTATACAATTTACAATACTACCCCAATTACAAAACAGAGTAATTTATATGAATCGAACTATTATGTTGTTAACGAAGATCTGAAGGTATACATTTGCCTTCAAAATGGATCTGACCCAGAAAACCCAAGTGGTAGACCATCATATGATCAACCAACTTTTATTGATTTAGAATCAAGAGCTGCAGGTACTTCTGGTGACGGTTATGTTTGGAAATATCTGTATACTATAAAACCATCCGAAATTGTAAAGTTCGATAGTATTCAATATATTCCAGTTCCCGAAGAATGGGGATCTACAGGCGAATCTGTGGCTACTAAAAATAACGCTATTGACGGAAAGATTGAAGTCGTAGTTATTGATACTAGAGGATCTAATTATCAACCAATTTCTACATCATTCTCCAATGTTGATATTTTGGGTGATGGTATTGGTGCTAAGGCAACAGTAACTATTGACTCTTTTGGTAAAGTATCTGAGGTATTTGTTACTGATGGGGGATCTGGATATACCCATGGATCTATTAAATTCTTCCCAGGAGCTCCTGGAAGTGAAGAAGGTGGACCACTAGAAAACCTTACTAATACAGGTATTGGAGAAACTTCTCTCGGTAATTTTAGTGTAATTATTCCTCCAAAAGGTGGGCATGGATATGATGTTTACCGAGAACTAGGTGCTTATAGGGCACTTTTATATTCTAGATTTGAAACTATTGAGACTAACCCAGATATTATTGAAGGTAATGATTTTGCCAGAGTCGGTGTTATAAAGAACCCAACTATTTTTGGTAGTGACACAGAACTTTTAGAAACTTCTCAGGTCAGTGGACTAAAAGGGATTAAGCTGGGTGGAATTACCACAGCAACAACATATGCAGTTGATTCGGAAATTACTCAGACAGTTGGTGTTGGGTCTACTGCTATCGGATACGTTGCATCTTGGGATAATATTAGTGGAGTTCTGAAATATTACCAACCAATGGGTCTTGCTTCCAGTGAAACTGGTTATAAGATTATTCCGTTTACTTCTACTCCCGATGCAGGATTTGGATTAACAATTACTGGTGAGGTTGTTACGGGCCCGCTTCTATCAGTAAATACTGATTTCAATGGTGTAAGTACCTCAATAAATAATAGGACATACCAACTTGGTCTTAACTTTGTTGCTGGTATTGCATCTGCTGAATATAACACTAAGTCTGGCGAAATTATCTATATTGATAATAGACCGCCTATTCCTAGATCTGCAAGTCAGAAAGAAGACATCAAGATTGTTCTGGAGTTCTAAAGAAAAATGCCACAGAATACCAACTTAAATTCATCTCCATATTTTGATGACTTTAGTGCGTCTAATAATTATCAGAGGGTTCTGTTCAAGCCTGGACTCCCTATTCAATCCAGAGAATTAACCACATTACAGTCAATTCTACAGAACCAAATTGAAAAGTTTGGTAAACATATGTTTAAGGAGGGATCTGTAGTTATCCCTGGACAACTTGCATATGATGATGAGTATACTTCTGTTCAGATTGATGAGTCTCACTTGGGACTTCCAGTTTCTTTGTATTTGAATTCATTAAAAGGAAAGAGAATCAAGGGAGAAACTAGTGGCGTTAAAGCGAAGATTGAAGATTACATCTCTAATTCTCAGTCGGTAAAAGGCAATTATACCTTATACATCAAATATGAAGGTGCTAGCGAAAACGACTTCTCGGGAACAACTTTTACCGATGGTGAAAATTTAATTGCTCAAGAAGATATTAATTACAGCCTTTCTAGTATTAGAACGGGAACTAGTTTTGCTACCGCAATTATCTCCAATTCTACTGCCGTAGGATCTGCTGCAAAACTTGCCAATGGTGTATATTTCATTCGTGGATTTTTTGTAGATGTACCCGATTCTGTTGTAATTCTTGATCAATATAATGATGCACCAAGTTATAGAATTGGTCTAAACATTTCCGAAGAACTTGTAACTGCTTCGGAAGAATATAACGATTTATATGATAATGCTAGAGGATTTTCAAACTTTGCAGCTCCTGGTGCAGATCGACTAAAAATTTCTACAACTCTCATTAAAAAGTCTCTAACCGATTTTAATGATGAAAATTTCATTGAATTGCTTAGGATCGAAAATGGAGATATTAGGAAGTTTAGTAATACCACTACATATGATCTTATCACGGATGAGTTAGCCAGAAGAACATATGATGAATCTGGAGATTATTATATCAATTCATTTGATGTCAGTATTAAAGAAACACTTAATAATAGAATTGGTAATGATGGAGCGTATTACGACAATCAAACTACCCAACAAGGAAATATTCCTACAGATGATATAGTATCACTCTCAATTGGACCTGGAAAGGCGTATGTTCGCGGATTTGAAGTTGAGACTCTAAACACAACTACATTAGATATTCCCAAACCAAGAACAACTGAATCTGTTGAAAATGAAGCTTTACCTTTTACTGTAGGTAGGATTATTGAAGTTAATAACGTTCATGGTTCCCCTGCAGTTGGTCTTGGAACAGAAGGACTCCTAAATCTGTATGCATCTAGAACTGCAACTCCAGGAACTGCCAGCGGACTTCATATTGGTGTTGCAAGACTCTATGATTTTAGATTGAGAGATGCTGCATACCAAAATGAAGGTACTACTTTTAGAACATCTTTATATGACGTTCAAACTTTTACATATTTGGAATTGAATGCTGATACATCTATTAATGTTCCTGCATTTATTGAGGGTCAGAATAGTGGTGCATCTGGATTTGTGTATTCGGCTTCATCAAATACTTCAGAACTTATTCTGTATCAGGTTAATGGAGAATTTCAACGAAATGAAGAAATTGTTCTAAATGGAACAACAATCAATAGAACTATTAAGGATTTTGACGATTACGGTATTCAAGAAGTCCGTCAAATTGCAAGCGCTGATGGAGTAGCATTTACTGCTGATACTAGACTGACTAATAAAATTAGGTTTGCAGAACCTGGAAGTGAATATACAATTACTGACGTATCTGCTGGTGTATCTACAATTACCTCCCCTAATGCTAATTTTAGTGCAGTATCTGGTATTTCTACTGGTGATGTAATCGCATACAGTAAAGCAGCTACCTCAACACCTTCATATGCTGTTGTAGAGCAGATTGGCACTAACGCAAGAAGCATAATTGTTAAAGCATCAACTACAGTATCCAATGTAAACGAAGGTGCTCTTCCAACTAGCGAAATTACGGTAAGTGACGTAAATAAAGTTACTTTGGAAATTCTTAATGGTGGAAATCAGTCCTTATTTGCGGAACTTGCAGAACCAAATGTTTCTTCAGTAAATCTCAATGATTCTGAGATTATCTTCAAGAAAACCTACTACATTGCAGTTTCTGGTGGTGCATTTAGTGCTACTTTGGAATCCGATTCAAATCTAACTTTAGAACCTTATGATTCGGAAGATTATAATGTATCATTTGATTCTAGTGGTACAACTGAATCTCTTTCTGATCAGAAATTGACAGTTTCTGGTAGGACTGTTACTCTCTCGCAATTGAGTGAAAGTGGTTCCGCTACTCTTACTGTAACATGGAAGAAAAAGAATCCTAAAGCTAAGAACAAAGTATTCAGTAGAGCTAATACTATTCAGATTATTAATTCATCAACAAATACTTCTGGAGTAGGAAATTCCAGTGCAAATGATGGATTAACTTTCTCCAATGTTTATGGAACTAGAGTTCAAGATAAGAAAATTTCCCTAGGAATTTGTGATGTAGCGAGCGTTGTTGCTATTTTTGAATCATCTTCAAATAGTAATCCACAACTTCCAAAAATCATCTTAACAGATTTGAATGCAAGTGTTACTAATGCACTTAAGGGGGAATCTATAGTTGGTGAAACCTCTGGGGCATCTGCAATTTTTGTAGAAAGTAATGGAACAAATGAAGCATCATTCATCTATGAAAATGAAAATATATTTCAAAGTGGAGAAACTGTAATTTTCCAAGACTCCAATATTACTGCCAATGTTCAATCTTTTGTTTCTGGAGACCGAGATATTAAAGATAACTTTGAATTTGATCCTGGGCAAAATGAAGATTATCTAGATTTTTCTTCTATTGTTAGAGTAAATTCTGCAAATGCTCCAACTAAAAGATTGACAATCGTCTATGATAGTTTTGTTATTGAAAATTCCGATCCTGGAGATCTTGTTTCGGTAGATTCTTATGATGCCACTCTTTATGGTAATACTCTTCCATATGTTGGGAGTATTCCAGTCTCCGACATAATTGATTTGAGACCTAGAGCTGTTTCTGTTGCATCTACAGTATCTCCTTTTGAATATAAGTCAAGAGAATTTAATCCACTCACATCGTCTACAACTCATGTATTTTCCAGTAATAAGAATCTCAACTTAAGTTATGATTATTATTTGGGTAGAATTGATAAAATTTTCTTAACAAAAGATGGAATTTTTAATAGAGCAGAAGGAGTTCCTTCATATAATCCACAAGTACCAAATAGTGTGGATAATGCGCTAGAGATTGCTACTATTGAGATGCCTCCATATCTCTATAACCTTAATGATATTTCAGTTCAAATTGCTACTCATAAGCGATATCAAATGGTAGATATTGCCAATATTGAGGCCAGACTTACTAATGTAGAGTACTATACGAGTCTTTCTCTCCTAGAGACGGAAACTTCTAGTTTGTCTATTAAAGATCCAACTACAAATCTTGATAAGTTTAAATCTGGATTTTTTGTTGATAACTTTAGATCCAAAATAGGTGGTGGAGCCATCGAGGATTCCCAATATAGATGCAGTATTGATACTGCAGAAGGAGAAGCAAGACCAGAACACTATACGACATCGATAGATCTTTTATTGGGATCTGAAGCTGTTATTGCTGCATCTAGTGGAACGGCAACTCCAGATGCAGACTATAGATTCGTAAGTGATCTTGGAGATGCAAATGTTGTCAAGAAAGGTGATATTGTAACTCTTAGTTATACCGACTCTGAGTGGCTTAAGAATAAGTTTGCTACTAGAATTGAAAATGTAAACCCATTCCATGTTGTGAACTGGATTGGAGTTTTGGAATTGAATCCAGCAACAGATACTTGGATTGATACTAGGAAAATTCCTAGTATGACCGTAGATATGGAAGGTAGTTACGATGCCATCCAAGGAATGGTTGGTGGGACAGATAGTAATACTGGACTATCTCCCGTTCAGTGGGGTTCTTGGGAAACTACTTGGACAGGAAAAACTAGGACGAAAGGTCCTGTTATCCTGAAGGAGAAAAAGAGAGTCAAAGGCTCTATGAAGAAGAAAAAAAGAAGAGGACGTTTTATACCTGGAAAAGGTATTAAAGTAACCACGACTAAGAGATGGAAGCAGAAGATTACCAAGATTCGGGAAATAACTACTACCAAGACTGGAATTAAATCTAGAGACGGTATACAGTATAAAGTAGAAGAGACATTCGACTCGAAGAGTTTGGGAGATAGAGTGGTATCCAGCGATGTTGCTGCTGTGATGAGATCTCGAAATATTGAGTTTGTTTGTAAAAGACTGAAACCCAACACTAGACTTTATGCATTCTTCGATAATATCGATATGAATGCCTTTATTGTTCCAAAACTCATTGAAATTGAAATGGAAAGTGGGACTTTTGCCGTTGGGGAAACTGTCGTTGGTAATGGAACTAACTCTACAAATAAGAGTATTAAGTTCAGATTGGCTCAACAAAATCATAAGTATGGTGCTTATAATTCTCCAAGTCAGACTTATGAAAACAACCCATACAACGTAGCAAATAGTATTTCTGGATCATATTCTTCAACTACAGGATTACTCAATATAGATACTGCGGCTCTTGAAATTCAATCTGTATCTGGATTCTTTGGATGTCTAGGTAAAGGTATGAAATTAATTGGTCAGTCTAGTGGTGCTATTGCAAAAGTTAAAGATATTAGACTTGTCACTGACAAAGCTGGTGTTGTTATTGGATCTTTGTTTATACCTGATCCAACTCTACCATCAAACACTCCGTTCTCTACTGGTAGAAAGACCTTTACACTAACATCTAGTTCAAGTAACCAGACTATTTCTGGATTTACTGATAGTTCTGCAGAGGCAACATTCATGTCTACTGGAACAATTAATAATACACAGGAAACTACTCTACGAATTCGTAATGCTAATGTTGAAAGGGTTCCCACATCACAATCCAAAAACATAACCAGAAGTAGAACTAGATTAAAAGCAACAGTTAAATTTAAAAATAGAAAGAAAAAACAAACAAGATGGGTTGACCCACTTGCACAGTCGTTTGAAGTTCCAGATGAAAACGGAGTTTTTCTCACCAAGTGTGAGATTTACTTTAGATCAAAGGACGCTTCTGCACTGCCCGTAACACTACAGGTCAGAGATCTTGAACTAGGTTTACCTACACAAACAATCTTACCTTTTGCTGAAGTTGTTTTAGACCCATCTCAAGTTGTTACTTCTGAGGATGGTAGCAAACCAACAACATTTACTTTCGATTCTCCTGTATATTGCCAAGGCCAAAGTCAATTTGCTTTGGTTCTTCTTTCTGCATCCAATGAATATACGGTATTCATCTCAAGGATGGGTGAAGAAGATGTATCCACAATCAACAGTTCAGATTCCGAAAAGATTATTGTTTCTCAACAACCACTTCTTGGATCACTGTTTAAGTCACAAAATGGTGCTACATGGGATCCAAGTCAGTTTGAAGATCTTAAATTCAATCTTTACCAGGCCAAATTCAATTCCACTAGTGGTACAGTTAAATTCTATAATCCTGATCTAGACATTGGCAACAAACAGATTGTCACATTGAGTAATAACCCGCTTAGTATGTTGGGTAAAAATACTATTATTGGTCTTGGCAAGAGTTTGACTTCTAATGAAGTTACTGGTCTTCTTCCTGGTACAACCATTGGTCAAGAAAACAATGCAAACTTCTCTGCAAACCTTGTCACGGTTCTTGGTGCTGTTGGTATTGGAAGTGTTCTAGATCTAACATCTGCGGGTGGTGGATTTGCAAATGGAACTCCGACATATACTGATGTTCCCCTAATCAGTCTGACTGGAAGTGGATCTGGCGCAAAAGCAACCCTTGTTATTGCATCTAATGCAGTAACTTCCGCTACTGTTTCTGCTGGTGGTACTGGATATGCTGTTGGTGATGTATTATCAGTAAATCCATCTAATACTGGTGGATTTGGTGCTAATTTGAGACTTTCGATTCAAAATGAAGTGGGCATTATTAGTGCCTTCAATACACTAATTGTTGACAGAGTTCAAGGTGTTCCAAGTGTTGATGCATCTTCTGCGGTTGTTTTTACAACAGGTGCTGGATCTACATCAACTCTTTCTGCAACTTCTATCCAGTATGTTGAAAATGTAAGTGACGGGTTGTCATTCAGGATTAATCACAGTAGTCACGGAATGTATAGTCCATTGGATGTGGTTGCACTTTCAAATATTGAAACTGATGTAAAACCAGAGAAACTCACCGCCAAGTACGATTCTGCTTCAACTGATAATCTCTCAGTAACTAGTGTGGGAGTTTATACTAGTTTTGAGAATGTTCCTGTTGACTCAAATAATCCTGGATATTTGAAATTGGGTGATGAGATTATCAAATATACGGGTGTTACTACAACCACAAGTGCAGTTACTGGTGTTACTAGAGCTATCGATAATACTACTGCTGGAAATTATTCTGTAGATGATCTACTTTTCAAGTATGAACTTAATGGTATTTCATTAAGGAGAATCAATACTTTACATAGTCTTGGTCAGGTAAACTTGACTAAGTATCCCATTGACGTTGATTCTTATTGGTTGAAAGTTGGTATCTCAAGTAGGGGTGTTGATAGAAGTCCTGGAAATGCTAATGGATTGCCAGAATTATTCTTTAAAGAAACTAAGTCTGGTGGATCTTACCTTACTCAAGGTACTAATACTGGTTCTGGTAATGTTCCAAGAGCTACCCAGAACATTGCATTTAATATAATGCGACCAAACTTCACTATCATGCAACCAGATGGAACCAGTGTTTCTGCATCTTGTAGGACATTTAGTGGAGATAGTCCAGATGGAAACCTGGGAGCATATATCGATCAAGGATTTGAAACTATTTCCTTGGAAGGTGACAATGAATTTACTACACCTAGAATCGTCGCATCTAAGGTAAATGAATTGACTAGATTGGAGAATTATCCTGGAAGAAAATCTTTTGCAATAGAAATTACTCTTAATACGGAAGACGAGTTCGTTGCTCCACAAATTGATTTGGATAGAGTAAGTGCTATTTTAGTTATGAATAGACTTAATAGTAAAGTCACTAATTATGCTACTGACAGACGAGTAAATTCTATTGATAATGATCCAAATGCTGCAATTTACTTGACTGAAGTTATTAACTTGGATAAGGCTGCGGATGGACTGAAAGTCATGTTTGATGCATATAGACATCAAACAAATGATATTAGAGTTCTCTATAGATCATTCCGTGTTGACGCACCACAAGGAGATCAACTATTCCAGTTGTTCCCTGGATATAATAATCTAGATCTTGCTGGTGGGATTATCGATTCTACCAAAAGTGATGGGTTACCCGACAAGTTCGTTCCCCCATCTGATGGATATGAAGATTTTAATCCATATGAATTTAATATCGCAAATATCCCACAGTTTAGTGCATTCCAAATTAAAATTTGCATGTCTGGAACCAACTTTGCTTATGTTCCAAGATTGAAAGATCTACGAGTTATTGCTACGATTTAATGGATAAAAGAAAAGTTGAAAGTAGTCATTCCCTCTATAGAGATATGGACACTGGAGCAGTGATAAATTGCAATGATGGTGCATATGAATCGTATATTAGACAAAAGAAAATTGCGGTTCAGAAATCATTGGAAATTGATGAATTAAAGAATGATGTTAGTGAACTTAAGGTCATGATGAAACTCCTTCTGGAAAAATTGGATAAATAACTAAAATCTTCCTTTTTGTGTAATGGCAGCTAGAAATGTCAATTTAGTCATTGAACAAAACGTTGATTTTGAAGCAACCTTTACTATTAAGAATGCGAATAATTCGCCATTAAACTTGACTGGGTACTCTGCTCTAGCAAAGATTAGAAAACACCCAGATGCGACAAAATACACGAATTTTGTTATTTCTTTCCCAAATAGAATCAATGGAGTCGTAAAAGTAGCCCTTGCGGTAACTTCCACTGGAACTTTGGAGGGAGGAAGATACGTGTATGATCTGGTACTTATTTCCCCAAACAATTATAAGACTCGACCTATCGCAGGAAATGTTTTAGTGTTGCCTGGAGTATCATGACTGATTACTTAGTAAATTTAAATAGTCCTGGATCATATTCAGTTGGAGTTGACTACGAAATTCCATCGAAGTCAACTCAAAACACCAATTTAATCATTGATGACATTAATGGTCAGTTCAATGGTATTGGCGTTACTTTCGCATTAAGTAGTAGTGGCGATACATATAATCCATTAAATGACCAACAACTGATTGTTTGTAAAAACAATTTGGTTATGGAACCAGGAGAAGATTTCACCATTGCTGGTGATCAACTTATTTTCTCAGTTGCACCAGTCGTTGGTGATGATGTATTCATCATTGCTCTTGCAACTACTGCTGATCTAACAAGATCTGTTAATTTTGTTATTGACAGTGGATCTCAGGTTATCTCCCCAGGAAGCAAAGGCAAAGTAACTGTAGATGTTTCTGGAACGGTCGAATCAATCAAAGTATTGAGTGATCAAACAGGAGATATTGTTTTGGAAGTATCTAAATCTAACTTTCAAGATTTTCCCACATTTACGACAATCACTAACAATCAACTAGTCCAACTACAATCTCAAAACAAGTACATTGATGATGTACTAAATAATTGGGATAAGACGATCGTTGCTGGTGATATATTAGATTTTTCGGTAGTCAGTTCAACAAACATGCGAAGGTTGCTGATCTCTTTAAAATTAAAATTATAAATAAGTATAGTTCTTAAAGTCTAACCCTTACGAGGAGTTGTTTTCGATGGCATTACTAGTTCCCAATATTGGTGAAATTGAGTCTCTCCGTTATCTGATTGCTCAGAATAACTTTGTTGCAGACTTGGAGGATACTTCACCAAGAAATCTCGTTCTTAAATTATTTACGAGTAACACCACCCCTGCTGAGGGTGATGTTCCTTCCCAGACTGCATATTTTGAACCATATATTGACGGAAACGTTAATGGTTACGGAACTACTGCAAATACTGGTTACCCCGTCTGCGTCGATAATAGAATCGACCAAGACTACACCGCACAGTACGGTGTGCTTCTAAATGGATCTCGCTGGGTTATTAAGAACGTTGGTAGTGGTACAACCGCAACCTATCCCGAACAGACTTTCACCTTTACTGGACCTGCTGGTAATATCTATGGTTATTATGTAACCAGAGCAAACAACATGCCTGTATCCGTACAGGGTGTTAACCACGCAGCTAGTGTGGGTATCGGAACAACCGTCACCAAGGGTAACAACACTGATCCATGTATTGGAGTTGTTGGTAATAGATTCTTTGTTGTTGACCCACAGGTCTCCATCAATGATTTAACTTTGGGACAATATGTTGCTGGTAACGCAGGTGTCCAAACTGGTACGAGAATTATTGGTCTTGACCGAGCCTTGCAAGTTGTCTATCTAGACAAACCACTGATTGATAACATTCAGGTTGCAACTGATCCATCAGTTACCTTTAGTTTCGGTAAGATTTCTATTGTCAATCACGGTCTTCAGCGAGGAGATATCCTTTACGTTGCTGCTGGTTCAGGTAACACAACTCTTGAGTCCAATGTTTACACGGTCTTTGATTCGCCAAACGCTGATGAGTTTGTAACTACACCTTCTCTGACTGCAACATCTAACGGTGTACTTGGTCTCAATACCGCTACTCTCTACTCCAGTATCATGTATGCTGAGAGATTTACGAATGGTCCATACAACATTCAGAACAACGGTGACCAAATTAAAATCACCCTGAACGTCGCACTCGACTGATTCATATATAAAATAGAATATTTGTCATGGTGGGGATTGCTTTATTATCAAGGCAATCCCCTTTTTCATCAAATGATAAGAATTAAACTATGGCCGTTTATGTCTACGATACCAATAAGGTAGATATATTCGTTTCGGAAGATAAGGGTTTGGTAACCACTTCCGTAACGAGTACGGCTGACTATGGCAACATTTCAGACACTGCTGACGATGATCGCGGTGTAGATAATTTCAATCCTTGGTATTTTGGATTAATTACAGACCTAGCGGATGTCTTGCCATTTGGTAAGTTTGATATTGGTGGAAACGCATTACCACTAAATTCTCCAGCTATTCCTGGTTCTGGACTATTCCGCATAGAAGATATTGCAGTAGTATCGTATGTAACCCCCTGGAGAGGGTCTGGGACCCTCTTTGAGATCGGTGGAGGTCTGGAAAGACTTGTCATCCCAGACTTGGGTGCTGCAGGACCATCTCCGTCCATATACGGACAAGCAAAAGAATCGAATACATTTGTTACAGTCGGATCTGGTATACTCGCTCAACTTTCTGATGAAGGGGAGACAGCCAAATTTAACCGATATCCTTGGGACGCTACAGGTACTCTTACCCTCAGTGGATACAACGGTACATTATTTCCAGACGACTTTATTGCTGTCATTAAAAATGTCGCGAAGGTTAAGGGCAAGGCTCAAGATCGCGTTATTTATGACTACAGTCTGGATCCAGACACCAAGTTCGATGCTGAAAACTGTGGATTCGTATTCACCACATCGGGTGGTAAGTTCTCCGATGCTGATAATCTAACCTTTGACAGAATCATCACTACCAATAAGGATAGGTCCTTTAGTGATGATGATCAACTTGAATATGAGAATTTCGGTGATATTACCGCAAGTATTCAACAGAGTGAAGATCGCGGAATCATTGAGAGAAAACTCGGTGGTGGACTGTTCATGCACGATTACCAGGCAACTGGTATCAGTGCAGAAGAATCTATTCCATTCGCATATTTTGGTACTGGATCTCTATTTGCACTTGGAGAACTCGATCCAGACAAAGATGTCGATCAGGTATTTGGATACGCAGGTTCTGGTGGATTCAATGTTACTGGAGAGAACTTCTTCAGTCAGGCTCCACAAAGCACAATATTCGGTCTCGAAGGAGAAATTTCCTTCAATGGATCTGGTGTCGAAAGATTTATTCCTGCAACTGTTGATAATACAGTACTCTTCAATCAAGTTGGTTCTGCTAACGATAAGATTATTTGGCAGGCTGGTGAACGTAAGATCACCATCAGACCAATTGGATTTGGATCTGTACTTCTTTCTGATACTCCACCTACATCTACGGCAACTCTGGTTGTATCTGGTGCAGCAACGGATCTCGAAAGAACATTTGCTGATGGCAATGTAAACCTCTTTGATATTAGTGGAGATGCCGGCAACCCATTAGATTCCAGATTTACACCACACTTTAGATCTGCAAGAGGAGATATTGTCCTCCCAGATGAAGATTGGGGTCTTATTACAAACTCGGCAACCGAGTTTGAAGATTGGGGTTATATCCGAGAAGTTGCAACCACTTCTCTTGTATTTGGAGATATTCTTTCTCCATTCAATTACATTCAGATTGGTGGTCAACATTATCCGAGTACAGATACATTCTCTGTTGGAGAGTCTTCGCTCACCAAACAGACACTTGGATTTACTGGAATTGCAACATTCAGGATTTCCGAAGATTCCAGTCTGGAAAGAACGTTCGGATACGAATCGTCTGGTATTACTGGTATTGCCACCTACAAGGCTGGTATCAACATCTTTGGTTACAACTGGTTCAGTCAGGCTCCGCAAAGTACAGTATTCGGTCTCGAAGGTGAACTTACTCTTAGTGGTTCTGGGAATGAGTCTATTACTCCGTTCATTGAACCTCAAGGAACTGATGGAAACTTCACTTTCCTATCTGGTCTTGCAGAAACACGATCAGTTAGTCCCGATCTAACGGGTGATGTATATGTTGGCGGAACTGCAGGTATTATATTCAGTCCCAATATTACTGGTGTTGGTGTTGCCACACTTCGTACAGGTAGAGAAGAGTTCCAGACATATCTCAGAATCATTGATCCTGATATGGATCTTGTTCTCACCACAATTGGTGGTGGACTTGTTAGTGAGGACTTCGTTAAGAGTTACAACGAATCTTCAATCTACTATGGTCCTCAAGATGAAGATTATGGAAATATCCTCGATGCAGCTGCATATGGGATGGGTCTCAACTTCTCTGGTGCTGCATCTGACGTTGAAACCTATGATAATGAGACGAATACTTATGACCAAGATGTACTGTTCAGTAGCAACGGTCTAACTTATGACCAGAGTACTGGCGGAACAAGTATTCTTCCAAGTTTCGACAAAACAGAATCGTTCCCTGTCAACTTTGGAACTACTGTCGTATCTGAAGATCTTGGTACTATCACCGAAGGATCTCCAATTCCAGGTGGTCCAGCATATGATCAATACCTATATCCAAATTACACTGGATTCATTGATCAGGATATCAACCAAGGTTACGATGACTTTGGATTCATCAATGCTACTACCGATTCTCTAACCAGAATACCTTATGGTCAGGTTGATATTGAGCAACCTCCAACTCTTACGGTCACAAGATTTATTCCTCAATGGAATGGTTCTGGTACTATTATTCCTTCTGGTACTGCAGAAGAGAGATTTATTACCTCGGATGGCAATACCGTCCTATTCGACTTTATTGGTACTACTTCTCCAGAGAAGTTTATTGCTCAGACTCCAGAAGATACAATTCTCTTCACAATTTCTGGTGCAGCCGAAGACGAATCGGTCACCTTTGCCGAAGTTGGAATTGGAACTGCATATTTCTCTGGTATTGGAGTCGAGAAGGTCAGATTTGTCGAGATTGGAACTGGCATTCTTTCCTTCTCTGGTTCTGCAGTGGAAAGATCCTCCATGGATCCTCCAGAAGGAACTTATCTACATGTATTCAGTGGAACAGATGTTCGACCTGGACTTTCCTTTGCTGTCGCGACAACAAAGGCAACTCAACGTCTGTTTGGAGAACTATCTCATCCAGACATCGACTTCACTCCACATTATGGTATTGAGAGAAATATTGGTATCGAGACCGCATTTACACTTGCGAGTGGTGGTGGTCTCAACGAAGATGGTACTGGTCCTGGTATTGTCACTACCAGATATCTTCCCGATTATAAAGGAGAGGGTGTTCTTACTCTTAGTGGTAAGGCTATTGGTCGTACCAATGCACCAATCTTTACCGATGGTACTATCTATATCCTCGGTATTCATACCGCGGCTCAGGGAATCAGTTCTGGAAGAGAGACTGGTCTTTCCGAAAGTTATTCTCCTGGAACAATCTTTGGTGGTCCTGGTCAAGTCACCTTCAAGGGTGTCTCCCCGACTCGTCCAATTCAGGTATTTGGATATTATGGGGACGACAGAGATCCTGGAGCTGGAACGACTGGAGTTATTTCGATTACTCCTGCTCAGCAAGGAATCATCATCAAGACCACCAGCGATTATGTTGGTGTTGGAACTGCATACTTCTCTGGAGCATATTCCGATCTTTCCGCAACATTCAGAGAAATTGGAACGGGAGAACTCTTCAAGTTCTCTGCTCTATACGAAAGAAGAACCTTCGATTATATTGGATCTGGATTACTCACTGCATCTGGAACAACAGATGCTCCAAGTTCTTTCCAGACTCCAGAAAGTACAGTTCTCTTTACAGTTTCGGGATATTCGCAAGAACGTGTCTCTCTGGACAACGAAACGGGTGGAACGATTTCCATCTACAACACAGAAAGAGTTATTACTGGAATTACTCTTTCTATCGCAACTGGAGGCACGTTCAATTTCTCCTCCAGTGGTGCAGAATCGATTGTTATTCCTTCGGACGCAACTACCGCTCTCTTCGATATCGAAGGAATTGCCGAAACGGCACTCAGTCAAGTTTATGGTTACTACGGTGATGATAGAGATCCTGGTACATCTGGAACTATCACAATTGTTGGTGAACTCACTCACCCACAGATTGACTATACTCCCGCAGAGGTTGGATTTGGAGATCTTACTTTCGTTGGTAGTTCCATCATCAAGGTCGATCTCAAGATCGTCGGAAAAGGAACTCTTCCAATATCTGGTTCTGCAACAGAGAAATTTGTCAGTGGTGCAGGCGAAGACACGATCCTCTTCTCCATCGACGGAAATGCCGAAACGGCACTCAATCAAGTTTATGGATACTACGGAGACGACAGGGATCCAGGCACATCTGGAATTACTACAATTTCTGGTGTTGGTATTACAAAACCAATACAGGTATTTGGATATTATGGAGACGACAAAGATCCTGGTACATCAGGAACATTTACATTCTCCAATACACCTCTTGTTCATCCAGAAGTCGATTACACTCCACATTACACAGGCACGGGAGTTGTATACTTTACTGGAGGAGTTTCCGTCAAGAGGACTTTCCCAGAAGTTTTTGGTTCTGGTTCTCTCTTCGGATTTGGTACAAAAGACGAAGCATTTGCGAGAACAACATACGTCGGTATTGGTGTTGCCAACTTCTTCGGAGCCTCATTTACGGAAACAATTGCGTTTGAACCAGCTCGTGTATACGTTACTATCATTTAACTTTATAAATAAATCAGAAGCATACCTTTCATGAGTTCTGAATCATGACAAAACAGGTTCAATTTAGAAAGGGAACCACAGCTGAACACTTTAACTTCACTGGGGCCCTTGCTGAAATTACTGTTGATACGGATAAAAATGTTGCTGTTGTCCATGACGGTGTAACTCCTGGCGGTTTTGAACTTTCAAGATCAAGATGGATTTATGTCGCTGGAGATACTACTACTGGTACTAACCAGAAATATACGGTTGACTCTACATATACTCCTACAGGATTGAATGTTACTTTACCAACTCCTCGTGCAGTTGGTGACTGGGTTTGGATTGAAGATTTTGGTAATTTTATGAGTATCAATCCAGTAAGCGTTATCTCAGATAAGTCTTTTGAGAACGGTCATCTCGTAAGAGAAAGTTCACCTTTTATTATGGATGTATCTGGAGCGTCTGTAACATTCATTTGGAATGGAAGTCTTTGGAAAGTGTTCAACAATAGAGGCAGTTAAACATGGCACTAACCCTAAGTAATTCAATTTCTGGTGAATTTTTACCATCAGAATCATCTGGATTTTTTGTGTACGCATTAAGACGAGACGCAGATAATATGCTGCATTTCTCTAAAGTTAGTGCTGCATCTACAGAACTAGGCGAGTTTTATCGAACCAATGGAACTTCAATTCCAGAATTCGGTGATGGTGTTGACTATGGTTGTTACGATGTTGGTGTTGGTAAAACGTCAGTCATTCGTAACGACATTGCTACGGATAAAAAATCTTTAGATGATCCGAATGATAAATATCAACAGATCCGCTTTGATAGAAGGAACCTCTACTATTACATAGATGATGATGGTTTTTTCGTCATCAGGTTCAATGGACCAGATTATGATTACAACTCTATCGGACCAAAATAATAATTAAAAGGAGAAACAATGGCTGAGTTTAGACTTGGAAGAGTAAAATTCAACTGGACGGGTAATTGGGATACTTCCAAATCTTACCTCATTGACGATATCGCCAAGTTTGGTGGCAATACTTATGTAGCGGTCGCAAACCATACTTCCACTGGAAGCACTGCTAACTTCTACACCGATCTCGGTAATTGGAATCTTCATATTGAGGGTCTAGAGAATAGGGGTAGTTGGACATCAGATACGTATTACCGAGTAAACGATCTCGTCACTTTCGGTAACGTAGTATATCGTGTTACGGTTGCACATACTTCTGTCGGTACATTTATCGATGAGACGAAGGTTGTTCAGTATGTAGCAGGTTTTAATGCAGAAGGTGAGTGGCAAAACACTACAGAGTATCAGCAAGGGGACGTTGTTAATTACAACGGGTCTTCCTATGTTGCAATTACTACTTCTGCTGCTGGATTTAACCCACCAGAATACATCGGTTTAGGAACAGGTAGTAAGTGGAATGTTCTTTCCGATGGTCTTGCTGGAGCTGCAGTAACATATACAGAAGGCACCTATTATAGAGGTGATATGGTTCTGTTTGGTGGTAATTCTTATCGTCACAAACTTGGTATTACTACCAATGTTTCTCCTGTTCAAGCTGGTCTGGGAACTGTTGGAGATGCTCAGTATAGTGGCACAGCCGTCTGGGATCTTCTGGTCAAAGGCATTAGCTTTGTTGGTAATTTCTCCACAACATTCGCATATCATCCAGGTCATGTCGTTAGATATGGATCTAACTCGTATGTCTCGGTTGGTGCTTCTTTCGTAAATATTAACCCAGTTGCTGGTGTAGGAACATATTGGGAAACATTGGCTGCTGGTGACTCATCTGCGGCTCTTAATGCTAAGGGTGATATTCTTACCTATAACGGTGGTCCTTCTAGAATCGGTATTGGTTCTACTGGTTATGCACTTGCAGTTCAAAGTGATGGAGTTCCTGGATACGAAATTGTTGGTAACCAGACAAGAATCTATTACGTTGACTCAGAAGATGGTCTAGATACCAACAACGGTCTTGCACCTAACCTTGCATTTAAGACAATCAAGTCGGCTTGTTCTGCTGCACGTCCTGATAACAATATTACTGACTTCCAGTATACTGCTTCAACTGGTGTTGCAACTATCACATCTCCTGGTCACGGTCTGGCAAACGTTGGTACGTTTATTCAGTTGGCTGAGATTGAATTTGAATGTCTGTCTGGTGGTAATGTCTTCAACATCTTGGGCATGACATACAACAAGGCTGTTGGTCTTGCAACTATTACTGCTATTGGTCTTGGTGCTGCTCCAGAAATTGGAATTGGTGCTACTGTTAGATTGAGAAATCTTGGTATTTCATTCACTGGTAATGCAAACTTTGATCACCAGTTCTCCAGTGCAGAGCCAGATGCCCTCATCACTGGTGGTGACTACGTTCATAACTTTGTCGCTGCTACTTCAGGTGCAGTTAACGTTGTAACAGGAAGTCTTTCTGGATCTCAGTTAACTCCAACAAACGCTGTTTATACCGCAACTAGTGGTGAATTGGAGATCACTGTTGGTTCTCACGGTCTATCGATTAGTGACACCATCAGCTTCGATGCCAACTCAATGACATTCACTTGTCAGATGGACGGTGGTAGTTCCAATAAGACATATCCAAGAACAACTGACCCCGCATACGGCGTCAACCTTTCGATTAACGCAATTACTGCAAACACTTTCACAGTTAACGTTGGACCTTCTCCTATCGTCAACTTCCAAGTTGGTGGTGCAACATATAACCAGGTAACTGGCGATATCGTAATGGATGTCGGTGTTCATCAACTTGATGTTGGTACATCGGTCAAACTTCTTACCGAAGGTCTGGTCTTCAAGTGTTCCATGGACGGTTACCTAACCGACCACGCATATCCAAGAGCAACTGCTGGTGATGGTTCTCCTGATCCTGCATACAATACTGCTCTGTCGATTACTGCTGCAACAACTACTACCATCACGGTTAATGTTGGTACTGCAAGTTCTTCTCAGACAATTACTGGTAAGTTCCCTGCAGTTCATACTCAGGCATCTACTTTCCAGTTCCCAGTTCAGGCAGTTCCCGATAACAACTCTATTGTAGTTAACGTCGGTGCTTCTCAAACTGATTATCTCTATGTTTCTGGTGGTACTGCGTTCGTTGGTGTTACAACAACGGTTTATCCCGATAAGGTCTCTAAGTCTTACTTTGAGGTTCTTCAGGTTATTGATGCCAATAGAATTAGAGCTAACGTTGGTATCTCTACAATCAATCACACATATGTGAGAGGTGGTCATCTAACTGATCTAACTCCTGCTATTCTGAAACTGTCTGCTTCACAGTTCTATGAGCAACTGCCAATCAAGGTTCCTCCTTTTACCTCGATTATCGGTAACTCACTAAGAGGTACTCAGATTCTACCTGCTGCTGGTTTCTCTGACGATTCTGTAACTCCTAATAACAGATCTCAGATGTTCCAGTTGTCTGATGCTACTACACTTCAGGCAATGTCCATGAAGGGAATGGAAGGATTTATGTATGATCCTAACGCACCTTTCGTACTAGATAATAGTAACATTAGAACTGGTCTTGGAACAACTGCTGCTGGTGTTGTTTGTGCCTTTAACCCAGATTCTCCAATCAATAATAAGTCTCCTTACGTTAAGGATTGTACTGTATTCTCTGATAATGCAAGTGATTTCGGTCGTCACGGTGGTGGTGCTGTTGGTGTATTCGCTGATGGTGGTGTCCATTCCGAGGGTGCGAAATCAATTGTCTTTGACTCCTTCACCCAGGTATCTTCCGATGGTGCTGGATATATCCTAGACAAGAGTGCAATCTCCGAGATTGTTTCTTGTTTCACTTACTACTGTAAGTGGGGATACTACTCTGGTGGCGGATCTAGAATTCGTTCCGTTGGTGGTAACAACTCCTATGGTGATTACGGTGTTATTGCATCTGGATTCTCCACAGACGAAAGTCCAAGAACATCAAGAGTCTTTGGTTCTCTGATGGAAGTAAACGGTCCAACTAAGGCTGGTACTCTGGCTATTGGTGCTACCATGTTTGGTGCTACCTCTGGTGCTCGTGGATGGTTCATTAACGATCAAACCTCTGCAGACAGAATCTACTTCAAGTATCATCCTGGTTATGGTTCGGTTGGTCTTGGAACCACTGGATTCGTAGATGGTGAGATTATCTGGTTCGGTGCTGGTGGCGACAGTCAGGCTGGTGTTGGTTCTATCACAGTTTCTGGTGTTACTTCCTCTATTGGCGGACAAAGAGGAACAATCCTTGAGGTTGACAATATTTCTTCAACACTCTTAGTTGGTGACGCACTTGGATTCTCTACAACCTCTTATGGTGATGACAATCTCTTCTATATCATCAACACAGTCACGAATGTTGCTGCTGCGGCTACATACACGTATTACACAACTAGTGGTATTGCAACAGTAACATATCAAGATCGTGCTACTCTGACAATTTCTCCAGAGAAGACAACTGGCACATGGGATACCAGAGAGGTAACTGGTGCAGGTTCTACACTATCTGTTAGAACCCTCTTCTCACAGTGTCGCCTAACAGGTCATGACTTCTTGAGTGTTGGTACTGGTAACAAGGCAGAGACCAATTATCCTGATGTTGATCAAACTCAGATTATTCAGGGTAATGAGACTAACATCTTCGGTCCTGGTAAGGTGTTCTTCGTTTCTACTGACCAAGGTGGTAACTTCAGAGTTGGTCAATTCTTCTCTGTTGATCAATTGACTGGTCGTGCAACCCTGGATGCTTCTGCGTTCAACCTGTCTGGTTTGACTGAACTGAGACTGGGTGCAATCGGTGGTCAAATTGGTGAGGCAATCAACGAATTCTCCTCGGATGAATTCATGTCTGGTCAGTCTAATACTGCATGTCCTACTGAGGGTGCAGTTGCTGGATTCCTCCGTCATGGTGCGATGGGAACCAAGGCAATGACTCCACCAGTTGGTACTACTGCCGAAAGACCTGGTGGTATCGATGAAGAGTTCAACCTTGGTGCTTTGAGATTCAACACTGATCTTGGTTCTATTGAATTCTATAACGGATCTATTTGGGCACAACCTGGACTTAAGACCTACTCAACGGTATCGAGTTCAGGCGCGGTTCTGGCGAATCAGGTCTACTTTGTTAACACCACTGGTGGTACTTTAACTCTGACTCTACCTGGAACCCCCGCACTGGGAGATACCATTAGATTCTATGATGTTGCTAAGACCTTTGATTCAAACGCATTGGTTGTTGGACGTAATGGGAAGAAGATTCAGGGTGATGATGCTGACATGACGGTCAATCTTGAAGGGGCTTCATTTGAACTCGCCTTCTCGGGTGATACCTACGGTTGGAGATTGTTCTCCGTCTGATACGTGACTATCTTTGTTATGATTTTCTTTATAAATTTTTATCTAAATAAAACTAATCTAGGATCGTAAATGGCCAACTATAGATCATATAAAAAAGTAACTGCGGCCCAGGTTCCAGATGGGTCCATCACCGTTGAAAAACTTGCTACTGGTGTTGGACCGAGCTGGAATGTAAAAACAATTTATGGAGATCCAACAGCAATGACTTCTGGTTGTTGTTGTCTTTGGACAGTACCATCTGGAGTTGGTAAAATTACTTGGGAACTATGGGGTGCTGGCGGTAATGGAAATGGTGCATGTTCTTGCAACAGATGCCATCACTTCAAAGGTGCTGGCGGTGGATCGTACAACACCAAGACAATTACTACAACAGGAAGTTGTCAATATTCAGTATGTGCTGCTGGCGTCTATAGATGCTGTTCTAGAGAATGTACTGGATGTTACGGATGTTCATCTTATGTGAATGGATATAATCTAAGTAACTTCTGTGCAGTGGGTGGTATGAGAGGAGAAGCCAATACTGATTGGTCCAACCTCTGTGCATCTACCTATCACACCTGTATGCAACCAGGAACATATAATGGTGATTTTGCAGTATCTCCCCATAACCCAGGATTCAGTGGTCAATGGAACTGTCATTGTGGTTTGTCTAATACACAAACTTGTAGTGGTGGAGCCGCACTAATTGGAATTGGTAATAAAACGTACTCCAGTCACTGTTGGATGCGTTGTGGTTGCTGGATCGCACCATATGGTGGCGGTGGCCAAAGCGCAATGACTTCATATTGTGAAAGATGCTGCGGACAAGGCGGTACTGGTGGATCTGGAATAGTACGTATCACATACATGTAATCAAGGGGAATCAATGGCCGACTACACAAGTTATAAAAAAATTCAGGGAGATCAACTAGATAGTGGAATCTTAGGATCTACAAAATTTGCTTCATCCCCAACTTCAACATTTGGAGTAAAGTGGATCTATGGAACTATGTGCCGATGTTCACCTGGATGTTGCTGCGCTTGGGTTGTTCCAACTGGAGTTAAGAAACTCTGGATCCAGGCTTGGGGTGCTGGTGGTAATGGAAATGGTGCATGTTCTTGTAGCAGATGTCATCACTACAGAGGTGCTGGCGGTGGACTGTATAACAGTGTGATGTTAGATACCGCCGCTGGATGCACATATTCTGTATGTGCTGCTGGTGTGTATCCATGTCTCTCTAGAGAGTGTGGTGGATGTAACGGATGTTCATCATATGTAAATGGATATAATCTAAGTAACTTCTGTGCATACGGTGGATCTTGTGGTCACGCCAACACTAGTTGGTCAACTGCATGTAATGCAGAATGGCACTGCTGTGTGGCTCCTACAAGTAATGGTGGTCAGTTTGGTATGGGTAACCTACGAGATACTTGGTCTACTGGTGGACATGACACTTACCGTGGTTGGTGTCACTGTTGGGTTCAGATGCAAACACCAACTTCTGCTCCATTCATTGGAACTGATGTTCATATGTCAAATAAAGAGTGTTGGATCCGTTGTGGTTGCTGGATTGTTCCTTATGGTCATGGTGGTCAGGGCGCACACTCCTCATATTGTGGATCTAGTTGCTGTGGACAAGGTGGTACTGGTGGCGGTGGACTCGTCAAAATCACTTACTTCTGATAAATAACTATTAAATAGGACTCCTAATGGCTAATTACGCTTCTTATAAACAGATTAGTAACTCACAAATTGTTGATGGGTCTATTACTAACACTCAACTAGTGGGTGGAGCATTCTCTAACTGGAATGTTAAGTGGATCTATGGGGATCCCCAGTCAATGAGTTCTGGTTGCTGTTGTCTTTGGACTGTTCCAACTGGAGTCCAAAAAATGTATGTAGAACTCTGGGGCGCTGGAGGAAATGGACATGGAACATGTTCATGTAACAGATGTTATAACTGGCATGGAGCTCAGGGTGGATACTATAATGCAAAAACTCTTAGTGTAACACCAACAAATCAATATACAGTATGTGCTGGTGGTGTTTATCGTTGTTGTTCTAGAGAATGTGTTGGATGTGATGGATGTGTTTCATATATGAATGGAGCTGGATTAAGTAACTTCTGTGCAATGGGTGGTACTAGAGGTTGTGCAACTAACGCTTGGTCCACAACTTGTAGTTCCACTATGGCTAAGTGTTGTATGCAACCTGGTGCTCATGGAGGAGACTTTGGAATGGGTAACCATGGTGGTGGTACTAGAAAAGGATACGGTGGTGATGGTATGTACTGTCATTGTTTCTTCAATGAGACTAGATCTACAGGAGCTCCATTCTTGGGTACTATGGCAGTGGCTAACACTGTTAGACATTGTTGGGTCCGTTGTGGTTGCTGGAGAGCCCCATATGGACATGGTGGTCAGGGTGCGGTCACATCTTACTGTGAAAGATGTTGCGGACAAGGTGGAACTGGTGGAAGTGGTGTTGTTAAAATTAGTTATATGTAATTCTGGATGTTGTGGGGCAGGATGTCCCGATTGTCCATTTAGACCTCGTAAAGGGGTCTTTTTTTATGTTTTGTTATAAATAACTGAGAAGGACGTTAACCTGAAAAAATCTAACCATGGCAACAGAAATTATTTCTCACGATTGGAACATGCCTGTTCCAAACGATTTTCTAAGAGATCACTCATATTCCGAAGGCAAATCAAGAGCTGTCACTTACGATGGTCCTGACAAAATTTGGCTCCAAATTGGTGCCGATGGGACAGAAAAGTACGGTCCTTTAACCGAAGATGACATGGCTGATGGAAGACCAATTCCAGCCGATGTAACTCAAATGTTTGAAGTGGATTGCACCGAATATCCACTCATCTGTCAATTGAGGGGCCCAGTCATCGATGAAAAAGAAGAAACCCGAGAAGTTGATGATGACATTCCTCATCCAGATTGTCCCGATATGACTGCTCAAGGGTACAGACAATTTAAGTATAATCGGCATTTGTTTATCGAAGATCTTTATGATGCATCAACTGTAAAAGTTGTTGATGGAGTTCCAACAATACATGCATTTACTGTTCAGGAAAAAATGCTTGGCAGACCAAATGATTTGACCTGGGATGATATTAGATCTCATAGAAATACACAGCTTGCACAGACTGATGGTCAAATTGCAGAAGACATGCCCGAGGACATGAAGAATACTTGGAAAACATATCGTCAGAAGTTGAGAGATCTGCCAACTGAATTAGAAGCTGCTGGTGTTTCACCAAATATTGCATACTATATGTTCCCAGACCAACCATATTACACTGCACCTCCAGCTGATCCAGAACCACCTGCAGATGCAACTGCCGATTGGGCCCCTCCATCGAGTGGTGTTATCGGCAATTAACGGTTGAATTTAAGGTAGATATATAATATTATATTATATGGGAGCTAAGGCTCCCTTTTTAATGAGAAGAAATATGTTTGAACTAAATGAATCTCGTAAGACGACAGTAAAAAAAATATATGATCATGCTAAAAATGAACTAGGACATGTATGGAGATATGTAATTACTGTAGATGATTTCTATAAAAATCCTGATGAAGTGCGAGAAATTGCTCTTAATGGTACTCGCAAGATCGATAAGAAATATACGGGAAATCTTATAGGATCAAGAGTTGTTGAAAATATAGAAGGATTTGATGAGAATTTAAAATCAGTTTTTGAAAAAGCATGTCAATTTGATTTTTGGAATCCAGAGTACGATGATACTTTTTGGAGAGATACTAAATTTATGGTAAATATCACTAATGGGGATGATATTGAAACTAGATTTAATGAGAAAAAACATACATATACATTCCATAAAGATTCAACCAATTATAAGTGGGCTGCAGTAATCTATCTCAATAAAGATGAAGAATGTGATGGAGGAACTAACTTTTATGCTTGGATGCCAGAAGATCCATCAGCCGTACCAAGATTAGAATATGAATCTGAAATGAAATACAATAGGATGGTATTATATGAATGTGGGCACATGCATGGAGCAGTTCTTAAAAGAGGTATGTTTACTGAGTTTCCAAGACTTGTGCAAGTATTATTCATGTAATTTTGGTAGACTAAATACATCAGAATAGATCATTCTTTATCATACTGTTTGGAGTTTTTTTATATGAGATCCAAAGCATTTTTTGTCAATGGAGGAGCCGGTAGAGTGCTTTGCTCCATTCCTGCATTTGAAAAATATGCAGAAACCCATGACGATTTTATCATCGTTGCTGAAGGAGGAACAGACTTTTTTAAAGGTCATGCAACTCTAGATGGCAAAGTCTATGACATGTGGCACAAAAATTTGTTCCATGAACATTTGAAGCATAGAGACTGTGTTTCACCAGAACCATATAGAATGTGGCATTACTACAATCAAAAATGTAGTTTGGCACAAGCTTTTGATATGGAAATCAATGGTCTAGATGAACCGAGAGAACTTCCCAAACCAACTCTCAATCTCACTAAGATGGAGGTTATTGCTGGTTACAATATGATTCAAGAAGTTAAAGCAGTAACTGGTAAAGATAAGGTAGTAGTAATCCAACCTTTTGGTAGAGGAGTTCAGACTGTTGGTGAGTTTATTGCAGACGCTTCTTCGAGAAGTATGTCTCTAGTAAACACTGTAGATATTATTAATGATCTCAAAAAAGATTATGGTGTTATTGTCATGGCTGAACTTCAGTTTCCTGTAGAAGAAAATGAAGACAAGTCAAAATATAAAATTGCAAGACCTCAGATTGAGGACATTAGGGTATGGGCTTCTGTCATAGACGTTGCTGATCATTTCATAGGTGTAGATAGTATTGGTCAACATATTTGCAAGTCTCTTGACAAAAAAGCAACTGTAGTTATTGGATCTACTTATCCAGTTAATATTTCTTATCCAGAAGATAGTAACTTTGATCTAATTGATATTGGTTTAGACAGAAGGAAATATTCCCCAATTAGATTGACTATGGATGAAACTATTGATCGTTATAATGATCAATCTATGGAAATGTCTGCGGAACACGTCAAATCTATTTTACGTTCTGCTAGAAAACATTTAGGCAAACCCACTTCGTTTAAAGGAACTTATACGCCTCCACAAAGTACAGATTGTCCTACCTGTCCACCTGGAACTGCAGCAACTCCTGCAGTTGCACCAGGAAGTACTGCAATGTTGCCAGGAAGTACTGCAATGTTGCCACAACCTCAGTGGAATCAGCCACCTGCAAATATTGCAGAAAAACCCAAAAAACCAAAAGTAGGTTTCAAAAACGAAGTAAAGAATCTACTAAAAACTGATATTAATTGAGGTATTTAAATGTCACAATGGATTGCGGCTATTGCTCGAGGTCATAACTCAGGGCTCTGTCTTCTGAAAGATGGTGAAATTGTATTATCAATAGAAGAAGAACGACTTTCTAGGAACAAGTATGATGGAGGTCCATATGCGTGTATGACTAGAATTTTAGACTTCACGGATACTATTGATTATCTTGTTATCGCACATACTCAACCACTAAGTGAGGCTGGACATTGTGATTTCAGTGGAGATCCAATCTATGTTGCGTTGGCAAGAAAGTTAGGACTAATTGATAGGAAAGCAAATCCAAATCAACACCCTCAAGTTATTGATTTGAGTTCAACTCACCATAAACTTCACGCAGCATGTGCCTTCTATAGGTCTGGATTTAGTCGTGCTGCAGCTGTTGTTGTTGATGGTGCAGGTACTTTCATTCCCATGAATATTAATGGGCAAGATGAAATGACATGGGAACTAGAATCCATGTTCAATTGTGAGTATCCATCAGAATTCAAGACAATCTACAAACATCAAGGCGGAAGAGGTCCATGGAACTCTGTTCGATTTGAAGAGTTTAGTAGTGCAAGGGAAGGTGAGGAAGGAACTCATGAAATGATTCTTGATGATACTGCTGGTATCACTAAGGCATATGAAGCTGTAACACAGTATTGTGGGTGGTCTCCTATTGAAGCTGGTAAAACTATGGGTCTATTCCCATATGGAAACTTCAATGATGATATTCCAGATGTGTATACAGATCATAATGGTGCCTCCGAGTGGAAAACATCCAATAGAGACCTCATTATACCAACGTATCCTAACGGTGCCCTAGTCAATCAGGGGCGGTTTAAATACCTTAAGACTGACTATGACTTTGAAGGTGATATGACCCTCTTACAGAACCGTAGAGACATGGCATACGCTATTCAAGTAGAGTCTCAACAAATGGTTCTGGACCTAATTCGTAAAGTTGTAAATATGACTGGTCAAACTAATGTAGTATTGACTGGTGGATATGCACTAAATTGTGTTGCTAACTATTGGTATCTTGAACAACTAAAAGATGAAGGTATTAATCTATTTGTAGAACCTGTAAGTAATGATGCTGGTACTGCAATTGGAGCTGCACTTCTCCAATACCATAGAGTAACTAAAGATGCACAAGTCCGTGAACCACTAAAAGATCTTTATACTGGATTTGAATACATGTATTCGACTGATCAAATTGTAGATACTGCAGATAAGTATGGATCTACAAGAGTTTTTGAAGCTACAAACAAAGATGTAATTGATTTAATTACCAATAAAAATATTGTTGCTATCTTCCAAGGTAGATCCGAGGCTGGTCCTAGAGCACTAGGTAACAGGTCTATTCTTTATGATCCTCGTGATCCAGATGGAAAGGATTTTGTTAATAAAGTAAAAAATCGTGAATACTTCCGACCTTTTGCTGGATCAATCCTTAAAGAACATGTTCATGAGTGGTTTGATCTTCGTGGTATGGACGAAACCCCGTTCATGATGTATGCTGTTAAATGTCAGGATGGAATTGAAGAGAAAATTCCTGCAATCATTCATGTTGATGGTACTTGTAGGATTCAAACAGTCACTGAAGAACAAAATAAAAATTATTATGATTTGATTAAAGAATTTTATGAAGCTACTGGTTGTCCTATTGTCTTCAACACTTCTTTTAATTTGGGGGGCGAGCCTCTCGTTGAAACAATTGATGATGCTTGCAGAACCCTTTCTGAATCTGATATCGAATATCTCTACTTACCCGAACATGGGTTGATGATTGAGGCTAAAAATTAATGAAGACTGTATTTGTAAATGGCACGTTTGATATTTTACATCCTGGACATATAGAACTATTCCGAGTAGCGAGATCTCTGGGTGATCGTGTCATTGTCGCTACAGATAGTGATGTGAAGATTAAAAAAGATAAAGGTCAAACTAAACCCATAAATGATCTTTGTTATAGAATATCAATGCTAGAATCAATCAAGTATATTGATGCTGTCCACTATTTCAACGATAGAAAGGGATTAGAAGATCTTATCCGAGTTTATACACCAGATATTCTCCTCTTAGGAAATGACTGGGAAAATGGTGATGTTGTTGGAAAAGATATTGTCAAAGACGTTAGATTCTTACCAAGAGTTGGAGATTATTCTTCAAGCTCAATTATTAAAAAAATTCTAATTAATAACTTGGACTGATGGAATGTAATATATTAGTTATCGGGGACTCATGTGATGATGAATACATCTATGGAGATTGTTCTAGGTTAAACCCAGAAGGACCTATTCCTGTTCTAGACAAGACATCTACAGAAGTAACACCTGGAATGGCATCAAATGTCAATGCCAATTTAAAATCTTTTGGTATCAAAACAAATCTGATTACCCAGAAAGAAAAAATTAAAAAAACACGATTTGTTGATGAGAAAAGTAATTATCAATTACTCAGAGTTGATACTACTCCTGAGGTAACTCCATTAAGTGCCTCTCAAATAAAAATGGCATTTATGCATAGTCAATATGATGCACTAGTAATATCAGACTATAATAAAGGTTTTCTTACGGATGAATTATTACGTATTATCTGCACATATTTTAAAGGACCAATTTTTATTGATACAAAGAAAACTAGATTATTTCAACAATCTAATGTTTTCTTCAAGATAAACAAAAAAGAATATGATTTACTTGATCGTGAATTTATGCCTCATGATACTAATTTAATTGTAACTTTAGGATCAAATGGATGTAAGTGGAGTGGTATTCATTTCCAACCAAGAAAAGTTAATGTATTTGATGTATGTGGTGCTGGTGATACCTTTCTCTCTGCCTTAGTGTTTGAATTTGTTCGCACAAAAAATATGCAGAAGTCTATTGATTTTGCAAATAGAGCAGCTTCTATTTCCGTAGAAAACTCGGGAACATATAAACTAACTAAAAATGACATTGTAAGGCTTTATAATGAACGAGTTTAAGAAACCCAATCCAGTATTTTGGATACCTTTTTTTATAGAAGAAATTGATATTAGTAAATTAGAATTCAAAGAAGAACCAGAATATACTCCAACTTTTATTTCTCGTACTCCAACTACAATGGGGGAAGATGAACTTACTCAAGAGTCATACAATTATCTTGGCAGGATTCTTTGGGAGTGTATAGGTCAATATACGGAGAAACCATTTTATATTGGTTCGGTTTGGCGTAACAAGTATGTGAAAACAGACTGGCAAGATCCACATATTCACTCTGGAGCTCAATGGAGTTTTGTAATTTATGTGGATGTTGAGGAATCTAAGACTGTTTTTCTTTCCCCAAGTAGACACAATCAAATGAATCAATGGGGACATCTAGGTCATGCGTTTCCTTTAGACTTTTCTCCAAAAATTTCTCCTGGAAATATTATAATTTTCCCATCATTCATTGAACACTTTGTTCCCCCTGGAAATGAAGGCATAACTATATCAGGCAACATTTATTATGATCAGCCTCCTGGAGGACCATGTTAAAGAAACAAGTAGGATTTCACCTGTCACACAATTCCTCAGTATCAGTTCTTTCTGAAGATGGCGACATTGAGATTTTTTTGGAAGAAGAGAGATTATCTAGATTAAAACATGATAGCAATCCATTTCATGTATGTGACATGGTTCTTGGTGGACTTACCATGGATGAGATTGAAAAGTATGAGGTAGCAACATCTTCATTAATATCTAAAGACAAACTGGGAGTAAGTACATTAGATCGTAGTAGTGATATTTTAATGATGTATGTTTCCAAATCATTAAAACTTTTACCACATGAACAAACCTCTTTTAAGTATGAAATAGTCAAAGAAAAATTTAACAAGTTTTTTGATCATCACTTATTTCATGCTTATTGTGGATTCTATAATTCTGGATTTGATGATGCAGTTGTAGTTGTGGTTGATGGTATGGGAAACTTCCTTACTCCTGCAGAAGATAGACATGAGGTTGTTTCCATATTCGATGCATCTTATCCATTCAATATGAATTTATTAGGAGGGATGTCTACACCCTCTTATGATAGTTGTGATGAATCTGAACATAAAGGTGAGTGGACATGTGGAATTGGTATGGCATACTCCGCAGTATCCTCATATATGGGTTTTGGTGGACTTGGGGCTGGAAAAGTAATGGGTCTTGCTCCATATGGTAAAGAAGATCCCAATATTAGATCTTTCCTTTCTGATGGATTTCATGTAGATTCAAATCTTTTTTATAGGTCTAAATATGGATGTAATTTTATTCCATATGATTACTTACCTCATCATAGAGAAGCTGAAAATACTAAGAATCACTTTGAAAAATTATCTAATCTTGCTTGGAGACTTCAAGAAGATTTTCAGACTCATATGTTAAAAATTTTATTGGACGCTCTTGCAGTATCGAAACGTAAAAATATTATTTTAACTGGTGGATGTGCATTAAACTGTTCTGCAAATTATTGGTATTTGGATAAGTTGCCAAAAGATGTTAAACTATATGTGGAACCTATTAGTAGTGATGCTGGAATTAGTATTGGATTATCTAAGGTTCAACATTATTCCCAAACTGGTTCTATGAAAAAATATCCACTTAAAAACTTATACTTGGGACCCGAATGAGATATAATGTAGATATAGATGGCACTATTTGTATTCCTGGAAAAGGAGAAGGCAGATATATTGAAGCTGTGCCTATTACAGAAAGGATCTCTAAAATAAATGATCTATATATTAAAGGACATCAAATAATCTACCATACCGCTAGAGGTATGGGTACATTTAATAATGATCGAGAACAGGCTAAGGAAAAGTATTACGACTTCACTCACAAACAACTGTTGGAATGGGGATGTATGTTTCACGATCTTTTCTTAGGAAAACCTTCAGCTGACTATTACATTGACGATAAAGGAGTACACTCTGATGATTTCTTCAAGACCTAGAGCGGGGGAACCGATTAAATTCGTATCCAAAGGATGGGGATATGAAAAGTGGATCGTTAACTCCGAACAATATTGTGGTAAACTCCTTTTCATTGCAAAGGGAAAACAATGTTCTTGGCACTTTCATAAAAAGAAAGACGAAGTTTTCTACGTCCAAAGTGGAAAAATTAAAATCTACTATGGATGGGACGATAATATTGAGATGGCTAGTGTAGCTGTCTTGGAACCAGGAGATAAGTTTCATGTTCCTATTGGGATGAAACATAGAATGTATGGTCTTTTGGATACTGAACTATTTGAGTTTAGTACGGAACATTTTGATGAAGATAGTAATAGAATTCAACCTGGGGACTGATGAAAGCTGAAAAAATAACAGATCTAATTGTAGTTTTAAAAAATCATATCCCAGACGAAACCTGTGATGAAATATTGGAATGGTTTAAATCGAACAAACATCTACAACAGGAGGGAGTAGTTTATAGTACGGATGGCGGAAAAGACCTTGGACCTAGTGTTAAGAAAGATTTTAAAAATGCCATTCAAACTCATGTTCCCCCAGAAGCATCAATATCCGATAAAATGACAGATATTACTATATCTGCACTTAGGGAAGCGAGTTCTAGATATCCAGTCCCATCAGATGGCATAACATTGAATGATTATTGTGTTAGAGTTTATCCAAAGGATGAAGGTATATTCAAGTTACATGTTGATCAACGTGGATTTGGCACAGTAAGTAGATTATTTGCTTGCATCATGTATCTTAATGATGTTAAAGAGGGAGGAGAAACAGAATTTCCAGATTGGAATATAGCAGTAAGACCAGAGAAGGGAAAGGTACTATTATTTCCATGCAATTATTTGTTTAGACATAAAGGAAATGTTCCCATTTCAGAAGAAAAATATATCGCTACAAATTTTATTAACTTTCTGGTGAGAGATAATCCTCCAGAGTCTTGAGTCTATAATTTAACCATTCCATATCTGCACAGGTATAGTCTTGATACTTACCTTTTAGGTGATCGGGGAAAGGAATCATTTCGATTTCTCCCCCTTCTTTTTTAGCAACTAATTCTGCAACTCTCTGGAATGACATTGGTTTGCCAGTTCCAATATCATAGATTCCACTGGGAGCGTCATTATTCAGGACAATATTGACTATATCGTTTACACATACAAAGTCCCGATAAAACTTATCCGATCCTTCAAACAATTTAAGTTTTCCCGTCTCTCTGATTTGTTTGGTAAATTTAGATACGGGACTAGCTTGATCTCCCTTATGATCCTCTCCCGTTCCATATACATTGAAATATCTAAATCCTTGAATGCTCTCAAACCGATCTAGATTGTCCAATACATAATAATCTATGATCAATTTGGAAATTGCATACTGATTCAAAGGATTTATCTTTCTACATTCTTTAGTTTGATTCCCATACACAGACGCAGAAGATGCATACTTTACAGGAATTTTGTGTTCAATTGCGTGTGAAAGCAAATGAGCAGTAAAAGATTGATTGTAATGTGCAATCTTTACCCAGTTTTTTTCTGTTGTAGATGAGATTGCTCCATTATGAATTATTAGATCTACATTTTCCCATCCGTTAAATTTAGACAGAAATTTCCATGCGTTATCAGTATCAATTCCAATAACATCATGTTCTCCTTCGGTTTCAAAATAGTTCTGAAAGTGGGATCCAATAAACCCCTTATATCCAGTAAGTAAAATCATCAGTATAGTCTCGTTGGAATGGGTAGAAATAATGATTGAGCGAGTCTATACTTACCAACCGTTTGATCAAAATAACCTGGATGTTGATATATACCATGAAGAAAATTGTCTGGATATACAATTAATCTATTGTATTTCATTTCTGCTAAGTGAACAAGTTCCCAAGGACCAACACTATCTCTTACGATGTCCTCTTTCCAGATCCCAGATTGGTCTATATCAACACAACTCATTCCCTTATAAGTATAAAATCCAGTGCCACCATGACATTCTTCTGGCGTGTTTAAATAAATTACACCTGCCCAACCTTTAATTAAATTTTTACTATCTATAGGAGAATCTACGTGTGGAATTGAATTCTGAGTTTCTGCAGTTACATTTACCGAGAATGTAAGTTGTTTGCATCCACAGATAAATCGTTCTTCTTCCTCTTTTGTCAATCCATAAACCGATTTGGCTATGTCAACCCAGATTGGAACTAAATGATCAAGATCAAAATTTGCACTAACTCTAGCACCTGGCACTCCTCCACAAATTCTTCGATTAAAAGTTGCAGGAATTCTTAGAGCCAAATCTCGAACCATATCGGGATTTTTATAGAAATTATCAATGTATACGATTGGCTTTTCTTCCCATCCCATTAACTCTACTCTTGCATCCAATTCATCATTGATTGCAAACGTTTCGATTTCATCTATTAAGTACTTTTCCATGAGACATAAATATGTTGAGAACCCTATGATTATTAGGAATGGCTAAGCCCTCCAGTAGAGAAGAATTGAAGCAATATTGCCTCAGGAAACTCGGAAAGCCAGTATTGGAAGTCAATGTCGATGACGATCAAATCGAAGACTTGATTGACGATGCAGTCCAATTATACCACGAAAGACATGGGGAGGGAATAGATAGAGTGTTCCTAAAGCATAAACTAACCAAAGAAGAAAGAACTGCTATGGTTGGAGTTGCTCAAACAACAACTGTTACTGATACTTTTGGTGGAATTTCTTCTGCAGATTATACAGAACAAGCTAACTACCTCCCATTACCAGACACTATTATTGGAGTCAATAAGATATTTAAAATGGACTCATCCACCTTATCGGCGGGGATGTTCAATATAAAATATCAACTCTTCCTTAATGATTTATACTACTACGGCGCAATAGATTTATTGAATTATAGTCAAACAAAATCATACTTGGAGACTATAGACTAT
>NZVE01000038.1 GCA_002697345.1 Paracoccaceae bacterium | reverse complement strand
GCATTTTGTCGCAGAATGTGACGGTCTTATACATTAGACGCTCGCTGATAGTTCCATCAGAATACTTGACGGGGTAGAAGTCAACAACCATGTGAGCGCCGTTTGCTGTGAGTTGCATTGGGTTGAATCCGTTTCTTTGACTCTTTAATAATACAGGCGGAGGCAGGGAAATCCACAAAAAGTGGACGGTTCCCCAACTGGTTTATTTCTCTTTACTTTTACAGCAAACTAGGGTTATATTGCTTTACCTCGTCAATCAATTCATCATCAGACAAACTATCCAATTCGGCATTTTGCATGTCCACAAAATACTTTTGCAAATCATCCAAAGACATTTGACTCAAGTCCCACTGAATAAACTGCTCTTGTAAATCATCACGAATTATAGTCATGATACCTCCACTAACTCTTGCTGATACTGCACCAATTGCTCCTCTACGACTTCATCTAGACTCTCTTGAATCACCTGATAGATGTAATCAATGTTGCCTACATCGTCAAAGATACGTGCTATCAGTGCAGGATCTTCTACGTTATTACCATAATCAGTGTTGCCATCTTCGTCCTTCAAATGACAATCATTCTTGGTATAAATCCATGCGCCACATTCTGCATCTTCTCCCTGTTCTTCGATCATTCGTGATACTCGGTCTTGAAGTTGCTTGAGAGTGTAATTCATGATTTGAATGAATGAGGTGAGTGAGTGTTAGTTAGTCGCAGTTAAAAAACATGTGATCAGCGTCTAAAACTTGATGTGCTTCGCCAGTCCATGCAATACTAAACCCCTGATATTCATCATCACAACATACAGTTGCTGTCTGGTCTAAGTAACGCTCAGGCAACTCATTTAGAATCTCTTTCAACTCTCTGTAAGTTGCTCGGTTCCAGTCTGCTTTTGGGAGATACATGATGTTAGATAGTGTGAGTTGAGTAAGTGTTACTTAACCTCCGAACATGTCGTCGAATAGTTGTTGTCCAGAACGCTCATCATTTTCATATTTCTTTGCATATTGTGCCATGCGTTCGAGTGCTTCAGAACGAGAGATTGACTCGGGGAAGTAATACTCGCGACCTGATGGAGTTGTGTAGCGCATTGGGTTCGTTTCTTTGACTCTTTAATAATACAGGCCGAGGCGGCGAAATCCACCAAAAGTGGACGGTTCGCCCACAGGCACACTATAAGGTTAAATCATAGTGAAAATGAACAATAGCGAACAAATGCCAATCAAGATCTTTTGTTCTTCTTTCATTTGTTTCATTTCATCAGATGCTTCAAAGTAAGCATTGAAGAGTTCTTCTTTCCTATTCTTCATTGATAGGTTTTTGGTTTGTTTCATGTTGTAAAAATTGAAGTGAGTTAATTAAAATAAAGTTGATATTATTAACGAACATAAAGGAATGAACCGTAAGGATCTACCATTTCAGGTTGATCAACTAACTGCTCAATCTGGAATCGAATGCCTTTCGCAGGTGCTTTATGTGATGCTGGTTTGTAACATGCACCAGACTCTTTGTCGATGAACATGAACACACCATTATTTGAAAAACTGTTATCAGCATGAATCCTGAATTGATTCAGTTTGATATATTTCTTACCTACACTATATTCTAACTTAGAGTATGAACTACGTCCTGATTCAATAGCATTAACCTTCCATTCGTTGTTAACAACTTCAAGCAAACATTCGGTTTGGAATTCGGTTTTGGATTGAGTCAATGTGTTCATGATGATAATAAAAAGTTTGTGAAGTTTGGATCAGAAAGGGTTAGACCATGACTCATACTTTTTCATGGTGATGTAACCTTCCTTACAAAGTTCATCAGTGAAGCAACTCCATGCTTCTGCTTTTGCAATACTATCTGTTGCCCACTGTGTGCCCATAGTTGAAACTTTCCAGTTGTAACGGAACTGCTCCAGTGCTTGTGCTTTGGTGGTTGATCGCATTCGGTTGAATTCCTTTGACTCTTTAATAATACAGGCAGAGGCGAGGAAATCCACCAAAAGTGGACGGTTCTCCAATTGGTAGGGACAGGGAGACTTGAACTCCCACGGGCATTATGCCCAACAGATTTTAAGTCTGGTGCGTCTACCGATTCCGCCATGCCCCCGTGTTCATGAGAACCCTTGCCACCACTAGACCGAAAACCTGTTTTTTCCATAATTCTATCGGGCACGGGTGTTACGTCATCCGCACCGCTCAGGATATCAAAAAAACACTGATTAACATTTAACCATCACACGAAGAACTGCTCTAATGGAGTTAAATTAAGTTGCATTGCAGTATAAGGCGAAGTTTCATTTATATTAACTTCAGCACCTACTTTATTGCAGTTGATGGGGGCATGGTAAGTGTGCGTACTGCTTCTCTTTGTTCTCTTATGTTTGACGAATCCCCAGATACAACGAGATTCATCACCATTATTGTAAAGAAACCTATAGTCAGATACAGTCCAGATAGCATCAACATTAGTTTTGAATTGTATCGACTCATATCGGTATCCTTTAGGTGGTTGATGAATAAAATCAGAGGGGAGTTCGATCATAGTTTGCCACTAACAACACCGCTATTAACGACGCGAGAGTATTGGTGTAGTGTGCCATCTTGAAGACACTTAAGATGCCATCTTGTCATCTCAGTAACACCATCTTCAGTGGCGCCAGTGAGGAAATGTGCTCCAAGTGGTTCTTTTAGAATGGATGTAAACAAACCGAACCTAGTATGTTTGATATAGAAAGCATCATCAATCCATGTTACATCTTCTGGGATGTTACTCTCTACCGTATTATTTGGACCTAGAGAATCTCTAAGTGTTGTTTTTGGTTGTTGATCAGTCATAATGTTGATACTAATTTAGATAGACCAATGACCATGAGGAATCCTAACATTCCCACAACGTCATAAGACTTAGTTCTGATGAAATATGGCAGTGACATTGTATCCCCAATCAGGTTCATTGTCACCCCAAGATAAACATTCACATGTAAGACAATAAAATAGGCAGCAATCACGAAGATGCTACCTAAGATTCTCATGGGAACGTCTAATCTCGGCAAAGAGATTGATCTAGTTGACATAGTTTTTCGTTCCGTGATTCAATAGTTTTCATCATGTCTGAGTTGAGCAAACTGACTAGAAGGTTTACACCCAATAGAACAACGACGGCAGAAAGTGCAATCCTCATGCTGCTACCTCTTCAGGGATTTCAATGAGTTGTCCGAAAGAATCGGACCATGTTTTAACATCATAACAGAACCATTCACCTTTGTCAAAGATATAAGCGTATTCTGCACCACAGTTGTCACACTGATCAAAATATTCAGTGATTGATTCTGCAAGTTTAGGTGCATTTTCTTCGATAGATTCGCCACGACCAGTATAATACTGAACGTGTTCGGCACACTTATTACGATCCCAATCAGTATCTGAAGCAATACATGACATATTGCCACCGTCAATTAGTTCTGAAACATCTTCTTTGGTGGTATACTTCTTGGACAGAGTAACACCCAACCACTGAGGATAACCATCCCAGTGATGATAAACACTAACAATACCGCCATTAAGTTGGATACCGATGCGAGCGTTAGTTGACATAAAGAAAGAATGAAAGAGTGTGAGAGAGGCGGTTCTACGGATGAGAACACATTTGATTTACCTCTCGATTTGTGTGGAGTTTATCATCAGCAGTAAAGTTGCCAACTGACTCACTTAGGAGTGATGAATGGGTGTCCTGTTCCCCTCCACTCATTTAATATACACGAGATTGGTGGTCTGTGGGAGGTTAGTGGACACTTTGTGCCACTGTCCACTCAGTCTCTGATAAAGTTGTATGAGGCGTCACCTTTTTTCTCTTCTGGTTTATCTTCAGTGAGCACATCTGCTCCATCAGACTCTTCCAAGTCCATCATTTTTGGTCCGTCAGCAATCATAACTGGTTCTGGGTTTGGTGCAGCAACTGGTGCGGGTGGCGTTGGTGCTGCGGGTTCAGGTGAAGATTTTCCACCTAACAATTCTCCGAATCTTGTCATCGTTGTTAAGGAATAGTACAATTTATTTATTACCAAGTTTTGATTTTGGTAAAGTTGCGATATGAAAACTCACGACGATTTACAAGTTTATAGGTGCCATACTTATTGGTCATAACGTAACCCTCATGATCGCAATCGTCATCATCAAACTGTACCTGAACGTTTTCATCAGATGTGATACCTTTCATCATCAATCGTTTGATTTCTATGATAGTTTTGTAGAGCAGTGTCATACTCGGACCCATACCTGCATTAGAAATATCAGTATTCTCACGAATACACTTATTAACTGCTACTTTGAGTTCCTTTCCTCTCTGTTTCTCAGGAAATCTAACAAGATTTGCAACCACAGAAGCAAAATTAATAAGGTAGTTAATTCTACGACTACGGGAGGTAAAATGAGCATCAGTATTCAGGTAGCGAGTGTTACTGTTATGTTCATATCTATCCCACTTAGCATCAAAGTTTGCACACATTGTCTTGAGATCTTTACCATGATAACTTGTATGTACCGCTACAACAATACCCCTATCGATCGTCTCGTCAAAGTTATATGTGAGTGTGTTTGGAGTAAAAGTATCAGTTCCACCAAAACCTATAAAATCACCTTGCCAAACTCCTGGGGTCTTACGCAAACACTCGAAACATGTATGTAAGATAGCAGCAACCTTAGGAAGATGTCCGTGATTGAGTTCTATATCATGATGACTATAATTGATCTTTACTTTTACCTTATTGAATACACTTTTTGTTCCAACAAACCACTTTCCTTCATTTGTACCGAATACTATAGAGGGAGCACCATCCCACTTAACAGTGGCGGTGCTGCTACGATCACGCAGGAACTGGAGCATGTTGTCAAAGGTCTCGCGATTATATAAAATCGCGTCCTCGGGGTGCTCAAGGTGTGTGTTTTTCATGAGTTTATAATAACCCACAAAAAACGCCTTGTCTGCCCCCTATGTGACAGTTTTTATATAAGCACACCCCCAAAACGATGATACTGCTGTTTTTGGGCGTTTTTTATATAAAAGGCAATTTGCCATAAAAAAAGACCCTCACTCGGAGGGTCGTTCTTCTAGTGTATATTTTGGTTTCCTAAGTTTATATCTTTTTATATATTTCTCGGCGTGTTCTCGACACACGAAGTGACAAACAGCGTCCGTAGTCTCCAATCTAAATGGGAATTCCTTCCATGGAAATTTCTCTTTCGTCATCTTCAGATTTTTATCCATCTATTAGGATTAACTAAACAAAAATTACCAGACTCTTTTCTGGTGGTAATTAATATATCATATGATATTGAATATCTATTTTTTATGCCCAGATACTGTCTAACTTCATGATGTAGAGTAGAAGGGAAAATTAATAATCTATTTTGAACTGCACTATAGTATTTTGTCCGTGAACTGCCATATGTTGGTTTAGTATGGAAGATAGGTAGTCCAGATAAAGTATTTGGTTCTGGCGAATAAACTACTAATTGACCTGTCTCATTATCGTTCTCTGTTCTAACATAAAACACTGCACTAAAGTGTGATTGGCAATGATTATGATATCCAACTCCACCACCATTAACACATACTACAGGCCATGATTGTGGAATGTATATGTCTGATCCTGGGTGAATATCAGTTGGTTCTAAAGTAGCACCCAACTCATCTATGTATTTTTTAAGATGAGATGATAACTGTTTTGTTACCCAAGAAAACTCTGGTTTGGATGATATTTGAGAATCACCTAATATCTCTCCAGTGAAACTTGGAACAAAACCAACGTGCTGTACATTTTTATTATAAAATTTATCAATATAACTTACCATATCCACATGCACATCATCGGGCGTATCTAAATCTGCCTGATATACGGTAGTAGGAAATAGATAATCAATCATTAATAATTATTTGCGTTTCTTGTGTCTTTTATCTTTTTTGCGAAGGTTGGTGCCTGGTTTCTTCAAATCTTTTTTAAGATTTTGAAGAAACTTAAAATGTGCTCTTAATGGGTCAATCACATGTAGACTGACCCGAACATCTCTATCTTTACTCAATTTCAGTCCATCGTAAATTTGGGATATCATCATCAGTGTACTGACTCATATCATCAACAAAAGTCCACTCAGAATCTTCAGATTCGTCATCAACAACCATCTCACTGACGATTGATTGTGCATCATCGTAGCGATCTTCGCTGACCAATACTTCTAAACGAGAAGCATAAGTATTTTCTAGATTTTCGAGACAGTTGTCGCGAATTTGTTCGATCATGGTGTTTTGCATGTGATTAGTCTAGTGTAAAATTAGTTACTTGTCAACTTTCCAATCTTTGTTACCCTTAACAGGCACCCAAAAAAAGTAACATTGATTCAGTGACTTGAGAAACATCCACTGAGAACCATCTGCCATCTCACGTTCATTTTCAATAGTGCAAGAATGAAAGAGGTCCATCTCATTGGCAAACCTATTCTTTGCCTTCCGAGATAGCGGAGTCACAGTGACTCGTTTGGTCTTGGTCTTAGTCATGGTTGTTTTTTCGACAGTCTTATTGTAAGGCATCTATCAGTGGATTGGTGGGTATGGTGTCCAGTTCGTTCAACTGTCCACCGTGTCTACGAGAACCCTTGCCACCACTAGGGTTCAATAAATGTTTATTTTGAATTTTCTTTGATTTTCGTTTGGCAGGTGTTTTGGTACGTTTCTGCGATTTAGAATATGTCTTTTGGAGTTTTTCTACTCTACGCATGGCAATATCAAAGGAGGATGATAATCCCATTTGATCACCATTGCAAATTACCATCCATTTTTTGCCACAAGGAAGTATAGCAAACAACCCATTAGGTGAGACATAATCTTTTACATATTTTTTATCAAGTATAGTTGAATTGTGGTTATGATATTTGTCTTTCATCTATCCATGACACTCCATAAACTCATCAAGTGTGTAACCTTCGCCAGTGTCAGTTTCTTCAATCAATTGTTCGATTGTAAGTTCTTCCATCTCTTTGCGATATTCTTCTGGTGTTGGATCTTGTGGATCATAATCGTCATGGCAGAGATATTCCCATTCATGAACAAGTGCGTCCACAAGTTGTTCTTTGGTGTAGTTCATCGACGAATCTCACTGATAGCGGGTTGACCTTGATTAAACACAACATCAACAACTGCCTGAACTTTCTTGGCAGTGCTGATACCTACTCTGTCATAAGTTGGGATGCAAACTAACCCAAACTTCTTCTCACTTCCACCCAGACGGATCACACGACCGATAGACTGACTGATACCAATGTAGTCCATGTTACGCATGAAAACAACTGCCTCAAGTCCACTGACGTTGATACCCTCAGACAGAATAGAGTGGTGAAGAACAACAAATTTTTTGGTCTTGTCCTTACCCCAAGTATTCAGAGTGTCAAAGAATACGTCACGATTGACTTTCTTGCCATCGATGATTGCACCTGTCTTAGATGTAATCGTCATCCAAGAATAACCACGTTTGCGAAGTTGGAGACAGAACTTAGAATGAGTGAGAAGATTGATGATCTGTTTTGTTGTGCGAGCACAGATCAAAGTCTTGTTGATTTTGTTGTCATCAATAGTCTCAAGCAGATTGTCACAATCATCAGCAAACATAACCTTACGACCTTTGATCATAGGCAGTTGTTTGACTACAACTTTAGGGGGGAGAATGTATCCCTGTTCAACCAACTCAGGAGCAGGAACATTGCACAGAACCTGACCATAAACACTCCAATTCATGCCTGGTTTAGAAGACGTAAGAGAATGTTTAGGTGTTGCGGTAAAAAAGTAACAACGATTTGTGTTCTCTGCAAAATACTCAGTCGCAGGGAAGAAGTTCTTCTGCACACTGTTATGTGCTTCATCAAAGTAGATGTTGTCTACCTCAATGTCTGCTTCCACAACACGATGAAGAGAATGATAAGAGGTGAAGATGATAACATTCTCACCTACTGCACGAGCAGTGTTAGCAAAGACATGAATATCGTTTGCTTTGGTTGTAGAATAGTGGTCGGTTTCACCACTATGAACGTGCATCACATGCGTGTGAGTTGTATCAATCAACTCAAGGAATTCAGAGCACAGTTGTTCTGCCAACAGAATACGTGGAGCAACAACAACAGTCGTCATTCCGTTGTCGATGTACTTACAATTCTCTACAACATCCTGAATCATACAGATAGTTTTGCCACCACCTGTAGGCACGATGACTTGACCTTTGTCATAGGCGAGCATACTGTTAAGAATGCGTTTCTGATGAGGGCGGAGGGTCAGGGTCATTCGTGTTCCGTTCATAGATTAATTATACACAAAAAAACCCCCTTAGGCAAGAGGGTAGGACAGTATGATAACTGTCACATGATTAGAACTGACGTAGCAGTTTCTCAGTTTCGGGATCAAATTTCTCTCGAATACCATTATTAGGCATCCAATCTTCAGGACCAGTTTCCATCATACTTTCATAGAGTTCATCGAAATCGTTGTACTCGTAATCAAATTGGTCGTTGTTCATAATCAAGTAGGTTGAGAGTTGCCAGTTAGGAGTTCAGTTGGACCTTCAGAGACAGGTGTTACCATGTCGAACTTTTCTTTGATTGAAAGTTTTTCACGGAATGAACTTAATTCACTGTGAAGAGAAACAATATCACCTTGAGTTTTATTGAGAGCACCCAGTACAAGTTGCTCAAGTTCACCCAATCGTCGGTCAAGTTCACCAACTGTTGCCATTGTAGCATTCAGTTGTTTTGTAAGTCTGTCCTGTGTGTGGACTGAAGCGCGTTGATCTGCCATAATGAGTTAATCTAGACGTTGTATTTATTAGTGATTGGCAAGGGTCTCTCAGAGGACTCTTTAATTATACCCCATAAGACCCCCCTAGGAGCGTCTCTGAGACAGTTTGTAGACTGGTTAGGATAAACTCGTTGGGTAGATGTTAACAACCTCTCCACCAGTCATAGACTCGCATTGTTTAGTAGCGTCAGAAACATCGATAGAAATAGACTCAAACACAAAAGTTTCAAGTCTATTGGATTGAGTACGAACTGTAGCAGTGAAAGAATAGGTCATGCGGCTGGAGTGTAGTGACTTGTGTTAAAACTAACCATAATTCTATCTTGATCGCTCTCATTTACTCTACTACCATGTTCTAACCAACTTGGAAAGAGGTAGAGATGATTCTCTTTTATATTCATATCAATTTCGTAAGCATTATATTCACATTCAGTTCTGAATAACTCACACATTCTATATTGTTGTAGAGGTGAAACAAAATAAAGATTCCCACTATTTTGTGGTAGATCTAGGTAAAGTGCTCCACTCACTACACTATGTTCATGTCTATGTCTTTTAGTAAAACCACCAGGAGGCAAGACATTGTACCAAGCGTTACCAAAACAAAGGGGAGAACTACACACTTTATCAACATAGTCTTGCAAAAATGGGATGATACAGTGTTGTAGTGGATGAGATTCTGACATTGTGAAAGGATCCCATCTACCATGACTAGATTTACCGCCACAGGCAAGAGAATGTAACCCTGTCTGACCTTCACCTTCAGATTCTACATCTTCTTTGATAATTTTCCTAAATGTATCGAAATCAGGAGATCCAGAGAGATCATATTCTTCGACCAGGATGGGAAATAAATTCACTTATTACTTTTCTCCATATTTGGACCTGCAAGAGCAAGTTGAGCATTCTCCATGATAGTCTGTCCACCTTTAGAGTGGGGGATAATGTGATCGATGTGGACTTTATCACCGTTCTCAACATCAGTGATTGGGATAAGTTCACCAGTCAGAGCACACTTACCCTGTTGACGAGACCATAGAATACGACGCCATTCCTGAGGGAAATAACGAGTTTTATCCTTAGTGACAACAATACCACGTTCTTTCAACATGGGGATGAACTCATTGCGGATAAGTTCCAGACGGTGCTTCATCTTGTAATTGGTGTTAGCACCATATAGATCCTTGAACTTACAGGAAGAACGACCAGTCTCGAACCTTGCGTCTTCCTCACCCCAATACTTACCAACCAACTCAAGATAACACTCAAGGAAGGATTCATAGTCCAGTTTGTTGTTATCTAGGCGGTGAACTTCATCACCCTCGGCATAGATTTCAACCAGAGCACAGTAAAGATCAATCAGACGATTACGAGCACCACCAAGTTTGGTGAAATCACCGACATACTTTACCATCGGCATGAAAGTAGATTCAAAGAACTTCTTGAAGTCTTTGAAGTTATTCTCTGCCTCAGAGTTTGAGTTGTAATCAGAGTCAAGAGTCTTGGGTGAGAAGGCATCAACCTGACCACGGAAAGTGTAGTAGTTCAGAAGAGATGCAAGATATGCACAGAACTTGTAGCGTTCTGCATTAGACTTGAGAACAAAAGTCTTCTTCTCATTGTCAAGTACAAAGCGATCCTTGTACTTATAGTTCAGTTCACGAATACTTGTGCAGATCTCAGATGTGCTGCAGTTACGAAGTTCCTCAGTGTTGAGGTTCTCGTTATCATTCAGACGTTCAAACAAATCACGACGTTCTTCACGATTGAGACCAGAATACTCGATCCATGCAATCGTTTGGTTGTCGATAAACTCAACCAGAGCAGGAAACTCTTCACAACATACTTCATAAGTGAAGTAGTTTGTCTTGTTCAGAGTATATCGAACCAGATCACCTTCACCAGTAGGGATCACATAGTTTCCAGGTTGAAGAGCAATCTTATTGTCGAACCAATCCATAATGGTATCAGAACGATTGCCACCGTCGATGTGAACCCAGTTGAAATCTTTGGAGATGAACAACTTCTGGTGATCGATGAATTGTAGATCTTGAGGAACACCAGATGACAGAGCAATCGGTTCAAGAATCTCTACCGATTTCTCAAGGTTGATGAGGTGAAAGATGGAAGTATCAGAGTAACCTTGTGCAAGGGCACTCATATACTTAGACTGTTTATCAGGAATGAAACGCCAAACAGACTCACGTTGTACCGTGCAATCGCGACCAGTTTGTTTAACGATTCGAGAAAAATCTTTGAGTGTAGCGAATTGTGTGACCTTCTGCATCACCTTGCGGGTGGAGAGATCTTTTACTGCGACTTCTGTAATTTTGCCAGACATAATAAGAATCCTTGTAGGGACTGTAGTGTGTGTCATCGTGGGGAACCCCCGTCAGACAAATGTAGTATGGCAAAGATTATCGAGATTGTCAAGCGTTTTTTCGATAAGAGATTCTGATGAGTGGTTCATTGACAGAGCGACCCATACACCAGTATGATGACTCTGCTAAGGTTCAATCATCATCCTCTGCTTCTTTAGAGTCCTTATCTAATACTTGCAGCATTTCCAATGCTCCTTGCAATTTTAGAAATTCTTCTCTCTTCATCTCAAACCCCTTTTGCATTTCTTGAAGTTCTGCTCTGAGATTTTCGGAACGTTCTGTAAGTTCTTTTGCGTAGTCTGTCATAATAAATTTGACTGTTTTTAGTATTTATTGCTATAAATAAAGTTATAATAGGTCAAGATAGGTATGTCTAATTATATCGACGAAGGAGTTTACAGTGAAGAAGCAGAACTTCTAGACGATCCTAATGAAGCACCAGCATTTCCGATTACATATTATACTCACCTGTCCGAAAGACATGTATATAAACAACTTTCTGGTGCTGGTGAGTTCTATGCTTATGTGTGGTTTCAACCAGATCAACATGATGAGTCAAGAGATAATGGCGAATATAATATTATAATTAGAGGAACTACATTCCAACACCATCCTGGTACAGAAGATAGAATTATTGAGAAGTTCGTTTCACATTCCAACACTGTTGTTTTTGTGGACTGTATGTTTAGAGATACTGGTGTTGCATTTAAGTCCAACAGAGATTTAAGAGATTGTGCTAAATGGATCTCTACAATTGGTGGACGTTTTAATGGAGATACAAGTAAAATTTATATTGTAAATGCAGACGAAAATACTTTACATCATGTCAATATTAATGAATCAACACTCGCTCTATCTGTTGACAGTAAAACCGAATCATTAGTCCTTACCTATCCAAGGACTGCAATGATGGATGGTCAACAATTAGAAGATCTTCCAGAAGATATAAAATCATCACTTACAAGTTCAGAGGGCATAGCAGACTATGACATTGGTGGAGGTACAATTTCACACGCATACAACACTAATTTTAATAGCGGACCGATGCGTTTTAGTCAACTCCAACAAAAGTTTGGTGGATCACAAATTAAAGCATCACAATATACTAGGACTAGGCAGATTGTTCCTATTACTCAAAATAATAATGTGCCTCTTCCAAATGCAACTTGGAAATTTTCTAACCTCCGTGGTTCTGTCAATGGAGTTGTAAGTTCATGTAATGGTAACTTTGCCCACTTGAAAGCAAGATGGCAAGTTATTAACAATGAATTGATCTGGACATCCAGTAATTTTGATAAGAAAATTACGGTAACTGGTCATTGTGGTTCATTGAGTAATAGTCAACCTGCATTTAGGTGGAATGCTTCGGGGCAAGGAGAACAAAAATTCCGAGTTAATGGAAAAGTATATGGTTTCTCAGGAAATGGTGGAAATGGAGGCGGTGGCGGTGGTTCTGGGGGAGCTGGTGGCAATGCAGGATATGCTATGCACGTTGCTTCTTCGATAGAAGTGTTTAGCAGTGAATGGTCGAATAACGTTAAAGGCGGTGGCGGCGGTGGCGGTGGCGGCGGCAATGGTGGCAAAGGAGGAGGCGGAGGCAACTCTGGCGTTAAGAGATGTTCAGGTTGGTTCTGTAATGGATCTAAAACTAAGTGCCGCAAAGATGGTGGTAGCGGCGGCAATGGTGGTAACGGTGGCCATGGAGGCAGAGGTAAGGGTTATGTATGGAATGGCAACGCATGGAATGTTGCTGGACTAAACTGGGACAAAACAAATGGTCAAGGCGGTCAAGGCGGATCCGACCGTGCTGGAGGTAAAGGCGGCAATGGTGGTGCTGGCGGACAAGGTGGACAGTGGGGTTATAACGGAGACGGCGGCGCGTCAGGAGGGAAGGGTGAACGAGGCGGCGGCGATGAACATGATTGCGGTTATCGCGGCGATAGATCTGGTAAAGGCGGTCAAGGCGGCGGTCCTGGTGGACTTTGCGTTGGAACTTGGACTAGAAGCGGTTCTGGCGCCATATCCTTCCGTTAATTAACGGTAGGTTGGTTGCCTCCCTTAAGTCCACTATATCCATACATGATTTCAGTATTAGTTCCTGATGCTGAAACAGTAAGTATAGTTACACCGTAAATAGTTTCTAATATTTCATCATCTTCCCAGGTGATGATTTCATCTTTAATATTTTCATCTATCCAACGGTAATTGTTACATTTATATAATGTATCAGATACAAAATTTGAGTGTGATGCAGATCTTTGTTGAAATACTTGATAGTTATCCGTAGGTTTTGTACCTGATGGAGCAAGTTTACTATAAGTAGTAGAAATTACAAAAGATGTCTCCTCATATAATCCATTTGGTCCATACTTAATTAGTATTGTAGTTTCATTATCTCCATCATCCGATAAAAAATCTCCTTCGATGAGATCAGAAACTGCAGAACAATTAGTTCTTGATAAAGTGCCTTCTGGCGTTACCTTTTCTATTAATGTAGAGAATGAATTTTCGTTTTCACTCTTTTCTAGTCCAATCTCTACAGTCTGTTTCTTCCTATTAATACGCAAATAGTTTATTGTATAGTCTAGTTCGGTTAAATCATCTACATTCTTTACCGAATCTAGTGCTCTTTTGAGATCTCCAACCGATTGTCTTCCTGTAATCTCAGTAACAAGAGAACATAATGACATGATAGATGGTTCAAATAGGGGAACAGAATCTAAAGAAATATGTTCTTCCTCTGGGCAATTGAGATCATCGGCACTGAAAAAATATCCAATAACATTAAACGAATAGTTCAATAGATTATTTTTGATGACATGACCATCCCATAGTCTATATGTTCCAGTTCCTGATTGAGGTACAAACCAAAATCCATATAAGGTAGTCCCATCAGATTTTTTTGAAAAGTTTGCTCCAGAATCTCTCCTAGTAGATCTTTTATCAGACCAACTATAAGCGAACAGACTCGGGTTTGCTTCAGTAATTTTCTTAACGTTATCAACGTCAGTCGATGTAATTAAGTTTGGATACTTTCCAGATTGTTGTACTCTTTCAAGTCTTTCTAATTCTACCATTTTTAGATTAAACTCCAATCTTGACCTTTTTCGTAACCAAACCAGCAAACTATTGAATAACGTATACCTTTAGTTACTGGTGTCACTTCATGTGGATATAAAAAATTACTTGGATATATGTGAACAGAGTTCGATTTCTTTTCCAAGTCTATTGTTTTCCAGAACCTAAGTTCTCCACCCTCATAATCATCATTTATACCATATGAAACTGTAACTGAACCAGCATCACCGTCAAGATCTGCATGATATGTTATTCTTCCAGTCTCTGGATACTTACATAACCAGTATCCGCTATATTTATTATAAAGATCCACCTCTTCAGGCAAAAAATCATTATAGTCTGAATATATTAGAGGAATAGTCTTTAACATCACCTTATGGCATAAATTCCACAACTCTTCCTCATCACCAGAACGTGATAGACATACATGAGATCTACATGTTTCTGTATTTTTCATATTATAAAATTTATCTGGTTTTGGTCTATCAATCTCGCCAAAATCAAACTCATCACACAAAGTTATAAATCTTTGGTGATCTTTTTCGTTAAGAATATTATTATGTGTATGGATATAATTTTGTAATTTCATTCAGTAAAATATGATTTATCGATAAATCCAGATAAACTAACTCTGGGATTCTCAACGTACCAGTCTATTTTCATTATGGAACTGTGAAAAATATATGCTGGATATAGAATTAATCTATTGAATTTCATAGGTTCATAATGATATTCTTCCCAAGCATCATCCATTAAATCTGAGTCAAAATCTATGTATTCATCCCGAGTATCTCTCATTTTTTCAAATTGCCATTCTTTATACTTCCAATAGTCTGAAGTTCTTTTGAATGACTTATCAACATTTTCTAGATTCATGTCTCCTGCTTCAGAATGTCTATAAAATCCAGTACCACCTTGTTGATCGTCTTCATTCAAATACAAAACAAATGCCATCATTGCTGGATCGACATGAGGTTGAATACATTTTCTTGCACACTTACAACCACCATGAATTACATTGATTTGATAATTCCAAATATGATCTTCTATTTCCTCTTCTGGAATATCAAAGTCTGTATATAAATCAAGTAATTGTGTAACTGCTGAATCAATTTCATAAAATCTATTAGGAACCTGACCAATCCACCCAGGCATTAATGACTTGGAATCGAGAGTATTTAATACAAGAGGAGTGGGTTCAACATATTCTGATATAAACTTATGTGGATCCAATAAAAAATCATCAACAACAATTACAGGATGATTTTTTTCTCCTATCTGTTTGTTATTGATGATTGCATCGGGATTAACTTTAATATTTTCAGGTTCTACATAATTTAACTGCATTATAAAATACCCATTTCTAATATTTATTTGAGTTTTTCAATCTCCTTTCTAAGGGAATCAATCTGACCAGATTGTTCCTTGATTGCCTCAATTAGAAGTGGGACAATTTTTTCATACTGAACAGTAATGTACTTGTTATCAACTGGTGCAGGTTTTACTGCTTCGGGAAGAACTTTTTGAACTTCTTGTGCAGAAACACCGACATAATCAATTTCAGTATTAAATCCAAGTTTACCGGCAGTTTCATTAAAGTTATAAGTGAAACCGTTGAGTGAACAAACTTTATCAAGAGCATTAGTCAGTTGAACTCTATTAGTCTTCAGACGATCATCAGATGAGAACGCAGTAATGTCTTGAGTTACTGAAAGATTGCCACCGTTAAATGACATTCTAGTATCTCTTGCTAATGTTTGATATCCAGTAGTATTAACCATAACTGGATACTGAGTTCCACTAGTACCATTAGAAATGTTAATTGTATTTGCTTTATTTGCAGTACCAGTTGTATTTTGGTTTAGTGTTGGAACCAATGATGCGTCAAGTGTTCCTCCTACAATATCATCAGCACTGATTTCAGGAACTACACTAGAAGGTAGTGTTCCTGATGTGATGTTTGATGCGTTTATGTTAGTGACCTCGGTACCATTACCAATAAAAGTACCCCTGAAATTAGGAGCATAAACTGAACTACTCTGGTAGTAGAAACTACCACTGACTTCTGTCGCAGTCTGTCCAGTATTGTATAGAATACCTTTTCCAAGATCAACATCTACTGCCTTAGTCGCATTAGAGGCAGTTCCTGTTAGATTACCAGTAACGTTACCAGTGATTGTACTACTTACGTTGAGTGTGCCACTAAATGATCCATTACTACCACTTATAGTTCCTCCACTGAAACTATTTGCGGTAATAATATTACCTTTAAAGTTGCCAGAACCATCTCTAGAAACAATACTAGCACCAGTTTGATTGGTAGAAGATGTATTCATTCCATCAAGTAAGTCTGCATTAAAGTTGGTGACTTTAGTTGTAGATACGCACTTGAATGGTGCGTTACCAGTGGCACAAGTAGATTCAAATTGGAATGATTTTACTTTACCATTAGTACCACAATCAATATCCAGTTGAGTGATACCACCAGCAGTATATCCATTCAGATATCTGATCTTAGCATCGGCACCTTGGTCAGCACTACTATTACCAACTTCCAACTTAGGTGTTTTAATAATACCACTGGAAGAAGGTTCCATGGTAAGTTCTTGCGATGTGATATTGTTAATCGTCGCAGAAGAACCACTATCAGTACAAGTAATTGTTGATGTTGCAGTAATTGCCGTACAATTAATATTAAGAGTACTAGCAGTTTTTGGTTTTAATGTAGTTGCTTCAATATCATTAAATATTGCAGTTGGACCTACAATTTGTTGATCAAATTCAATTTCCCTAATTCTTGCAACAGAAGATCCACCCTGACATGTAAGATCTCCAGTCAGAGTTAGATCTGTACCAGAACCAGTAGTATAATTAAGAGTCTTAATAGTGGCACTAGATCCACCATCAGTAACAGTCAGGTTATTTGTTACCTCAAAGTTAGTTGCAATACCAGACTGAATTCTAGGAGAATTGAGGTAGGAGGTTGCAGGAGAGTGGAAGTTGGTAATAACACCAACATTGATGTATGCACTGGTAATAGCAACTCTCGAAACACCTTGATATGTTAAACCACCACCTTGTACTGGTAGTGCTACACTTCCTCCACCAGTATCATCTGGCATACCAGGACCAGTAAGACTTACAATGTTTGCATGACCATTAAGTGTAGATCCTACTCTATTACCAATTGTCAGAACTCCACCAGGTCCAGTAGTTCCAACATTGAAATCAGTAGCAAAACCAGTTTGAACTGTAAGATCTTCAGCAAAGAACTTACCACTACCATTCAGGGGATCTTGTTCTCTTACAGAGATATTACTACAGGTAATGTCACCCTTGATTGAGTTAATACCAGTATAACCAGAAGTAACCTCACCAAGGAAATCAACTTTACAGTTTGACTTGAAAGAAACATAAGTACCAACAACTTCCATGTTGTGTAGTCTAGATGTGCCTCCCTCATGTACTTGAGTGTAGTATCCGTAAGTTTCCCACTTAACACCCTCATCTGAGAATCCACCAGAGAAATTATACGCATAGAAGTTTGCAAGTTGTCTAACAACAATGGAGTCATATGTAACACCAGAGAATGTTTGGTTAGATGCGAATGTAACGATACCAGCAACATATAGGTGATCTAGTTTAGTTACACCATTAACTTCGAGAGTATCTCTCCATTTGAAAGTAGCATCACTAGCACCAATAGATACCTGATCTACAGTGTAGAAGTTTCTATTCTTCTCTCTGGAGATAACACCAAATCTTCTCCAATCACCTTCAGCATAAATGTGTCCAACATATCCACCATTATCTGGAATACCAATGAATGAAAGGTCACCTGCTCTCTTAGCACCTGTTGGAGTCTGAATACCAACGGTAAGCAATTTACCTTGAGGGGCATTACCTCTCAGGAAGAAATTCTTAGTTTCAATACCATCATCCGAACTATTAGCAAGTTTCTCAGTAAAGTTTACTGGACCGTAGAACTGTGATGTTCTATTGTTATTATCACCACCCTCAACAGTAATTGATTCCCTAACAAGTAGTTCATCAAATACACCAGAAACTCTCTTAGTTCCTTCTGCCTCGGCATCATCGCCAGTATATGAGAAGATAGGTGCGCCAACAACTTCTTCTTCACCAGTAATAGACGATAGCCTCTTATATCCAGTATAGAAGTCACCACTGTCATTCATTCCAGTGTATACAACTTTACCACCATCAAGTTCTTTCTTTTGTGCGGCAAGTGTTTCTAAATCTGATAGAACTCTATCCTGTTTTTGTGGCAGAGATGTTGAGTAGTTACCAGATCCATAACCTAGATATTCAAATGTGTGTCCAGACGCACGGAGAATAGATGGTCTACGAAGTTCCATTGGAAGAACTTCAATCTTCTTGATAGTTGATCCAACTGGTGCTGAGGTATTAACTGTACCAAACTGACCACGAAGAACACTATTGATATTATCACTGGAGAAACGCATGATTTCTGAGCCAATGATAATATAATCTCCCTTACTAAATCCTTCTGTCGAAGTAAGAGTAAGTACAGTATCAGTAGAAGTGATTGGAGAAGCAACAGTGGTAGAAATACCAGCATAGAAATAAGATGCTCTACCTGCAAGATTATTTTCGCCAAGACCTAGAGTTTTAGAGTTTGCACTGATACCAGTACCAAATAGTCTAGTATTAATTGTGTCATATGCAGTTATGAAACCAACAGTATGAACACCAACATTGAAGTGAATACTCCTCAGTGGATTATCATTGTCAACATCATCAACGATAAAGACATTATCATCCCAATTACCATTTCCAGTTCCTTGAATAGTAAAACAGTTACCAGCAACCAAAGTATGGTTAGCATCTGTTAGAAGTTTTACAGATCCTTCGTCTCTGTTAATAACATCAATATAAGTTACTCCAACACCAATATTTGCGTGGTGATATGTTGGGAGTCTTCTATCATCTCTGGAGATATAATATGGTCCCAATCCTCTTGACTCGGGGATTTCCACAGAGATTGACTTGGAACTTGGAATGTCTACAATCTTGAATGTTCCATTCAGAATAGGATCTGCAAAACCAGATAGGTGCATACCATCATAGATGTTGTCAAATATACCAGTAACTTCAACAATAGCATTAGTTGAAGGAGATCCTGCTGGGAAAGCAGAGATAGTCATAGTATTACCAATACCATAACCAGTACCACCATCAAGAACCTCTACACTGGTTATAGTACCAGCGGCAGAAATTTGTACTTTAGCTGATGCTTGTTTGCCAGTTAAAGCAACGTTTTCAAGATCTGCAGCATAAATGACAGTTGCAATACCAGAACCATTATTATATCCAGCACCAGGATTGATAATGTTTAGACTCTTAATTTGATTAAATTTATGTTCTGCACCAGTAAACATTGTGAGAGTAGTGTTACCTGTACCAGTGACAACTGCACCAGTTACAGCATAACCAACTTTCTGTCCCTGCATGAAATATGACAGTGCTTCACGGGTCAAAGATCTTTGCCTATTATCGGAGATTACACTACCAATAACATCAGCATTGGCATGAGAAATTGATGGTTGTGCGTCCGACTGATAGTTATCTCTGTCTTGTTGTGGATAGAGGTTTCTAATATCCTGTGAGAAGGATTTCGTGGATACACCGAAACCAAGATCCTTATCCAGAGGAATAGAACCACAAACGAGAGTTAGGTTATATACACCATCTTGTCCAGAAGTTCCAGGAATATGTGGTCTAGATTCTTGTACTCTATACACATAGAGAGAGTCAAATGCTTTGGATCTCTCTACAATAGGTAGATCTTCAATCTGTTGTTGTGTAGTTCTCTCGTTAATTTCATTAAGGAATGCACCAGGATCCGTAGTAATACCAGTAACGGTAAATGCCTTACTAGAAACTACATTATCAATTTTAAACTCACCATTAAATCCAACTTTATAAGTATTAAGTGGATTGTTAACGGACTCTACATTTTTAATTTTAACTAAATCACCTTCAATCAATCTGTGAGGAATTTCAGTTGTGATCGTAATAGTTGTGCCACTAAAATCAGCACTCTTAATGATCTTAACATTCTTAAGTTGAGTTGGGTTAGATAGATTAGCAGTTAGGAATGATGCACTACCAATACCAACAGTTTTAGATTCCTGTAGAACGAATCCAGGTTTTGGAGCACGAGCGTCAACATGTTCTTTAGGTAGAACATATCTAACACGATACAATCTATCAATGAGAGATCTGTTATCTACTCTACGCTTAACATATGTTGATCCAGTTTCATCACCAATAACACCAGCGCCAATAGTTTTAAGTGCTGGGAATATTTGGTTAAATGTTTCACTGGGGTGAGCGATAACGTACCACTGATTATTAATATTATCCCACTGAATTGGGTGTCCAGGATCTCCTGGTAATTTATCAGTAACTCTAGAAACTACAGTTAGTTGTCCACCACCATTAGATAACCCAGTGAGAGGTCTACGAGCAAGAGCATCATTACTAGTAGATGCTATCTGAATTTTGTTTGTAGCAAGATTGCCACCAGCAATAGCATAGTAGATCTTATCATTAATAATACCGTTTGGAGTTTCTCCAGTATTAGAGAAGATTCTAATTTTCTCACCATTATTAAGTTGGTGATTGGTACTTAGACTGATAACATTAGAAATAATGGCATTAACACCAGAATTTCTAATAACTTTATAGTCTTTCTCGGATTCTACACCAGTTCCAGAGGGAACCTGCATGAGAATAGGAGTCTCATATGTTTCCTGAACTGCTTGTCCAGTAAGTGTATTAACAACACTCAAATATAACTTATCTTTTTTCTTAGCACCGATTCTATAAGAGTCAACCTGTGCAGGTGGAACAATTTCTTCAGTATTGTAACTAAACAGATATAGTCTATCAGTAATACCAACACCAACAGTTTTTGGTGTATCAAGTGTTAACCAAGATGCCGTAGTTACTGTTCTTGGAATTTCTCTAGGTGGCAGAATGTGAGTGATGTATCCTACATCATCACGATTAAACGACTCTGGTCTAAATCCCGATGATTCTAGAGCAGTTTGTCCAAAGTTAGAGTTGGAGTTAGTAATAGAAGCATCACCACCTCTTTCTGCATGGAAGTGACGTGCATATGCAATAGCAAAGATAGAAACCAACTGAACAACAGCGTTGTTTCTTACTCTCATGTGAGAGGTTTCAAATGTTGGTTTATAGATTGCTTTTGAGTTTGAGTGTAGAGGTCTATCTGAATCAGATACACTCAAATCACTATTAAAGATTGCAGTGTCGGGATTGTAGAGAATGAAAGCATCATCATCTTTCTGAATAGAAATACCCGTGAACTGAGCACAAACCATGGACTTAAATCCAGTGGCTTTATCACCATCACAATCAAGTCCATTAAGACCATATACCGAACGTAAAGAACAGTTGAAAACATATGGAGATGCAGAACCTACAGTATCGGGTTCAATAATTACGGAAGAATTTTGAATCTCCTGGGACGTTGGCAGTGCAGTAATAGGTACACTGGGAGCGAGATATGTGAACTCAGTATCGCTGATAACTTCTTCAACTAGGAAGGATCCGTTGTATGAATTGACAGATGTTGTGATACCAGCAATAAGAACAGGAGTATCCTTGAATAGTCCATGTGCCTTTGTCGTGTCTACAGTGATAATATTATTAGGAGTATTACCGTCACCAGACTTAATCGAAGTAATACCAACTGGGTCAGCAGCAAGGTCACCAACAATTCTAAATTCGTCTACACTTGGTTCAAAATCATCGAATGTGGGGTAATCTGGAACAGGTCTACCAGAAGCATCACCATAAGCTTTTGCTACCTTAAAGTAGAACATGTCCAGGTCAGTTAGACCAGAATCAGATCCATTAATTATTACGTTATTTACACCATCGGCATAGGTAAACGCAGCTAGTTTATGGTGAGAGTATGTAGGAACCTTTGTGTTACTATCATAATCATAATATGCAGTTCTAGAAATATCCGCATCAAAGATCGTGAAAGCGGTAAAGTAACAAGTACCAGTAACACGAAGAATACCACCATATAGTTGATTGTCATCTAATGGATCAGGTACATACAGTGGTCTTAGTTTAGTTTTGCGAAGATCCAATCCAATGATAGAAGTACCACGAGGTAGAATTGCTCCGCCTTCAGTGGAGTTATACTTATAAAGTTCATTATTGGGATCTAGAATATCAAAGTTAGTTTCTGAAGTAAACTGAGTGATATCAGCAGGTTGCCATCCTGCATTTTTCCTAATCTTGAATTCAGCAGCTCCAAGATTACTCGTTACAGTATATCCTGGTCTGTTATCAATGTAGTGAATGCCAGGGAAAACCAGAATGGTCGTTCTATCAATTTTATCATTATTTTTGCCTGTTTGATAAGAAAATCTAGCAGCTTCAATTAGAGCTCTTTGAATAGTTTTGAATGGTCTCGTCTGCGAGTTACCACGGTTTTCAATACTATCAGTAGCATCAAAGTCGCTTGGATTTACATATAAAATATTACCTTCAGCGTTCTTTAGAAAATTTTCTAATCTTGATAGAGGCATTTTATCTGCTCAATATATTATTCCTTTTTGTATTTAGACAATGAAAAAACCCCTCCAATCCTAAGATCAGAGAGGTCGCACTTCCTTCACACATGCTAATTATATCACAAAAAGATTACCTGTGCAAATCATACTCTTTGTTACTCCATTACGTTTTTTGATTCTGTGCAGATAACCCAATTATAACTCTTTTTCATTTCATTTGCAAACCACTTGGCATTAACTTCGTTATCAAAGTATCTACTCTGTTGTTGAGGAGAAAGTTCTCCTGGTTCGGACCATCGAACAATGTATTTACTCACAAAAATAGTACCTGTGCAATCCTTTCATTATTTTTGAACCATCCAGGAGCCATACTTGGTGCATGTAGAACATCCACAGGGTAAATAAGCATTCTATTATATCTCATTCCAATCTCTGCCTCAATTTTTAGTGCAGAAGACATTTGAAGTTCAGTGAATAAGTCTTGATATGTTTTGGTGCATTTATTATCGGCACTTGTCATCTCAGTGAACTGTTTCTCATATAGTAGAGATCTTTCTAGTCCTTGTTTGTCAAGGTAACTATAGAAGTTTGTGCCTCCTTCGCATTCTTCAGGAGTATTCAAATAGATTACAACCCCAAATCTACTCGGAAGTTGAAATTTCAAATATGTATCTTGGTGTGGAACCAACCCCAAAGGATTATTAACTAATGTTTGGTGACTAGTAAAGTTTACTAAAAACTCTGCATTTTTCCAACTAGTTTCATATGATAACTCATCGTACCAGTTATTCCAGATAGCACGATTTCTAACAAAATCATCAATAACTTCTTTTATATTACGGATATCTTTGTGTGGAATTGCTAGTCTATCACCAAAGTCACATTGTTCATTGATCTTTCCTGCTTCACCCCTATGAGTTAATGCAAATTTTCTAACTTCATCGGGATTTTTATAAAGATTATCAATTACTATACATGTAACTGCATTTGGTCCAATACCGTCAATTTGAGCAACTTCTAACTCATTACCGATCTCAAACATATTTGCAACAAATTTATATTATATATGGGAGATGTGGGGATCGAACCCACCTTATCCGAATTATGAGCTCGGTGCATTCACCAGATTGCTAATCTCCCTAAACTCCCCTTCCTGGGATCGAACCAGGGACCAAACGATTAACAGTCGTTCGCTCTACCGCTGAGCTAAAGAGGATTGTCTTTTTTATGTGTCTCTAGAAGATATTCAACAGTGTTTGCTACATCATTCATAGCATCACGAAGCATAGGTTGTTGACCAGAACTTTGTTCTACTTTAGTAACACCGTTCTTAAACTCTTCACAAAGAGTCCAACGCCATTGACCCATACTATTAGAATACCAAAGATTAATCTTCATGGAACCTCTAGATTTAAAGGGGGCATTCCACCCCCCAGAACTACTTGGTTAACAAGGCTAGTTTAACCCCGATCCCCCATTCAGGCAGTCGCGAGTTCGCGAGTGCGGGAGAATGCAACGATGTTATTCGCTGCGGTGTCAGATGTTTTTGCATCTATGGTTTGCTTATCCAAGCAGGTTTCAGTCACATTCCGTGTACCCTGTCGAAACCATGGCACCCCCAGGAGTGGGCAGAGTTGGATTTGAACCAACGTAAGCATAGCTAACGGATTTACAGTCCGTCTCCTTTAACCACTC